>NZ_PCOT01000030.1 GCF_002979415.1 Microbacterium sp. MYb72 | reverse complement strand
CCTTCACGGCGCTGTGGTTCCCGCCGCTGCTGGGCGGGTTCATCGTGATCGCCCTCGTAGCGCGCCCACCCGAGGCCCGCCCGCGACCACGATGATGAAGACTCCCTGGAGGCGTCCTCTCATGGTGTCGGGCACGGCGGCCTGCATCATCGTGTTGCGGTAGATCGAGCTCACGTTGTCGGAGGCTCCTGAGAGGGCGAGCGCGACGCAGGCGGCCACGATGAGGGGGATGCTCGGAGATCTCTCGGTGGCCGAGCCGGTGAGGGCGCCGATGAGCAGGACCAGGCCGAACAGGGCGATCGCGGCTCCGTACGCCTCGACGGCTCTCGCGATACCGCGTCCGTGCCACCGGTACTGCACAACGCGGCCGGAGAGCAGACTCGATCCGAAGGTGCCGACGGCGACGGCCGCGGTGAGCAGGCCGGTGGTGACGGCGCCTCCGCCGAGGATCACCGTGCCCAGCGCGGGGAAGAGCACGAGCGGCTGCCCGAAGGTCATCGCGACGATGTCGAGGATGTACTGCATCCGGATGTTCCCGGCCCTGCGAAGGAAGCGCCAGCCGTCCTTGAGAGACTCGAGGCCCGGCCGCACGGTCTCGCCCTCGGGGCGCAGCGCCGGGAGCGTCCACAGCCCGAGGAACATCGACAGCATGAGCACGACGTCGATCGAGTACGTCCAGCCGTACCCAGTCAGGGCGACGAGGATGCCGGCCAGCGCTGGCCCCGCCATGACGGTGAGCCCGAACGCGACGCCGTTCAGCGCGGATGCCGCCGCGAGCTGATCTCTCGGGATCAGACGGGGCACGATCGCGGTGCGGGTGGCCATGCCCACCGAGTTCGCGGCGGAGTTGATCATGCTGAGCGCGTAGAGCCACCAGATCGTCTCCATGCCGGTCCAGGTGAGTGCGGCGAGGAGGGCCGTCGAGGCGAACGTCACGGTGGCGGCGATCAACGCGACGAGACGGCGGTCGAAGGCGTCGGCGAGCATGCCGCCGTACAGGCCCGCGAGGATCATCGGCACGAGCCCCGCCACCGCGATCATGGACACGGCGAAGGTGCTGTGCGTGAGGGAGAACACGTGCAGCATCACGGTGACGATGGTGAGCTGCCCGCCGATGCCGGTGAGTGTGGATCCGATCCACATCCTGGCGAACGCCGGGCTCCGCCGCAGCGGGGTCAGATCGATGAGATGGCCGCGCGTCGCGCTCACTGTTCTTCTCGGTCCTGCACCCTCCGAGCGTATCCGAGGGGCGGGGGAGCGGGCGCCGCGCATGGTCGCCCGTGGGGCCGGATGGCTGGTAGACTCTTCAGGTTGCCGTTTGATCGGCCGCGGATAAAGAGAGCTCGCACATCAGGTGCCGGGCACCGCGCAACAAGCAGAGAGGGGATCGAATCTATGGCACTGGAAGCAGACGTCAAGAAGGCGATCATCGAAGAGTACGCGACGCACCCCGGTGACACCGGATCCCCCGAGGTGCAGGTCGCAATGCTGACGCAGCGCATCAAGGACCTCACCGAGCACCTCAAGGAGCACAAGCACGACCACCACTCGCGTCGTGGCCTGTTCCTGCTCGTCGGTCAGCGCCGCCGTCTCCTGGGTTACCTCCAGGACATCGACATCAACCGTTACCGCTCGCTCATCGAGCGTCTCGGACTGCGTCGATAAGGCATTGAGCCCAGCGTTCAATCGCGCAGAACATTCTTGAGAAGGCCGCCCACGGTGTGGGCGGCCTTCGTCATGTCCAGGTTGACGACCCGGCTTCTTTCCCGTAGGAAAGTAAGAAGCTTTCCCGATGGAAACCGGGGGTCATCATGGAACAGAAGCCGATCGACGGCACCGCACCGCTCGCTCCGCCGTCCGCTGATGTCGCGCGCCAGTACCTCGACGAGGTCGAGGAGGTGCACCGTCGTCGTGACGAGCGCGTCGACCGGCGTGCGTCGTCGTGGCAGGCCGTTCTCAGCGGCATCGCCATCGCCATCCTCATCACCGCCCTGCTGCTGGTCAATCGCGCGGACGCGACGTCGACGCAGCCGTTCATCTTCCTGATCATCGTCACGGGTCAGATCAGCGCAGGGTTCGCCGAGCGCGCGGGCGTGCAGTGGCGGGCGTTCGGCCCGAGGCCGTGGTCGGTCGTAGCGGTGGTCGTCTACGGCGTCGCGATGGTCGCGCTCTTCCTGCTGATCCTCATCGACGCGCAGAACCGCCCGCTGTGGATGAACTTCATCCCCGGCCTCGCCATTCTTCTGGGGTTCGGCGGTTACGGCGCTGCCCTGCTGTGGCGCGAGCGAGGTCAGGAACGGCGACCCGCGAGACCGCGGGAGCCGTTGCCGGGCCAGACTCGAGCCGCCACCGCGGGCCTCGGCATCCTGATCGGCGTCGCCGCGCTGTCGATCGGCATCGAGAACGCGCTGCTCGGTTCGATCGTCGGCATCCTCGTGATGATGGCCGTGGTCGTGTGGCTGTTCCTCTGGGCGACGGATGCCGGCCCGCAGGCGCTCGGACGGTACTGGCGGTGGCCTCAGATCGCGGCCTACCTGTCGAGCATGGGCGTGGTCACCTGGCTCGCGCTCCAGCGTGCGTACTCCGACGCCGTGACCCTGCCGTCGGCCCTGGGAGCGGCCGCAGCAGCCGCAGCGCTGCTGTGCATCGCTGCGTGTCTGCCCGCGCCGGTCGACGAGCCGTCGACGACGGCCGAGGCCCCCTCGGAGGGGAGATGACCGAACGCGACGCCCATCCGCGGACACGTCTCGACGACAACTTCGCCTCGCCCATCAGGTTCTCGCTGATGGCATCGCTCGGAGAAGGCGTCGAACTCGACTTCGCGACGCTCGCCGACATCCTCCAGGCGAACGACTCCGCCCTCAGCAAAGCGATCTCGCACCTGCAGGC
The DNA here is from genome assembly GCF_002979415.1 of Microbacterium sp. MYb72. GTDB lineage: Bacteria > Actinomycetota > Actinomycetes > Actinomycetales > Microbacteriaceae > Microbacterium > Microbacterium natoriense. The sequence continues at coordinate 47,244 of NZ_PCOT01000030.1, read as the reverse complement.
CGCCGGCTACGTGCGAGCACGCAAGGGGAGCGCGGGAAGCCGGCCTCGCACCTGGGTGCGCTCCACTCCGGCAGGAATGAGTGCCTTCTCCGGGCATCTGCGCGCGCTGCGCGAGATCGTCGAGCTCGGCGGGCACGTCGGGTTCTGACGTCTCTCGCGAGTTCGCCGCGGCGACGGACGACCTCGGCGGGGATGCCGACGGCGGGCACGTTGCACGGCGCCGACCCCGCCGGCACGCCTTTGGAGGCCGGCCGAGCCTTGCAAGGGGGCGGCAGTACCGACGGAACGGAAGCGCCGTCGGGTCAGACGGTCGCCGCCACCAGGTCCGCGTGGTGGATCGCCGCCACGTCGGGGTGCGCGCGCAGCCGGGACTTCAGCGCGTTCTCTCCGTAGAGCGCGTGGATGGGGTTGCTCGGGTCCTCGGTGACCCCGGTCGCCTCGGCCGCGAGGTCGTCGGGCAGCTCGATGAGCGGCAGCCGCTTGTCCAGCGCGGGGTTGAAGAAGAACGGGATCGAGATGCGCTCGTCCGGCGCCTGCGGGGAGACGACGCGGTGATTCGTGGCCTTGAGGTAGCCTCCTGTCGCGTACTCGAGCAGCTCGCCGATGTTCACGACGAAGGCGCCGGGCACGGGAGGCGCGTCGACCCACGATCCGTCCCGCTCGACCTGGAGGCCGCCCTTGCCCGGCTCGACCCAGAGCAGGGTCAGCACGCCGGAGTCCTTGTGTGCGCCGACGCCCTGCTGCGGCTCGGGCTCGTGGGTGCCGGGATAGCGGACGATCTTGATGAGTGTGGAGGGCTCGCCGAAGTGCTCGTCGAAGTACGACTCCTCGGCGCCCAGGGCCTGCGCCCAGGCGCGCAGCAGCCTGCGGGAGACATCGGAGAGGGTCTCGTGCCACTCGCCGACGACGTCACGGAGCTCCGGCTGGGCATCGGGCCACAGGTTCGGTCCGATCAGTCGGTTGAAGGCGGGGCCGTCGTCGACCGCCGGGCGCTCGGGGCCGATGTCGATCTGCTCGCGCCAGTCGACCTTCCCCTGCGTGCGCTCTCCGCCGATGCGGGTGTAGCCGCGGAAGTGCGGGCTGTTCACGTTCTCGATCGCGAGCTTGTCGTCCTCCGGCAGAGCGAAGAAGTCGAGGGCCGCGCGGTGGAGCCGGGCTTCGAGGTCCGACGAGACGCCGGTGCCGGTGAGGTAGAAGAAGCCGACGTCGTGGGTCGCCTTCCGCAGGTCGTCGCGGAACCGTGCGGCCGCCTCCGGGCCTGCATCGAGCTGGGAGAGGTCGAGGATCGGGAGCGAGAGTTCAGCCATGTCCCGAGAGTAGATCGGCTGTGGGGCACCGGCGCCGAGTGTTTCAGAGCATTACCGAGCGTGACGGCATTCGAGCGGGTGATGCGCAGGTGCTAAAGTCTCATCGGTAAGGGATGCCTTACCTTCGTCCGTATCGAGAGAGTCTCCACCCGTGCTCGCCAGCTTTCTGATCGGCCTTCGTGAGGGCCTCGAAGCCGCGCTCGTCGTCGGCATCCTCGTCGCCTATCTCCGCAGGCTCGGTCGCCGCGACGCTCTGCCTCGGCTGTGGATCGGCATCGGTCTCGCGATCACGCTGGCGATCGTCTTCGGCGCCGTTCTCACGTTCGGCGCGTACGCGCTCGCCCCGGGCGCACAGGAGCTCATCGGCGGGCTGATGTCGCTCCTCGCCGTCGCGATGGTCACCTGGATGATCTTCTGGATGCAGAAGGCCGGGCGGGCGATGAAGGCGACGCTCGAGGGCGGCATCGATCGAGCGCTCACCCAGGGCGGGCTCTGGGCGCTGGTCGCGATCGGCTTCGTCTCCGTGGCGCGGGAGGGCATCGAGACGACGCTGCTGCTGTGGTCGATGGTGCAGTCGTTCGGGGATGCCCCGCTGGCCGTCGTCGGCGCCCTTCTCGGTCTCCTGGTCGCCGTCGTCGTCGGCTGGCTCCTCGCACGCGGCGCCGTCCGCCTCGATACCAGGCGCTTCTTCGCCTGGACAGGTGCATTCCTGGTGATCGTCGCCGCGGGGGTCCTCGCCTACGCGATCATGGACCTGCAGGAGGCCGGCGCGCTCCCCGGCCCGTTCAGTCCGCTCGCTCCCATCGATCCCGTCACCGGCGCGGTCGGCATCGGCTGGACCGCCTTCCCGTTCGGGTGGGCGTTCGACGTCAGCTCGGCGATCGCGCCGGACAGCACGTGGGCGACGATCCTCCAGGCCACGATCGGCTTCCGCCCGCAGATGTCCTGGCTTCAGGTCGTGGTCTGGGCCGTCTACATCCTCGTCGTCGGATTCTTCTTCCTCCGCGGTCTTCGCGGCCGCAGGACCGCTCGTGCGGCGGTCGCGCCGGTCGAGAACGCCGCGACGCCTTCACTCACACAGCAAGGAGCAGCATGACCACCTCTCGCCGGATCCTCGGTGCCCTCGCCGCCGCAGGCGCGGCAGCGCTCGTCCTGAGCGGCTGCGTCGCCAAGGCCGACGTCGCCGCTGGCGCCTCGTTCGACGTCTCCTCGACCGACAGCGCGTGCGACGTCTCTGGCGCCACCGCGAAGAGCGGCACGCTGGTCTTCGACGTCAAGAACACCAGCGGCCAGACCAGCGAGTTCTACCTGCTGGCCGAGGACGGCCTCCGCATCGTCGGAGAGGTCGAGAACATCGCCCCCGCCGCGTCGCGCACCCTCACGGTCGTTGCGCAGCCCGGCACCTACTACACGCTCTGCAAGCCCGGCATGATCGGCGACGGCGTCGGCAAGGCCGAGTTCACCGTCACGGGTGACCGCGTCGCCGTCACCGGAGAGGATGCCGAGCAGAAGCAGAAGGCCGTCGACCTCTACGCGGCCTTCGTGAAGGACCAGGTCGGTCAGCTCGTCCCCGCGGTCGACGCCCTCGTGGCCGCGTACGAGTCGGGAGACGACGAGACCGCGCGCACGCTCTTCCCGCAGACCCGGGCGTTCTACGAGCGCATCGAGCCGGTGGCTGAGGCTCTGGGTGACCTCGACCCGAGGATCGACTACCGCGAGGTCGACGCCGTCGCCGAAGGGCTCGACTGGACGGGATTCCACCGCATCGAGAAGGACCTCTGGGTGCCTGCGCAGGACGCGCTGAACGCCGACGGAGAGACTCCCGCCTGGCAGGACTGGGCGCCGTCCACGCCCGAGGAGCGCGCGGGTTACGGTGATCAGCTGATCGCCGACACCCAGGAGCTGTACGACTACGTGCACTCGAAGGACTTCACCACGGCGCTCGACGACCAGGGCATCGGCGGCATCTCGAACGGCGCGATCGCGCTGCTCGACGAGGTCGCGACGGGCAAGATCTCCGGCGAGGAGGACTGGTGGTCCGGCACCGACCTCTACGACTTCGCCGCCAACGTCGAGGGGTCGAAGATGGCCTTCTCGCTCGTGCAGGACTTCGCCGAGGCGCAGGGCGCCGAGGGCAAGAAGCTCGTGGGTGAGATCGAGGACGGCTACGCGGCCCTCGAGGCGGCGCTCGCGAAGCACGGCTCGCTCACCGACGGCTTCGTGAACTACTCGCAGCTCACGGAGGACGACAAGCGCGAGTTCACCGACCTGATCAACGCGCTGGCGGAGCCGCTGTCCCAGCTCACCGGCACGGTCCTCGACTGACTCACGGAACAGGTACGATCCCGAGGTGAGTGAAAGCAAGACGGATGCCGCTGTCCCCGTGTCGGATGACGATGCGGGGGCCGCGGCATCCGCTTCTCCGGGTCTGAGCAGGCGTGGGCTGCTGGGGTTGGCCCTTGGCGGAGGCGTGGCCGGACTCGCCGTCGGCGTCGGCGGGGGACTGGCCGGAGGCGTCGCGCTCGGACGGGCGAGGGCGGATGCCGACGCGCAGAGCGTCTACGACTTCTTCGGCGCGCACCAGGCGGGCATCACCACCCCTGTGCAGGAGCACCTGCACTTCGCCTCCTTCGACATGATGCCCCGCACCGACCGCGACGATCTGATCTCGCTGCTGCAGGACTGGTCGTACGCGGCCTCTCGCATCACGCAGGGGCTCGAGGTGAGCGCGACCGGAGCGGTGGGCGGCGACGCCGAGCAGCCGCCGGACGACACCGGCGAGGCGCAGGGGCTTCCCGCGGCCGGGCTCACGATCACCATCGGCTTCGGGCCGACCCTCTTCGAGAACGAGGACGGCGATCGATACGGCATCGCGGCGCTGCGCCCTGAGGGCCTGGAGCGTCTTCCCGCCTTCCTCGGCGACGACCTCGACCCCGCGCATTCGCACGGAGACCTGTGCATCCAGGCGTGCGCAGACGATCCGCAGGTGGCCGTGCACGCCATCCGGAATCTCAGCCGGATCGCCTTCGGACGCGCCCGCCTCCGATGGTCGCAGCTGGGCTTCGGCAAGACCTCGCGCACCACATCGGCCGGCGCGACGCCGCGCAACCTCTTCGGGTTCAAGGACGGCACGGCGAACATCCTCGCCGACGATTCGAAGGCGCTGGAGGAGAACGTCTGGGTGCCTGCGTCCGCCGAGCCCGCCTGGATGGCCGGCGGCTCCTATCTCGTCGCGCGCAAGATCGCGATGCTCATCGAGACGTGGGACCGTGTGCGGCTCAGCGAGCAGGACACGATCATCGGTCGGGAGAAGGGCAGCGGCGCTCCGCTGTCGGGTGGCGACGAGTTCACCGAGCCGACGTTCTCGGGGTCGGCGATCGACCGGAACTCGCACGTGCGGCTCGCGCACCCCGACCAGAACGACGGCATCCGCATCCTGCGCCGCGGGTTCAACTACGTCGACGGGAACAACGCACTCGGACGCCTGGACGCCGGACTGTTCTTCCTCTCGTACCAGCGCGACCCGCAGCAGTTCATCACCCTGCAGAAGCGCCTCTCGACCGACCTGATGAACGAGTACATCCGCCACGTCGGCTCGGGGATCTGGGCGATCCCCGGCGGCGCCGCAGCGGGCTCGTACGTCGGCGCCGAGCTGTTCGCCTGAGGCTCGGCCTCAGCTCTTCGTCATGTCCTGCGCGAGCATGACCAGGATGCCGCTCGGACCCCGCAGATACGTGAGTCGGTAGACGCCCTTGTAGTCCGCGACGCCGCGCAGCGGGACGCATCCGTGCGTCGCCGCCGTCTCCAGGGCCGCGTCGATGTCGTCGACGGAGAAGGCGACACGGTGCATGCCGATCTCGTGGGGGAGCGTCGGGTGGGTCTCGACGGCATCGGGGTGGATGTACTCGAACAGCTCGAGGCGGCCATCGCCGTCCGGCGTCTGGAGCATGGCGATCTTCGCGTGGTTGCCGTCGAGGCCGACCGCGGTGTCGGCCCACTCGCCGCTCACCGTGTCGCGCCCGATGACCGTCAGACCGAGATCGGTGAAGAAGGCGATGGCTTCGTCGAGGTCCCTGACGGCGATCCCGACGTTCTCCAGGGTGATGGGCATGGGGGCATGCTAGTCGCCGTCGCCGACATGCTCCAGAGCGATCGTCGCTACCGCGGTCGCCGGGAGCCGGTCGGGTCGCTGCGGTGCCCCTCGCGGGTGGCGAGCTGCGGGTCGGCGAACAGCCAGGCAGGCCGCGGCTCGACCAGGGGGCGGAACAGGCGCCGCACGGGCTTCGTGGCGAGCACGAGCGCGACGAGGATCGACGAGACGGTCACGAGCGGGAGCCAGAGCCATGTCGGCTCGAGATCGCGGAGGATGCCGGACTCGCGGAAGGGGTACAGCACGAACGAGTGCAGCAGGAACACGTACATCGTGTACTGGCCGAACGAGGTCCACCAGTAGGTCCCCCGCGGGATGAGCGTGAAGAAGGCGGCGCTGAGGAGCACCGCGACCACCATCAGGGCGATCCGCGCCCCGCCTGCCCACCACTGCTCTCCGCCGAGATCGGCGTACGAGTCCTCGTAGAACAGCCAGTGCCGCAGGTCGATCTTCTCCCACACGTCGAGCCAGAACCACGCCGTGAAGCCGGCTCCGGCCAGGAGAGCGACGGCGATGACCCGAGACCACCACGGCCGGTGTGCCAGAAGCTGGAAGCGCGAGACGATGTCGCGCTCCCGCAGCCACCAGCCGAGGGTGAAGAAGGGCAGCAGACCGAGCGTGCGCGAGAGCGAGAAGGTGCTGTCGATGTTCGGCAGGTAGCCGACGCCGATCGAGATGACGATCGTCCACAGCAGCGGCCAGCGCAGCAGGGCGAGATAGGGGAGCACCAGTCGGAAGATGCCGAGGGCCAGCAGGAACCACAGCGTCCACGACGGCTTGGTGAGGTTGGGGTTCGCCTGCCCCTCGACGAGCCATTTCGTGAGGGTCCAGACGAGCTCGAAGATGACGTACGGCACCAGGATGTCCGTGATGACGCGGGCCATCTGGACCCTGGTCGGCGATCCGGACTTCGAGAAGTACCCCGAGATGATCGCGAAGGCCGGCATGTGGAACGCGTAGAGCGCCAGGTAGAAGGCGAGCGCGATGTCGGAGTCGTAGATGAGACGCTGGATGGCGTGGCCGAGCACGACCAGCACGATGCAGATGTAGCGCGCGTTGTCCCAGAACGGCACGCGGCGTCGAGGCCTGGGAACGGCCCCCGTGACGGGGCCTGTCGCATCCGCTCCGGCGCTGTTCATCCTCCGAGGCTACCCCCGGGAATAAAGTTGGTGCGGTCGCGTTGACTCAGATACATTCAAATGAATAGAAACGGATGCCGAGTCGTCCGCTTCGGAGAGCACGGAGAATCATGAGCGAGCAGTCAGGCGCACAGGCGATGCAGTTCGGCATCATGTCGGTCAGCGACATCACCCGCGACCCCACCACCGGCGTCACGCCCAGCGAGCAGGAGCGGATCGCGGCCACGACGACGATCGCCAAGCACGCGGAGGAGGTCGGCCTCGACGTCTTCGCGATCGGCGAGCACCACAACCCGCCGTTCTGGTCGTCCAGCCCCACCACGTTCCTCGCCGCGCTCGCGGCGCAGACCGAGCGTCTCATCGTGTCCACGTCGACGACGCTCATCACCACGAACGACCCCGTCCGCATCGCTGAGGAGTACGCGATGCTGCAGCACGTGTCCGGCGGACGCATGGACCTCATGCTCGGCCGAGGCAACACCGGTCCCGTGTACCCCTGGTTCGGGCAGGACATCCGTCAGGGCCTTCCTCTGGCGATCGAGAACTACGCTCTGCTGCACAAGCTGTGGCGCGAGGACGTCGTCGACTGGGAGGGCAAGTTCCGCACGCCGCTGCAGGGCTTCACCTCGACGCCGCGCCCGCTGGACGGCATCGCCCCCTTCGTGTGGCACGGCTCCATCCGCACCCCGGAGATCGCCGAGCAGGCCGCGTACTACGGCGACGGCTTCTTCGCGAACAACATCTTCTGGCCCAAGGAGCACTATCAGCGCCTGATCGAGCTGTACCGCCAGCGCTACGCGCACTACGGACACGGCACCCCCGAGCAGGCGATCGTCGGGCTCGGCGGCCAGGTGTTCATGGCGGCGAAGTCGCAGGACGCGGTGACGCAGTTCCGCCCGTACTTCGACAACGCCCCCGTGTACGGCCACGGCCCGAGCCTCGAGGACTTCAGCGAGATGACCCCGCTCACCGTCGGCTCGCCGCAGCAGGTCATCGACCGTTACGCCGCGATGCGCGAGCACTACGGCGACTACCAGCGTCAGCTCTTCCTCATCGACCACGCGGGGCTGCCGCTGAAGACCGTGCTCGAGCAGCTCGACATCCTCGGCTCCGAGGTCGTCCCTGTGCTCCGCAGGGAGCTCGCGAAGGACCGCCCGGAGTCGGTGCCCGACGCCCCGACCCACGCCGCGCGCGTCACGGCGGTGTACGGCGACGGCCCGACCCGCCAGGCGCGCCCCGGTGCGAACCGCGGCGACAACCTCACCGGCGACTCGCCCTATCAGGACACGCCGGCACCCGCCGGCTCCGCGTTCGGCCTCGGCCGGAAGGAGGCGTGAGATGACCACCACGCGTCGCATCGCCGTCGTCTCGGCGGGGCTCTCCAACCCCTCGTCCACGCGGATGCTGGCGGATCGCCTCGCCGCCGAGACCGTGAAGGCGCTCGCCGCTCATGACATCGAGGCGAGCATCGACGTGATCGAGCTGCGCGACTACGCGCACGACATCACGAACAACATGCTCACTGGCTTCGCCCCGCCGGCGCTGGAGACGGCGATCAACACGGTCGTGTCCGCCGACGCGCTGATCGCCGTGACGCCGATCTTCTCGACGAGCTACTCGGGTCTGTTCAAGTCGTTCATCGACGTGCTCGATCCCGATTCGCTGACGGGGAAGCCGGTCCTGATCGGCGCGAACGCGGGGACGGCGCGGCATTCCCTCGCGATCGACTACGCGATCCGTCCGCTGTTCGCCTACCTCCACGCGGATGCCGTCTCCACCGGCGTGTTCGCCGCCTCCAGCGACTGGGGCGGTGCGGGTGACGACGTCGCCCCGCTCGCCAAGCGCGTGGAGAAGGGCGCACGTGAGCTCGCAGATGCGGTCGCCGCTCGGGACACGGCCGAGGCGGCCGACCCGTTCGACCCCGCGACCTACCTGGGCGAAGGGCGTTCCTTCGGCCACATGCTGGGCGGTCTCGCGGGAGAGTGAGCGGCAGGGGCAGGCGCCGTCGACAATGTCCGTGGGACATCGTACGGTGGCGTCATGCCCCTTACCTCTGCACTCGAGTCCGTCCGCGCCGGCTTGAACGGCGCGCTCGTCCTGCCGTCCGATGACGGCTTCGACGCCCAGCGCCGGCCGTGGAACCTGGCGGTCGAGCAGCGGCCGGAAGGCGTGGCTGCCCCGGTCGACGTCGCCGATCTGCGGTCGCTGCTGCGCATGGCCGAAGACACCGGCGTGCGCCTCGCGGTGCAGCCGAGCGGGCACGGCGCGTCCGGAGACCTCGCGGGCGCCGTGATCGTCCGGATGGGCGCGTTCGACGCGCTCGACGTCGATCTCGACGCCGGCGTCGTCCGCGTGGGAAGCGGAGTTCGATGGGGAGCCGTCGTCGATGCCCTGGAGGGCACCGGCTGGTCGGCGCCCGCAGGCACGAGCCCCGTCGTCACGGTCGCGGGCTACACGCTCGGCGGAGGTCACTCCTGGTTCAGTCGAACGGCAGGCCTGGGATCCGACGGTCTCCGTGCGGCGTGGATCCTGCGCCCGGACGGCACGCACGGGCGCGTCGACGACGACAGCGACCCCGAGCTGATGTGGGCGCTGCGCGGCGCCGGCGGCATCGTCGGGATCGTCACGGCGCTCGAGATCGACCTCGTCCGCACCCCTGACCTGTGGGGCAGCGGGCTGACCTTCGACGTCGCGGATGCCGCGGCAGTCATGCGAGCGGTGCGCGACCTCGCCGCGACCGCGCCCTCCTCGCTCAACGTCTTCATGAACTCGATGCGGATGCCCGACGCTCCGCAGCTGCCGGAGGAGATCCGCGGGCGCAGCTTCCTCACCGTGCAGGCGCTGTCCACCGACGGCGCCGCAGAGGGGCTGATCGACGGCATCCGCCGTGCGGGCACGGTGCGCAGGGAGGTGTCCGGTCCGACGTCGCCCGCCGCTCTCGCTGCGGGGTCGAACGAACCGACAGATCCCACGCCTGGTCGGGGCGCCTCCGCGGCGCTCACGGACCTCGACGACAGCATGATCGACGAGCTGCTGGCCTTCCGTGAGCTGCCGGAGCAGTGGCCCATCATCGGCATCGACATCCGGATGCTCGGAGGGGCTCTCGCGCGTCCTCGTCGGTCCGGACTGGCCTCGCTCGAATCGGCCGGCTGGCTGCTGCACGCGCTCTCGCCGCTGTTCCCGGGCGCGCCGAGGGAGCCGGGAGATGCCAGCATCGCGGGGTTCCGCGACCTTCTCGCTCCGGTCCCTGCCGGGCGCACGATCCCGACGTTCCTCACCCCGGGGCAGACGCTCGACCGCTGCGCCACACCGGAGGAGATCGAGCGCCTCAGAGCACTTCGCGCCGAGATCGATCCGAACGGACTCCTGCACGAAGGGCGGCTGCCCCGCTGATGTCCCTCGCTCTCGGGGTAGCGTCGTAACCGACATCACCCAACCAGCTTCGGATGGAGAGCCATGGAGATCGCAGTCGCAGGCGGAACCGGCATCGCAGGATCCGAGGTCGTGAAGATCGCTCAGCAGCGTGGTCACCGAGTCCGCGTCCTCACCCGTGGCAACGGCGTCGATGTGCGCTCCGGGGCCGGACTCGATGAGGCGCTGTCCGGCGCGGACGTCGTGATCGACGTGCTCAGCACCTCGACGCAGAGCGCCCGTGCGGCCACGGAGTTCTTCACCGAGACCTCCTCGCACCTCCTCGCGGCAGGACACCGTTCCGGGGTGGGACACCATCTCGCGCTGTCGATCGTCGGCGTCGATCGGGCGCCCCACGGCTACTACGCCGGAAAGCTCGCTCAGGAGCAGACGGTCCGCTCTGGGCAGGTGCCGTGGACGATCCAGAGAGCGACGCAGTTCCACGACTTCGCCGCGCAGACCTATCGCACGGCGGCAGTCGGACCGCTGCATCTCGCCCTGAGGATGCGCACGCAGCCGATCGCGATCGTGGAGGTCGCGACGCGGCTCGTCGACCTCGCCGAGGCAGGACCGTCGGAGCGGGCGCGGGACATCGCGGGCCCGCAGGAGGAGCAGCTCGTCGACATGATGCGCTCCTGGGCCGCGCACGCAGGCAGGAGCGGCTGGATGCCGGCTCTCTCGCTCCCCGGGGCCTTCGGGCGTGCGATCCGCGACGGCAGCATCCTCCCGGATGCGGATGCCGACCTCGGCACCGTGACCTTCGCGGACTGGCTCAACGCGCAGCCCCGAGGCTGACGGCCTCGCGGTCTGACGGCCTCGCGGCTGACCGGCCTCGCGGCTGACGACTGATCGCTGACGGCTGATCGCCGGGGCTCGCCGCGGTGTCGGGGAACACCGAGCGCGCGCCGCCGCCCCCGAGCCCTGGTGCGGTGATGGCGCCGGTGCTCAGCCGATGTCGGGCCGGTTCCGGCTCCACGCGTACTCGGTCTCCGGGCGCCCGCGCGTTCCGTAGCGCGCGGCCTTGGCGACGACGCCCTCCGCGACGAGGTGTTCGAGGTAGCGCCGCGTGGCGACGCGGGACATTCCCAGGGCGTCTGCGGCCTCGGTCGCCGACAGCGGGCCGGTCGAACGCAGGATCGTGGCGACACGGTCGAGGGTGCCGCCGGACAGCCCTTTCGGGAGCGCGATTCTGCCCGTCGTCCGCCCGAGCAGGGCGTCGATCTCCGCCTGGGTCGCCTCCCCGTCGGTCGTCCGGGCCTGATCGCGATGCTCCCGGTACGCGGTGAGGCGTTCGGCGAACACCGCGAACGGGAAGGGCTTGACCAGGTACTGGAACACCCCGAGCGCGGCCATCTGCCGCACGGTCTCCGCGTCGCGTACGGCGGTGATGGCGATCACATCGATCGCGGCGGCACGAGCGCGGAGCGTGCGCAGCACATCCAGACCCGTTCCGTCCGGCATCGTGATGTCCAGGAGCACGAGATCGAACGTGCGCTCGGGCGGCTGATCGAGCACCGCGGCGAGGGCCGCACGGGCTCCGGTGCACTCGCCGCCGACGACGAAACCCTCCAGGCGCTCCACGTAGGTGCGGTGCAGTTCGAGCGTCAGGGCGTCGTCGTCGACGATCAGCGTGCGGATCACGACCTTCTCCTGCCTGCGGCGGGGAGCGTGACGCGGAAGGTCGTCGGATCGTCGAGGATCTCCACGGTGCCCCCGGCATCCGTCACGACCGAGCGGACGAGAGCGAGTCCGACGCCGCGCCCCTGGGCGTCGGCGGGCTTCGTGGAGAAGCCGTGCTCGAAGATCCTCTCCCTGATCTCTGCCGGCACTCCTGCGCCGCTGTCGGCGACGTCGAGCACGATCCCACCGGCGTCGGACGTGCTCAGCGACACCTCGACCCATCGGTCTTCCGCCGCGGAGGCCGCGTCCATCGCGTTGTCGATGAGGTTGCCGAGCACGGACACGCTGTCCACGGTCGACAGGGGCGACCGCGGCGCCTCCGGTTCGATGCGCACCCTCCAGTCGATGCCGCGCTCCTTCGCCTGCGAGGCCTTGCCGAGCAGGAGTGCGCCCACCGCCGGATCCCCGTGGCGGCGCGCCGTGACCTGGTCGACCAGCGACTGACTCTGCCGGGAGGTCTCGGTGAGGATGTCGATCGCCTCGCCGGTGCGCCCCAGCTCCAGCAGTGCGACAGCGGTGTGCATCCGGTTTCCGTGTTCGTGCGTCTGCGCCCGCAGCGCCTCGCCCAGGGTGCGGATCGACTCGTACGATGACACGGCGTCGCGGACCGTGCCCGGCGGCAGGTCACCGGCGATGCGCCGGGTGAAGCGCCGGGCGGCCCAGGCTCCGAGCGCACCGATCGCCACGAGCAGAAGGGTGATCGCCAGCGACAGCGGAAGGCGCCGCACGAGCGTCTCGGAGATCGTCTCTGTCGTCACCCCCGCGGAGACCCAGCCCCTCAGCACGCCGTCGGCGTCGATCACGGGGACGATCGTCCGGACCGAAGGGCCGAGCGTGCCGGTGAAGGTCTCGGTGAACGGGACCGGCCGCTCGGGGATCGTCCCGAGATAGCGTCCGCCGATCTGCGACAGGTCGGGATGGGTGATGCGGATGCCGTCGGTCGTCATGATCGTCACGAAGTCCAGCCCGGCGGAATCGATGACGGAGAGCGCGTACGGCTCGAGGGCGGCGGTCGCCGCGTCCGCATCCTCGTCTCGGAGGGCGCTCGACACCGCACCGGATGCGGCGATCGCCGCCGCGGTGGCCCCGGTCGCGCGCTCGGCCTCCGCCTGCACGGCGCGCTGCGTCTCCGCGACGAGGAACGCGGCGACGAGGATGCCGATCACCGCCGCGGCCGAGATGAGGACGAGGAAGACGCGGGTGGCGGCGCTGAGCGTGCGGCGCTGCGTCATCGGCATCCTCCGGTCCTCGTCGGCCTGGTCGTGACCAATACGACCACAAATGGCGCCCGTCTGTGAAGTCGGCGACGGTGATGTCACGCCCCGCGACGACGCGGGGAGACGCATGACACGACGACGTTCATGACCGAGGAGGACACATGGCCATCACGACCGGATTCACACTGCCGGGATTCCACTGGCGACGCGGAAAGCAGGCCTGGGACCGGCACACCTGGCTGTATGTGTCGGTGATCATCGCCGTCGTTCTCGGCGCGGTGGTCGGACTCGTCTGGCCGGAGTTCGCACAGGCGCTGGAGCCCATCGGCAAGGGCTTCGTCTCGCTGATCAAGATGATGATCGCCCCCATCATCTTCTGCACGATCGTGATCGGCATCGGCTCGATCGCGAAGGCCGCCACCGTCGGCAAGATCGGCGGGCTCGCACTCGCCTACTTCCTGGTGATGTCGACGTTCGCCCTGGCCATCGGCCTCGTCGTCGGCAACATCATCCACCCCGGCGAGGGCCTCAACATGGCGGGGGCGACCTACGACGCCACCTCGACCGAGGCGAAGACGACTCAGGAGTTCGTGCTCGGCATCATCCCGCCCACCTTCTTCGCGGCGTTCACAGGGGAGAGCGTGCTCCAGGTGCTGTTCATCGCTCTCCTGGTCGGGTTCGCTCTGCAGGGGCTCGGCGAGCGCGGTGCCGGCATCATGGACGCCGTCAAGCAGCTGCAGAAGCTGGTGTTCCGCATCCTCGGGATGATCCTGTGGCTCGCCCCGCTCGGCGCGTTCGGCGCCATCGCCGCCGTCGTCGGCAAGACGGGGATCGCGGCGATCTGGAGCCTCGGCGTGCTGATGGTGGCGTTCTACATCACATGCATCGTGTTCATCGTCGTCGTCCTCGGTGCTCTGCTGTGGGCTGTGACGAGGGTCAACATCTTCAGCCTGATGAAGTACCTGGCTCGGGAGTACCTGCTGATCGTCGGCACCTCGTCCTCGGAGTCCGCGCTGCCCCGCCTCATCGCCAAGATGGAGCACGTCGGCGTCTCCAAGCCGGTCGTCGGCATCACCGTCCCCACCGGCTACTCGTTCAACCTCGACGGCACGGCGATCTACCTGACGATGGCGTCGCTGTTCATCGCCACGGGTATGGGACAGCCGATGTCGATCGGCGAGCAGATCGGCCTCCTGGTGTTCATGATCATCGCGAGCAAGGGGGCCGCGGGCGTCACCGGGGCCGGCCTCGCGACTCTCGCCGGAGGACTGCAGGCCTACCGTCCCGACCTCGTCGACGGCGTGGGCGTGATCGTCGGGATCGACCGGTTCATGTCGGAGGGACGCGCGCTGACGAACTTCACGGGCAACGCGGTCGCGACGCTCCTCATCGGCACCTGGACCCGCCAGATCGATCGCGATCGTGTGCGGCAGGTGCTCGGCGGCGAGCTGCCGTTCGATGAGTCGGTGCTCGACGGAGTGGACGCTCACGGAGATGCTCCCGCACCTCAGGCCGCCGATCTGACCGAGCTCAACGATGCCGCCGTGGCCGAGATGTCGGCGAAGGAGGAGAGAGCGAGAGCACGCGCCTCCCAGGGCTGAGCGGCCTGTGAGGGATGCGGGAGCCGGTGGAAGCCGGTTCCCGCATCCGTGTGGTCAACCGCTCTTGCGTCGGAACTCGCGCCGCGTCTGCGGGGCGGGCGCGCCATGGACGGCGGAGTCGCCGTCGAGGTGGGCCTCGCCCTGCCGGTGGTGCGCGTTCTTCTTCTCGAGCGCTTCCTTGAACTTGCGCTTCATGTCCTCGGTCGAGGACGCGCCTTCTTCGGTGCTCATGTCCGCCAGCCTAGGGCACGCCCCAGCCGGTCGGCTGTTCACTTCCGCAGTCTGCGGGTCGACAGGTCGATCGCCGCGCCGAGACCGACGGCGACGGCGATCGAGACGAGCACCGCCACCACGGGGCCGCCGGGGATCAGCGTGGCCACGATCGCCCCGACCGAGGCCTGATAGGCGGCCCACCCCAGTGCGGCGAGGAAGACGAGGGCCAGGTAGCGGGGAGGGTGGATGCGCGAGGCCCCTGCCACGAGATTGATCGCGAGTCGGGCGAAGGGCACGAACCTCGCCGTGAAGAGCACCGTGGCCGTTCCCGTGTCGAGCCGGCGCCGCGCCCACGCGAGAGCCTGCTGCACCCTGGCGGTGCGCATCCACCGCCAGCGCTCCGTGCCGACCGTGCGCCCGATCAGATAGCAGGCGGCGTCTCCGGCCGCGGCGGCGATGCCCGCGCAGCCGATCACCGCCCAGAGGGGAGGGGTACCGGACGACGCGGAGATCGCACCGAGCGCGGTGACGGCGATCTCCCCGGGGATCACCACGAAGAAGGCATCGCCCAGGACGAGGAGGCTCATCACGGCGAGGGCCCACGGGGTGGAGAGCAGATCGAGCGGCACGGCTCCAGAGTGCGCGGCTCAGGTGAACGGCAACCAACGGCGGGATAGCCGGTGACGGGCGCTCCAGCATCCGGTGAACATCTGGTGCCCAGAGCTGTTTCGGGCGCCGAGGCCCTCGAGACGACGGCATCCTGAGCGTGTGAGAGTCGCGATCGTGACAGAGTCCTTCCTTCCGCACATGAACGGTGTCACCGGATCCGTGCTGCAGATCCTGAGGCACCTCGAGCGCACGGGCCATGAGGCGCACGTGATCGCACCGGATGCCGTCGGCATCCCCGACTCCGTGCACGGAGCGATCGTCGAGTCGATCCCCAGCCTCCCGCTGCCCGGCTATCGCAACGTCAGGGTGGGCACGTCCCCGGCGCACCGCGTCGCGGCATCCCTGCGCCGGTTCCAGCCGGACGTCGTGCATCTGGCCTCGCCGTTCGCCCTGGGGTGGCGCGGAGTGCTCGCGGCCGAGCGTCTGGGCATCGCCTCGGTCGCCGCCTACCAGACCGATGTCGCCGCGTACACGGAGCGCTACCGCATCGCCGCCACCACCGGCATCGCGCAGACGCACATCGCACGGCTGCATCGCAGGGCCACGCTCACGCTCGCGCCATCGGCGGATTCCGCCCATCAGCTCGCGAGGCTCGGCGTCGACAGGGTACGGCGATGGGGGAGAGGGGTGGATGCCGAGCGCTTCCAGCCGCTGCGACGCGACCCCGCCCTGCGGGGGTCCTGGGGTGCGGAGACCGTGATCGGCTACGTCGGCAGGCTCGCCCCGGAGAAGCAGGTCGAGGACCTCGTCGCGCTGCGCGGGATCCCCGGCACCCGACTGGTGGTCGTCGGCGACGGTCCGAGCAGACAGCGGCTGGAGGCTCTCCTTCCCGAGGCGCTGTTCCTCGGCCATCTCGACGGCGATGCGCTCGCCGCGGCGCTGGCCTCGTTCGACGTCTTCGTGCACCCGGGGGAGAGCGAGACGTTCGGGCAGACCCTTCAGGAGGCCCACGCGAGCGGCGTCCCCGTCGTCGCCACGGGGCGCGGCGGCCCCCTCGACCTCGTGCGCATGGGCATCGACGGATGGCTCTACCGACCCGGCGACCTCGACGATCTGCGGATGCGCGTGGCCGATCTCGCCGGCGACGTCCGCAAGCGCAGAGCCTTCGGGGAAGCCGGGCACGAGGCCGTACAGGGGCGCAGCTGGGCCGGCGTATGCGACCAGCTGCTTTCGCACTTCGACGACGCGATGCTCCTGGGGGCGGTGGACCGCGGCCTGCGCGCTCGCCGCGTGGTCAGGCCGGAGCGGTCGACGCCGGCCCCGCAGACGCGCTGGCGGCGCTACGTCGCCCTCGGCGACTCCCTGACCGAGGGGCTGTGCGATCCGGCGCCGGACGGCGCACTGCGGGGCTGGGCGGATCGCCTCGCGCTGCTGCTCGCGGCCCGCGGAGGACTGCACTACGCGAACCTCGCGATCCGCTCGAAGCGGGTGTCGGACGTGTGCGGCCCCCAGCTGGAGCGAGCGCTGCAGCTCCGCCCAGACCTCGTGTCGATCCTCGTCGGGGCGAACGACCTGGTGAAGCCGAACGTCGACGTCCCTGGCCTTGCACGACGGGTCGAGGACGCGGTGGAGCGCCTCAGAGCGTGCGGCGCGGACGTGGTGCTCGTCACCCCCTTCCTCCCCGGACGCCGCGCGGCGGCGATCTACACGCGACGGTTCGCCGCCTTCGCGACCGCGCTGAGCGGAGTCGCCGCGCGCACGGGCGCGATCCTCATCGACACCGATCTGCATCCGTCGCTGCGAGACCGGCCCAACTGGGGGGAGGACCTCGTGCACCTCAGCAGCAGAGGGCACCGGTTCCTCGCGTACCGCGCCGGTGAGGTGCTCGGCGTGCCGCACGCGGAGGCGCTCGGAACGCTGGACGCCGCTCTGCACGAGCACGAGCCGATCGGTGCAGGGGTCTGGTGGCGCCGCCACGCGCTGCCCTGGGTCTGGCGTCGGCTTCACGGACGCGCCGCGGGAGACGGCAGGTCGGCGAAGCACGACGACTACGTGTACCTCGGACGCTCGTCGGTGCAGAGCGCGGTGGAGGTGCGCTGACCTGTACCCCGCGGCACGTGCTCGCGGGGCAGGGGCTTTCTCGCTAGCGGCGGCCCATGCCGTGGTACGTCCACCCGGCGGCACGCCATGCGGCCGAGTCGAGGCAGTTGCGACCGTCGATGACGATGCGCTTCGAGACCAGCGCACCGGCGTGTTCAGGAGTGAGATCGCGGCGGTACTCGTCCCATTCGGTCACGATGACGACCGCATCGGCGTCTCGAAGAGCCTCGTCCCTCTCCCGCGTGTAGGAGAGCTGCGGATGCACCGCGGCGGCGTTCTCGGTCGCGGCGGGGTCGGTGATGATCACGTCCGCGCCGAGACCCCGCAGCCGTATGGCGACGTCGAGGGCAGGGGAATCGCGGATGTCGTCGCTGAACGGCTTGAAGGCCGCTCCGAGCACGGCGATGCGGGCGCCGAACACGAGCCCGCCCAGCGCATCGACCACGAGACGGACGGCGCGCTCGCGCCGCCGCAGATTGATCGCGTCCACCTCGTGCAGGAAGCCCACGGCCTCGCGGCGGCCCAGCTCCTCCGCGCGTGCGGCGAAGGCCCTGATGTCCTTGGGCAGGCAGCCGCCTCCGAACCCGATGCCCGAGCCGAGGTAGCGTCGCCCGATCCGCGTGTCGTGGCCGAGGGCGTCGGCGAGAAGCGCCACATCCGCGCCGGCGGCCTCCGCGATCTCCGCCATCGCGTTGATGAAGGAGATCTTCGTGGCGAGGAACGCGTTGGCGGCGCCCTTGACCAGTTCAGCGGTGGCGAGATCCGTCACGAGGAACGGCGTCCCGGAATCCACGGCGGGGCGGTACACCTCCCGGAGCAGATCGGCGGCGCTCTCCCCGTCTGCGCCGTCCGGCACGCCCGCCACGATGCGGTCGGGTGAGATGGTGTCGTGCACGGCCCATCCTTCGCGCAGGAACTCCGGATTCCACACCACGGTGGCCCCGGTCTCCGCGACCTTCGCGGCGAGGCGGGTCGCGGTGCCGACGGGGACGGTGGACTTGCCGGCGAGCACGTCCCCGGCTCGGAGGTGCGGGAGGAGCGAGTCGACCGCGGCATCCACGAACCGCAGGTCGGCGGCCTGCCCACCCGCGACCTGCGGGGTGCCGACGGCGAGGAAGTGCACGGCGGAGCCTGCGGCATCCGCCATGCGCGCGCTGAAGTGCAGGCGCCCTGACGCGAGTCCCTCCTGCAGCAGCTCGGTCAGCTGTGGTTCGAAGAAGGGGGCGACGCCGTCGGAGAGAGAGGAGATCTTCCGCTCGTCGACGTCGATGCCGATGACGTCGTGTCCGATCGAGGCCATCGCCGCGGCGTGCACGGCACCGAGGTACCCGCAGCCGATCACTGACATGCGCATGGGTACAGACCAGCGGATGCCGGCCACGCCGCGGCGTCCGCCGGCTGAACGGTCGATGACCGGGGAGTGTCCGATCCGCGATGCCCCCGGCGCCACGTCGGAATCCGCCCCTCGCTGGTAGGGTGGGGGAGTTGACGTGTGTCAACCCCACAACTTCATATCGACTCATGGAGCGATCGGCGGAGAAGCTGGTCCCCTGTGGTGGGTTCCTCGGCGATCGTCGGGTGGCTTTCTACTGGTGGCCAGCGCAGGCGACATTCGCGGGAGTGCCCGCGCGCCCGAACCCTGCCCTTCCGCTCCTTCATGAACACGCTCGCGCGTCATACGGATTCGCGAGTCTAAACAAAGAAGGAGAGACCTCTTGGAAGGTCCTGAAATCACCGCCACCGAGGCCGTTCTCGACAACGGCCGCTTCGGCACCCGCACCATCCGCTTCGAGACCGGCCGCCTCGCGCAGCAGGCTCAGGGCGCAGTCGCCGCGTACCTCGACGGCGAGACCATGCTCCTCTCGGCCACCAGCGCAGGCAAGCACCCGCGCGAGGGCTTCGACTTCTTCCCGCTGACGGTCGACGTCGAGGAGCGCTCCTACGCCGCCGGCAAGATCCCCGGCTCGTTTTTCCGTCGCGAGGGCCGCCCCTCCACCGAGGCGATCCTGGTCTGCCGTCTGATCGACCGCCCGCTGCGTCCGTCGTTCGTCGACGGCCTGCGCAACGAGGTCCAGATCGTCATCACCGTCCTGTCGATCGCTCCCGGAGAGTTCTACGACGCTCTGGCGATCAACGCGGCCTCCGCGTCGACCCAGATCTCGGGTCTGCCGTTCTCCGGCCCCGTCGCCGGTGTGCGCCTCGCGTTCATCCCGGGTCACGGCGAGCACGCCGACCAGTGGGTCGCGTTCCCGACCGCCGAGCAGGTGTCCGAGGCCGTGTTCGATCTGATCGTCGCCGGTCGTGTCGTCACCAAGTCCGATGGCACGGAAGACGTCGCCATCATGATGGTCGAGGCTGAGGCCACCGAGGGCAGCTGGAACCTCATCAAGGCCGGCGCCACCAAGCCGAACGAGGAGATCGTGGCCCAGGGCCTCGAGGCCTCGAAGCCGTTCATCGCCCAGCTCGTCAAGGCTCAGGCCGAGCTCGCCGCCACGGCGTCGAAGGAGCCGGGCGTGTACCCGGTCTTCCCGCCGTACGCCGACGAGGTCCTCGACTTCGTCTCCGAGCGCGCGTTCGCCGAGCTCACCGACGTGTACCAGATCGCCGACAAGGTCGAGCGCCAGAACGCCGACGACGCGATCAAGGACCGCGTCAAGGCCGAGCTCACCGCAGCGGTCGAGGCGGGCACGCTGCCCGAGTCGGCACTGGGCGAGTTCTCCGCCGCCTACAAGTCGGTCACGAAGAAGATCGTCCGCGGTCGCATCCTGACCGAGAGCGTCCGCATCGACGGTCGCGGCCTGGCGGACATCCGTCCGCTCGACGCCGAGGTGCAGGTCATCCCGCGCGTCCACGGCTCCGCGATCTTCCAGCGCGGTGAGACCCAGATCCTGGGCGTCACCACGCTGAACATGCTCAAGATGGAGCAGCAGATCGACTCGCTGTCCCCGACGACGAGCAAGCGCTACATGCACCACTACAACTTCCCGCCCTACTCGACCGGTGAGACCGGCCGCGTGGGGTCGCCGAAGCGTCGCGAGATCGGGCACGGCTTCCTCGCCGAGCGCGCACTCGTGCCGGTGCTGCCGAGCCGCGAGGAGTTCCCCTACGCGATCCGTCAGGTCTCCGAGGCGCTCAGCTCCAACGGCTCGACCTCGATGGGCTCCGTCTGCGCGTCCACCCTGTCGCTGCTGAACGCGGGTGTGCCGCTGCGCGCCCCCGTCGCCGGCATCGCGATGGGCCTCGTCTCCGACGAGGTCGACGGCGAGACCCGCTACGCGGCGCTGACCGACATCCTTGGTGCTGAGGATGCTCTCGGCGACATGGACTTCAAGGTCGCCGGCACGAGCGAGTTCGTCACGGCGATCCAGCTCGACACGAAGCTCGACGGCATCCCATCGTCGGTGCTCGCGGGCGCGCTGACCCAGGCCCGCGAGGCCCGTCTGACGATCCTCAACGTCCTGAACGCCGCGATCGACGCTCCCGACGAGATGGCGCCGACCGCGCCTCGCGTCATCAGCGTCCAGATCCCGGTCGACAAGATCGGCGAGCTGATCGGCCCGAAGGGCAAGACGATCAATGCGATCCAGGACGAGACCGGCGCTCAGATCTCCATCGAGGAGGACGGCACCGTCTACATCGGCGCGACCGACGGCCCCTCGGCCGAGGCCGCCCGCGCCCAGGTCAACGCGATCGCCAACCCGACCAACCCCGAGGTCGGCGAGCAGTTCCTCGGAACCGTCGTGAAGATCGCCACCTTCGGCGCCTTCATCTCGCTGCTCCCGGGCAAGGATGGCCTGCTGCACGTCACCGAGGTGCGCAAGCTCGCCGGTGGCAAGCGCGTCGAGAACGTCGAGGACGTCCTGTCCGTCGGCCAGAAGATCCTCGTGAAGATCACGAAGATCGACGACCGCGGCAAGCTGTCGCTCGAGCCCGTCCTCGACGACGCTCCGGCGGCCGACGCGGCTCCTGCGGAGGACACCGCCGCCGAGTAAGCATCGATGCTCGCACGGAACCCGGCTCCTCCTCCGTGGAGGGGCCGGGTTCCGTCGTATTCGATGTGACCAAAACGTTACGGGAAGTTTCCGCGGCGTTCGCCGGAATGGACGGCCCGTTCCCAGATGTCGCTTACCCTCGAAGTACGCACCGGGGGGTGCACACACAAGCAGTGACGCAGGTCGGAACGCACCGATCGACGCGGGGGTGAAAGTATGCGGTTGTTCAGCGTAGGCGCAGGGGCGCCGGTCGAGCGTGCACAGCACGAGACCGCTGAGCACCCGTCCGCGCCCATTCCGATCGTCGGCCCAGGCGTCGGCGAGAACATTCGCGTCTCGCTCGGCGAGACGGGCTTCGAGACGTTCCCCCTCATGCTCGGAGCCGCCGAGTTCGGCTGGAACGTCGATCTCGAGACCAGCCACGGCATCCTCGACCGCTACATCGAGTTCGGCGGCAACGCGATCCACACCGCCGACGGGTTCTCCGGCGGTCGCAGCGAGCACATCATCGGCCAGTGGCTGCGTTCTCGCGGGCTCCGCGACCGCACCCTGCTGAGCGTCCGCATCGGCGCTCACGCCGACAACCCCGGCCTCGGTTCGGTGAACCTGGTGCGCGCCGTGGAGGGTTCGCTCACGCGACTCGGCGTCGAGCGCATCGACGTGCTGTACCTCGACGCCACGCTCGACGTCACGACCAACCTCGAAGACACGCTCGCCACGGTGGAGTGGCTCGTCGAGGCCGGGAAGATCGGCTCGGTCGGCGCCTTCGGCTTCTCGCCGGAGCGCCTCGTCGAAGCGCGCATCCTCGCCTCCGCGGGCTATCCGCGCATCGAGGTCATCGATGCGCCGTACAACCTCGTCCGCCGTCAGCCGTTCGAGGGCGACCTGCGTCTGGTCGCCGGCGCGCAGAACCTGGCGGTCACGCCGTCGCACGCGCTGGAGCACGGCTTCCTGTCCGGTCGCCACCGCAGCAAGGCGCTCGCATCCCAGGGGGTTCGGGGCGAGCAGCTGAGGAGCCACCTCAACCGTCGGGGCATCAAGATCCTGCGGGCGCTCGACCAGGTCGCGACCGAGCTGTCGGTGCCCGTCGCCGCCGTCTCGATCGCCTGGCTGCTCGCTCAGCGCACCATCGCGGCGCCGATCGTGAACACCTTCGCGACCGATCACGTCGACGAGCTCATGCAGGGCGCAGGGGTCACGCTGTCCCGCGCGCAGGTCGCCGACCTCACTCGAGCGGGCAACTGAGCGTCGTCACGCGACCGTCACATACCTGGCATATGGTGGAGTGAAGCCCGGCAGATGCTGGCGATGAAGCGAGCGAGTTGTGACGCACTACATATATCTGGTCAGACACGGTGAACATCAGGATGCCGAGCACGGCCTCGCCGACGGACCCCTCTCGCCCAGGGGGCAGCGTCAGGCGGAGCTGATCGCCGACCGCCTCTCCGGGCTCCCTCTCGACGCGGTGTGGCATTCGCCGCTGCTGCGGGCGAACGAGACGGCGCGTGCGGTCGCCGAGCGCCTCCCGTCCGTCGACCCCGAGCCGACGGCGCTGCTCTTCGACTGCGTACCCACCGGCATGACGGAGGAGACGCCTGCGGCGTTCGAGCCCTTCTTCGGCTCGGTCACCGAGGCGGAGATCGAGGCGGGCGGTGCGCAGATGGCAGACGCGGTCAACGAGTTCCTCGTGCGCAAGACCGGTGACGTGCACGAGGTGCTCATCACGCACAACTTCGTGATCTCCTGGTTCGTCCGGGAGGTGCTGGGCGCGCCCGAGTGGCGCTGGATGACCCTCAACCAGGCCCACTGCGGGCTCACCGTGATCGCTCAGAAGCAGGGGCGTCCCTGGACGCTCCTCACGCACAACGACACCGGGCACCTCCCGGTGGAGCTCCGCACGGGCATCCCCGACGGCATGCCCGTCTGAGCAGGAGACGCGAACTGCGGGCGGATTCCGCTGCGGACCGGGCGCTGCTCCACCCGAAATAGACTGGACCCATGACCCAGCACGTTGCACTCGTCGGCGGAACCGGAAAGCTCGGGAAGATCATCCACGCGGTGATCGACGAGCTCGACGGGATCGAGGTGAGCCGCGTGCTGACGTCGTCGAGCGACCTCTCGGAGATGGACGGCGTCGATCTCGTCATCGACGCGACGACGCCCCAGATCAGCATCGACGTCGTGCGCGCAGCGGTCGAACGCGGCATCAACGTGCTCGTCGCCACCTCCGGCTGGTCGGCGGAGCGCATCGCTCTCGTCCGTCCGCTCGTCGAGGCCGCGGGGACGGGCGCCGTGTTCATCCCGAACTTCTCGCTGGGGTCGGTGCTGGGCTCGGCTCTCGCCGCGGCGGCCGCCCCGTTCTTCGGCTCTGCCGAGATCATCGAGGCTCACCACGCCTCGAAGATCGATTCCCCCAGTGGCACCGCCGTGCGCACGGCGGAGCTGATCGCCGCTGCGCGTGCGGAGCAGGGGCCGGTGAGCGCCCCGCACGCCGACCAGCGCGCCCGGGGCCAGCAGGTCGGCAGTGTGCCGATCCACTCGCTGCGGCGCCCCGGGGTCATCGCGAAGCAGGAGGTCATCCTCTCCGGACCGGGGGAGTCGCTGACGTTCACGCACGACACCGTCGACTCCGCTCTCGCCTACGCCCCCGGCATCCGCCTGGCCGTGCCGCATGCGTTGACCGCGACCGGCGTGGTCGTGGGGCTGGAGAACATGATCGACATCGGCATCCGATCATGATGTCGCGCATCGGCGTCGCCGTGATGGGCGCCTGCCTGGCGCTGTATCTCGTCGTCGTGGGGCAGCGCGCCATCGTCATGCTGACGACGGGCGAGCCCATCGCCATCGCGATCGGCGTTGCGCTCCTGGTGATGCCGCTGATCGGCGCATGGGCGCTCTATCGCGAGACGCGCTTCGGGTTCGCCGCTGATCGGCTGGGTCGTGCGCTCGACGCCGAGGGCGGGATGCCGGAGGCGGAGGGCGAGGTCAGCGCGAGCGGACGTCTGCCCCGCGAGGACGTGGAGCCGATGATCGCGAAGTACACCGCGGCCGCCGAGGAGGCGCCGGACGACTGGCGTGCACGCTATCGGCTCGGTGTGGTGCAGGATGCCGCCGGGCGCCGCAAGGACGCCCGGGCCAGCATCCGCGAGGCGATCCGCCTCGAACGCGCCTGATCAGGCGAGCGTCGCCTCGAGGGTGATCTCGATGCCCGCGAGCGCCTGAGAGACGGGGCAGCCGACCTTGGCGCCCTCGGCGATCTCCTGGAACTGCTCGGGGGTGAGCCCCGGCACGGAGGCGTTCACGTTGAGGTGGCTGCCGGTGATGCCGGTGCCGGGCTTGAAGGTGACCGATGCGCTCGTGTTCACGCGCTCCGGCGGGGTGCCGTTCTCGGCGAGGGCGTGCGAGAGCGCCATGCTGAAGCAGGACGCATGGGCGGCCGCGATGAGCTCCTCCGGCGTGGTGGTGGTGTCGCTGCCTTCGCTGCGGGCCTTCCAGTCGATCGGGAAGGTGCCCAGGTTCGACGACGAGAACGCGACGGTGCCCGAGCCTTCCATGAGCGATCCGGTCCAGGTGCTGGTGGCTTCGCTGGTGACGGGCATGGTGACCTCCGGTTCTCGCACTGCCCGAGCGGCAGCGTCGCGTCCCGGCCAGCCTACCTACCGGGGCGACCCTGCGGAACAGCGCGCTCAGGCGGGGGAGGCGGCCCTGCCGACGAGTCCTGCGCGCTGGAGCAGCAGGTAGAGCTGGCAGCCCAGGCAGAGTCCGAACGCGGCGTTCAGGAAGGCGGCGACGAAGGCGGCGGCCGTCGCGATGGGGAGGGCCCACGGCACGCCGAGCAGGTGGAGCACGAGTCCGATCGTGACCACGAAGAGACCCACTCCCTGAGCGAATCGCGGAGGGCGCGGGTCTTCGAGCTCGGTCGGGGGAGAGAGGCGAGGGCGCACGGCCCTGCGGAAGAGAACGCCCCAGGGGGCGGTCGACGGCGACACGACGCTCCACAGGAAGAGGAGGGCGATCACGAGCGTGAGCAGGAACGCGGGGTCGAGAGCACGCTGCACGAGAGACGCGGATGAGAGCGCCCACCCGTCCGAGGGGAACGTCGCGTCCGCCAGCGGCTGATAGGCGAACCAGCCGAAGGTCGCGGTGGTCGCCCGGGCGGTGGATATCCCGATGAGTCCGAGGAACGTGGCCGCGAGCAGCAGCACGGTCGTGATCGTCGCGGCGAAGCGGGGGCCGCGGGGGTCGATGCCGGCGGGAGTGGACATGGGGGACTCCAGACTGCGCCTCAGACGGCGGCGAGGGCTTCGGTGAGGGCGTGCCGGTGCGGTACGCCGTTGAATCGTGCGCGGACGGCTCCCGAGCCGTCGACGAGGAACGTCGTCGGCGTCTGCAGCACCCGGTAGCGGGTGGACAGGTCGGGGCGATGGGTCAGATCGACCTCGATGTGAGCGAGCCCGTCGTCCTGCGTGGCGAGCGTGCTGAGCATCCGCCTGACCTGCGGGCATCGCGCGCACATCTCGGTGCTGAACTGCACGAGCGTGGCCTTCGCGCCCAGCTCAGCGGCGGCATCCGCGGGGTCGAAGCGCAGATGTCCGCCCCCTCTCCGACGTCCGTCGAGCACGCGCAGCACCACTCCGACGAGCACGGCGACCACGAGGAGGACTCCCGCGATCGCGAGGGCGAGAAGTGGCGACATGCGAAGAGCGTACGTCCGTCCCGCCCCCGAGCGGGTCGATGTTTCGGAGTAAGACGGCCGAGCTCGTTCCGCGTGGGGACGGTAGTCTGGCTCTCATGAGCGAAGCCGTCCTGACGCCGTACGAAGACCTGCTCCGCGACGTGCTGGAGACCGGCACGCACAAGTCGGATCGCACCGGAACCGGCACGACGAGCGTGTTCGGACGGCAGATCCGCTTCGACCTCGCGAAGGGCTTCCCGCTCATCACCACGAAGCGCGTGCACTTCAAGTCCATCGCCTACGAACTGCTCTGGTTCCTGCGCGGCGACTCGAACGTGCGATGGCTGCAGGAGAACGGCGTCACCATCTGGGACGAATGGGCGGATGCCGAGGGCGACCTCGGTCCTGTCTATGGAGTGCAGTGGCGCTCGTGGCCGACGCCGGACGGCGAGAGCATCGACCAGCTGTCCGAGGTGATCGAGCAGATCACGGCCACCCCTGACTCGCGTCGGCTCATCGTGTCGGCCTGGAACCCCGCCGACATCCCCGACATGGCGCTGGCTCCGTGCCACGCCCTGTTCCAGTTCTACGTCGCCGACGGCAAGCTGTCGTGCCAGCTGTATCAGCGCAGCGCCGATCTCTTCCTCGGAGTCCCGTTCAACATCGCCTCCTACGCGCTCCTCACGCTGATGGTCGCGCAGCAGGTCGGCCTCGAGCCCGGCGACTTCGTCTGGACCGGTGGCGACTGCCACATCTACGACAACCACGTCGAGCAGGTGCGCGAGCAGCTCTCGCGCGAGGCGTACCCCTATCCCACACTCCGCTTCGCGCGGACGCCCGAGTCGATCCTCGATTACCGATACGAGGACTTCGTCGTCGAGGGCTACCAGCACCACGCTCCGATCCGCGCGGCGGTGGCCGTATGACGTGGGTGGGCCTGATCTGGGCGGAGGCGCACGGAGGCGTCATCGGCGCCGAGGGGGGGATGCCGTGGCATGTTCCCGAGGACCTCGCGCACTTCAAGGACGTGACGCTCGGCGCGCCCGTCGTGATGGGCCGCAAGACCTGGGATTCGCTGCCGGAGCGGTTCCGTCCGCTCCCCGGGCGCGAGAACATCGTCATCACGCGACAGCAGGACTGGGCGGGGGAGGGTGCGCGGCGCGCAGCCACCGTCGCTGAGGCGGTCCGCGGGCAGGAGCGGGTTTGGGTCATCGGCGGCGCCGAGATCTTCCGTCAGGTGTCGGCGGATGCCGACCGTCTCGAGGTGACGGAGCTCGACGTCGACGTCGCGGGCGACGCCTACGCCCCGTCGAAGGCGGGATGGCGTCTCGTCAATGAGGGGGAGTGGCAGACCTCCCGCTCCGGCATCCGCTACCGCTTCCTTGGATACGAGCGCTGAGATGCCCACCGCACTGATCACCGGAGCCAGCGCCGGCCTGGGCGCCGAGTTCGCCCGTCAGCTGGCACGTCGCCGCGCCGACCTGATCCTGGTCGCGCGTTCCGGCGACGCCCTCGAGGAGCTCGCGACCGAACTGCGAGGAGCGTACGGTGTCGCCGTCGAGGTGCTCCCCGCCGACCTCGCCGTCGAGGGGGACGTCGAGCGGGTGGCCGCCCGGCTGCTCGACACTGCGGACCCCGTCGATCTGCTCGTCAACAACGCCGGCTTCGGCCTTCCGCTGCAGTTCGCCGACAACGACATCGCCGACGAGGTGCGCCATCTCCGCGTGCACGTCGAGGCCTCCATGCGCCTCATGCACGCCGCCCTGCAGACCATGCGCGGCCGCGGCGGCAGGATCATCAACGTCGCCTCGGTCGCCGGCTTCATCTCCCGTTCCACCTACTCGGCGTGCAAGAGCTGGCTGATCGGCTTCAGCCGCTGGGCGAACGCGGAGTACGCACGCGACGGAGTGACCGTGACGGCCCTGTGCCCGGGATTCGTGCACACGACCTTCCACGAGCGCATGGGGCTCGAACAGGGGCACGAGGGCGTGCCGAGCATCCTGTGGCTGCAGGCTCCCGATGTCGTGCGCGCGGGTCTGCGCGACGCGGCGCGCGGCAGGGCGGTCTCGATCCCGTCCCTGCGCTACAAGGCCGTCGTCGCTCTGACGCGCATCCTCCCGCGTGGGCTCACCTCGGGTGTCGCGCGCCGAGGACGGGTCTGAGGACGGGGATCAGCGGAAGCGTCCGAGGCGGATCCCGGCGTACGCGATCGCGGCGACCGTCTCGCCATCGGTGATGCGTCCGTCCGCGATCATCGCCAGCACCTCCGTGAACGGAACCCGTGTGACGGCGGCGATGCCCTCCTCGGCCTGACTGTGCTTCGGGTCTTCGGCCGCACGCCGGAGGCCACGGGCGAGGAACACGTGCTCCGGCGCATCCGCGATGCCGTTCAGGGCGTTCATGGTGCCGATCGCGGTCCACTCCGACGCCTCGAGCCCCGTCTCCTCGAGGAGCTCCCGGCGTGCGGCGACCAGCGGATCCTCGCCGTCGCTGCCGCCCGCGGGGACCTCGATCGATGTTCCGGTGGTGTAACGGTCGAGCGTGACCAGGCAGATGCGGTCCTCGTCGTCGACGGCCACCACGAACACGGCGGGATTCCTCATCGTCACCACGCCGTAGATGCCGTCGCCCGCAGGACCCGTGACCCGGTCCTCCCTGACCGAGATCCAGCTGTTCGCGTAGACCGTCGTCGATTCGTGCGTCTCCCAGACCATGGGACGAGCCTAGGCGCCCGGTCTGCCTAGGATCGACTCATGGGCTGGTTCGGGAGGAAGCGCGATCCCCAGGACGCGAACGAGATGCTGCGGCGGTACAACGACGCGGAGGCCGCCCGTCTGGCCGGGCTGGCGAACGGCACGTCAGCGGATGCCGCACGGCCGTCGTTCTCCGCAGCGGGATCCGTGGCGGAGTTCGCGGTGGAGGACGTCTTCACCATCACCGGTCGCGGACAGGTCGCCACCGGCACGGTCTCGTCAGGCGTGCTCCGTGTCGGCGACGCGGTGACCGTGCACCGCGGCGCGTCCGAGGTCGCGGTCTCGGAGATCACCGGCATCGAGATGTTCCGCAAGATGGCGAACAAGGCGACCGCCGGGACGATGGCAGGGCTCCTGCTCCGAGGGAAGCTCGACATCGCCCGGGGCGACGTCATCCGGACTCGTTCGTCAGCGTGAGCGGCATCCGAACCGATACGCTGGAGGCATGACGCACTCGGGCAACCCCTTCGGACAGGTTCTCGTCGCGCTCGTCACTCCGATGACGGCCGACGGCGAAGTCGACTGGCCCGCCGTCGAGAAGCACATGGATGACGTCATCACCGCGGGTGCTGACGGCATCGTCGTGACGGGAACGACCGGCGAGACCTCCACTCTGACCGACCCTGAGAAGCTCAAGCTCGTCGAGGTCGGCAAGTCCGTGTCGGCGGGACGCGCGAAGATCATCACCGGCGGCGGGTCCAACGAGACCGCGCACGCGATCGAGCTGTACAAGGCCAGCGAGAAGGCCGGCGCCGACGGCATCATGATCGTCACGCCGTACTACAACAAGCCGACCCAGGCGGGCATCCTCACGCACTTCCGGCTCGTCGCCGACGCCACCGACCTGCCGGTGATCCTCTACGACATCCCCGGCCGCACCGGCGTGCCCATCAAGTACGAGACGATCCTGCGCCTCGCGAAGCACCCCAACATCCTCGCCGTGAAAGACGCCAAGGGCGACTTCTCCGAGGTCAGCCGGGTGCTCAACCAGACCGACCTGATGTACTTCTCTGGCGATGACGCGAACGTGCTCCCGCACCTCGCGATCGGCGCGACGGGCCTCATCGGCGTCACCGCGAACATCACCGCCACCCCGTACCGCACCATCGTCGACGCGGTGAACCGCGGCGACCTCGCCACGGCGACCGCAGAGCACAAGCGCCTCGAGCCGCTCGTGCGCGCCGCGATGACCCATGTGCCCGGCACGGTGGCGGCGAAGTACATCCTGCACGGACTCGGCCGCATCTCGAGCCCGCGCGTCCGTCTGCCCCTGGTCGGTCCGGAGGAGTGGGAGGCCGCCCTCATCGAGGACGAGCTCGCTCTCGTCAGGGACGTGCCGGGCGCAGACTTCTCGAACTTCCGCCCCGACCGCAACGCGGCTGCGGGCGGAGCCCTGCCCAAGGTGCACGGCACGACGCGCTGACCCGCGTCGCCATGAACGAACGGACGCGCACAGTGTCCGACTGAGGAGACAGCATGTCCATCCCCATCGCAGATCCTGCCGCACTCGACGAGGGGACCCTGCGCGTCACGCCGCTCGGCGGTCTCGGCGAGATCGGTCGCAACATGACCATCTTCGAGTTCGACGGCAAGATCCTCATCGTCGACTGCGGTGTGCTCTTCCCCGAGGAGCACCAGCCAGGCGTCGACCTGATCCTTCCCGACTTCGAGCCGATCAGGCACCGCCTCGATGACATCGTCGGCGTCGTGCTGACGCACGGCCACGAGGACCACATCGGCGCCGTCCCCTATCTGCTGCGCATGAAGAGCGACATCCCGCTGATCGGCTCGGGGCTGACCCTCGCCCTCGTCGAGGCGAAGCTCAAGGAGCACCGGATCAAGGCATTCACCCTGACGGTGAAGGAGGGGCAGCAGGAGAAGGTCGGCCCCTTCGACCTCGAGTTCGTCGCGGTGAACCACTCGATCCCCGATGCACTCGCCGTCGTGATCCGCACGCCCGCGGGCATGGTGCTCGCCACCGGCGACTTCAAGATGGACCAGCTCCCGCTCGACGGACGCATCACGGATCTCCGTGCGTTCTCGCGCCTGGGTGAAGAGGGCGTCGACCTCTTCCTCGTGGACTCGACGAACGCCGACGTGCCGGGGTTCACTCCGACCGAGCGGTCGATCGGCCCCGTGCTCGATCAGGTGATCGGCAAGGCTCCTCGTCGAGTGATCGTCGCGAGCTTCTCCAGCCACGTGCACCGCGTGCAGCAGGTCATCGACGCCGCGCACGCGCACGGGCGCCGTGTCGCGTTCCTCGGACGCTCGATGGTGCGCAACATGACCATCGCCGAGCAGCTGGGCTACCTCAAGGTGCCCGACAACGTGCTGATCGACTTCAAGAAGGCGCGCGACCTTCCCGACGAGCAGATCGTGTACATGTCGACCGGTTCTCAGGGCGAGCCGATGGCCGTGCTCAGCCGCATGGCCAACATGGACCACGCGATCGAGGTCAGCGAGGGCGACACCGTCATCCTCGCCTCCAGCCTCATCCCCGGCAACGAGAACGCGGTGTACCGCGTGATCGACGGCCTCACCAAGCTCGGCGCGAACGTGGTGCACAAGGCGAACGCCCGCGTGCACGTGTCAGGGCACGCCGCGGCCGGAGAGCTGCTGTACTGCTACAACATCCTCAAGCCGAAGAACGTGCTCCCCGTGCACGGCGAGTACCGCCACCTGATCGCGAACGCCAAGCTCGCGCAGGACACCGGGATCGCCGAGGAGCGCACGATCATCGCCTCGAACGGCACGGTGATCGACCTCAAGGACGGCGACGCCAAGGTCGTCGGACAGCTCGACCTCGGATTCGTGTACGTCGACGGCTCGACGGTCGGAGAGATCACGGACGCCGACCTGAAGGACCGTCGGATCCTCGGCGAGGAGGGCTTCGTCTCGGTCATCGTGGTGGTGGATGCCGGAACCGGTCGCATCATCTCGGGTCCCGAGATCCACGCGCGCGGCATTGCCGAGGACGACTCCGTGTTCGACGACGTCGTGCCGAAGATCGTCGCTGCGCTGAAGGAGGCCTCGGGTAACGGCGTACGCGACACGCACGCGCTGTCGCAGGTCGTGCGACGCACGATCGGGCGCTGGGTCAACCAGAAGCTGCGTCGTCGTCCGATGATCGTCCCTCTCGTCATCGAGGCGTGAGGGCGGGCTCCGACTCACAGGAGCGCGTCATCCGGCTGTAACGGGACCGGCCTAGGCTCTGGTCATGCCAGAGGACTTCACGATCCGCGCCGCCGTCCAGAGCGACGGCAGCTTCCTCGGCGACATGGTCGTCGAAGCGGCGAACTGGCGGGGGCGATCACCTCGTGCTCGGCATGAGATCCTCACCTCCGTCGAGCATCGCCGGTACATCGCCGGGTGGATGAGGCCCGCGGATGCCGGTTTCGTCGCGGTCGACTCCGATGATCGACCGATCGGGGCGGCCTGGTACCGGATGCTGCCGCCGAGCGATCCGGGTCTCGGTTTCGTCGAGACGGCTGTTCCCGAGCTGATCATCGGCGTGCAGCCGATCTGGCGGGCTCACGGCGCAGGGCGAGCCCTGCTGCGACGGCTTCTGAGTCGCGCACGCGAGCAGGGGCACCGGCGGCTCAGCCTGAGCGTGGAGCGCGACAACTTCGCGCGCACTCTCTACCGGTCGGAGGGCTTCGTGGTCACGCACGCTCTGCCCGATCGCGACACCATGGTGCATCGCCTGTCCTGAGCGCCCGGATCACCGGAATGCCGCGTCATTACGCGGCTTTGTCGGTTGCTGGCCGTAACGTGAGTCCCATGGCCAGGAGCACCACGAAGTCCGAGCGCGCATCGGAGAGCGCGCCGTCGCGCCCGAAGCGGCAGGCCGCTCCGAAGCGGCAGGCCGCGCCGCGCGCCCAGGCCACGCCGAAGAAGTACATCGACGAGGCAGAGAAGCCTCCCGTCGTCGTTCGTGCCTGGAACGGCATCGCACACGGCGTCGGCGGCATGTTCCGCGCCTTCGGTCCAGAGACGCTGGAGAAGGACGACCGGCGCGACGGATTCCCGTTCCTCCTGGTCCTGCTCGCCATCGCCGGAGCCGTGAACGAGTGGTTCTTCATCGGCAACGAGGTCGCGGGCAGCATCAGCGCCTACTCGGTCGGACTCCTCGTCGGGCGCGTCGCCTTCGTCATGCCCGTGCTGCTGCTCCTGCTCGCCGGATGGCTCTTCCGGCACCCCTCGTCGGTGCATGACAACGGGCGCATCGGCATCGGCTTCGGCCTCTTCGCCATCACGATGGCCGGTTTCTGCCACATCGCCGGCGGCATGCCGCAGCCCAAGGAGGGCATGGTCTCCCTGAGCGCTGCGGGCGGTCTGTTCGGCTGGATGGTCGGGCAGCCGCTGAGCTACCTGACCACGATCCCCGCCTACATCGTCCTCGCGCTGCTCGCGGGCCTCAGCATCCTCATCCTCACGAAGACGCCGCCGAACCGCATCGGGCAGCGCCTCGGCGACCTGTACGCCTGGATGTTCGACGCGGAGCGCGCCGAGAAGCCGGCGAAGGACGCCGCGGCGATCGACGAGGCCGACAAGGTCGACGACCCCGATGTCCTGCCGTGGTGGCGCCGCAACAAGACCGGTCGCGAGGAGGATCCCGATGAGGGATCGCTCGACTCCGACGACATCACGGCGCTGCTCACCACGACCGACGCGACACCCGCCTACGACCAGGCGATCACCGTCGCCGACCCCTACGACGCCGCCACCGAGGTGCTGTCCGATGTGCGCTCCGTGACCGACGCGCTGGCGGAGCAGCAGACGACCGCGCTCCTCGACGACTCCGACACGGGCGAGATGCCCGAGCTCCCCGGCCTCGACGGCTTCGGCACCGAAGGCCCGGGGGAGGGCGGCCCGCAGGCGCCGCTCGCTCCCTACATCCTTCCGTCTCCCGGCGTGCTCGCCGAGGGCCCGCCCTCTGTGGCGCGCTCAGAGGCCAACGACCGGATCGTCGAGCAGATCACGAGCGTGCTGTCGCAGTTCAACGTCGACGCCAAGGTCACCGGCTTCTCGCGGGGTCCGACGGTCACGCAGTACGAGGTCGAAGTCGGCCACGGCGTCAAGGTCGAGAAGATCCTCCAGCTGAGCAACAACTTCGCCTACGCCGTGGCGTCGAACGACGTGCGCATCCTCTCGCCGATCCCCGGCAAGAGCGCGATCGGCATCGAGATCCCCAACACCGACCGAGAGACGGTGGCGCTCGGCGACGTCCTGCGATCGCAGGCGGCGCTGAAGAACACCCATCCGCTCACGATCGGCGTCGGAAAGGACGTCGGCGGCAACTTCGTCACGGCGAACCTCGCGAAGATGCCTCACCTCCTCGTGGCCGGTTCCACCGGCTCGGGTAAGTCGAGCTTCGTGAACTCGATGATCACCAGCCTTCTCATGCGCGCGCGCCCCTCCGACGTGCGCATGGTGCTGATCGACCCGAAGCGCGTCGAGCTCACCAGCTACGCCGGCGTGCCGCATCTCATCACGCCCATCATCACGAACCCCAAGAAGGCAGCCGAGGCGCTGCAGTGGGTCGTGAAGGAGATGGACATGCGGTACGACGACCTCGCGTCGTTCGGTTTCCGCCACATCGACGACTTCAACCGGGCCGTGCGCGCGGGGGAGGTGGAGGTGCCCGTCGGCAGCGAGCGGGTGCTCAAGCCGTACCCGTACCTCCTCGTCGTCGTCGACGAGCTCGCCGATCTCATGATGGTCGCCCCGCGAGACGTCGAGGACTCGATCGTGCGCATCACGCAGCTCGCTCGCGCCTCCGGCATCCACCTGGTGCTCGCCACGCAGCGGCCGAGCGTCGACGTCGTGACCGGTCTGATCAAGGCCAACGTGCCGTCGCGCCTCGCTTTCGCCGTCACCAGCGTGACGGACAGCCGCGTCATCCTCGACAGCCCCGGCGCCGACAAGCTGATCGGCCAGGGCGACGCCCTGTTCTCGCCGATGGGTTCGTCGAAGCCGTTCCGTCTGCAGGGCGCCTGGGTCGATGAGAAGGAGATCGACGCCGTCGTCAAGCACGTCACCCGCCAGGCGCGCCCGGAGTACCGCTCCGACGTGCAGGAGGCGATGGACCCGGCCAAGAAGAAGGACGTCGACGAGGACATCGGCGACGATCTCGAGCTGCTGCTCGCCGCTGCGGAGCTCATCGTGTCCTCTCAGTTCGGATCCACCTCGATGCTCCAGCGCAAGCTCCGCGTCGGCTTCGCCAAGGCGGGACGCCTGATGGATCTCCTCGAATCGCGCGAGATCGTCGGCCCGTCCGAAGGGTCGAAAGCCCGCGACGTACTGGCCACCGCAGAGCAGCTTCCGCAGGTGCTCGCGAAGCTCAGGGGAGTCGACGCGCCCGCAGCTTCCTCGGCCTCGGCCGCGCCGGCGGCTCCGGTCGCGCAGGCGCCTGCGGTGCCGGCGCACTCCTACGACCCGATCGAGGCGCAGTTCGAAGGACTGCCGGTCGTCGAAGCAGAGGGCGATGAAGACGCCTGGGGCCTGACGGGGCGCGACTGATGTCCATTCCCCGGCAACTGCCCAATGCGATCACGATCGCCCGCATCCCGCTCGCCGTCGTCTTCTTCGTGCTTCTTCTGCTCGGTGGCACGTACGGCGATGGCGACATCGTTCTGCGCTGGGTCGCGGCGGCGCTGTTCATCGTCGCGATCTCGACGGACTGGGTAGACGGCTACCTTGCTCGCCGGTACGACATCGTCAGCGACTTCGGCAAGCTGTGGGACCCGATCGCCGACAAGCTCCTCACGGGGGCGGGGTTCATCGGACTCGCGATCCTCGGCGAGGTGAACTGGTGGCTGGTCGCGATCATCCTCGTGCGCGAGTGGGGCATCACTGTCCACCGCCTGATGATCGTGAACGAACACGTGGTCGCCGCGGCCTGGATGGGGAAGATCAAGACGGCTGTGCAGGGCGTCGCCCTGTCGTGGGCGCTGCTCCCGTTGCACGTGCTGATCGGACGAGAGCCGTGGACGCTCGTGACCGCTGTTCTCATGGTCATCGTCCTCGTGCTCACGGTCGCCAGCGGTATCGACTACATCATCGCGCAGGTCCGCGGAGCCCGGCGAGCGTCGTGAGCGCAGCCTCCGACGCCCTGGCCGCGCTCGACGCGCGAGGGTGGACCCTCGGTGTCGCGGAGTCCCTCACCGGCGGCGCCCTCTGCTCGGCGCTGGTCGGCGTCCCCGGCGCGTCCGCCGTACTGCTCGGCGGGGTCGTCGCCTACGCGACGCCGGTCAAGCACACCCTCCTGGGCGTCGACGCACACCTGCTCGACACGCACGGGGCCGTGCATCCGGAGGTCGCGGCGCAGATGGCGCGGGGCGTCAGGAGCGCCGTGGCCGTCGGAGGACGCTCCGCCGATGTCGGAGTGTCGACGACGGGCATCGCCGGGCCGGACTCGCCGGACGGGCAGCCGGTGGGAACGGTGCACATCGGCGTGGCGACGCCCATCGCGGAGGTGAGCCGCGCGTTCGTGTTCACGGGCGATCGCGCTGCAATCAGAGCCCAGACTGTCGACGCTGCGCTTGCGATCCTGCGAGAGCTCGTCGGGGAATAGAAATCCCCAGGGCAAAGTTGACATGAGTGTGCTCACATTCAAACCACAGGGTGAAAGAGTAGATTCTGTGCATGCCAGTGGTATTAGACTGGCGATCTCGTCGGAGGAGACTCCGGCGGACCGAACGGGGAGGAGGTTCCGATGATTCTTGTCAGGCAGGAAATCGGCGATGTGCTGAGGGACTTCCGTCTGCAGAAGGGGCGCACCCTTCGGCAGGTCGCAAGCAAGGCGTCTGTGGCGCTCGGCTATCTCAGTGAGGTCGAGCGCGGGCAGAAGGAGGCCTCGAGCGAGATCCTCGCGTCGGTCGCCGATGCGCTCGACGTTCCCATCTCGATCATCATGCGCGAGGTCGGAGATCGCATCTCCGTGCTCGAGGGTCTCCAGGTGTTCCCCGACGTCGTTCCCGACGATCTGGTCGCGTCGATCGAGCCGCAGCTCTCGCTGCGCTGATCGGTCTCCCGCATCTCCATGCGCCGTAGCGAGTTCCTCCGTGCGGTCGATGCGGAGTTCCGGGGCAGAGCCCTCTCTCTGGTGAACGACCTCGTCCTGTCCCAGCTCGCGGGTCGTACGGCGCTCGAAGCGCTGGATGCCGGTGTTCCTCCGCGCGACATCTGGCTCGCGCTGTGCGATGAGACCGACGTCCCGTTGGCGCGTCGACATGGCGCCGGACGTCTGGAACCGCGCAAGCGTTGAACCGATGACAAGTGTTCGAGTGCTCCGCATTCCGACACGCCGAGAGCACGACCTGCTCGAATATCTGTTCGATGCCGCGTAGTCTTCTGCACAAGTGGTTCAGGAACCGTGTTCTGCACAGTTCGTGGGTGTTCCGACTCTATGTCGGAGCCCCCCCGTACGGTGAAGACATGGCCACGGAGCCATACGTCTTGTCGGAGAGTTCGCCCAGCCTGGGGGAGCCGCGACAGCCTACAGACGGCAACACGCGAGCAGAAGGAACACATCATGCCATCACCCGCAGACCGCGAGAAGTCCCTCGAGACTGCACTCGCTCAGATCGACCGCCAGTTCGGAAAGGGCTCGGTCATGCGGTTGGGGAGCGACGAGCGCGCTCCCGTCGCCGTCATCCCGACCGGTTCCATTGCTCTCGACGTCGCGCTCGGCGTCGGTGGTCTGCCGCGTGGCCGCATCGTCGAGATCTATGGCCCTGAGTCCTCGGGTAAGACGACCCTGACCCTCCACGCGATCGCCAACGCGCAGCGTGCGGGAGGCATCGCAGCGTTCATCGACGCCGAGCACGCGCTCGACCCCGACTACGCGGCGAAGCTCGGTGTCGACATCGACGCTCTTCTCGTGTCGCAGCCCGATACAGGTGAGCAGGCGCTCGAGATCGCCGACATGCTCGTGCGTTCCGGTGCCATCGACCTCATCGTCATCGACTCCGTGGCGGCGCTCGTGCCTCGCGCGGAGATCGAGGGCGAGATGGGCGACTCGCACGTGGGTCTCCAGGCCCGACTCATGTCTCAGGCGCTGCGAAAGCTCACGGGTGGCCTGAACCAGACCAACACGACGATGATCTTCATCAACCAGCTGCGCGAGAAGATCGGAGTCTTCTTCGGGTCCCCGGAGACCACCGCCGGTGGAAAGGCGCTCAAGTTCTATGCGTCGGTCCGCCTCGACATCCGTCGTATCGAGACGCTGAAGGACGGCACCGACGCCGTGGGAAACCGTACGCGCGTCAAGGTCGTCAAGAACAAGATGGCTCCGCCGTTCAAGCAGGCGGAGTTCGACATCCTCTACGGCATCGGCATCTCCCGCGAGGGCAGCCTGATCGACTTCGGCGTGGAGCACGGCATCGTGAAGAAGTCCGGTTCCTGGTACACCTACGACGGAGACCAGCTCGGCCAGGGCAAGGAGAACGCGCGGTCGTTCCTCCTCAAGAACCCCGACATCGCGCTGGCCATCGAAACCCAGATCAAGCAGAAGCTCGGCATCGGTGTGCAGGCCGCGGCGGCCCCGGCCGATGAGCTCGCCGAGCGTCGCCCGGCGTGATCGTGCTGCGGTATCGGCCCGAGGTCGCGTGCCGCCCTGCTCAAAGATCGGAGTGACCCATGGACGAATCTGAGCGGATTGCGCCGGTGATCCCGCTGTTCGGCGGCCCTGCGGCAGCGAGCAGCGACAGATTCGGGGCGACGGTCGAACATGAGGCCGTTGCCGTGGATGCTCCTGAGTCCGGTGCGGTGGGGGAGAACGTCGAGGACGTCTTCTCTCACCGCACCGGTGACGGTGCATGGCGGTCGACCTGGGATGCGTCGAGCGATCGTTCGGCGACGAGTCGCGTCGCTGACGCAGGCCGTCCCAGCGACCGTCATCCGGCTCGGGGCGGTCTGGAGAGGTCCGCTCCGAGACTGCGTGCCCTGCAGTCTCCGGATGCGGTGGAGAACGCCGGCGACGGCCCCGATCCTGCCGAGATCCGAGAGTCGGCGGAAGAGCTTCTCGTGCGCAAGCTGCGTGCGAGATCGCTCTCCATCTCGGAGGCGCAGATGGTGCTGAAGGGGGTCGAGGTGCAGGGGCACCGGCTCGACGCGGCGCAGATCGACGACGTGATCGACGACTTCTGCCGTCGTGGCTACCTCGACGATGCGGTGCTCGCCGCCCAGCTCGTCACCTCCGGAGTGGAGCGGAAGAAGCAGGGGAGGGTCGCCGTCTCACGGGCTCTCGCCCAGCGCGGCCTCTCTCGCGATGTGATCGATGCGGCGCTCGACGAGCTCCCCGACGACGACATCGAGCGGGCGCTCGAATTCGCTCGCACCAAGATGCGGTCGCTGGCGCGGCTCGATCCGGAGACCGCGAAGCGCCGACTCACCGGCCAGCTCGCTCGTCGTGGCTATCCGGGAGGGGTGGTCTCGAACGTGGTTCGGACGGTCACTGCCGAGCAGTTCGGCGGTCGGCGGCCTTCTTCGGGCGTGCGCTTCGAGTAGTCGAGTTCGACGGCGTGCTCTTCGAGCATGATCCCAACGGGTCCCTGGCCGACGCCTCGGCGACGTTCCGACGCGGTCAAGGGACGAGGCTTTCCTGAGCGCGAGAAGACGCCACTCGAACGTAGAATTGACCCATCATGACTATCCCGCGCAGTGAACCGACGATCATCGATGCCTCGTCGGCAGCAATCGACAGCGACGGGCGGCAGCGCTCGTACGAAGTGCGCACCTTCGGGTGCCAGATGAATGTGCACGACTCCGAGCGGCTCTCGGGCTCACTGGAGAGCGCCGGCTACGTCCGGGCGGCCGATGGCGCAGAGGCCGATGTCGTGATCATCAACACGTGCGCGGTCCGCGACAACGCGGCAGGCAAGCTCTACGGAACCCTCGGCCAGCTCGCTTCTGTCAAGCGTCGCAAGGACGGTATGCAGATCGCCGTCGGCGGATGCCTCGCCCAGATGGACAAGCAGGCCGTGCTCGACAAGGCGCCGTGGGTCGACGTGGTCTTCGGCACGCACAACATGGGCTCTCTCCCAGGTCTTCTGGAGCGGGCCCGTCACAACGGCGAGGCTGAACTCGAGATCCTCGAGTCGCTCGAGGTCTTCCCCTCGACGCTCCCGACGAAGCGCGACTCGGCACACAGCGGCTGGGTGTCGATCTCGGTCGGCTGCAACAACACCTGCACCTTCTGCATCGTCCCGCATCTGCGCGGCAAGGAGAAGGACCGCCGGCCCGGCGACATCCTGAACGAGATCCGACTGCTCGTCGAGGACGGCGCGATCGAGGTCACGCTGCTCGGTCAGAACGTCAACTCCTACGGGGTCGAGTTCGGCGACCGGCAGGCGTTCGGCAAGCTGCTCCGCGCCGCAGGTGAGATCGAGGGGCTCGAGCGCATCCGCTTCACCAGTCCGCACCCCGCCGCGTTCACCGATGACGTGATCGACGCCATGGCAGAGACTCCG
Source organism: Microbacterium sp. MYb72 (assembly GCF_002979415.1). GTDB lineage: Bacteria > Actinomycetota > Actinomycetes > Actinomycetales > Microbacteriaceae > Microbacterium > Microbacterium natoriense. Next base: position 6,923 of record NZ_PCOT01000030.1, on the reverse strand, counting down.
AGCGTCATGCCGCAGCTGCACATGCCGCTCCAGTCGGGCAGCGACAGCATCCTCAAGGCGATGCGTCGCTCGTACCGCAGCGAACGGTTCCTCGGCATCATCGAACGCGTACGGGAGCGCATTCCGCACGCGGCGATCACCACCGACATCATCGTGGGCTTCCCCGGCGAGACCGACGAGGACTTCGAAGACACCATGCGGGTCGTCGAGCAGTCCCGGTTCTCGGGGGCGTTCACATTCCAGTACTCGATCCGCGAGGGCACGCCTGCGGCGACCATGCCAGACCAGGTTCCCAAGGCCGTCGTCCAGGAGCGCTACGAACGGCTGATCGCCCTGCAGGAGCGCATCTCCCTCGAGGAGAACCAGAAGCAGGTCGGCCGAGAGGTCGAGGTGCTGGTCTCCGTCGGCGAAGGCAAGAAGGATGCCGAGACGCATCGGCTCACCGGTCGCGGCGAGGACAACCGTCTCGTGCATTTCGAAGTCACCCCCGGCTCCGAGCTCCCGCGTCCGGGCGACGTCGTCACCGTGACCATCACGCACGCTGCTCCCTTCCACCTGCTCGCCGACGATCCTTCTGGACGGCCGCTGCGCATCCGGCGCACCCGCGGCGGAGACGCCTGGGACCGCTCGCAGGCCGAATCGTGCGCAGTGCCCGCTCCGGCGGCGGACGGCGGGCCGCGCGCGGTCTCGCTGGGGCTGCCGACGCTGCGCGTGGGCGTGTGACGAGACCGCGTCTCTGGGCGGTCGTCGGCGCGACCGGCACCGGGAAGAGCGACCTCGCTCTCGATCTCGCCGAGGAGCTCCGCGCACGCGGCAACCCCGCGGAGATCGTGAACGCCGACGCGATGCAGCTCTACCGCGGCATGGACATCGGCACCGCGAAGCTGTCCCCGGAGGAGCGCCGCGGCATCGCGCACCATCTGCTCGATGTGAGGGACGTCACCGAGGAAGCGGCGGTCGCGTGGTACCAACCGCTCGCCCGCGCAGCGATCGGAGAGATCCACTCCCGCGGCGGTGATGCGATCCTCGTCGGAGGATCGGGCCTCTACGTGTCGAGCGTCGTCTTCGACTTCCGATTCCCGCCTCGCGATCCCGCGCTCAGAGCCCGATTGGAGAGCGAGCTGGAGTCACTCGGCGGCGCGGCGCTGATGGCACGGCTGCGCGAAGCCGACCCCGAGACGGCAGCACGTGTCGATCCGCACAACGGTCGCCGTATCGTCCGTGCCCTCGAAGTGCTGGAGCAGGGCGGCACCACACACGGCGCTGCGCTGCCGGAGGCCCCGGTCCTCTGGCATTCCGAGACCAGGCTCGTCGGGCTCCACGTCGACAGGCCCGCGCTCGTCGAGCGTCTCGACGCGCGCGTCGACCGCATGTGGGAGGCCGGTCTCGTCGACGAGGTCGCCGAACTGCGCGCTCGGGGCCTCGAGGGTGGGGTCACGGCGAGCAGGGCCATCGGCTACGCACAGGCGCTCGGACAGCTCGACGGTCGGCTCACGCCGGCGGAGGCCGTCGCCGAGACCCAGGCCCTGACTCGACGCTACGCCCGGAGGCAGGTGTCGTGGTTCAAGCGGTACCCGGGGATCGAGTGGCGCGAGCCGATGTCTGACGTCCGCGGCATGCTGGAGGCATGACCACCCACTACTACACGGCGTCCAGCCTCGACGGCTTCATCGCGACCGCAGACCATTCGCTGGACTGGCTCCTGAAGCAGGACATCGACATGGACGGGCCGATGGCCTATCCGGGCTTCGTCGAGACGATCGGGGCTCTCGCTATGGGGGCGTCGACCTACGAGTGGGTGATGCGCGCCGAAGAAGGCCGGTGGGGCTACGCGCAGCCGACATGGGTGTTCACTCATCGCGAGCTCGCGCTTCCCGAGACGGGCGACGTGCACCTCACATCGTCCGACGTGCGGGACGTGCACGCCCAGATGATCGAGGCTGCCGACGGGAAGGACCTGTGGATCGTCGGCGGCGGCAGCCTGGCGGGTCAGTTCGCGGATGCCGGTCTCCTCGACGAGGTCTGGGTGCAGTATGCGCCGGTGACTCTGGGCTCCGGTGCCCCGCTTCTCCCGCGCGTGCTCGACCTCGAGCTGATCGACGTCGCCCGCAACCGCAACTTCCTCTGCGGGCGGTACCGGGTGCTGAGGGGCGAGTGAGCGCGCGCAATAGTGTGGAGGCCATGACATGACCCGGCATGTGAGACCCTTCCGACGCGACGACACCGACGGCGTCGTCGCCCTCTGGGCGGAAGCGGGTCTCACGCGACCGTGGAACGACCCCAGGCTCGACATAGAGCGAAAGCTCTCGGTGCAGCCGGAGCTCTTCCTCGTCGTCGAGGATCCGTCGATGCCCGGTGTCCTTGTCGGCAGTGTGATGGCCGGTTACGACGGTCATCGAGGGTGGCTGTACTACCTCGCCACCGCGGTCTCTCATCGCGGTCGGGGAGTCGCTCGCGCCCTCGTCCACGACGCAGAGGCACGACTTCTCGACATGGGCTGCCCGAAGGTGCAGCTCATGGTGCGCGAGGGCAACGAGGGTGTCCTGGGGTTCTACGACGCCCTCGGGTACGAGCGCTTCGCCGTCGCGAACACGGGCAAGCGGCTCATCGCCGACGCATAGCCGACCTCCCTAGACTGGGGACATGGTCGCATTCACCAAAGGGCACGGCACCGGCAACGACTTCGTCATCATCGCCGACCCCGATGGGGAACTCGACCTCACGAGCGAACAGGTCGCTGCTCTGTGCGATCGCCACTTCGGCATCGGCGGAGACGGCATCCTTCGGGTCGTTCGGTCCTCCGCGATCCCTGACGGTGCTGCGGCGCTGGCGGAGGAGCCCGCTGCGGAGTGGTTCATGGACTACCGCAACGCCGATGGTTCGATCGCGGAGATGTGCGGCAACGGCATCCGCGTGTTCGCGCACTATCTGGTGCGTTCGGGACTCGCCGCGATCGAACCGGGATCCACGCTGCCGATCGGCACGCGCGCCGGAGTACGGGATGTGACGCGCAGCGAGAGCGGATATCAGGTCGACCTCGGACTCTGGAAGCTCTCCGGAGACGATCCCCTGGTCACCGCAGGTGGGCTCTCCGTGACCCGCCCCGGCCTCGGCATCGACGTCGGCAATCCTCACGTCGTCGTCGCGCTGGCATCGGACGCCGAGCTGGCCTCGCTCGAGCTGCACCGCACTCCCGAGCTCGACCCCGCGCTGCCGGACGGAGCGAACGTGGAGTTCGTCGTCCCAGGTGAGCCGCTCGTCCGCGACGGCATCGGTCACGTGAAGATGCGGGTCTCGGAGCGCGGTGTGGGCGAGACGCTGAGCTGCGGGACAGGGGTGGCTGCCACAGCTCTCGCCGTCCGGTACTGGGCGGGGGAGAAGGCCCCGAACAACTGGCGTGTCGAGGTGCCGGGCGGGACGCTCGGAGTGCGGATGTTCCCCGCGGAGGATGGCGAGCACGTCGCGCTGTCCGGTCCCGCGACGCTCGTGTTCCACGGCGAGGTCGATCTGGTCTGATGTCGGTGGCGGAGCCGATCGAGCTGGTCATCTTCGACTGCGACGGCGTGCTCGTCGACAGCGAGCGGTTGTCGGTGGAGATCGATCGGCGGGTTCTGGCGGACCTCGGGTGGACGCTGACCACGGAGGAGATCGTGCATCGCTTCGTCGGGCGCTCTGCTGCTCACTTCCGCGCCGACGTCGAAGCACACCTCGGGCGCCCGTTGCCGGACGACTGGGAGGCGCCCTACCAGCAGTGGTATCTGGAGGTCTTCGAGAGCGACCTCACCGCGGTGGAGGGCGTCGAAGCGGCGATCGCTGCGATAGACGGCGCCATGTGCGTGGCCTCGAGCGGTTCGCACGACAAGATCCGACGGAATCTGGGCTTGACGGGACTGCTGCCGACGTTCGACGGGCGGATCTTCAGCGCCGACGACGTGGATGAGGGAAAACCCGCGCCGGACCTCTTCCTGCACGCGGCGGCGCGCATGGGAGTCGAGCCGTCTCGATGCGTCGTCATCGAGGACAGCCGCTTCGGCGTGGCGGCGGCACGTGCGGCCGGAATGCGATCGTTCGGCTACGTCGGCGGGCTCACACCGCCTTCTTGGCTGGACGGCGAGGGGACGACCGTCTTCGCGGACATGGCCGATCTTCCCGGCCTGCTCGGGATGACAGCTCAGCGGTGACCGTCGCGGGTCACAGCCCCGTGAGTGCGATCGGCTCCGTGGGGGGCGTCCCGTGCTTGCGGACCTTGAGGATCCGGTAGCCCTTGCCGGTCGCCGTGCGGAACACGCTGTACCCGGGATGGAAGGATGCGGCGATCCAACGCTGCAGCGAGTCTGCCCCGAGATTGCGCTGCACGACGAGCCATGCATCGCTGCGCTCGTCCAGCCGGGGGATCCACCGTTCCAGAAGTCCGTGCAGCTCGTTCTTGCCGACCCGGATCGGAGGATTCGAGCGAATCGTGCGGAACGTCACGTCTTCGGGAACATCATCGGGCAGTGATGCGTTGACATTGGTGAGCCCGAGCGCTGCAGCATTGCGCCGCACGAGGTCGAGGGCGCGTTCGTTCACGTCGACGGCCCACACGGTCGCGTGCGGAGCGGCCAATGCCATCGACAGCGTGATGGGACCCCAGCCGCTGCCGAGGTCGAGAAGATGGCCACCCGGCGGCACCGGGGGCGTGTTGGCGAGGAGAACCGCAGTTCCGGCATCCAGCCGATCCGGGCTGAAGACGCCGCCGGCGGTGGTGACGTCGACCTCACGGCCTGCGAGCGACACACTGATCGTCCGCAGGTTCTCGGGGCTTGCCGGGGCCGCAGTGAAGTAATGGTCGGACCCCATACCGTGAGCGTACCGGACAGGGCGGGCTAAGGTTAAGACTCGCAACAAAACCCAGAGATCAGGAACGGATGACGGACACCACAACCCCCTCCACCGACGACGAAGCCGTCGACCGCGTTCTCGCGAACGCCGAGAAGCGCATGGAGGTGCGCGTGTTCGGCGCCGCACAGGCGCTGCAGGATGAATCGACCGCCGCGCACACCCGTTCGGACGGAGATCAGTGGGATCTCGAGGATCGTCATGCGCTGCGTCGTGTGGGCGGCCTCTCCACCGAGCTCGAGGATGTCACCGAGGTCGAGTACCGGCAGCTTCGACTCGAGAACGTCGTGCTCGTCGGGGTGTACCCGCAGGGAGCGCAGGAGGACGCCGAGAACTCCCTGCGTGAGCTCGCAGCACTCGCGGAGACGGCTGGAGCCGTCGTGCTCGACGGGGTTCTGCAGCGCAGGCCGCACCCGGATGCCGCCACGTACATCGGCCGCGGCAAGGCCCAGGAGCTCAAGGGCATCGTCGCCGCGACCGGCGCGGACACCGTCATCGCGGACACCGAGCTCGCACCGAGCCAGCGTCGTGCCCTGGAGGACGTCGTCAAGGTGAAGGTCATCGACCGCACCACGGTGATCCTCGACATCTTCAGCCAGCACGCGAAGAGCCGCGAGGGCAAGGCCCAGGTCGAGCTCGCTCAGCTCGAGTATCTCCTTCCTCGTCTGCGCGGCTGGGGCGAGTCCATGAGCCGGCAGGCCGGTGGACAGGTCGGCGCCGGCGGCGCGGGTATGGGCTCGCGTGGCCCCGGTGAGACGAAGATCGAACTCGATCGCCGCCGCATCCGCACGAAGATGGCGTTGCTGCGCCGTCAGATCCGTGACTTCGGACCCGCCCGGGAGGCGAAGCGAGCCGAACGCAAGCGCAACACGATCCCCTCCGTGGCGATCGCGGGCTACACGAACGCGGGCAAGTCCAGTCTCCTGAATGCGCTCACCAGCGCCGGGGTGCTCGTCGAGAACGCGCTGTTCGCGACGCTCGACGCGACCGTGCGACGCTCGGAGACCTCGGACGGTCGCGTGTACACGCTCACCGACACCGTGGGCTTCGTGCGCAACCTGCCGCACCAGCTCGTCGAGGCCTTCCGTTCGACGCTCGAAGAGGTGGGCGACGCCGATGTCGTTCTGCACGTGGTCGATGGTTCGCACCCCGACCCGGCAGGACAGCTGCAGACCGTCCGCGATGTGATGGGCGACGTCGGCGTGCGCGACATGCCGGAGATCGTCGTCTTCAACAAGGCCGATCTGATCAGCGAGGACGACCGACTCGTGCTCCGCGGCCTGGAGCCGCGCGCGCACTTCGTGTCGTCGCGTTCCGGCGAGGGCATCGAGGAGTTGCGCGCCGCCATCGAGGAGGCGCTGCCTCAGCCGGCGATCGAGGTGCACGCCGTCATCCCGTATGACAGGGGAGACCTCGTCGCTGCGATCCATGAGACCGGGATGCTGCTCTCCGTCGAGCACCGCGAGGCGGGAACCGCCGTGCGCGCGCGGGTGTCGGAGCGGCTCGCGGCAGATCTCGCGCCGTTCGCCGACGGGGACTGAACGGACTAGCCCGATATCAGGCCGATGCACGGCCCGATCACGATGAGCCATGCGGCCGCCGAGACGATCAGCATCCCGACCCCGATGCCTCGTGACCTCGGGGAGAACAGCAGCCCGATTCCGATCAGGACCGGGAGCCCGAAGATCACGAAGTACGCGGCGGTGCCCGCAAAACTGAGCGCTGAGATCACACTGAGGAACAGCACGAAGGCGACGATGTACGACAGGCATCCGATCCCGGTGCCGATGCCGACCTTCGCGCCGTTTCCCAGTCCTCGTCCCTGCTGAGGGTGGTGCGGGTAGGCGGACGGATCATAGGGAGGCTGGGCAGGCTGACCGGCTGTTCCCGGCTGCGGCAGAGGACCCGAGTACGGCGGCGGGCCGGGGTACGGCGCCGGCGTTCCCGAGTACGGTTGCGCGGGGCCGGGATAGGGCGGTGCTCGACGGAGAGCAGCATCCCGGTCTCATGGATCGCAGCGACGAGGTCTCCCCTGTCATACGGGA
>NZ_PCOT01000003.1 GCF_002979415.1 Microbacterium sp. MYb72 | reverse complement strand
TCCGCCTGACGCCTCTCCAGCCCCGCCCCCTCGGCGAACGAATATCGGACGGATGCTCGTTTTTCGGACGATCCGAAGTGGATCATCCGAAAAACGAGCATCCGTCCGAAATACGCGGCGCATCCGTCCGAAATACGGGGGCGGCCCGTCCGAAACACGGGACGCATCCGTCACCGACACGCGGGCGGTCCGTCCGAGGATCGGATGCCGCGCCGGGCGGCGCCGACGATCAGACGAGCGTCTCCTGCCAGGCCGCGTGCAGCTGGGCGAACTTGCCCGTGCCGCCGATCAGCGTCGCGGGGGTGTCGTCCTCGATGATGCGGCCGTGCTCCATCACGAGCACGCGGTCGGCGATCGCCACGGTCGACAGACGGTGGGCGATGATGATCGCCGTGCGGTCCTTGAGCAGCGTCTGCAGCGCATCCTGGATGAGGCGCTCCGACGGGATGTCCAGCGACGCCGTCGCCTCGTCCAGGATCAGCACCGCCGGGTCCGCGAGGAACGCCCTGGCGAACGAGATCAGCTGACGCTGCCCCGCCGAGACCCGACCGCCGCGCTTGTTCACGTCGGTGCCGTAGCCGTCGGGGAGGGACGAGATGAACTCGTCGGCCCCCACCGCCCGCGCGGCCGCGCGGATCTCGTCGAGCGTCGCATCGGGCTTGCCGAGCGCGATGTTGTCGGCGACCGTCCCGCTGAACAGGTAGGCCTCCTGCGTCACCATCACGATGGCGCGGCGCAGATCCTTGGGGTGGAGCTTGCGCAGATCCACCCCGTCGAGGGTCACCCGCCCCTGGGAGGGGTCGTAGAACCGCGAGATGAGCTTCGCCAGCGTGGACTTGCCCGCACCGGTGGTCCCGACGAGCGCGATCGTCTGCCCGGCGGGGATGTCGAGCGAGAAGTTCGGCAGGATCGTCTTCTCACCGCTGTAGCCGAAGGTGACCTCGTCGAACTCGATGTGACCGCGGGACTCCCACAGGTCGACCGGCTTCTCGGGATCGGGCACGCTCGGCACCTCTTCGAGAACGCCCGACACCTTCTCCAGCGCCGCTGTCGCGGACTGGTAGGAGTTCAGGAACATCGCGATCTCCTGCATGGGCGCGAAGAAGTTGCGCACGTACAGCACGGCCGAGAGCAGCACACCCACGCTCAGCGCGCCGTCGGAGACGCGGATGCCGCCCCACAGCACGACGAGTCCGAGCGTGAGAGCGGCCACGCCCATCAGACCGGGCTCGAACGTGCCGAACAGCAGCATCGAGCGACGGTTCACGTCGCGGTAGTCACCGGCCACCTTCTGGAAGGCGGCGTCGTTGCGCGGCTCCTTGCGGAACGCCTTGACGGCGCGGATGCCGGTCATCGTCTCGACGAACTGCACGATCACCTTGGCGCTGATCACACGGGACTCGCGGTACACGAGCTGCGAGCGGGTGTAGAACCAGCGCATCAGGAAGAACAGCGGGATGCCGGCGAGCGCGAGGATCACGCCCGACTGCCAGTCCCACACGCACAGGGCGATGAAGGTGAAGACGCCGAAGAGCACGCCGGAGACGAGCTCGTTCAGCCCGCCGTCGAGCAGCTCCTTGATCGAGTCGAGGTCGCTGGTCTGGCGCGAGATGATGCGACCGGACGTGTACGACTCGTGGAACTCGAGGCTCAGCCGCTGCGTGTGCAGGAAGATCCGCTTGCGCAGGTCGAGCAGCACCGCCTGGGTGATCCGCGCCGCGATCATCACGTACCACGCGATGAGGACGGCGGCGAAGAGCCCGGCGAACAAATAGGCGAGACCGACCATGAAGGTCGGCATCCAGTCGGCGTGGTCGAGCACGGCGGGCAGCGCCCTGTCGAGGCCGATGCTGATGAGGATCGGCCCCGCCACCTGCAGCGCGGTCGAGACGACCAGCACGGCGGCGGCGAGCACGATCTGCGGGCGCAGCGGCACGACGAGCGAGCCGAGCAGCCGCAGCGAACGACGGCGGATGGCCTGGCTCTCCTCTCGCGTGTAGCGGGAGCGGTCCTCATCCTGGGTTCCGGTGATCGCGGAGCTCATGCCTGCACCTCCTTCTCGCTGATCAGGTCTTCGTCGGCGGCGGCATCCTCTCGGATCCCCTCCTGCACGACCTCGTCGATCTCGTCTGCCGTGTCGCGGATGACGGGGATCGTCCCGGTCCGCGCCGCCTCCTCGGCCTCCAGGCTGGAGATGACGTGGCGGTAGTGGCGGCTCGACTTCAGCAGCTCGGCATGGGTGCCGACGGCCGTGATGCGGCCGGCTTCCAGCAGGGCGACCCGATCGGCGAGCGCGACCGTCGACGGACGGTGCGCGACGATCATCGCGGTCGTGTCGGCGAGCACGTGGCGCAGCGCCTCCTCGACGAGAGCCTCGGTGTCGACGTCGAGAGCCGAGAGCGGGTCGTCGAGGACGAGCACCTTCGGCTTCGCCGCGACGGCGCGGGCGAGGGCGAGACGCTGGCGCTGGCCACCGGAGAGGCTCAGCCCCTCCTCGCCGATGATGGTCTCGACGCCCTCGGGCAGCGCATCGACGAAGGCCGCCTGCGCCACGTCGAGCGCCTCCCGGAGCACCCGTTCGGCCTCTTCGCTGTGCACGTCGAGGTCGGCGCGACCGAGCAGCACGTTCTCCCGGACGGATGCCGAGAACAGCGTCGCGTCCTCGAAGGCCATCGCGATGTGCTGGCGCAGCTCGGCGAGCGTGAGGTCGCGCACGTCGACGCCGTCGAGCGTCACGCGGCCTCCGGTGACGTCGTAGAGACGCGCAGGCAGAGTGGTGAGCGTGGTCTTGCCGCTGCCCGTGAGCCCGACGAGGGCCATGGTCTCGCCGGGGCGCAGCACGAGGTCGATGCCGTCGAGCAGGTCGCGCTCCGAGGCCCCCGCATCCTGGTAGCGGAAGTGGGCCGCCTCGAAGGCGAGCTCGCCGCGCGGCTTCTCGATGCTCACCGGGTGCTCCGGATCGGTGATCGAATTCGTCTCGGAGTAGATGTCGAACACGCGGTCGGTCGCCGTCCTGGCGTCGAGCATGAACGAGAACAGGAAGCCGATCGACTCGATCGGCCAGCGCAGCACCACGGCCATCGCGAAGAACGCGAAGAGCTCAGGCACCTCGATGGCGCCCTGCGAGATCAGCCAGATGCCCGACATCAGGCTGAGGCCGAACGCGATCTGCGGCATGAGGTCGAGCCAGAACCAGATCGACGCGATCGCGCCGGCCTTGCTCATCTCGGTCTCGCGGAGCGTCTCGGCCTGACGGCTGAAGCGGCTCAGCGCGTGCTTGCCCCGGCCGAAGGCCTTGAGCACGCGGATGCCGTGCACGCTCTCCTCGACGCTGGTGGCGAGGTCTCCCGCCTGATCCTGACTGCGGCGGGTGAGCGCGCCGTAGCGCTTCTCGAACAGGTAGCCGCGGATCCAGAGCGGGACGGCCGTGACGAGGAAGATCGTGCCGAGCAGCCAGTGCCAGCGGAACAGCAGCACCGAGCCGATGATGATCGTGAGGACGTTGACGACGAGCAGCACGAGGCCGAACGCGAGCCAGCGGCGGATGAGGCCGATGTCCTGCATCATGCGGCTGAGCAGCTGTCCCGACTGCCAGCGGTCGTGGAAGGCCACCGGCAGCGTCTGCAGGCGCGAGTAGAGGTCGGTGCGCATCTTGTACTCGACCTCGGTGGCGGGGTTGAGCACGAACTGGCGACGCAGCCACACCATCACGGCCTCGCCGACGGCGAGACCGAACACGGCGAGCGCGCCCCAGCCGATGGCGCCGAGGTCGCCGGACTGCACCGGACCGCGGATGATCTGCTCGAGGACGATGGGGATCATCAGGGCGATGATCGCTGCGGCGAGCGCGCTCGCGGCACCGCCGGCGAGTCGCCAGATGACCGGCTTGACGAAGGGCTTGAGACGCCACAGCGCCGCCGGCGTGGACAGGGAGGACGAGTGCGAGATGTTCTGCGATGAAGACGAGGAAGACATGTCTCTCAGACGAGTTTCGTATGGAAAGCGGTTGCTGAACGGGGCGGGCGCGTGAGACGGACTCTGAGAGTCCGGGCGTCCGATGCGGAGAGGCGGGTGGCTCTAGATGAAGAGCGGGCGCGCCGGGGTCGAGCCGAGAGCTGCGATCCGCGCGGTGGCGATCGTGGTCATGGTGTCCTCCTCAGGGGCTCGGTGGCGTCGGCCGGTCGGCGCGAAGCCCTCCAGCCTATTCCTGTGAACAAGCTGAGCACAAGAGGAATTCCGAACTCTTCGAAAAGAACCTTTCGTCCATCGAGCCCGACCAACGGAGGCCGTCGCGTTCGGTCGTTCCGACAGCCAGCTCGCGTCGGCAGCGTCGCAGGATGGATCCGCAGGGAATCGGCATGCCACAGCAAGGGAGCAGCGATGCCAGAACGCACCGCCGCCATGATCGCGGACATCCAGCACCTGGTGCGGTGCGAGTCCCCGTCCGACGATCTCGTCGCGGTCTCTCGGAGCGCGGATGCCGTCGCCGCCCTGGGCGCGAGGCTTCTCGGCGCCGATCCGGAGCGCATCGTGCTCGACGGCTGCACGCACCTGCGGTGGCGCTTCGGCGAGGGCGCGAAGGTTCTTCTGCTCGGCCATCACGACACCGTCTGGCCGCTCTCCACGATCGTCACCCACCCCGCCGACGTCGAGGACGGCGTGCTCCGCGGCCCCGGCTCCTTCGACATGAAGGCAGGCCTGGTGATCGCGTTCCATGCGCTCGCCGCCCTCGACGACCTCGACGGCGTGACCCTGCTGATCACCGGCGACGAGGAACCGGGCTCGCACACCTCGCGCTCCCTCATCGAGGAGGAGGCCGCCCGGTGCGCTGCGGCCCTCGTGCTCGAAGCCGCCGGCCCCGGCGGCGCGCTCAAGACCGAGCGCAAGGGCGTCTCCCGCTACGAGGTGCACGTCACGGGGCGCGCGGCCCACGCCGGCCTCGAGCCAGAGCAGGGCGTCAACGCGACGATCGAGCTCTCGCACCAGATCCAGGCCGTCGCCGATCTCGCGGCTCCCGACCTCGGCACCACCGTGACCCCCACGCGCATGCGCGGCGGCACGACCTCGAACACCGTCCCCGCGCACGCGTCGTTCATGGTCGACGTCCGCGCCCGCTCCGCGCGCGAGCAGCAGCGCACCCACGAGGCGATGCTCGCGCTCGCACCCCGCATCCACGGCGCCGTCATCACGGTCGAGGGCGGCATCAACCGTCCTCCCCTGCAGGCCGACGCCTCCGCGGCGCTCTTCGACCGCGCCCGCGGGCTCGCCGAGCGCCTCGGCATCCGCCCCCTGGAGTCGATCGCGGTCGGCGGGGCATCCGACGGCAACTTCACGGCGGGCGTCGGCACTCCGACCCTCGACGGGCTCGGCGCTGTCGGCGGCGGCGCGCACGCCGACGACGAGCACGTGATCGTGGCCGAGCTGCCCGACCGCACCCGGCTGCTGACGGCGCTGGTCGCCGACCTGCTGCAGGACGAGCACGCCGTCCGTGCTCCTGAGACGGCCCGGCGATGACCATCTCGGAGCGGGCGGACGCCGACGCCCTCGCCGCGGAGCACGCATCGGGTCTGCACATCCGCCTCATCGACGACATCGACGAGCACGCGGCGGTGCGCTCACTGATCGAGCAGGTCTGGCGCACCGGGGAGCGCAATCCGCCGGTGACCGCCGACATGCTCAGCGCGATGCGCGCGGCGGGCGGCTACGTCAGCGGCGCCTTCGACGAGCACGGTCTCGCCGCCGCATGCCTCGGCTTCTTCGCACCGCCCGCCGAGCGGCGCCTGCACAGCCACATCGCCGGAGCGCTGCCCCGCACCCGCGGCTCCGGCATCGGCTTCGCGCTCAAGCTCCATCAGCGGGCGTGGGCGCTGCACCAGGGCGCCGAGACGATCACCTGGACCTTCGACCCGCTGATCCGCCGCAACGCCTACTTCAACCTCGGCAAGCTCGGCGCCGGCGTCGGCGCCTACCTCCCCGACCTGTACGGCACGATGGACGACGCGATCAACCGCGACGACATCACCGACCGCGTGATGGCGAGGTGGTCGCTGACGGCTCCGGCATCCGTCGCCGCGGCGGGCGGGCACCCGCGTCTGTCGAGCATCGCGGACGAGACCGATGCCGCGATCGGCCTCAGCGCCGACGGCGACGAGCGCCCCGTCGACGGGCGCACGGACGCCGCGACCGTGCTCATCGCCGTGCCCGCCGACATGGAGGCGATGCGCGAGCAGGACCCGCGGAGGGCGGCCGACTGGCGCCTGGCGATCAGGCGCACCCTCGGCGCCCTCATCGCGGAGGGAGCGACCGTGCGCGGATTCGACCGCGCCGGCTGGTACATCGTCGACCGCGGACCGGTCGGCAGAACGGAGATCTCATGAAGCTCGAAGGCGTGGAGATCCTCCACATCGCGATGCCGCTGGTGGGTGCCTTCCGCACCTCGTTCGGCACCGAGGCCGTGCGCGAGACCCTGCTGCTGCGCGCGGTCACCGACGAGGCCGAGGGGTGGGGCGAGAGCGGGGCCAGCGAGGCGCCGCTCTACTCCGGCGAGCACACGCACGGCGTCGCGGATGTGCTCGCACGGCACCTCATCCCCGCTCTCGCCGCAGCGCCCGACCTCGACGCGCACAGCGTCGCCCCTGCACTCTCGGCCTTCAAGGAGAACCGCCTCGCGAAGGCCGCGCTGGAGACCGCGATCCTGGACGCGGACCTGAAGGCCCGCGGCATCCCCCTCTCCTACGCGCTCGGCGCGGTGCGGCGCTCCGTCGCCTCCGGGGTCTCCGTGGGCATCGCCGACTCGATCCCCGACCTCCTCGACACCGTCGACGGGTACCTCGCCGACGGCTACCTGCGCATCAAGCTGAAGATCGAGCCGGGGTGGGACGTGGAGCCGGTGCGCGCGGTGCGCGAGCGGTTCGGCGACATCATGCTGCAGGTCGACGCGAACGCGAGCTACGAGCGCAGCGACATCGACGACCTCCTCGCCCTCGACGACTTCGACCTCTCGCTGGTCGAGCAGCCGCTGCCGGCCGACGACCTGCTCGGCCACGCGATGCTGGGGCGCCGTCTCGCCACGCCCATCTGCCTCGACGAGTCCATCGTGTCGGCCAGAGCCGCGGCGACCGCGATCGAACTGGGCGCCTGCCGCATCGTCAACATCAAGGCCGGGCGCGTGGGCGGCTATCTGGAGGCCCGACGCATCCACGACGTCTGCGCTGCGCACGGGGTGCCCGTGTGGTGCGGAGGGATGCTGGAGACCGGCGTCGGCCGGGCCGCCAACGTCGCCCTCGCCGCCCTCCCCGGCTTCACGCTCCCCGGCGACACGTCTGCCTCCGAGCGCTACTTCGCCGAGGACATCACGGAGCCGTTCCGACTCGTGGACGGGCACCTCGCGGTGCCCACCGGCCCGGGAATCGGCGTGTCCCCCGCCCCCGACGCGCTCGCCCGCTTCACGGTGTCGCGGCAGTGGGTCCCGGTCCGATGAACGCCCGGTGCGCGGTGCTAGCCTCACAAGAATGCGAGCCGCGATGAACCACCGGCCCCAGGCGAGCCTCGTGCACGTCATGGAGGAGCTCGGCGGCACCCTGCTCGAGGTGGTCGCCGGAGAGGTCAGCGCCGACCGCACGATCGAGGCGGTGGCGATCCACGACCCCCGCGACGAGCCGGAGGCCCCGCGCAACGCGATCGTGCTCGGCGTCGGCCTCGAGCAGAGCGACGACGTCGTGCAGGTGCTCACGCGGCTCGGGCTCAGCGGGGCGGCCGGTCTCGTCGTGCGCGCGCCCTTCGCCGCCGACGACGAGCTCCGTGCCGCGGCGCACCGCGCGGGTGTCGTGCTCTTCTCGCTCTCCCCCGGCACCACCTGGGCTCACCTGGCCGGTCTGTTCCGTGCCCTGATGACCCCCGGGGGTCCTGACGACGCGCGACCCGTGACGTTCGGCGGCATCCTCGCGGGCGACCTCTTCGCGATGGCCAATGCGATCGCAGCCCTGCTCGAGGCGCCCGTGACGATCGAGGACCGCAACTCCCAGCTGCTGGCGTTCTCGCACGCGCAGGAGAGCGCGGCGCCCCGCGGCAGGCAGCTCCCCCCGCACTACACCCGCCTGCTGGAGGAGACCGGCGTCTTCCAGGAGATCAGCCGCAGCGACGACCCCGTCGAGGTGGCGCCGTCGAGCGAGACAGCAGACAGCCGCCGCACCGTCATGGCCGTGCGCGCCGGCGACGAGGTGCTCGGGACGATCTGGGTCGCCTCTCCCACGCCTCTCAGCGAGGAGCATGTGCGCGTGCTCCGCGACTCGGCGAAGCTCGTCGCGATGCACATGGTCTGGCAGCGCACGGATGCCGACGTGGAGCGGCGCCTGCGGGCCGATCAGCTGCGCAGCGTGCTCGACGGCGGCCCGACCGCCGCGGAAGCCGCCCGCCGGCTCGGCCTCCGCGAGGAGCCCGCGGTCGTGCTCGCCCTCTCGCTGCACGCGCCGGCGACCGATCAGCTGCCCCACGCCGCCCTCGCCGCGGAGCGCAAGCGCGTCGCCGACGCCTTCTCCGTGCATCTGCTGTTCGCGCATCCCCGTTCGACGGTCGGGCTCATCGGCGAGGTCGCCTACGGCGTGCTGCCGGTGACCGCGACGACGACGGATGCCGAGGAGAGCGCTGTGCGCCTCGCGAACGAGTTCCTCACCAGGGTGCGCTCCTCGCAGCAGCCGTTCATCGGCATCGGCAGCGTGGTACAGGAGACCGCGCAGCTCCCCCGCTCCCGCTCCAGCGCCGATCGCGCCCTCCGCGTGCTGCGGGCCGGGGTCGCCGAGCGGCAGGTCGCCCGTCTGGAGGACGTGCACGCCGAATCGCTGCTCCTGGAGCTCGCCGGCTCGTCCCGGGATGTGCCGTCCGGTCCGCTCGCGCGCCTCATGGCCTACGACGATTCGCACCAGGCGAGCCTCGTCGACACGCTGCGCGCGTGGCTCGATGCGATGGGCGACGTCACGCTGGCGTCCGCCGCGATGTTCGTGCACCAGAACACGTTCCGCTACCGGCTGCGCCGCGTCGCCGAGGTCGGACGGCTCGATCTCGACGATCCGAACGCGCGCTTCGCCGTGCAGCTGCAGCTGCGCCTGCTGGCGATCACGACCGAGCGCTGAGTCCGAGCGCGCCCATCAGGCACGCGAGCCACTCGGCATCCTGCGCCCGCAGCACCTCGGGGCTCGTGCCCGCGCCGTGACCTGCGTTCTCGAAGACGTGCAGCAGGACGGGCTCGTCGCCGCGCTGCGCGGCCTGCATCCTCGCGACGAACTTGCGCGCCTGCGCCGGAGGACACCGCGGATCGGTGGCCCCCGCCTGCACGTAGACGAGCGGGTACTCCGCCTCGACCACGCGCTCGTACGGAGACGACCGGCGCAGCCGCTCGACGTCGACGGGATCGTCGGGGTCGCCCCACGCCTTGCGGATCACGAACTCGAGGTAGGGGATGCGGATGCCGCCGATGAGATCGAGCAGCGGCGACCGCGGCAGCACGGCGCGCCACAGCTGCGGAGCGGTCGTCACGGCGACGCCGCACATCAGCCCGCCGTCGGATCCGCCCGTCAGCGCCAGCATCCGCGGTGCGCTGATCCCTCTGGCGATCAGGTCGTCGGCGACGGCGCGCAGATCGCCGTCGCGCACGCCTCTCCGCTCCCGGTCGGCGCCGCGGAACCAGTCGCGGCCGAACTCGCCGCCGCCACGGAGGTACGCCTGGATCAACGTGCCCCCCGCTGCGACGAACGCCGCGAGGTCGAGCTGGTACTTCGGCAGGGTGGGGATGCCCGCGGCGCCGTATGCGGAGATCAGCGCGGGGGCCGGTGCTGTCGCCGCGCCGGCCGGACGCACCACGTGGTACGGGATCGGCGTGCCGTCGGGGGCCGTCGCACAGAGGTACTCGACCTCGGCGTCGACGGCGACCAGCGGGGCGAGGAGCTGGTCGATCCCGACGGCTCCAGGGCGGTGCCGGTACGCGCCCCACGACGTCGTGAGGGTCGAGAACGTGAAGAGGAACTCGCCGCTGCCGTCGTCGGGGTCGAGACCGGTGAGCGGGAAGAACGCACCCCCCAGGGCGCCGTCTGCCGGGAGCGGCACGGCGCCCGCGTCGGAGCCGTCGGCGCGCAGCACGCGCACGCGCGCGGCCGTGTCGGCGAAGCCGCTGAGGTACAGATGCCCTCCCACCGGGGTCAGGGAGCGCAGCACCGTGTCTCCCTCGGGGACGAGCACGCGCCAGGTCGTCGGGTCCTCGGGCGCCGATGCATCGAGCGGGATCGCGACGACCCGGCCGCGCGCCGCACCGTGATCGGTGACGGCGATGTACTCGTCGCCGACGATGTGCCCGGCGATCGTGTCGGCGCAGTCGTGGATGAAGGCCCGCCACGGCGTGCCCGCGTGCAGGTCCCTCACGGCGACCGGGATCGGCGTTCCCACGCGATGGCTCGCGACCGCCCAGCGTCCGTCGGCGGAGAACTGGATGCGGGTGTACTCCCGCGAGCCGTCGGGAACGGGGATCGCCTCGACGGAGGACGCCCCTCTCTCGCCGAGCGCGCGGCGGTACACGACCTGACGGAAGCCCTCGGCGGTCCCGGCGAGCGCGAGGAAGAAGAACCCCGAGCCGTCGGGCAGCCAGGAGACCCCGCCGGCCCACGAGCTGTGCAGCACCTCGGGCGGAGCGTCAGCGCGCAGCGCTCCGGTGGCGACGTCGACGAGACGGATCGTGTTGTGCTCACTGCCGTCGGTGCACACGCCGAGGGCGAGCACCTCGCCATCGGGCGACGGCGCGAACCACGAGAGCACGGCGGGGCGCCCGGGCTCGTCGAACAGCGCGAGCGAGACCAGCGCCCTGCCGGCGCCGTACGGCTCGTCGCTCACGACGACCGCCCCGCTCTCCACCCGGAACCATCGACCTCCGCCGTGCCGCGGAAGCTCCGGACGGGAGCCGAGCTCGTGCCTCTCGATCAGCGCCAGCGCGGCGTCCGTCCGTCCACCGGCGTCGATCGTCGCGATCGCGAGCTCGGCCTGCGCGCGCTGCCAGTCGTGCACCTCCGCGCTGTCCGCCTCGAGCCATCGGTAGGGATCAGGGATCTGGACGCCCGCGACCTCCTCGACGACGTCGTCCGTGCGCGTCGGCGGATAGATCCGGCTCATGCCTCCGACCGCCCTGGAGCATCGAACTCCGCGCGCAGACGCTCGAAGGCGCCGGGGGTCGGGCGGACCCGGTGCAGGTGCAGCAGGGCGTCGAAGCTCGCGGGGAAGTCGTCGACCCGCTCCAGGCTCCCGCTCGCCAGCATCCCCTCGACGCCGTCGAGAAGGGCCGCGTCGGCGCGAGAGAGATCAACGAGCACGGCATCCGCTCCGATCGCGTCCAGCCGCTCCTCGATCGATCCGGGCACGGTCCCGCGCTGACCGAGCGAGACGTCGCAGTCGAAGGGCCGCGGCGAGCGCTGCGTGAAGGTCACCACAGGGCCGGCGCCGTACGTCATGCCGATGACGCGGAGGTCCGCCCCGAGTGCGGAAGAGAGGAGGGCGCCCATCATGGGCCTCCCGTCGAGCGGGGTGCGGCGGACGTGGCCGTTGTGCGCGTAGACGAGGATCCTCTTCTCGCGCGCCGCGATCCACTCGACGGTCTCGGCCATGAACGTCTCGCGGGGGTAGGGGCCCGCGTCGTCATCCCCGTCGAGCTCCGCGAGATACGCGTCGATCGACGCGGCGCAGCGCAGCGCGATCTCGTCGCCGTCCTCACGGACCCGGGCGATCAGTGCGCGCAGGGACTCCGCGAACTCCGTGCGCTGCCCGTCCGACATCGAGGCGTAGGCGATGGCGGCCTCCGTGCGGCCGCCGAGGTCGGCGACGCGCTGCAGCTCCTCGTCGCCGTCGCGCGCCGGGATCCGGGCGAGGCAGGCGCGCACGGCCGGCCCCGGCGAGGTGGAGGAGCCGGGCAGGTCCATTCCGTAGAAGCGGATGCCGCCGCCTGCGGCGTTCCACTCCCGCATCCACTCCAGCTGCCGCCAGAGCGACTCCGACTCCCCGAAGCGGTAGGTGATGCCCTCCCTGGCGATGTCCTGCACGGCGCCGGGGCCGCCGCGGATCCACTCGTCCACGAGCAGCCCCTCTGCGAAGCCCGACTCCATCACGAACGCCGTGACGCCGTGATCGCGCACGAGGGTGCGCAGAAAGGCGTCGCCGTAGGCCGTGAACTCGACGATGCTGTGGGCGCCCTCGCCGAGCGCGACCACCCTGGACGCGCCGATGAGCGCGCCGATCGCGGCGGAGCCGGGGAGCTCCGGATGCGCGAGGTCGATCTCGGGGATCGGCTGCGCGTACGCGGCGGTCTGCGCGCTCATCGGCGGGTCCCTACTGCTTCTCGGTGAAGTACCACTGCTCCGGAGAGTAGACGAACTTCAGGAGCGATCGGAAGGTCGAGGGAGGACCCGACAGCGTGTCCTTCCAGACGATCAGATTGTCGGGCGTCGGGAAGAAGAGCACCGGAAGGTCCTTCGACAGCATCGTGACCTCGGCGCTGAGCGCGGTCGGGTCTGAACCGAACGTGCTCGCCTCGATCAGCGCGTCGGCCTCGGGGTTGCTGTAGCTGCCCAGGTTGAAGCTGCCGCCCGTGTTGAAGGCGTTGTTGCTGGTCGGGTACGCGGTCTGCACGAAGGCGCCGAAGTCCTGCATGGCCCACTCGTCGGCGTTGTCCGGCGCGTAGCTGTTGCCGTAGTTCTCGTACATGTAGTTCAGCGACTTCGTCACGATCTTCGCCTCGATGCCGAGCTTCTTGAGCTGGGAGACGAACGCGAGATCCCGAGCGCCCACGTAGGCGGGCTCGTTGGCGGAGGCGATCGTGAAGGTGATCTTCTGCCCTTCGGGGATCCCCTCTCCGCACTCGTCGTCACCGGTGCCCGGCTTGACGCAGGTCGTGCCCTTCTCGGCATCCACCTTCCAGCCGTGATCGGTGAGGAGCTTCTCCGCCGCCTTCGGGTCGAAGGGGTACGTCGCCTCGTCGCCGAACTCCGGCGGGTACGCCGAGTTCAGACCGCCCGTGCTGTAGTTCTCCGTGGCGGTGCCGCTGTGGATGCCGCGGCTCTTGATGTACCCGGCCTGGTCGATCGAGTGCTGCAGCGCCTGGCGGATGTAGAGCTGCGCGATGACCTTGTCGAAGTTGTCGACGGTGTTCGCGAAGTTGAGGACGAGGCCGTCGAACCGGGCCGGCGACGGGGCGCCGTACACGTTGTAGCCCTTCTTCTTCAGGTCGTCGATCTTCGAGGCGTAACTGGCGTCCAGTCGGCCGACCGTGAGCGTGCCCGCCTCGTACTGGTTGTAGATCGCCGCAGCCGAGGTGAACGCCTTGAAGTCGACGCGCTCGATGGTCGAGTCCCCAGGGCCCGCGTACTCCTCGTTCGGCGTCAGGGAGAACGACCCCGTCGTCGGCTCGAACGCCGACAGCCGGTACGGGCCGTTCACGACCTGCCACAGCGGGTTCGTGGCGAACGTCGACTGGTCGGACGACTGCGCGGTGAGGTAGTGGTAGATCGCCGTGGCGTTCGCGGGGTCGCGGAAGTCGAGCACGGGCCCGCCGGTCTCGGCGATGCTCCAGTCGGCGGACGGCATGACGTAGAGCAGCTGCAGGAGCGACACCAGGTACGACGGGTTGTACGGCGTCTCGAAGGTCAGGGTGAGTGTGTGCGCATCCGCCGCCGTCGCCGTGACGCCGTCGGGGAACTGCCCCGGCGTGTAGAAGCTCCAGTTCGCGGGGCTGTCGGCGATCGCCGCCTTGAGGAGGTCGAAGGAGAACACGACGTCGTCGGCGGTGACGGGCTTGCCGTTGGACCAGGTGTAGTCCTTGAGCGTGATCGTGGCGGTGTGACCGTCGTCGCTGACGACCGGCGCCTCGGCGAGGCTGGTCGCCTCGTCGAAGGGCTCCCCCTCGAGGCTCGTGCGGTACAGCGCACGCCACATGAGGTCGTAGCCGATCACCGTTCCGCCGGCCTCGGCGGGAGGGAACGGGTAGATGTAGTTCGGGGTGAGGCCCGGCGTCAACGCGATCGTGACGACGCCCCCGTCGACGTGCGAGCTGCTCGCCTCGGGGATCTTGTCGTACGTCGCCGTATCGACCTGCGAGCTCGTGCCGGTGCAGCCGGTCAGTGCGAGCACCCCGGCCGTGGCCAGGGCGAGAAGGAGGCGTCCTCGCCTCCGCGGAACCTGCGACATGTGCGGTGCTCCTCGTTCGGGTTGAGATGATGGTCGGACCGATCGGGTGGTGCAGAGGTCCGATGCTCCGAGAGTGCAGCATCCCCGATGTCGGCCGTTCAGGGATCCCGACAGAATCGCGGGGCGTGATCCGTCGAGGCCTACACAGCCCCGCCGGGGTTCACAGGGATCGGTGCTCGATCGCGTCGCGGAGCGCGTCGCCGAGCAGGTTCAGCGCCAGCACGGTGAGCACGATGCACACGCCGACCGGGTAGATCAGCCACCAGTAGTCCGCCGCGAGGAACGTCACCCCGCTGGAGAGCTGACTGCCCCAGTCTGTCACCGGATAGCTCAGGCCGAAGCCGAGATAGCCGAGAGCGGCGAGCACGATGATCGAGTCGGCGACCTGGAAGGTCAGGTTCACGATGATCACCCCGAAGGTGTTCGGGATGAGGTGGCTGAAGATCAGGCGCCGG
Source organism: Microbacterium sp. MYb72 (assembly GCF_002979415.1). Classification (GTDB taxonomy): domain Bacteria; phylum Actinomycetota; class Actinomycetes; order Actinomycetales; family Microbacteriaceae; genus Microbacterium; species Microbacterium natoriense. Next base: position 168,550 of record NZ_PCOT01000003.1, on the reverse strand, counting down.
TTGCTCGCACCCATGAGGCGCGCGGCCGACACGAACTCCCTGACGCGGAGCGACAGCACCTCGCCGCGGATCAGCCGCGCCGCGACGAGCCAGGAGAAGCCGCCGATCACGAGGCTGAGGGTGAGCGGCGTGGCCGTGAAGCGCGCAGCGATGATGAGCACGAAGAACAGGAACGGGATCGACAGCAGCACGTCGACGACGCGCATCATGATGCCGTCGACGACGCCGCCGACGAGGCCCGCGACCGCTCCGTAGATCGTGCCGAGCGTGGTGGCGAACAGCGCGGCGAGCAGTCCGATCTGCAGCGACACCTGGCCGCCCTGCATGAGCCGGCCGAGCACGTCGAAGCCGTTGCTGTCCGTGCCGAGCGGGAAGCCCTCCCCCGGGGCGAGCGCGGCGTTGAGGAGGTCGACGTCGGTCTGGTTCGTGGGGTACACGAGCGGTCCGAGGTAGCAGAACAGCACCAGGCCGACGAGGATGAACACCCCCGCCATGCCCGGCTTGTTGCGCCACAGCGCCTTCAGCACCGCGGAGCGCGAGAGGGGGTTGCGCGTGGCGAGGACGGGGAGCTCCTCGGCCGCGATCTCCGCGCGTGCCGTGCTCATGCTCCCAGCTCGATCCGGCGGTCGGCGCGGGCGACGACGAGGTCGGCCACGAAGTTCCCTGCGACGGTGAGCGCACCGCCGATGAGCGTGTATGCCAGCAGCACCGGATAGTCCTCTCGGTGGAGGCTGTTCAGGAAGAGCAGCCCGAGTCCCGGGTAGTTGAAGACCGCCTCGACGATGAGATTGCCCGCGAGGAGGGTGGGGATCAGCACGCCGACGAGCGTGATGATCGGGGTGATCGCGTTGCGCAGCAGGTGCCGGGTGAGCACGATGCGCTCGGATGCGCCCTTCGCCCGCGCGACCTTGATGTAGTCCATGCCGAGCTGCTCGAGGGCAGAGGAGCGCTGGTACTGCGCGAACACCACGATGTTCGTGATCGCGAGGGTGATCAGCGGCAGCGCCATCGCCCTCGTGTCGGTGAACACGACCCACGGCGAGGTCGACTGCGACGCCTCGGCGGGGAACAGCGGGACGGTCTGGCTGAAGACGCCGATGAGCACCAGGGCGATGAGGAACGACGGCGTCGCGTACAGCAGGTACGACACCGACGTCGCGGCCCTGTCGACGAAGCGTCCACGACGGACCGCCTGCAGGATGCCGAGCGGGATCGCGATCACGAGGGCCAGCACCAGACCGCACAGCGAGAGCATCGCGCTGCGCGGCGCGTTCTGGAGCAGGAGGGTGCCGACCTCCTCGTTGAGCTTGTACGAGCGTCCGAGGTCGCCCTTCAGCAGCTGCAGCAGGTAGTCCCCGTACTGGATCAGCACGGGGCGGTCGTAGCCGTTCTCGCGGTTGAACGCGTCGACGGCCGCCTGCGTGGCCTGCTGACCGAGGACCGCGCGTCCGGGGCTGTCGGAGATCAGATGCAGCATGAGGAACACGACGAGCGAGATGCCCAGCAGCACCGCGAGGGACACCAGCACCCGGCGGGCGACGAACCAGATCATGCGTGCGCCTCCTCAGCGGGCGAACCGGTCTTCCGGAGCTTCGGCTGCAGGGGGAAGTGGCAGGCGACCCCGTGGTCGGCCCCGACGGCCTCGAGCGTCGGCTCCACGCTCGCGCACAGCTCCGTCGCCAGGGGGCAGCGGGTGCGGAAACGGCATCCGCTGGGCGGATCGAGCGGACTGGGCAGCTCGCCCCGCACCCGCTCGACCGGCGTCTCCACCAGGTCGGGGTCGGCAACGGGGACCGCGGCGAGGAGACCGGCCGTATAGGGGTGAGCGGGGCGGGCGTAGACCTCCTCGGTCTCGCCCACCTCGACCAGGGCGCCGAGGTACATCACGCCCACCCTGTCGACGAGGTAGCGCACGACGGCGAGGTCGTGCGAGATGACGACGCTGGAGAGGCCGCGCTCCCGCTGGATCGTGCGCATGAGGTTCAGCACCTGCGAGCGGATCGACACGTCGAGGGCGCTCACCGGCTCATCGGCGACGAGCACATCGGGGTCGAGCGCGAGGGCGCGGGCGAGGCCGATGCGCTGCCGCTGCCCTCCGGAGAGCTCATGAGGGTAGCGCTCCATGATCGAGGCGCCGAGGCCCACGCTCGCGAGCGACGCCAGCGCCTTCTCGGTGCGCTCGGCCGGAGTGCCGACGCCCTGGATGACCAGCGGCTCCCGCAGGATGTCGTCGATGCGCATCTTCGGGTCGAGGGACGCGTGCGAGTCCTGGAACATCATCTGCAGCTTCGCGCGACGCGGTCCCAGCTGCCTCGACCCGAGACCCGAGACGCGGGCGCCGTCGAGCAGCACCTCTCCCGAGGTCGGACGGTCGAGAGCCACGAGCATCCGCCCGAGGGACGACTTGCCGCAGCCGGACTCGCCGACCAGGCCGAACGCCTCCCCCGCTCTCACCTCGAAGCTCACGCCGGCGACGGCCTTGACGGAGCGCTTGCGTCCGAACAGTCCCTGGGCCGACACCGGATGCTCCTTGCGGAGGTCGACGACGCGGAGGCGCGGCACCGCGGTCTCCGTCCGCGGCTCCTGCGCGGCGAATCGACGCTGCACGGCCGTCTCCGACACGGTCGTCACCGGGTTCCAGCAGGAGAACACGTGCCCCTCCCCCGGGCCCGCGACGGAGACGGGCGTGTCGGTGCGGCACCGGTCGGTCGCCGCGGCGCAGCGGGCGGCGAAGCGGCATCCGACCTGCGGTTCCGCCGGGTCCGGAGGCGAGCCGGGGATGCTGAACAGCTCCACGTCCTTGTCCTGCGCCAGCGAGGGGATCGACGACAGCAGCGCGTGCGTGTACCGGTGGCGGGTGTGGTGGAAGAGATCGGGGGTGGCTCCGGTCTCCACCAGGCGCCCTCCGTACATCACGCCGACGCGATCGGCGTGCCGCGCGACGACGCCCATGTCGTGCGTCACGAGGATCATGGCCATGCCGAGCTGCTGCTTGAGCCCGCTCAGCAGCTCGAGGATCTCCGCCTGGATCGTGACGTCGAGGGCCGTGGTCGGCTCATCCGCGATGAGCACGCGCGGTTCGCAGATCAGCGCCATCGCGATCATCACGCGCTGACGCATGCCGCCGGACAGCTGGTGAGGGAAGTCGCCCATACGCTCGGACGGACGGGGGATGCCGACGAGTGCGAGCATCTCCTCCGCCCTCTTCCGCGCCGCCCTCTTCGAGAGCCCGCGGTGCAGCAGCAGGGGTTCGGCGACCTGGTCTCCGATGTTGCGCGTGGGGTTGAGCGAGGTCATCGAGTCCTGGAAGACCATCGAGATGTCGTTGCCGCGGATCGCCCGGTACTCGGCGGCGCCGAGACCGACCAGCTCGGTGCCGTCGAAGTCGATCGAGCCGCTCGTGATGCGCCCGCCGCCGGGCAGCATGCCCATCACGGCGAGACCCGTCATCGACTTGCCAGAGCCCGTCTCGCCGACGATGCCGAGGGTCTCCCCGCGGCTCAGCACGAGGTCGACGCCCGTCACGGGGCGCACGGTGCGACCCGACCGGTGGATCTCCACCGAGAGGTCTCGAATCGTCAGCATGCCGCGCTCCCTTGCGAACTACAGTGGCCTGCCCGCGGGGTCCAGGGCGGCCCTGCGTCATCCTCGATACTGCGGCAGAAGCCGCGCATGCCGTTCGTCGGAGCTGTCGAACGGAACCGGCCCCGTTCGTCGGGGCCGACGAATCAGGCGGGGCGTCCGGCGACGCCGAGCTCGGCGCGGAGCAGCCGCTGCACGTTCCCGCCGAGCACGGCGAGGATATCAGCCTCTCCCCACCCTCTGCCCAGCAGAGCCTCGGTCACCAGCGGCAGCCCTGCCGGGCCGTCGAGCCCCGGCAGGTACACGTCGGCAGGCACGCCCTCCACCGTGTCCTGCACGCAGCAGGGCGCCGTGGTGTCGGCCAGCACCTCGCGCACGAAATCCGGCCCCATGCCCACGTGTTCGACGCCTGCGACGCCGACCAGGTGCTCGAAGTGATCGAGCAGCGTGTCGATCGTGTACGCGCTCTCGTGCAGGTAGGCGGCGAAGAAGTTCACGCACACGACACCGCCCGTGGCCGCGATCCCCCGCGCCTGCTCGTCGGTGAGGTTGCGGTGGTGGTCGAACAGCGCCCGCGCAGAGGAGTGCGTGGCCATGACCGGTCGCGTCGCGAGCTCGAGCACGTGGTCGACGCCGCCGGAGCCGAGGTGGCTCACGTCGAACAGCATCCCGATGCGCTCCATCTCGGCGACCGCCCTGACGCCGGTCCTGGTGAGGCGGCTGCCCGCGGCGTCCTCGCCGCTGCCGTCGCCGAACGCGCTCCGGCCGAAGTGCGCGATGGAGCCGACGCGCACGCCGAGACGGTGCACGGTCTCCAGCAGCTCGACGTCGTCGCCGATCCCCGGCATGCCCTCGAGGGCCAGCACCAAGGCGATGCGCCCCTCCTCGATCGCGCCGTCGACCTCCGTGCCGGTGAGGCAGAGGGAGACGGCATCCGCGTTGTCCTCCGCGATCCGGTGTGCGGCCTCGATCATGCGGAGCGTGCGGCGCAGCGCCCCCTCCGGACGGTACTGGTCGTCGATGAACACGGGGAGGATCTGCAGATCGACGCCGCCGGCGTGCAGCTGCGGCAGCCACTGCGCACGGAAGTACTCCGACCACTCATCGGGTTCGCGGCTCGCGACGGAGCACAGCAGGTCATTGTGCGCGTCCGCGACGACCGCGCGGCGGTGAAGGTCCAGGCTCATGAGTCCATCCTCCTGTCTGCGCGTCCCGTATGCAGGTGCGCCGCGCGCCCCGTGCCGTCGTCGCCCAGGAAGGCGATGGGCTGGCGCACGCCGCCCTCCGGGTCGACGGGCAGCAGCACGTCGTCCCGCCAGGAGACGAGCTCGGTGCGGTAGGGCAGATCGCCGAGGTCGGCGACGACGCCCCGGGGTGTGCGGTCGAGCCAGAGCCGCCCGTCGTCGGTGCGGCTGATCGTCGTGATCGCCGTGCTGGACTCGTAGCGGCCCACGAAGCGCCCGGCGTCGTGCGGAGCGGGTCCGGATGCGGCGGGCGTCTCCTTCTGGCCGATGCCCGCGACCTCCCGCAGCACGTCATCGACCAGTTCGGCGAACACCGGATGGGGATCCCCTCCGTTCGCGAGCACGGCCACCGCGACTCCCTCCTCCGGGAGCAGACGGAGGCAGGCCGACTGACCGATGGTGTTGCCGTCATGACCGGGGAGCACGCGGCCGTCGCGTGCGAAGAGCTCCCAGCCGAGACCCCAGGCGACGCCCTGATCGATGTCCGGCAGCCGCACCTGGGGGCGGCGCATGTCCTCGACGGACGCCGTGGACAGCAGCCGGGATCCGTCCGCCGCGACGCCTCCGGCGAGATGGAGACGCCCGAAGCCCAGCAGGTCGCGCGCGCTCATCGCGAGTCGGGACCCCGCCGGGCTCCCCGAGCGCTCCATCGACCACACGGTCGTCGGAGCGATGTCTCCCGCCGCGGTGCGCAGATGTCCGACCGCCGTGCGGTGGAGGATCGCCTCCTCCGCATCGACGGCGGCGTGCCGGAGTCCGAGCGGATCGAGCAGGCGCTCGCGGAGCACCCGGTCGTACGGCGCTCCCCGCAGCACCTCGACGAGGCGGCCGAGGGTCGAGAACCCCGCGTTGTTGTACGAGAACATCTCTCCGGGGGCGAAGAGCTGCGGAGTCCCGGCGAGGATGTCGACGTAGCGCTCCAGGTTGTCGTCGCCCGCCCCCGTGTCGACGAACACATCGCCCTCGAAGCCCGAGGAGTGACTGAGCAGCTGGCGCACGGTGATCCGCGCCGATGCGTCGGCGTCGGCCACCCGGAATCCGGGCAGGATGTCGCGCACCGCCTGATCCAGCGCGAGCAGCCCCTCGTCGACGAGCTGCATGACGAGCGTGGCCGTGAACACCTTGGTGACGGAGCCGATCTGGAAGACCGCATCGGTCGTCGCCTCCACGCCGGTGTCGCGGTTCAGGATCCCGGTCGCGAACTCGATCGTCTCGTCGCCGAGGCCGATCGCGAGCGACAGCGCGGGGACCCGGTGCGCGGCGACGAGCTCCGGCATCCGCCGCTCGACCCAGGTTCTGATCGTCTCGACCTGCGCCATCGGCCCTCCTCGACCTCGTTTCTCGCGTCGAGCATACGAGCGGGGATACCGCGCCGGTTCGTCGCCGCGCACCACTCGCACGCCGCGGAGTCGTCGGATCGGCTCAACGAGCGGCGGCCTCCCGCGCCAGGAGGCTCTCCTTGACGTCGAGTCCCCACGCGAAGCCGCCGAGAGTGCCGTCCGTGCGGAGCACCCGGTGGCAGGGCACGAACAGCGCGGGGGCGTTGCGCGCGCAGATGGACGCGGCCGCCCGCACGGCACGAGGATTGTCGAGACGCGCCGCGAAGGTCGTGTAGGTCAGCGGCGCACCGGGGTCGATGCGGCGCAGGAGCTCCCATCCTGCGAGCTGCAGGGAGGTGCCGGTCTGCATCACGGCGACCGTGTCGATCGCGGCGAGGTCGCCCCCGTAGTAGGCGACCACGGCGGAGGCGGCGTCCGTCTCCCCCTCGAGGACCGACTCCGGGCGACGGGCGACGGCGAGCCGGTCGAGGATCGCCTCCTGATCGGCCGTCCACCCCGAGGACAGCACGCGCTGCCGGTCGTCGGCGAGGATCGTGAAGGGTCCGTCCGCGGTGTCGATGGTCTGGATGAGGGCGTTCATGGGGTCTCCTTCTTCGTCGTCTTCGTGCGCGCCGGCCTGACCGGCGCCGCGCGCCACAGATGCGCGCTGAGGTAGCTGCGCCAGGGCGCGACGCGCTCCGCCCAGTCCGTGAGGGGGCCGGGGTCTCCCGGCAGGCCGGAGGCCGCGGCGCCTGCGCGCAGCGCCACATCCCCGGGGAGCAGGATGTCGGGGTCGCCGAGCACGCGCATGCGCACGTAGTCGGCGGTCCACGGGCCGATGCCGGGCATCGCGAGCAGTGCGGAGCGCTGCTGCACCCCATCGTCGCCGACCGTGAGGGTGAGGGTGCCGTCGGCGAGCGCGGCGGCTGCTCCCACGATCGCCCTGATGCGCGCGGCGGGCCCGCGGAGCACCTCTGCCCCATGCGCGGCGATCGCCGACATCGTCGGGAACAGCAGCCCCGGCTCACCCGTTCCGTCGGGAACGGGGTGCGGCGTGCGCTCGCCGAGCGCGTCGGCCAGGGCCGTCAGCGCGGTGCGGGCCGCGACCACGGTGATCTGCTGCCCGATCATCGCGCGAATGAGCATCTCGTGCGGGTCGGCTGAGCCCGGGACGCGGATGCCGGGGGTGCGGGCGACCAGCGGCGCGAGCTCGGGGTGCGCGCTCAACGCGTCGTCGACGGCGAGCGGGTCGGCGTCGAGATCGAAGATGCGACGGACGGTCGCCACGAGCGGGGCGAGGTCGCCGAGCTGGGTGACGCTCGCGCGCAGACGGAGCCGCGAGGAGGCGTCCTGCCGCACCTCGAACCACGCAGGACCTCCTGCCAAGCGCAGATGCCGAGCGAACGAGTTCGGTGCGACCGTCTCGATGCCGGGCACGGCTCGCGCGGCCATCCACGCGAACACACCGGCCGCGTCGAACGGACCGCGATACGGAAGCACGAGGTCGATCGCACCGGGGGTGGGATCCGCCGCCGCGTCCCTGCGTCGGCGCGCGCGCAGCTCCCCCGGGGTGAGTCCGAACACCTCGCGGATCGTCTCGTTGCCCTGGCGGATGCTGGCGAACCCGGCGGAGAACGCGACGTCGGAGACGGGCATGTCGGTGCCGACGAGGAGCATGCGAGCCGTGTGGGCGCGATGGGCCCTGGCCAATGCGAGCGGCCCGGCACCGAGCTCGGCGGCGAGGAGGCGGGTCAGATGACGGCTGGAGTACCCGAGACGCGAGGCTAGCCCCGGCACGCCCTCGCGCTCCACGACCCCGTCGGCGATCAACCGCATCGCCCGCGCGGCGGTGTCTCCCCGGATGTCCCATGCCGGTGAGCCGGGCGCGGCCTCCGGCAGGCAGCGCTTGCACGCACGGTAGCCGGCCTCGTGCGCCGCGGCGCTGGTCGGGTAGAACGTGACGTTCTCGGGCTTCGGGGTGCGTGCAGGGCAGCTCGGTCGGCAGTAGATCCCGGTCGATCGCACGGCGGTGACGAACTGCCCGTCGAAGCGGGTGTCGCGGGCGCTGATGGCGCGATACCGCTCGTCGAAGTCGATCACGGGGAGGCTCATGGCTCCATGCTGTCACGCCCCGCCGACACGCACTGGCGGAAATCGGACATCGCTGTGGTCCCGCCTCACCGCGCCGGCGTCAGCGGTCTCGTCTGATCATCCGGCTCGCCGCGCGCAGCGGCGCGGTGACCGCCCAACTCGTGCTGCCGTGCAACGAGGCGATCGAGCGATCCTGGGCGGCGATCACCTCGGTGAGGCGCAGACGCTCGGTCTGCAACATGTCCACGACGTCGTGCAACGAGGCGACCTCGGCCTCGAAATGCGGGATGCGCGCCATCTCGGCGATGACCGCCCCGAGTCGTTCGAAGTCGGTCCTGATACGGTCGGCGACGCCGGCATCGGCGTCGAAGAGCACGCGAAGCGGTTCCTGCGCGATGTCGCCGACGGCGAGCACGCCGAGCCCGTGGCCGTGCTCGAACGTGAAGGAGCGGCCGGGCTCGGCGATCTCCTCCCAGAGTCTCCAGACGCCGAAGCCCTCGCGCCGCTCGGCGATGTCGTGGAAGAGGATCACCCCGCCGTCGCGGACCGTGTCACGCCACTGCTCGTAGTCCTCCCTGGCATCCTCATAGCCGTGGCGTCCATCGATGTGGAGGAGGTCCGCGGAGGCTGTGGCGAACTCCGGACGCGTCTCGGAGAAGTAGCCGCGATGCAGCACGACCGAACCGGCGTAGTCGCGCTCGGCGGTCGCGCGCACCGAGAGGTAGACGGAGTCGTCGTAGAAGCCCGCCTGATCGTCGCCTTCCCAGCTGTCCAGCGCATGGATCGTGATCGGGTGGCCCATCCGCTTCGCCGCCTCTGCGAACGCGAAACACGAGAAGCCGTTGTGGGTGCCGAGCTCGATGACATCCCGCGGTCGCAGCACGTCGACGATCCAGGCGGCGAACGACCCGTGAGTGGACCAGGCGGAGTCCACGAAGTGGGCCGGCAGCCAATAGGACGCGGGAGTCAGCCACGACGGCATCGACGTGCCGTCACCCGAAGTCGCACTCGTCTGTGCTGTCATACCGTCGCCCCGTCGCCCCAGTGTCCGTCCAGTATAGATTCCGCGGACGTGACCTGGAGCGACGGGGCCGGAGATCAGTGGAAGAAGTGGCGCTCCCCGGTGAAGAACATGGTCACGCCGGCCTTGCGGGCCGCATCCACCACCTCTTCGTCGCGCACCGAGCCGCCGGGCTGGACGATCGCCTTGATGCCCGCATCGATGAGCACCTGCGCGCCGTCGGCGAACGGGAAGAACGCGTCGGATGCCGCGACCGATCCGGTCGCGCGGTCGCCCGCCCGCTCGACGGCGAGACGGCAGGAGTCCACGCGGTTGACCTGGCCCATGCCGACGCCGACGGTGGCGTTGTCCTTCGCGAGCACGATCGCGTTCGACTTCACGGCGCGGCACGCCTTCCACGCGAAGATGAGGTTCTCCATCTCGGCGTCGCTCGGGCGCTCGCCCGAGACGAGCTCCCAGTCCTTCGCGACCGACCAGATGTCGTCGGGGAACCGGTCGGCGTCCTGCAGCAGCAGGCCGCCGGACACCAGGCGGACGTCCATGCGCTCCTGCTGCCAGTCCTCCGGGAGCTGCAGCAGACGCAGGTTCTTCTTGGCCTTGAAGACCTCGAGCGCGGCGGGCTCGAACGAGGGAGCGACGATGACCTCGGTGAAGATGTCCTTGAGGTTCTCGGCCATCTTGAGGGTGACCGTGCCGTTCGCGGCGATGACTCCGCCGTACGCCGACACCGGGTCGCACTCGTGGGCCCGCAGGTGCGCGCTGGCGATCGGGTCGAGGGCGTTCGGCGCGGTGGTGGCGATGCCGCAGGGGTTCGCGTGCTTGATGATCGCGACGGCGGGCAGCACCATGTCGTAGGCGGCGCGCAGGGCGGCATCCGCATCGACGTAGTTGTTGTACGACATCTCCTTGCCCTGCAGCTGCGTCGCCTGGGCGATGCCGTGGCCGCCGGCGCGCGTGTAGATCGCGCCGCGCTGGTGGGAGTTCTCGCCGTAGCGGAGGGTCGCGAGACGCTCGGCCTGGATCGTGAGGTGAGCCGGCAGGTCGCCCTGGTCGATCAGGGTCCCCTCCGCGAACCACGAGGCGACCGCAGCGTCGTAGGCCGCGGTGTGCGCGAAGGCGCGCGCCGCGAGCTCGCGCCGCTGCGAGAGGGACGTGCCGCCCTCCTTGATCGCGCCGACGATCGCCGGATACGACTCCGGCGAGACGACGATGGCGACGTTGGCGTGGTTCTTCGCCGCGGCGCGCACCATGGCAGGGCCGCCGATGTCGATCTGCTCGACGACGTCATCGCCCTGAGCGCCAGAGGCCACGGTCTCGACGAACGGGTACAGGTTCACCACCACGAGCTCGAACGGCGCGATGCCGAGGTGCTCGAGCTGTCCTTCGTGATCCTCCAGCCGCAGGTCGGCGAGGAGGCCGCCGTGGATCTTCGGGTGCAGCGTCTTGACGCGGCCGTCGAGCATCTCGTCGACGCCGGTGACGGCGGCGACGTCGGTGACCTCGAAGCCCGCCTCTCGGATCGTCGCGGCGGTGGAGCCCGTCGACACGATCTCGGCGCCGGATTCGGCGAGCGCCGCGGCGAGGGCCAGCAGCCCGGTCTTGTCGCTCACCGAGACGAGCGCGCGGCGGATCGGGACCGCATCGCGATCGCGGTACAGCGAGGGGTCGTGGCGGGGGCCGGCCATGGAGGGCTCCTTCGTGCGAGGGTGAGGGGTCAGGAAGCGGAGGACAGCGCGAGCTCGCCGGTCGCGATGCGTCGCACCACGTCGATGAGGAGTCGGCGCTCGACGGGCTTGATGCGCTCGTGCAGCGTGTGCTCGGTGTCGCCCTCGACGATCGGCACGCGCTCCTGCGCGAGGATGGGGCCGGTGTCGACGCCGTCGTCGACGACGATCACGCTGGCCCCGGTCTCGGCGGCTCCGGCGGCGAGCGCATCGCGCACGCCGTGCGCTCCGGGGAACTCCGGCAGGTAGGCCGGGTGGGTGTTGATCAGACGCGGCGAGTACGCGGCGACGAGAGACGGCGGCAGCAGGCGCATGAGTCCGCTGAGCACGACGAGATCCGGCTTCCAGACGTCGAGCTGACGGCCGACCTCCTCGCCCCAGTGCTCGCGGCTCTCGTGCAGGTGCCACGGCACCGTGAAGCTCGGGATGCCGAACTCCTCCGCGTGCGCGAGCCCGTCGGCTTCGCGGTCGGCTCCGACCACGACGACCCGCGCGGGGAAGTCGGGGTGACGAGCAGCCTCGAGGAGGGCACGAAGATTCGAGCCTGTGCCCGAGATGAGAACGGCGACCGTGAGCACGCGCCCAGTCTACCGGGGCGCCGCGGCGCGCCCGACCCGCATGTCAGCCCCCGGAGCCGCGCGGAGGGAGATCGTCCAGCGGCGTCGTGTCGAAGGAGGAACCGGCATCCGGCGCATCGTTCAGCGGCAGGTCGGATGCCGCCATCTCGGCGATCCACCGATCGGTGCGCTCCTCCGCGAGCTCGTCGCGGTGACGGGGCGCGAGCAGCAGGATCGCGGCGCCGATCAGCACCTCGCCGCCGAGCGCCATCGCGAAGGGCAGCGCCGCTGGTCCGACCACTCCGAGCCGCCCCGGACCGATCGATCCGTTCGCGACGACAGCGGCCGTCGCAGCCACGCCCGCGGTGAGCACGGCGATGCCCAGCGCGATCGCCCCACGCTGGGCGAGACCGAGCGGCGTGCCCTCCCAGACGAGACGCGAGCGCACCGCCCAGCCGGCGAAGGCGCCGGCCGCGATGGGGACGAGCACGACCACCAGCATCCACATCGAGCCGTTCTCGGGCAGCAGGCCCAGCACCGGGATGCCGGGCACCACGCCGAGCTGCGTGCCCGCCGGCGACACCGCCGTGCCGGCGCCGACGGCGAAGCCGGGACCGGCGAGCCAGGAGGCGGCCCAGACGATCAGCGTGGGGAGGTAGGCGAGATGTCCGAGGGTGAGCACGGTGGCGCCGAGCACGTCGACCCTGGCGGCTTCGAAGAGCGCCACGACCTGCCCTCCGCGCAGCATGGTCATCACCGCGACGGCGAGCGCGGATGCCGCGACCACGCCGACGACCGCGAAGGCCGCTCCCCGCACCGCTGCGGCGGGCACCGGCCCCCACTCCCCCCAGGAGTCGACGGCGTCGTGAACACGGTCGAGGATGCCGCCGTCGCCGTCCTCCCACGCGATGCGCACGGCTCCGCACACGGCGCCGACGAGGTAGACGGCCGGCGGCAGCAGGATCGCGAGGGCGAGAGGCGTGCGGGCGACGCCGAGGCTCGAGGTCAGCGCGACGCCGACGGAGATCAGCGCGAACGCGGCGGATCCCGAGAGCGCGCCGAGCAGCCAGGTGCCCGCGCGAGCCGCCCGCGCACCGGATCGCGCGGCGAAGAGCAGCGTGAAGACGAGGAAGGCCAGGGGCGTCACCGACAGTGTGAACGACGCCGCCTCCGGGGCGATCCCGGCGGCGGTCAGCACCTCGGTGGGGATCGTCAGATCCAACGGCGCCCCGTGCCCGAACTGCCACAGGGTTCCCGTGAGAGGCCACAGGGCGCCCCAGTCGGCGCCGACGCCGAACGCGAGCGTCCAGAGCAGGGTGAGGGGCGCCAGCAGCACGGCGAGACCGATCGCGGCCGCGATGGCCGCGTCGACGGCCGCGAGGAGCGCGACGAGGAGGCGTTGCATATCCCTTCGAGACTACGACGAGAACCTGCGGCTCCCCTCGGGGCGCGCGCGACTCGGGCGACACGATATCGTCTCCACGGAGGTTCCCCCGATGACAACTGCCCCGTCCCCTGCCCGCGCGAGCGCAGAGCCCACGAACGCTCTCGACCGCTTCTTCGAGATCAGCAAGCGCGGATCCACGATCGGCACCGAGGTGCGCGGAGGTCTGGTGACCTTCGTCACGATGGCCTACATCGTGATCCTCAACCCGATCATCCTCGCCACCCCCGACGTCGACGGCCACGTGCTGTCCGGCCCCGCAGTCGCCGCAGCCACCGCACTGACCGCCGGGATCATGACGATCCTCTTCGGGCTCGTCACCCGCCTGCCGTTCGCCTTCGCCGCCGGCCTCGGCATCAACGCGTTCCTCGCCTTCACGGTCGTCGGCACCGTGACCTGGCCGGAGGCCATGGCGCTGGTCATGATCAACGGCGTGATCATCGTGCTGCTCGCGGCGACCGGTCTGCGCAAGCTGATCTTCGATGCCGTCCCCGTGCAGCTCAAGCTCGCGATCACGGTCGGCATCGGCCTCTTCATCGCCTTCATCGGCTTCGTGAACGCCGGGTTCGTGACCTCGACCAAGAACGCCTCTCCCCCGGTCGATCTCGGCATCGGCGGCTCCGTGGCATCCATCCCCACCCTGCTGTTCGTCATCACGCTGCTGATCGGCGGCGTGCTCATCGCCCTGCGCATCAAGGGCGCCATCCTCATCGCCCTGGTCGGCGGCTCCGTGCTCGCAGCGCTCGTCAACCTCATCTGGCCCTTCGGCCAGGACTTCGGATTCAACGGCAGCATCGTGGGGCTCCCCGACCTGAGCCTGATCGGCCAGGTCGACTTCGGCTTCGACTTCGCGAAGGTCGGCGGCGTCACCCTGGTGATGTTCGTCTTCACGCTGCTGTTCTCGAACTTCTTCGACGCCATGGGCACCATGACCGGTCTCGCCAAGGAGGCCGACCTCGCCGACGAGAAGGGCGACTTCCCCCGGATCAAGTCGGCCCTCGTGGTCGAGGGCGTCGGCGCGATCGTCGGAGGCGGCACCTCGTCGTCGTCGGCCACGGTGTTCGTGGAGTCGGGCGCCGGTATCGGCGAGGGCGCCCGCACGGGCTTCGCGACGGTCATCACCGGCGCGATGTTCCTGCTCGCGATGTTCTTCACGCCGCTCACGTCCCTGGTGCCCAGCGCCGTCGCCGCCGCCGCCCTCGTGCTCGTCGGCGCCATGATGCTCTCGCAGATCAAGAACATCGATCTGAGCGACTTCCGCGTGCTGCTGCCGGTGTTCCTCACCGCCACGGTGATGCCGATGACCTACTCGATCGCCAACGGCATCGGGGCGGGCTTCGTCAGCTGGATCGTCGTGAACGCGTTCTCCGGCAAGGCCAAGACGATCCACCCGCTGCTGTGGGCGGTCGGTGTCGGCTTCGTGCTGTTCTTCGCCCGCGGCCCGATCGAGGCGCTGCTCGGCGCCTGACACCCGCACGACAGAGGGGCGGATGCTGCAGCATCCGCCCCTCTGTCGTCTCTGCCGCCCCCTCTGCCGTCTCTGCCGCCCCTCTGCCGTCTCTGCCGCCCCTCTGTCGTCTCACCGCCCCTCGGACCGTCGCACGTTCATCGGACGATCGCACGTTCCTCGGACGATCCGCCGCCGATCATCCGAAAAAGCGACAACCCTCCGAAAACACGAGGACGAGCATCCGCCCGAGTGCACGAACGGGCGAGCGGATGCCGCGAGCGGATGCCGCAGCCGGACATGCAAGAAGGCCCCGGGGTGGAGCCCGGGGCCTTCATGTCAAGCGTAGCTCAGATCAGAGAGCTTCCACGATCGCGCGCATCAGGTCGGCGGTCTCGGACGGCGTCTTGCCGACCTTGACCCCGGCGGCCTCGAGGGCCTCCTTCTTGGCCTGAGCGGTGCCTGCCGAGCCCGAGACGATGGCGCCGGCGTGGCCCATGGTCTTGCCCTCGGGGGCGGTGAAGCCCGCGACGTAGCCGACGACCGGCTTCGTGACGTTCGCCTTGATGTAGTCGGCCGCGCGCTCTTCCGCGTCGCCGCCGATCTCGCCGATCATGACGATGGCCTTGGTCTCGGGGTCGGCCTCGAACGCGGCGAGCGCGTCGATGTGCGTGGTGCCGATGATCGGGTCGCCGCCGATGCCGATGGCGGTCGAGAAGCCCAGGTCGCGCAGCTCGAACATCATCTGGTAGGTCAGGGTGCCCGACTTCGACACGAGGCCGATCGGGCCCTTGCCGGTGATGTTCGCCGGGGTGATGCCGACGAGCGCCTCACCCGGCGTGATGATGCCGGGGCAGTTCGGGCCGATGATGCGGGTCTTGTTGCCCTTGCTCTGCGCGTAGGCCCAGGCCTCGGCCGAGTCGCCGACGGGGACGCCCTCGGTGATGACGACGAGGAGCGGGATCTCGGCGTCGATGGCCTCGATCATCGCGTCCTTCGTGAAGGCGCCGGGGACGAAGGCGATCGACACGTCGGCGCCGGTCTCCTTCATGGCCTCGGCAACCGAGGCGAAGACGGGGAGCTCGACGGCGTTGCCGTCCTTGTCCGTGTGCGCGACAGTGGTGCCGGCCTTGCGGGCGTTGACGCCGCCGACGACCTGGGTGCCGGCCTTCAGCATGAGCGCCGTGTGCTTGGTGCCCTCGCCGCCGGTGATGCCCTGGACGATGACCTTGGAGTCCTTGTTGAGGTAGATCGACATTTCTCTAGTCCTTGTGTCTCTCTGCGATCAGGCGTTGGCGAGCTCGGCGGCCTTGTCGGCGCCCTCGTCCATCGTGGCGGCCAGGGTGACGAGCGGGTGCGCGTACTCGGCGAGGATCGCGCGGCCCTCGTCGACGCGGTTGCCGTCGAGGCGCACGACGAGGGGCTTGGATGCCGCGGCGCCCAGCGTCTCGAGGGCGCCCTTGATTCCGTTGGCCACGGCGTCGCACGCCGTGATGCCGCCGAAGACGTTGACGAACACGCTCTTGACCTGCGGGTCGCCGAGGATCACGTCGAGACCCGCGGCCATGACCTCGGCCGAGGCGCCGCCGCCGATGTCGAGGAAGTTGGCGGGCTTGACGCCGTTGTGGTTCTCACCGGCGTAGGCGACGACGTCGAGCGTCGACATGACCAGGCCTGCGCCGTTGCCGATGATGCCGACCTCGCCGTCGAGCTTCACGTAGTTCAGGCCGCTCGCCTTGGCCTTGGCCTCGAGCGGGTCGGCTGCGTCCTTGTCCTCGAGCGCCTCGTGCTCGGGGTGGCGGATCTCGGAGGCGTTGTCGTCGAGCGTGACCTTGCCGTCGAGCGCGATGATATCGCCCTCTTCGGTGCGGACCAGCGGGTTGACCTCGACGAGCGTCGCGTCCTCGCCCTTGTAGACGTCGAAGAGCTTCACGAAGACGTCGGAGACCTTCTCGACGAGGTCCTCGGGGAAGTTCGCCGCGCGGGCGATCTCGACGGCCTTCGCCTTGTCGATGCCCGTGAGCGGGTTGACCTCGACGCGGGCGAGCGCCTCTGGGCGCTCGACGGCGAGCTCCTCGATCTCCATGCCGCCCTCGACCGAGCAGAGGCTCAGGTAGGAGCGGTTGGCGCGGTCGAGCAGCACGGAGAAGTAGAACTCCTCGGCGATGCGGGCGCCCTGTGCGACCATGACGCGCTTGACGATGTGGCCCTTGATGTCGAGGCCGAGGATGGCCTTGGCCGCCTCGTACGCCTCTTCGGGGGTCTTCGCGACCTTGACGCCGCCTGCCTTGCCGCGACCACCGGTCTTGACCTGTGCCTTGACGACGACGACTCCGCCGATCTTCTCAGCGGCTGCCTTCACCTCCTCGGGGGTGTCGGCGACGATGCCGGCGAGGACCGGCACTCCGTACTTCTCGAAAACGTCTCGTGCCTGGTACTCGTACAGATCCACTGTGGTTCCTTCACTGGGATGCGGCTGGTTTTTCTCTCGATGTCGAGACATCGACCAGTCCCCCAGCTTACTACCTCGCTCTGAGCGCCCCGTGCCGGGAAGCCGCCTCGCAGTTCGCCCGCGAGGTTCTAGGCTTTCGTCATGCGAGACTTCCCCGAACCGCGCTCCGCCGTCGTCGCCGCAGCGCTCGAACTGTTCCAGACCCAGGGTTTCGACCAGACGTCCGTCGAGCAGATCGCCAAGGCCGCCGGCGTCTCGCGGTCGACCTTCTTCCGCCAGTTCGGCGGCAAGGAGGACGTGGTGTTCGCCGATCACGAGGTCCTCATCGAGCAGCTCAGGGAGTTCCTCGCCGAGGGGCACGAAGACCCGTGGGGCGCCGTGTGCGCGGCATCGGAGTCCGTCTTCTCGCACTTCGCGAACGATCCGGAGCTCGCTCGTCGTCGCTACCAGATCGTGCGGCAGGTCCCCGTGCTGCGTGAGCGGGAGATCATCACCGTGTTCCGCTACGAGCGCCTGTTCGACGACTACCTGCGCACGTCCCTCCCCGGCATCGACCCGCTGGACGCGGTGGGCTTCGCCGCCCTCGTGACGGCGGTGCACAACCACGTGCTGCGCCAGCTGCTGCGCGGCAAGAAGAAGGTGCCGCTGTCGACGCTGCAGTCGGCGCTGGCCGATGTGCGGCGCCGCTACGGCGTGCCCGCCGAGGCACCTGCGGAGGCTCCGGACGACGTGGTGGTCGCCGTCTTCCCCCGTTCGATGCCGATCGCCGAGGTCACCCGCCGCCTGCGCACGCAGCTCGACTGAGCTCCCGGGCTCGCGCCCCTCACCCCGCGTCGCGACCCGTCGCGAACGGCGGGTTCTCGGCGCACGCACACGCCGTTCGCGACGGCTCGGCGGTCTCGCGCGCCCGGGCTCGTGAAACTGAGTATCGAGGAGTACGATACTTGGTGCCACGAAGGAGCTTCCCATGAGCACTGCAGCTTCCCCCTTCCCCGGCGAGCGCGTCTCGTCGTACGACATCACCGGTCGCCAGGACAGCGACTACTACGCCGTCTTCCTCGACATCCCCGCCGCCGACCGCGAGGCGTGGGATCGCGCACGCGCGTACATCGACGAGGTCGGCCCGCAGATGGCGGATGCCTGGGACCGCGCGGAGTACCCGCTGGATGCCGCCCGCCGCATGGGCGAGATGGACCTCGTCGTCGACGGCATCGAGCATCCGTCGCTCACCCGCCTGTCGCCGCTGGCCGCGGGGCTCGTGAACATGGAGATCTCCCGCGGAGACGGATCGCTCGGCACCGTGCTCGCCGTGCAGGGCGGTCTCGCGCTGCGCACGCTCGCGCTGTTCGGCTCCGACGCGCAGCAGGAGAAGTGGCTGACGGGCCTCGCCGACGGCTCCGTCCTCGGCTCGTTCGCCCTCACCGAGCCCGATCACGGCTCCGACTCCGTGTCGCTCGAGACCGTCGCCCGTCGAGACGGCGAGGAGTGGGTCATCCGCGGCGCCAAGAAGTGGATCGGCAACGGCGCCTCCGGCGGCATCACGTTCGTGTGGGCGCGCGTCGACGACCCGGATGCCGCCGAGCACGGCGCCGTCCGCTGCTTCCTCGTCGAGCAGGACACCCCCGGCTACGTCGGCACCGTCATCCGCGGCAAGGCCTCACTGCGCGCCATCTACCAGGCGCACATCGCCCTGGACGACGTACGGGTGCCCCTCGACGCCGTGCTCCCCGGCACCCACAGCTTCAAGGACGCCTCGACCGTGCTCTACGCGACGCGATCCGGCGTGGCCTGGTCGGCTCTCGGGCACGCGACCGCCTGCTACGAGGCCGCACTCGCCTACGCGAAGGAGCGCGTGCAGTTCGGCAAACCGCTCGCGAAGTTCCAGATGGTGCAGGAGCGGCTCACGCACATGCTCGAGGACCTCACCGCCATGCAGCTGTACTGCCGTCGCCTCGCCGACCTGGAGACGGCGGGCGAGCTGCGGCCGACGCAGGCGTCGCTCGCCAAGTTCCACAACACCCGCGCCGCCCGCCGCATCGCCTCGACGGCCCGCGACCTGCTCGGTGGCAACGGCATCCTGCTCGAGAACGGCGTCATGCAGCACATGGCCGACATCGAGGCGATCCACACGTACGAGGGCACCGAGAGCGTGCAGGCCCTGCTGCTCGGCCGCGACATCACGGGGATGAGCGCCTTCGCCTGAACGGAGGCCGCCGGTCGCGCTCAGCCGCGCACGTGGCGATCGCGCCCCGCCGCGGCCCCCGCCACCGTCTGCACCGCGAGCAGCAGGAGCAGCGCGACGACCGGCACGACCCATCCGCCGACCAGGGCGTGCAGCAGACCGAGCCCGATCGGCCCGAACCCGGCCAGCAGGTAGCCCATCCCCTGCGCCATGGTCGACAGGTGCGCGGTGTGGGCGGCATCCGGAGCTCGCAGCACGATGTAGTTCAGCGAGAGGGTGATCGAGGCGCCCTGACCGAACCCGAGGAGCGTCATCCATACCCACGCCAGGGGCTCGAACGGGGCGACGAGGAGTCCCACGAGGCCCGCCGCGCACAGGAGCGAGGCGATGAGGACGGGCAGCCAGCGGGGGCGGATGCGACGCGCGAGCGTCGGGGTGAGAAGAGCCGCGGCGATGCCGGGCAGGCTGGAGTACGACAGCAGCAGTCCCGCATCGGATGCCGCGACCCCGGAGTCCTGCAGCAGGGTCGGGATCCAGGTCAGCGCCGCGTAGTAGCTGAGGCTCTGCAGCCCCATGAAGGCCGTCACCGCCCACGCCACCGGGTCGCGCAGCAGCCGTGACAGGCGGGGTTCGTCTCGCGGCTCGATGATCGCATCCGCCTGCGCCGCTCCGCGCACCTGTGGAGCGCCCGCTCCCCGCAGCGCACGCGGAAGCCAGAGCAGCAGAGCGAGCACGGCGGGAATCGCCCACACTCCCAGCGCACCCCGCCACGAGCCGTCGAACGCCGTCATGAACGGCACCGTCAGCGCCGCAGCCGCGGCCGCGCCGACGAACAGGGCCGTGGAGTACAGGCCCATCATCAGGCCGACGCGGTGGGCGAAGTCCTGTTTGATCACCGCGGGCATGCACACGTTGGCCACGGCGATGCCCGCGCCGATGAGCACCGTCCCGCCGAAGAGAGCGACGGGCGACGGCAGGAGACGGATGCCGATGCCGATCGCGACGACCGCCATCGTGAGTGCGAGCAGCCGGTGCAGCCCGATCCGCCGGGTGAGCGCGGGCGTGAGGAACGCGAACGCCCCGAAGGCGAAGACGGGGATCGTGGTCAGCAGACCCGCCGCCGCGGACGGGAGACCGAGATCGGCCTCGATCGCCGAGAGCGCCGGCCCGACCGAGACGACCCCCATGCGGAGGTTGAGGGCGATCAGGAGCAGTCCTGCGCCGACGTAGGCGCCGAGGAACACACCGCCCCGCCGGTGAGACGGCACCGCCAGAGGCGTGGAGGCGGTGTCGGGATGCTGGTCGATCGTGCTCATGAGTCCACTCCAGCAGTGACACCGGTCGTCGCGAAACACTTAGACTGCCGTGTGATGTCGGATACCCGCCAACCTCGCCGCCTCGTCGATCTTCACCTCGTCGACTTCACGGCCGACGACCCGTTCCCCTCGGAGGGCGCGTACCGATTCGCCCACGCGGAGACCTCGCCTCGCCACTCCCATCGCCGGGGGCACCTCGTGCACGCGGCATCCGGAGTGCTGTCCCTGATCACCGACGACGGCACCTGGATCGCTCCCTCGTCGCGCTTCGCCTGGGTGCCGGCCGGCGTCGAGCACCGCCACCGCGCACACGGCCGCACCGACATGCGGATCGTCCATCTCCCCGACGAGCTCGCCGCCGCGCTCCCCGCCGGCCCCGCCGTCGTCGTCGCCACGCCGCTGGCCCGCGAGGCGGTCCTGGCGATGACGGTCGGCCGACCGCGCAGCGCCGAAGCGCTCGATCACCTGCGCCGCGTGATCGTCGACGAGACCGTCGCCGCGCCCGAGCAGCCGCTGCATCTCCCGGAACCCCGCGACCCTCGGCTCCAGCGCGTCGCCCGCATCGTCGAGGACGAGCTGTCGGCTCCCGTCGGGCTCGGCGAGCTCGGGCGGCGCATCGGCGCATCGGAGCGGACCCTGAGCCGGCTGTTCCCGCACGAGACCGGCATGGGCTACCGGCAGTGGCGACTCCAGCTGCGGGTGCACCGCGCGCTCGTCCTGCTCGCCGACGGAGCCTCCGTGACCCACACCGCCGCGGCGTGCGGATGGGCGACGAGCAGTCAGTTCATCGAGCAGTTCACCCCGCTGGTCGGCATGACCCCCGGCAGGTACCGGCTCTCACAGCATCCGGAATGACCCTGCGGCTGACCGGTTCCGTCGCAGGCGCAGCTCCGAGAGCGGGCCCCGACATCACGGAGATGAGCGCCTTCGCCTGCTCCCGGGGTTGGTCACACTGAGAAGCTCTCCGCGCCGATGACGGAGAGCAGGCGCAGCTTCTCCCGACTCTCGCTCCCCGGAGCGGCCGTGTAGACGAGAAGCGCGTGGGACTGCTCCGGTTCGAAGAGCGTCTGGCATTCCAGCTCGAGAGCACCCAGTTCCGGGTGGACGAAGTGCTTGACCGCTCGCGGACGGAGCCCCACCTCGTGCAGCCCCCAGATCCGGGCGAACTCGTCGCTGCGGTCGAGGAGTTCCCTCGTCCACCGCGCGGCGCGCGACGAGGGTCCACGGCGCGTCACGACGTCGCGAAGGCCGGAGGCCCAGAGCCGGGAGAGGAAGTCGTGCTCCTCCTCCGCATAGATCCGTCGCGACGAGGGATCGACGAACCACCGGAACCCGATGCTGCGTTCCGGCCCCTCGAAGCGTGTGAGGTCGCCGACGAGCGCTGCGCCGAGCGCGGTCTGTCTGAGGGTCTCGCCGAGCTCCGTCACGACCTCCGCCGGGGTGTCGTGCAGGCGGTCGAAGATGCGCAGCATGCCGGGACTGATGTGACGACTCTCCCCTCCTCTCGGAGGAGGAGCGTGCCCGGCGAGAACGAAGAGGTGATCCCGCTCGGCCAGCGTGAGATGAAGCCCCTGGGCGATCGCCGCGATCATCCGCGGCGAGGGCTGAGGACCCCGCTGCTGCTCGATCCGTGCGTAGTAGTCGGTCGACATGTGGCTGAGGCTCGCGGCTTCCTCGCGCCTCAAGCCGCCCGTCCGCCGGCGTCCGCCTCTGGCGAGGCCCACGTCCTCCGGCTGCAGCGCCTCGCGGCGCAACCGGAGGAACTCCGCCAGCCCTGCCCTGTCGATCTCCATGCGCACCCCCGTCCCGTCCTTTGTACCAGCAGCCTTCGGGCGCATCCACGGACGGACGATCCCTGGATGCCGCACGGCGTGCGGAGGAGAGTCGGAAGGTCAGAAACGAGGAGACCATGCCCCGCACACCATCCATCGACATCCCCCACCTCGACGGCCGGCGCGCCGTCGTCACCGGCGCCAGCGACGGCATCGGCATCGGCATCGCCGCACGGCTCGCCGCCGCGGGCGCCGAGGTCGTCATGCCCGTCCGCAACCGGGACAAGGGACGTGCGGCGATCGAGCGCATCCGCACGACGGTTCCCGACGCGCGGATCTCCCTCCGCGATCTGGATCTCTCCGCGCTCGACTCCGTCGCCGCTCTCGGCGAGTCGCTGCGCGCGGAGGGGACACCGATCGGCATCCTCGTCAACAACGCGGGCGTCATGACGCCGCCGGATCGACGCACCACGGCTGACGGCTTCGAGCTCCAGTTCGGCGCGAACCACCTCGGACACTTCGCACTCGTCGGCGAACTCCTCCCGCTGCTTCGAGAGGGCCGCGCACGAGTGGTCTCCCAGATCAGCGTCGCCGCGAATCAGGGCGCGATCAACTGGGACGATCTGCAGTGGGAGCGCGCATACGACGGCATGCGCGCGTACAGCCAGTCGAAGATCGCGTTCGGCCTCTTCGGGCTCGAACTCGACCGTCTCAGCCGATCGCGCGACTGGGGCATCACGAGCATGCTCTCGCATCCGGGCGTGGCCCCGACGAACCTGCTCGCCGCCCGTCCCGACCTCGGCCGGGAACGCGAGACGAACGGCCGCCGCGTCATCGGGGCGCTCTCACGGCGCGGAATCCTCTTCGGCACCGCGGAGTCCGCCGGCCTTCCTGCGGTGCACGCCGCGACCTCCTCGAAGGCCGTGAGCGGCGGGTTCTACGGCCCCCGCGGACCCGGCCACCTCGGCGGCGCCCCGGGACCGCAGCGGCTCTACTCCCGACTGCGCGACGATGATGCGGCACGCAGGATCTGGGAGGTCTCCGAAGAGCTCACCGGAAGACCGTTCGCACGCCGCCCGTGACGAGACGCGGCACCGCGGTGACGCAGACGGGCCGCGTCGACGGGTTCAGTCGCAGGCGCAGCCGCCGGCGGCGGTCTTGACCATGAAGCACACATCGCACACGCCGTAGTCGCGCTCGATGGGCTTCGGCGTGCGCTCCGTGCGCGGAGAGGTCGCAGTGCGCGGAGCGCTGACGCGCGGGGTGCTCGGCCGCATCGACCGCGCGGTCGTGGTCACCTGGGGGTACTCGCTCGGGTGCGTGACGAAGAAGTACGGCTCACGCCCCTCGCTCGGCTGGAGCCGCAGCGGGGTGGAGCCGATCGTGATGACCTCGCCCTCCCCGAACCCGTTCGTGTACGTGCGTCCGATGTGCAGGGATGCGCCCTCCCCACGACGGATGGCCTCGATGTACCGACCGCGGTCGATGAAGGAGGAGATGCCCACGGCATCGGTGACCGCAGTGATGAACTCGTAGTTCTCCAGGGCGACCCGGTGCGCACGAAGCGCCTCCGTGAGCGAGCGATACGGACGGGAGGTGCCAGTAGGGGTGGGACCCTGTACTTCAGTCATCTCCTCAATGGTCTCACCCCGGAGGCGGCGCGAATACCACTTGTGCCGTGGAAGACTGGGCGCATGGCGCGCGCGACGATCATCGGCTCCGGTCCCAACGGACTCGCGGCGGCCGTGTCGCTGGCCAGAGCGGGGTACGAGGTGCGCGTCCTCGAAGCCGCGGACACGATCGGCGGCGGCGTGCGCACCGCCGAATCCACGCTCCCCGGCTTCCTTCACGACGTGTGCTCCGCCGCGCATCCTGCGGCCCTCGCATCCCCCTTCTTCCAGGCCTTCGGCCTCGCCGAGCGGATCGACTGGATCCACCCCGAGATCTCCTACGCGCATCCTCTCGACGGCGGCCGCGCCGGGATCGCCTGGCGCGACATCGAGCGCACGGCATCCGCACTCGGCGAGGACGGCAGGGCGTGGCTGTCGCTGCTGCGCCCACTGAGCACGCACATCGACGGAGTCGTCGACTTCACCGGCAACCAGATGCTGCGCTTTCCGCATGAGCCGATCACGGCCTTCCGCTACGCGATGCGGATGCTGGAGCAGGGCACCCCTCTGGCGCGGCGCACCTTCCGCACCGACGAGGCGGCAGGCCTCCTGTCCGGGGTGCTGGCGCATGCGAACACCCCGCTCCCCTCCCTCGCCGGAGCGGCGGCGGGGCTCCTGCTCGCCGCACAGGCGCACGCCGGAGGGTGGATGTATCCGCGCGGAGGCGCGCAGGGCATCGCCGACGCCCTGGTGGCGGATCTCGTCGCCCACGGCGGCGCGGTCGAGACCGGCGTGCACGTCACCGACCTCTCGACCCTGGACTGGGGCGACCCCGCACGCGGCGATCTGCTGATGCTCAACACCTCGCTCCGGTTGGCCCTCACTCTCCCCGATGTGCCCACCCGCTACGCGAGCGCCCTGCGGTCGTACCGGTACGGCCCCGCCGCCGCGAAGGTCGACTTCGCCCTCGACGGACCCGTGCCCTGGACGAACGACGAGGTCGCGCAGTCGCCCACCGTGCACGTCGGCGGCACTCAGACCGAGGTGTGGGCCAGCGAGAACGCGGTCGCGCGCGGACGCGTCAGCGAACGCCCCTACGTGCTCACCGTCCAGCCCTCGGTGTTCGATCCCACGCGTGCGCCAGAGGGCAAAGCCGTGCTGTGGGCGTACATCCACGTCCCGCAGGGCTCGGATCTCGACGCCACCGATCTCATCACGCAGCAGGTCGAGCGCTTCGCCCCCGGCTTCCGCGACCGCATCCTCGCGCACCACTCGGTGCCGGCATCCGCCCGCGAGGCGATCAACCCCTCGGAGATCGGCGGGGACATCCTGGGCGGGGCCTTCACGATCCCCCAGGCGCTGCGTCGCCCCGTGCTCGGCACGAAGCCGTGGCGCACCCCGACGCCCGGCGTGTACCTCGCCTCCGCCTCCACCCCGCCGGGGCCCGGTGTCAACGGCATGGCAGGGTGGCACGCGGCGCGCACGGCACTGGGCGACGCCGGCATCCCGGCGACCCTCGCAGACCTGTTCTGATCGGAACCCGGGTCGCTACCTCCCCGCCCCCAGGTCCACAACTCCTCAAGAAACGCGCGCCTCGACGCCTCGTCGCCCGCCGATCGGCGGTTTCCGCGTTCCGGAGCAGCCGAACGTGAGGAGTTGTGTACCGCGACCAGCGCCGCAACTCCGGAGAACCGGCCCCCTCCGGAGTGAAGAGCCACGCGCGTCCGCGGATCGTCCGCCGACGTCCTCCGATTCTCCGGAGTTCTGGCGCGTGTCCCCGCCAGTCGCCAGGATGGACCCATGCGCTACGACATCCCCGCACCGATGCTGGCGAAGGCCGCGGCATCCGTCCCCGACCCCGCGAAGAGCTCCGGCGGGCTCCTGTTCGAACCCAAGTGGGACGGCTTCCGCGGTCTGATCGCGTGGGACGGCGAGACCGTCGAGATCGGCTCCCGTGGCGCGAAGCCGCTGACCCGGTACTTCCCCGAGCTCGTCGAGGCCATTCCGAGCCTGCTGCCGGGGCCGTGCCTGCTCGACGGCGAGATCGTGGTCGCGACCGGCCCTGCGGGGGCGCAGCGGCTCGACTGGGAGGCCCTCAGCCAGCGCATCCACCCCGCAGCCTCCCGCGTCGCGAAGCTCTCGACCGAGACTCCCGCGATGTTCATCGCGTTCGACCTCCTCGCCGAGGGCGATGAAGACCTGCAGTCGTCACCGTTCTCCGTGCGTCGCGAGCGGCTGGAGCGGATGCTGGCCGGAGTGGCGCATCCGCTGCACATCACGCGCACGACCCGCGATCGTGAGGCCGCCGTCCGCTGGCTGGCCGAGTTCGAGGGCGCCGGTCTCGACGGCGTCGTCGCGAAGCCGCTGGACCAGCCCTACGCGCCGGGCAAGCGCACCCTGATCAAGATCAAGCACGCGCGAACCGCCGACGTCGTCGCGCTCGGCTACCGCATCCACAAGTCGGGGTCGGGAGTCGGATCACTGCTCGTCGGGCTCTACGACACCGACGGCGTCCTACGCCAGGTCGGCGGCGTCGCGGCCTGGAGCGACGTGCGACGACAGGAGCTCGTCGACGAGCTCGCGCCCCTCGTGGAGCGCGACGAGTCCGGCGGCGCCGTGACCGGGGAGGGCGAGCGCTCCCGATTCAGCGGCTCGAAGGATGTGTCGTTCGTGCGGCTGCGGCCCGAGCGGGTGCTCGAGGTGCGTTACGACCAGCTCGAGGGCGCGCGCTTCCGCCACACCGTGCAGTTCGAGCGGTGGCGCCCCGACCGCGATGCTCGCTCCTGCACCTACGACCAGCTCGACACCGTCGCCGGCTACGACCTGGCCGACGTGCTCGGCTGAGCCCCGCGCTCTCCCGGCTCGCTCACTGCGCGGAGGGCTTCCCCTCCTCATCCCAGTTCGCCGCGACCTTCTTGCTCGGCTGCACGCGCGGGGGCTCCCCCGGCATCTTCGGGAACTCCGGCGGGAACGGCAGCTCGCCGAGGCCGTCCGCCTTGTCGCGCTCCCACCACTCCAGCAGAGTGTCGATGCGGCCGGGACTGCTCTGCTTGCCGGCCCACGGGTCGCCCACCTCTTCGAGCCGCTTCGGGATGCTGCGCACCGTGAACCGCGCCGGGTCGAGCCCGTCGAGCTCCTCCCAGTGCACGGGGGTCGACACGGTCGCTCCGGGGAGGGCGCGCGGACTGTAGGCGCCTGCCATGGTGCGGTCGCGGTTGGCCTGGTTGAAGTCGATGAAGATGCGCTCGCCGCGCTCCTCCTTCCACCAGTTCATCGTGACCTGCTCCGGCATCCGCCGCTCCAGCTCTCGCCCCGCGGCGATCACCGCGTGCCGCACGTCGAGGAACTCGTGGCTGGGCACGATGGGGGCGAACACGTGCAGTCCGCGGTTGCCGCTGGTCTTCACGAAGGCGTCGAGCCCCGCCTCGCGCAGCACCTCCCGCAGCGCGTGGGCGGCGGTGACGGCATCCGCGAAGTCGGTGCCCGGCTGGGGGTCGAGGTCGATGCGCAGCTCGACGGGGTTATCGGGGTCGGACGCCAACGACGCCCACGGATGGAACACGATCGTGTTCATCTGCGCCGCCCACACGATCGCGCTGGGCCTGTTCAGCACGATCTGCGGATGCTGTCGCCCGCTGTTGTAGGTCACCATCACCGCGTCGACGTAGTCGGGCGTGCCCGCCGGCGGGTTCTTCGAGAAGAAGCCGCCGCCCTTGCCGACGCCGTCGCGGAAGCGCTCCAGCGACACGGGGCGACCGCCGTTCGCCTCGAGGAACGGCCCGCTGACGACCTGGAAGTACTCGGCGAGCTCGGCCTTCGTGATGCCCGGAACCGGCCAGACCGCCTTGTTCGGACTGGAGAGCACGACCTCACGCTCTCCGTCGGGGTCGACGATGGTCAGTGTCACGCGCTCGGAGGCCATGACTCGACCCTAGAGGCAGCCCCGGACGCGCGGAAGCCCCGCCCCTCAGGACTCGATGTCGACTCCGAGCACCAGCACCGGGGCGAGCGCGTCACGCTCGACGAGAAGGGTCGGTCCCGCCGGATCGACGATCACTCCGGCCATCTCGGCATGCCCCGTGAGCACCTTGGCGAGCTGCGTGGGCTCGAACGGGAGCGGGCGGTCGCCTCGTCCCATCGCGATGACCTCGAGCGGGTGCGAGAACAGCTGGAGGAACCTCTTGCCGTCGGGCGTCTGCGCCTCGGCGATGCCCACGGGCGTCCCGTTGCTGCCGTCGTTGACGGCGACCCACATGCGCGTGGAGGCGAGAGCCTCGGCGACCCTGGCCGCCGAGTCCTGCTCGCGCGGGGCCGCGAGGATCGTCTTGACCGTCATCTCGGGGTCGCCCTGCTCGAGTGCCTTCTGCAGCAGCTCTGTCGGGAAGACGACGCGGTGCGGCGCGGAGGCGTTGTCGACGATGAGACCGGCGAAGTCGCCAGCGACGACCTGCTGCAGCACGGAGGTGACGGGCTGGGCGACCGCAGTGGTCGCGGCCGGGTCGGCCTCGAGCTGCACCGAGTCGCGCACGGCACCGGCCGAGCTGAACGCGAGCATGAACTGACGGTCGCCGTCGCGCACCACGGCGACGGACAGCGGCTTCCCCTCGCTGATCTGCGCACGGGCATCGCCGTTGACGCGGATGTACAGGTGCCCCTGCAGCGCCTGACGCATCACGCCGAGCAGCTGATCGTTCGACGCGCCCTGCTCGATCTCTTTGAGCGCGTCGCGGAGGAGGACGTTGTCCTTCATACCGGCGACGGTCTCGGTCTGCTCCGGAGGCAGCGCAGGAGCGAGCGGAAGACGACGTTCCTGAGGAGCGGGCAGCGCTGCCGGGGGTGCGGACTGCGTCGGAGCAGGAGCGACCGGGGCTGCAGGCGCGGGAGCAGCGGGCTCGTCCAGCGACACCTCGGGGCCGGCCTCGGCCCCCACTCCGCGGAACGCCTGCACCGAGATGCCGATCGTCGGGGCGGGAGCGGCCTCGACCGGGGCGACGGACTCGGCGCCGGTCGACTCGGATTCGACGTTCTCGGAGGAGATGTCGGATGCCGGGACTACAGCGTCAGCGGACTTCTTGCGGCGGGAGAACAGGGCCATAATGTGCCAGCCTAACCGGCGACGACGGCGGTTCCGTGCGCAGGACCCGCCGTTCGGGGTCGGCTCTCAGCATCCGCCCCCGGGCGCTGCTCGCCGCGCGGGCTGCGGCGTCGCGCCTCCTGGGCGCCGGAGCGTCGATGCGGCTCAGATCTTCTCGATCGGCGCGACCTTGATCAGGAGCTTCTTCTGCCCGGCGGTGTCGAAGCGCACGTGGGCGATGCGCTTCGCGCCCTCGCCGGTCACGGCATCCACACGCCCCTCGCCGAAGTCGCTGTGGCGGATGCGGTCTCCGGCCGTCAGCTCGAGATCGCCGTTGTCGCGCATCTTCGCGGTGACCCGGTTGGGGAACTTGTCCATCGCGGTGGAGAGCGGCGTGAGCGAGTCGCGACCGGGGAGCGGCTTCACCGCGAACCTGTCGTTCGAACCGGATCCGCCGAATCCGCCGGAGCCACCGAACCCGCCGGAGCCCGAGCGGCGCGCGTTCAGCGCGCGCGACTGCATGCCGCCACGCGAGTTCACGTCTCCCGGCGACTGGCGCCAGTCGATGAGCCCCGCGGGGATCTCCTGCAGGAAGCGACTGGGCATGGCGACCGAGACCTCGCCGAACTGCGCCCTCGTCATCGCGAGGGAGAGGTGCAGGCGCTTGCGGGCACGCGTGATGCCCACGTAGAAGAGCCGCCGCTCCTCCTGCGGGCCTCCGGGCTCTCCTGCCGAGATGCGATGAGGGATCAGATCCTCTTCGACGCCCGTGACGAACACCGCGTCGTACTCGAGCCCCTTCGCCGTGTGCATCGTCATCATCGACACCGAGCCCGACTCGTCGTCGAGGTCGTCGGCGTCCGAGACGAGCGCCACCTCGGTGAGGAAGTCGACGATCGTGCCCTCAGGGTTGTTGCGCGCGAAGTCGCGGGCGACAGCCACGAACTCGTCGAGGTTCTCGACGCGCGCCTCGTCTTGAGGGTCGCGGCTGGCGCGCAGCGAATCGAGGTAGCCGCTCTTCGACAGCAGCACGCTGAGGCCGTCGGCGACCGTGGTCGGGGCGGGCACCTCGCCCGTCGCGGGCAGCATGATCTCGGTCGCCTCAGCGAGCACGGCGTCGAGCTGGGCGATCGCCGCCTGGATCTTCGGTCCGAAGCCGAGCTGGTCGGGCACGGACAGCGCCTGCCGGAAGGTGATGCCATGCTCCTCGGCGAAGCGCGCGATGGCGGTCTCGGTGACGTCGCCGATGCCGCGACGCGGCTTGTTGAGGATGCGTCGGACGGCCATCTCGTCTGCCGGATTCGCGACGGCCACGAGGTACGCCAGCGCGTCCTTGATCTCGGCGCGCTCGTAGAACTTGGTGCCGCCCATGATCTTGTAGGGCACGGCCGAGCGGATGAAGATCTCCTCCAGCGCACGGGACTGCGAGTTGGTGCGGTAGAAGACCGCCATCTCGGAGTACGGGTAGCCCGCACGACGCAGCGCCTCGACCTCGTCGGCGACGAACTGGGCCTCGTCGTGCTGCGAGTAGCCGGTGAACCCGATGATCTTGTCGCCGTCGCCCTTGTCGCTCCAGAGCTTCTTGTCCTTGCGGTCGAAGTTGTTGCCGATGACGGCGTTCGCGGCCGAGAGGATGTTCTGCGTCGAGCGGTAGTTCTGCTCGAGGAGAACGACGCGCGCGCCGGGGAAGTCGCGCTCGAACTCGCTGATGTTGCGGATGTCGGCGCCGCGGAAGGCGTAGATCGACTGGTCGGAGTCGCCGACCACGGTGAGCGATGCGCCCTCGAGCTCCGGTGTCGTCTCCGGCTCGAAGATCATCATGCCGTTCGAGGCATACGGGTCGGGGGCGTCGCCCGAGACGGGGCGGGTGAGCTCGTGGATCAGTGCGTACTGGGCGTGGTTGGTGTCCTGGTACTCGTCGACGAGGATGTGCCGGAAACGCCGGCGATAGGTGTCGGCGACCTGCGGGAACGCCCGGAACAGGTAGACGGTCTGCCCGATGAGGTCGTCGAAGTCGAACGCGTTCGCCTTCTGCAGCTGGCGCTGGTAGTCGGCGAACAGCTCCACGAAGACGCGCTCTGCGGGGTCGCTCATGTTGGCCTGCCGCGCGTACGCCTCGGCATCGGACAGCTCGTTCTTGAGCTTCGAGATGCGCGACTGCACAGATCCCGGGGTCATGCCGTAGGCATCGGCCTCGTGCTCCTTGACCAGGCGCTTGATGAGCGCGCGCGAGTCACCGGAGTCGTAGATGGTGAACGACTTCGTGAAGCCGAACTGCTCGGCCTCGCGCCGGAGGATGCGCACGCAGGCGGAGTGGAACGTGGAGATCCACATGCCTCGGGCTGCATCGCCGACGATCGCCTGGACGCGCTCGCGCATCTCGCCGGCGGCCTTGTTGGTGAAGGTGATCGCGAGGATCTGGCTCGGCCATGCCTCTCGGGCGCGCAGCAGGGAGGCGATGCGACGGGTGAGCACGCTCGTCTTGCCCGACCCCGCCCCCGCGACGATGAGCAGCGCGGGGCCGCGATAGGTGACGGCCTCGAGCTGCTGGGGGTTGAGTCCGGCGAGGAGGTCGTCCTGCCCCTCCGCCCCAGTGGAGCGGGGGCCGACGGATCCGGGGACGATGAGAGGTGCTTCGGTCATGGCCTTATGAGTCTAGGCGTCACCACCGACACCGCAGACGGGGTGCGAGCGGGCACCGGATGTTCAGGCCGCGAGTGCGAGAATCGAGCGGTGCGCACGATCCTGAACGTCATCTGGCTGATCTTCGCCGGCTTCGCCCTCTGGCTGGGCTACATGCTCGCCGGCATCCTGCTGTGCATACCGATCGTGACGATCCCGTGGGCGATCGCGTCCTTCCGTATCGCGGGCTACGCGATCTGGCCGTTCGGCCGAGAGGTCGTGAGCAGGCCCACCGCGGGCGTCGGATCCTTCCTCGGCAATGTGCTCTGGGTGATCCTCGCTGGCTGGTGGCTCGCCATCGGGCACATCGTCTCGGGCATCGCCCTGTGCATCACGATCATCGGCATCCCGATGGGGATCGCCGACTTCAAGATGGTTCCCGTGTCCCTGATGCCGCTGGGCAAGGAGATCGTCTCGACGAAGAAGGGCGCGTTCGACCGGACGCTGTGAGACGCGCCTAGACTGGCGCGGATGGATGCCGACCGCCTGATCGCCTGGGACGCGGAGCTCCGCAGCGCCCACGCTCGGCTCCGCGCGGCGCTCGCGGCCACGCGGGAGGCTCTCGATGCGGGGGCAGCGGCGCCGGATGCGGCATCCGACCTCCTGCTGTACTGCATCGGCTTCTGCTCGGCGCTGGACGGTCACCACCGGGCGGAGGATCGGAACCTGTTCCCCGCCCTGCGTGAGGAGCACCCCCGGCTGGGCGGCATGATCGACAAGCTCATGCAGGACCACTCGATGCTCACCCACCTGCTCTCCGGGCTCCGGCACGCGGTCGAGAGCGGCGAGAGCCCCGACTCGATCTCCCGTCATCTCGACGGCGTCGGCGCGATCATGGAGTCGCACTTCCGGTTCGAGGAGCGCGAGATCCTCGAACCGCTGCGCACGATGCGCCTCGACGCCGAGGTCGCGGACGTGCTCGGCCCCCTCTGAGCCGCCGTCCGTCAGCTGCGGAAGAAGCTCACGCCGAGATCGGGGTGGTCGACGAAGACGCCGTCGACGCCGGTCTCGGCGATCACCCGCCACTCCGACTCGTAGTCGCCGTACGCGCCCTTGCCGCCGCTCCCCCGGTACTCCGCCGCGAGGAACGCGTTCTCTGGGCGGCAGGTCCAGGTGAAGACCTTGAGGCCCCGCGCGTGCGCGTCGGCCACGATCGTGTTGCCGCGGACGAGCAGCATCTTCTTGCTCACGCTCACGCCGTCGACCCTGCCCACGAGGGCGTCGAGGCCCTGAGGGGTCACCGTCGACGCGTAGGTCGGGGCCTGCTTCCCCTGCGCGACCAGGAGGTCGTACGGACGCCCCGCGGCCTCGATCAGGTAGACGTACGACGCCGGGATGCCGCGCTCGCGCAGCTCGCCGAGGATGGTCGACTCGAAGCACTCGATCACGAGCGGCAGCTCGCCATCGGCCCAGCCCGCCGCACGGAGGTCGCGGGCGATGAGAGGGGCGAGATCGATCCCGATGCTCGCGAAGTAGGTGGCGTGCTTGACCTCCAGCACGACGCCGATCTCCCGGCCGTGCTCGACCGACCCCTCGCGCACGAGATCCAGCACGTCGACGAGCCGGAGGATCCCCTGCGCGTCGTCGAAGCTC
This sequence comes from Microbacterium sp. MYb72, assembly GCF_002979415.1. GTDB lineage: Bacteria > Actinomycetota > Actinomycetes > Actinomycetales > Microbacteriaceae > Microbacterium > Microbacterium natoriense. Next base: position 135,440 of record NZ_PCOT01000003.1, on the reverse strand, counting down.
GCGCTCGAGACGCGCACCGCGGGAAGGCGCTCGCGCGTGCGCAGCACCGACAGCTCCTCCCACGTGAAGTCCTCGGTGAACCAGCCCGTCAGCGCCTGCCCGTCGACCCGCTTGGTCGTCTTCCGGTCGGCGAACTCCGGATGCAGCGCCACATCGGTCGTGCCCGAGATCTCGTTCTCGTGACGCACGACCAGCACGCCGTCCTTGGTGGCGACGACGTCGGGCTCGACGGCATCCACCCCCATGGCGAGCGCGAGCTCGTAGGAGGAGCGGCTGTGCTCCGGACGGTAGCCGGGCGCACCTCGGTGCCCGATGACGAGAGGGGATTTCCTGGGCACGCTCTCAGCGTAGAACACCCAGGTGACGCGCCCATCCGGGTATCGTGGAGGGAAGCGACCTACAACCACTTCGGAGTGAGGCCCACCATGAGTAATTTCGCATTCAACAATCCGGCGTTCCAGCAGCAGGATCCGCGCAACGTCGCGACCTACCCCGGGGCACCGCAGGCGGCTCAGGGTGCTCAGGCCGCCTCGTTCCAGCAGGCCGGTGTCGACGCCGCGGTCAACGCGCAGCTGGAGGGCATGTACGCCGCTCCCCCGGCCGGCGCGATCGAGACCGACCGCATGTCGGTCGAGGACACGGTGTGGAAGACCGCCGGTCTCTTCGGCATCCTCCTCGTCACCGCCGCGATCGGCTGGGTGTTCACGCTCGGCGGCATCGCCGCGCCCGAGCGCGACCCGTACAACAGCTTCGCGCCGAACATGCTCCCCTGGATCATCGGCGCGCTCGGCGGCTTCGTGCTCGCCATGGTCATCACGTTCACCTCGCGCAAGAAGGTCCGCCCCGCGCTGATCTTCGCCTACGCGGTGTTCGAGGGCCTCTTCATCGGCGGCATCTCGGCCTTCTTCGAGGTGCTGTGGCCCGGCATCGTCATGCAGGCCACGCTCGCGACCGTCTCGGTCGTCGCGGTGACGCTGGCCCTCTTCGCGAGCGGCAAGATCCGCGCCTCGGCGAAGATGACGAAGATCGTCATGATCGCGATGATCGGCTACCTCGTCTTCTCGCTGCTGAACGTCGTCCTGATGTGGACCAACGTGCTCCCCGAGGGCCAGGCCTTCGGACTCCTCAGCGCGAAGGTCGCCGGCATCCCGCTCGGTCTGATCATCGGCGTACTGGTCGTCTTCATGGCGGCGTACTCGCTCGTGCTCGACTTCGACCAGATCCAGCAGGGCGTCCGCAACGGCGCTCCCCGCAAGTACGGCTGGCTCGGCGCCTTCGGCATCATGGTCACGGTCGTCTGGCTGTACGTCGAGATCCTGCGGATGATCGCGATCGCGCGCAGCAATTAGACGCAGAACACGCTCGTCCGAAGAGGCCCGTCCCCCTGGGGGCGGGCCTCTTTGCACACTCCGGCGGTCCTGCGCAAGGGGGTGTCGGATATGCCCCTATGGGCGGATGGTGGTGTCTACGAGCCCTGGCACCCCGGGGCTCCTGACACAAAGGAGCTGACCATGAGCTTTCTCGGCTTTCTTCTTCTCGGTCTCATCGCCGGAGCCATCGCGAAGCTGATCCTTCCCGGCCGCCAGGGCGGAGGATGGTTCATCACCCTTCTTCTCGGCGTCGTGGGAGCGCTGCTCGGCGGATGGCTCGGCAGCCTGATCCTCAACCGTCCGCTCACCGAGTTCTGGGACCTGGGCACGTGGCTGCTCGCGATCGCAGGCTCGATCGTCGTGCTGCTGATCTACGGCCTCGTGGCCGGGCGTGGACGTGCTGTCCGCGACTGACCCGCGCTGATACGTGCGCCCGTCCCCTTCGAAAGCCGAGGCTGTCGAAGGGGGCGGGTCTTTCAGTCTCCGGCGGCCTTCGCCTGCAGCAGCGCCCGCTCGCGATCGTTGCCGGCGAGCGAGGCGGCCGTCGCGAACTCGCTCCTCGCCTCCTCGTCACGTCCGAGCCGCAGCAGCAGCTCGCCGCGGGTGGCGGGCAGCAGGTGGTATCCGCGCAGCGCACCCGACTCCGCGATCCGGTCGATGATCCGGAGAGCGGATGCCGGCCCCGTCGCCATCGCGACCGCGGCGGCACGATTCAGCTCGACCACCGGTGACGGCGCCAGGCGCCCCAGCGCCTCGTAGAGCACGACGATGCTCTCCCAGTCGGTCTCCTCGACGGAGGGCGCGACCGCATGGCGTTCGGCGATCGCCGCCTGCAGCCCGTACGCGCTGCGTCCCCCTCCCCGCGCGTCAGCGGCGGCGAGAGCGGCGCGTCCGCGCGCGATGCGTCCGCGATCCCAGCGCGACCTGTCCTGATCGGCCAGCAGCACGGGATCCCCGTTCGCGTCGATGCGCGCGGGGAACCGGGCCGCCGTGAGCTCCATGAGCGCCAGCAGACTGTGCACGTCGCGCTCGCGCGGCATGAGAGCGGCGAGCACGCGGGTGAGCCTGATCGCCTCCACGCTGAGCTCCGGACGCATCCAGTCGGATCCGCTCGACGCCGCATGCCCCTCGTTGAAGATCAGGTACAGCACGCCCAGGATGCCCCCGAGCCGCGCCGCATGCTCCTCCCGCGACGGCATCTCGAAAGGGACGTTCGCCGCCGCCAGCGTCTTCTTCGCGCGCACGATCCGCTGCTGCACGGTCGCCGTGGGCACGAGGAAGGCGCGCGCGATCTCCTCGCTCGACAGGCCGCCCACCACCCGCAGCGTCAGCGCGACCTGAGCCTCCCGCGACAGCACGGGGTGGCAGGAGATGAAGATCAGGCGCAGCACGTCGTCATCGACGGCGTCCGGGTCCCATGGCAGCGCGTCGGCCGCCTCCTCCTGCTCGCGCTCCAGGTTGTGGGCGAGCACGGCGATGCGGTCGTCCAGCCGCTCGCGCCGACGCCAGCCGTCGATCGCCTTGCGCTTGGCGACCGCGGTGAGCCAGGCGGCGCCGTTGCGAGGCACGCCCTCGACCGGCCACTGCGCGAGTGCGTCGAGCAGCGCCTCCTGCGCGAGGTCCTCCGCGAGGCCGAAGTCTCCGACCAGACGCGACAGCGTCGCGACGATCTTCGCCGACTCGATGCGCCACACGGCCGCGACGGCGCGCTCCGCCGCTCCCCTGTCGGGTGCGGAGCGCGCCATCGCCTCACCGGTCATCGTCGGCATCCCGCCCGGTTCAGGCCTCGGCGGCCTTGGCGGCGGCGTCCTCGATCCACTGCTTCTCCTTCTGTACCCACTCGTTGTCCTGGGGGAAGTCCTCGACACCGTGGATGCGACGGATCTCCAGCTTCGAGCCGGGTCCGAGCGGGCAGCGCTTCGCCCACTCCACGGCCTCCTCCTTGGACGAGACCTCGAGGATCCAGAAGCCGTTGAACAGCTCCTTCGTCTCGCCGTAGGGGCCGTCGGTGACGAGGGGCGGCTCGCTGGAGAAGTCGACGACGACGCCCTCAGCGGCGTCCGTCAGACCGTCGCCGCCCGCCATGACGCCGGCCTTGATGAGCGACTCGTTGTAGCGCCCCATCGACTCGATCATCTCCTCGAAAGGAATCTCCTTCGACGCCTCGAGTGCCTCGTCGGTCGCGCGCATGATGAGCATGTACTTCATGATGTTCTCCTTGATCGTGGGGCCGTCTCTCGACCCTCTCATTGAAGACGTCGAACGGGAACGCATCGGATCGACATCCTCGCGAAAAAGTTCCCGAGATCCGTCGCAGGTCCGCTCTAGACTCGCTCCGTGACCGCCGCAGACCTCGTCGACAGCATCCGCCAGGCCCTCCGCGAGAGCGCGGATCCCGCGATCGCGCCCGGTCAGCAGGCGTACATGAAGTCATCCATGCCGTTCCTCGGCGTGAAGGTGCCGCAGGCGCGAAGGATCGCGCGACAGGCCGCCCGCGGACGGAAGGATGCTGCGGAGCTCCGTGCCGCCGCGCTGGAGCTGTGGCGCGGGGCGACGCACCGCGAGGAGCGCTACGCCGCGACCGAGATCATGGGGCTGCGTCCGCTGCGCGGGCGGCTGGACATGCTCGACGTGCACGAGGAGATGATCCGCACCGGCGCCTGGTGGGACCACGTGGACGAGGTCTCGCACCGGCTGGCGGAGACGCTGGACGCCCACCCGGAGGACCTCACGCCCGTGCTCGTCGCCTGGGCGCGCGACGAGGACTTCTGGGTGCGACGTGCCAGCATCATCTCCCAGCTCGGACGGCGGGGCGACACCGACCTCGCGCTGCTGGTGAGCGCGATCCAGCCGAACATCGCCGACACGGAGTTCTTCATCCGCAAGGCGATCGGCTGGGCCCTGCGCGAGTACGCGAAGACCGACCCGGAGTGGGTGCGCACATTCGTCGCCGCGCACGAGGGCGAGCTCAGCGGACTCTCACGGCGCGAGGCGATGAAGCACCTGGGCTGAGCCGCACCGCCCGCAGCGCCCGGGGACGCGAAAGGGCACGGACCGCGATGGCCCGTGCCCTTTCGTCGTCAGGCGAGTGGGAGCGACGGCGTCACTCCCACTCGATGGTCCCCGGCGGCTTGGAGGTCACGTCGAGGACGACGCGGTTGACGTCGCGCACCCCGTTGGTGATGCGGTTCGAGATCTTCGCCAGCACGTCGTACGGCAGGCGCGTCCAGTCGGCGGTCATCGCGTCTTCGCTCGACACGGGACGCAGCACGATCGGGTGGCCGTAGGTGCGGCCGTCGCCCTGCACGCCCACGGAGCGGACGTCGGCGAGCAGCACCACAGGGCACTGCCAGATCTCCTGGTCGAGGCCGGCCTTGGTGAGCTCCTCGCGCGCGATGGCATCGGCCTCGCGCAGGATCTCCAGGCGGTCCTTCGTCACCTCGCCGATGATGCGGATGCCGAGGCCCGGTCCGGGGAACGGCTGGCGGCCGACGATCGCCTCGGGGATGCCGAGCTCGCGGCCGATGGCGCGGACCTCGTCCTTGAACAGCGCCCGCAGGGGTTCGATCAGCTCGAAGTCGAGGTCGTCGGGGAGCCCGCCCACGTTGTGGTGCGACTTGATGTTCGCGGTGCCCGCGCCGCCGCCGGACTCGACGACGTCGGGGTACAGCGTGCCCTGCACGAGGAACTTGACCGGAGCGCCGCCCGCGGCCTTGGCCTCGGCGACGAGGTCGAGCTGCACCTTCTCGAACGCCCGGATGAACTCGCGCCCGATGATCTTGCGCTTCTCCTCCGGGTCGGTCACACCCTCGAGGTGGCCGAGGAACGTGTCGGCCGCGTCGACCGTGATGAGACGGACGCCGGTGGACTCGACGTAGTCCTTCTCGACCTGCTCGCGCTCGCCCTTGCGGAGGAGGCCGTGGTCGACGAACACCGCGGTGAGCTGATCGCCGATGGCCTTGTGCACGAGGGCCGTGGAGACGGCGGAGTCGACGCCGCCGGAGAGGGCGGAGATGACGCGGGCGTCACCGACCTGCTCGCGGATGCGCTCGATCTGCTCGGCGATCACGTTGCCGCTGTTCCAGTCGGACGCGAGACCCGCGCCCTTGTGCAGGAAGTTCTCCAGCACGCGCTGACCGTGGTCGGAGTGCTTGACCTCGGGGTGCCACTGCACGCCGTAGAAGCGACGCTCCTCGTTCGCGAAGGCCGCGACCTTGGTGGCGGACGTGGTGGCGAGGACCTCGAAGCCCTCGGGGGCCGTGGCGACCTGGTCGCCGTGGCTCATCCACACGTTCTGCTCCGCAGGCTGGCCGCCGAGCAGCGTGCCGCCGTCGCCGGAGATGACGGCATCCGTCGCGCCGTACTCGCGCAGGCCGGTGTTCGCGACCTCGCCGCCGAGGGTCTGCGCCATGTACTGGAAGCCGTAGCAGATGCCGAGGGTCGGCACCCCGAGGTCGAAGACCGCGGGGTCGAGGCGCGGGGCGCCCTCCTCGTACACCGACGACGGGCCGCCGGAGAGGATGATCGCGACCGGGTTCTTGGCGGCGATCTCCTCGGCGGTGGCCGTGTGCGGCACGATCTCGCTGTAGACGCCGGCCTCGCGGACTCGACGGGCGATCAGCTGCGCGTACTGCGCGCCGAAGTCGACCACGAGCGCTGGACGCTGCTGGGTCTCGGATTGTTCGGTCAACGGACACCTTCCGGGGAGGGGCGGGAATCGGGGTCTGCGGGGAGCGCATCGGGCTCCGGCTGCACGGTCGCAGCCTCCCTGGTGGAGAGGTACGTCTTCACCTCGCGGGCGACGATGCCCTCCATGAAGAACGACAGCAGCGGGATGACGCCGCCGAGCGCCAGGGTGATGAAGCGCAGGAACGGCCAGCGCATCAGGCTCCACATGCGGAAGCACGCGAAGAGGTAGACGACGTAGAACCAGCCGTGGGCGACGAGGATGCCGAGGGAGAGGTTGAGACCGTCGCCCGTCGACTCGAGGCCGTCCGGCCCCTCCACCACCGGCGCGAACCAGAGGAAACCGCCCCTTCCGCCCGCGAAGAGCTCGAGGTGGATCGGCGTGTACTTGAGCACCATCTCCGTGACCAGCAGGAGCAGCATGACTCCGGTGATGATCGACGCGATCTGATAGAACTTCAGCGCACCGCGGATCGCCGGAAAACTGGCGACTTTCGGTTCTGGCATGGAGTCCAGTCTAGCCGGGCCGGGATCGCATCCGTTCCGGCGCCCGGGCGCTCCGCGCTGCGGACCGCGACGCGCGATGACGGCCGCCGGGGCTTCCCGGCGGCCGTCGTCATGATCACTCCGCGTCGAGATCCGTCTCGAGCAGGGCGACGAGCTCGTCGAGCGCCTGCTCCGCGCCCTCGGCGTCGGATCGCAGGGTCACGACGGCGCCCTTCGAGGCTCCGAGTCCCATCAGCGCGAGGATGCTGCCGGCGTTGAGCTCGGCCCCGCCCGCGAGGGAGATGGTGATCGGGATGCCCTTCTCCTGCACCGCCGACACGAAGAGCTTGGCGGGGCGGGCGTGCAGCCCTGAGCTGCTGGCGATGGTGGCCTGGCGTTCGGTCATATCTGTTCTCCTTCGATGCGGTGTCGGGTGCGTGATCAGGCGGCGACGGCGACGGGGTCTCCCGCGCCGATGAACCTCTTCAGGGCGACGATGGCGAGCGCGCTCACGATCGTGCCCGCGGCGAGAGCGAGGAGGAAGCCCCAGATCGGATTGATCGCGAAGAACACGAAGATGCCGCCGTGCGGGGCCAGGGACTGCACGCTGAACACCATGCTGAGCGCGCCGGTGACGGCGCCGCCGAGCATGGACGCGGGGATCACACGCAGCGGATCGGCGGCGGCGAACGGGATCGCGCCCTCGCTGATGAAGGAGGCGCCCAGCAGCCATGCGGCGACGCCGTTCTCGCGCTCGACCGTCGTGAACCGGCGACGAGCCAGCACCGTGGAGGCGAGGGCCATCGCCAGCGGCGGGACCATGCCCGAGCACATGACCGCGGCCATGATCAGGTACGGCGCGGGGTTGTCCGAGGATGCGGAGGCGAGACCGGCCGTCGCGAACGCGTAGGCGACCTTGTTCACCGGTCCGCCGAGGTCGAAGCACATCATGAGGCCGAGGATCACGCCGACGAGCACGATGCCCGAGGTGCCGGCGAGCCCCGTCAGCCACTCGTTCAGGATCTGCATGAGCCCCGCGATCGGTCGGCCGAGGAACAGCAGCATCAGGCCGGACGCGACGATCGAGGCGAGCAGCGGGATGATCACGACCGGCATGAGGCCGCGCAGCCATCGCGGCGCGTCGATGCGTCCGATCGCCCAGGCGATGAACCCGGCGAGCAGACCGCCGACGATGCCGCCGATGAAGCCGGCGTTCATGAGCACCGCGATGGCGCCGGCGACGAAACCGGGGGCGATGCCCGGCCGGTCGGCGATCGCGAAGGCGATGTATCCGGCGAGCGCCGAGACGAGGAAGCCCATCGACGTGGCGCCGATGACGAAGAGGACCGATCCGATGTACTGGCCGAGGCCGCCGTCGGGCAGCGCCCACAGCGCGTTGCCGAGCACGATGTCGAACGCCTGATCATCTTTGTTGACGTTGAACCCGCCGAGGAAGGGCAGGAAGCTCAGTGCGATCAGCAGTCCGCCTGCGGCGACGAACGGGATCATGTAGCTGACGCCGGTGAGCAGGATGCGCCTGATCCGCGACCCCATGGACTGCGCCTGCGCGGGCGCTGCAGCGGACGACGACGACGCGGCGCCCGACACCCGGGCGGCCGACGGATCCTTCGACGCGGCGATCGCCTCGGCGATCAGGCGCGCCGGCTCCTCGATGCCCCTCTTCACCCCGGAGCGCACCACGGGCTTGCCGGCGAACCGCTCCTGGGCGCGCACGTCGACGTCGACCGCGAAGATGACGGCATCCGCATCGTCGATCACGCTCTGCGGCAGGGCCTTGTACCCGCTCGACCCCTGCGGCTCCACCACGAGGTCGACGCCTTCCGCTCGCCCCGCCGCGGTGAGGGCGTCGGCGGCCATGAAGGTGTGGGCGATGCCCGTCGCGCACGCCGTCACCGCGACGATGCGGGCGCGACGCGGTGCACCGTCTGCGGCGGGCGCTGTCGCCGATTCGGACGGTGCGACGGCGGCGGATGCCTCCGGCTGCGGCTCATCGCTGATCGCCGCGGCCACGATCGTCACGACCTCGTCGGCGGAGCGAGCCGCGCGCAGGGCGCCGGTGAACTCCTCCTGCATGAGGCTCCGCGCGAGCTTCGACAGCATCGCGAGATGCGCCTCGGCAGCCGTGTCCGGCGCGGCGATGAGGAAGACGAGATCGGCCGGCCCGTCAGGGGCGCCGAAGTCGACCCCCGGCGCGAGACGCGCGAAGGCGAGGGTCGGGATCGTCACCGACGCGCTCTTCGCGTGCGGGATGGCGATGCCGCCGGGCAGACCCGTCTCGTCCTTCTCCTCCCTCGCCCAGGCGTCGTCGAAGAGCCCCTGCGCGCTGTTCGCGCGGCCCTGTGCGGCGACGCGCTCGGCGAGAGCGCGGATGACGGCGGACTTGTCGGCGCCGAGGGCCGCATCGATGCTGACCAGCTCGGCGGTGATGGTGTCGGACATGATGACCTCCAGTGGTCGTCAGGGTTACAGAGAGCGGACGATGATGTCGTCGTCGCCGAGATCGGCGGATGACGGCACCTGGGTGCCTGGAAGGGATGCCGCCGCCGCCCCGTAGCGGATCGCGGAACGCAGGCGATCGGCCGGCTGCTCGCCGGCCAGGTCCGCGAGAAGGTAGCCGGCGAGGGAGCTGTCTCCCGCGCCGACCGTGCTCACGACGCGGATGCGCGGAGCCGCGGCGCACCAGGCGCCGTCTGCCGTCACCAGGACGGCGCCGGCCCCGCCGAGCGTGACGAGCGCCGCCGCGACGCGACCGGGGACGATCCCCCGCGCCACCGCGGCGACCGCGGCGTCGAGGTCGTTCTGATCGATCGGCCCCCCGACGAGATCGGCGAGCTCCTCGTCGTTGGGTTTGATGAGGTCGACGGCGGCATGCTCCACGACGTTGCGCAGAGCGGGACCGGAGGCGTCGACGGCGACCTTCGGAGCGCGCGTTCCCCATCGATCCCGCACCGCACGGACGACGTCCGCATAGAACATGTCGTCGAGCGTGTCAGGGAGCGACCCCGCGAGCACCAGCCAGTCCGCATCGGCGCTGGTCTCGACCACGGCGGAGAGCATCGCGTCGGCGTCGGCCACGGTGAGAGGGGCGCCGGGGAGGTTCAGCTTCGTCGTGACGCCGGCGGGATCGGTGATCGCCAGATTCGTGCGGGCGAGCCGTTCGACGGGGACGGGGCGCACCGCGAGGCCCGCGGCGTTGAGCGTGGCGCGGAAGGGATCGTCGGCAGCCAGCGGAAGCACCGCGCGCGTCCTGACGCCTGCCGCCGAGACGACCCGGGAGACGTTGATCCCCTTGCCGCCGGCGTCTTCCCGGGCGGACGAAGCGGTCTGCACCTCTCCGGGGCGCAGTGCGTCGCGGAGGGTGATGGTGCGATCCAGCGCCGGGTTGACGGTGAGCGTGACGATCATGCGACCCAGACTTCGACTCCGGCCTCGGCCAGCGCCTCCGCGAGCTCGGGCGACGGCTCGGCATCCGTCACGAGGATGTCGATGTCGCTCAGCGCGGCGAACGTGACGAGCAGCTCCCTGTCGTGCTTGCTCGAGTCCGCGACGACGACGACCTTCCGTGCCGAGCGGACGATGGCCGCCTTGACGGAGGCCTCGTCAGGGTCGGGCGTGCTCAGCCCGAATCCCGCGGAGATGCCATTCGCACCGACGAACGCGACGTCAGGGCGGAGACGGCCGATCGCGCCGACGGTCTCGGCGCCGACGGCCGCCGCGGTGATCCCCCGGATGCGACCGCCGATGACGGTGAGGGACATCCCCTCCGCCGCCGCGAGGACGGGCGCGATCGTGAGAGAGTGCGTCACCACCTCGATGTGCTCATCTCCGGCTGATGCGAGAGCGCTGCGCGCCGACAGGGCGTCGGCGACGGTCGCGGTCGTGGTGCCGGCGTCGATGAAGACGGAACCGCGGAAGCCGCTCCCCAGGGCGGAGAGGGCGCGGGCGGCGATGGCCTGCTTGGCCGCTCCATGCCGGTGCGTCCTCTCGAGCACCGTCGGCTCGTCGATGCTGTCGGCATCCCGTGCGACGGCTCCCCCGTGCACGCGGACGAGGGCGCCGGCGTCTTCGAGTGCTCCCAGATCGCGACGGATCGTCTCGGTCGTGACATCGAAGCGCTGCGCGAGCTCGATGACGGCGACACGACCCTCGTCGAGCAGAATGCGCTCGATCAGCTGCTGACGCTCCAGTGCATACATTGCCGACTCCGTTGTTGAGGGAAGATTCCCACACGATACAACAGATAACAACACAAACACAATGATGAATCTGCGATCACCTGTGTTTCGCGAGCTCGCCCGTCAGCTCGGATCACACACCTACGGCGCCGGCGGTCGGGCGATCAGCAGCTCGCCGCGCCCGTCGACGACGGCCTCTCCCTCATCGGCGGCGACGAGCAGAACGCTCCCCCGGTGAACGGTCTCGCCGCCCACCTCCATCCGCCCATCCGTCGCCACGACGACGGAGAAGCCCGCTGCGATACCGGTCACGCCGTCGACATCGACCCGCTCGAGCCGGAAGTACCGGTCGGCCTCCGCCGGGAACACCGAACCGGTGCGCGGGGCCCGATGCACGAACGACGCGATCTCGGGCTCCGAGCGTCTGACGGTGGAGACCGCGCTCAGTGCCAGATCGGAGCCGAGGCCGAGATGCCACACATCCGTCGCGTCCAGCTCGTACCCGCGCCACTCCAGGAGGATCGAGAGATCCTCTGGCTGCTGGAGCTCCAGCAGCAGGACGCCTGCACCGATCGCGTGCAGCTCCCCCGGCGGCACCCAGACCACGTCCCCCGGTGCGACCTCGATCTCGTGCAGCAGCGAGAGGAGTCCCTCGGGATCCTGCCGGGACACGAGATCCGCGAGCACCGCGGCCCCGGCTTCCTGGCGCAGTCCGACGTGGACGACGCCGCCCTCGAGGATGTACCAGGCCTCCGCCTTGCCGTGAGGCCGGCCGAGATGAGCCGCCGCGAAGTCATCGTGCGGATGCGCGTGCACGGGCAGGCGCTGACCGGCGTCGAGGAGCTTGACCAGCAGGCGGGCATCCGCACCCCACCTCTCTACGTGCGCCGCACCGAGCCAGGCGACGGGGTCGGCGGCGATCGCATCCCGCAGCATCCGCCCGTCGGGCAGGACCGTCAGGCCGAGGTCGCTCTCGCCACGGATCGTGGTGGTCGACGCGATCCAGTCCTCCGGCTCGCGTGCGGCCGCGGGGGCCTCACCGCGGAACCGCGTGATCCGCACCCCGCCACGGTAGAAGCGTTCACGAGGGCGGTTCGAGGGCAGGGCGATCGGCATCAGGATCGCCGCCCCGTCGCCCGCATGGGTTCGACGTGGCCAGCCAGGAAGCCGCCGACGAACGTGTCCCCCAGCCCGACCGTGGTCGGAGCGAGCACGTCGAGGTGGAACGCCGCGACGCCCGCCGCCTCGGGCAGAGAGCCCTCGACCGCCCTGACCAGCTCGCCGCCGCCCTCATGACGCGGGAGCCCTGTCGTCGCAGCCACGTCGTCGGCCGTGATGCCGTCTCCGAGCCGGTAGCGGGTCGCGGCGACGCTGACGGCGCTGTCGAGAGCCTTCCTGTGGCGCGCGGCCTGCGGGCCCACGGCGACGGCCCAGTAACGTGTGTGCACGACGAGAGCCGGGACCGGGATCAGCGCATGCACCTCGCGCAGCGCATCGGCGACCTCGTCCGCATCGAGCAGCCGCACGGAGCGGCCGACGTACTCCTGGAGCTCGTCCTCGTTCATTCCGTAGACGTCGATCCGCGGCAGCAGCCGCGCACGGACGGTCTCGGAGAACTCGCGCGTGTAGAACCCCGCGTCCTCGTAGTACAGCAGCGCGTCGGCGGGCAGCGTCCGCATCGCGGCCTGCAGCTCGCCGAGGCGCCGCTCCAGGAGAGCGTGGTCCTGCATGGTGTTGAACCCCGAGACCAGGAATCCGCCGGCATCCGTCAGCTCCGCGGAGAGCGCCGGGGAGATGGCCATCTCACGGTTGGGAGGATCGTTCGCGAAGATGAGACGGTTCGACGCGGGCGAGACGATATCGGCATCGACGAGCTGCACCTGAGCTCCGGCCGGGTACTGCACGATGAGGTGCGGGTCGCGGGTGTCGGCGTCGGCCGAGCACACGTACGAGACCGCGTCCGGCAGGAGCCTGCGCACCGTGTCGTCGATGCTGACCAGGTGCTGAGTGCTCGGGATGCCGAGGCCTGCGAGCGCGAGCCCCGCGCGCACCCCGGTGCCGCCGAGGGTCACGTCGTACGCGAAGTGCGCGCTGAAGCGCTCGATCACCGCCGAGTCGGACACGAACCGCTCCGCACCGGTCCCCGATGCGACGAAGGCGAGGATCGACACGATCAGCGACCTCTCGTCGACGATCGGCGAGGTGGAGGTCACCTCGTGCCTGCGGATCCCGTGAGCCCGCGCCAGCCTTCCGAGCACGGCGGAATCCCACCGCAGCTCGTAGTCGACGGTCCCGCCGAGTCCCAGTACGAGTCTTCGCCTGCCCACGTCGCCGATCATCCTCCTGTCGCGCCCGTCCTGCCGCTCAGTACAGCGGAGCCTTGCCGTCGGCCCCGAACAGCTCGATCTTCTCCGCCGCGGTGACCTTCATCGCCGCGATCGGCTCGGGCTGGATCGCGTTCGGCTCCCGAAGGCGCTCGTCCGTCCCCAGGATCTCGCGCATGCGGTTGTGGTACGACACCTTGATGTCGCTGGAGATGTTGATCTTGTTGACCCCCAGCTCGACGGCGCGACGCAGCTCCGCATCGGGGTTCGAGGATCCGCCGTGCAGCACGAGAGGGATGCCGACGGCGGCCTTGATCTCCTCCAGCAGGTCGTGACGCAGCTCCGGGTTCTTGTCGGCGGGGTAGAGACCGTGCGACGTTCCGATCGCGATCGCGAGGCTGTCGACGCCGGTCTCCTCCACGAACCTCACGGCATCCGCGGGGTTGGTGTAGATGATCTCCGCGGCACCCGACTCGCCGTAGCTGTCGTTGGCTCCGATCGTGCCGAGCTCGCCCTCCACCTGGATGCCGACGGCGTGCGCCGCCTCGACGACCTTGCGGGTGAGTGCCACGTTCTCATCGAAAGGCTGCAGCGACGCGTCGATCATGACCGAGGTGAAGCCGGAGCGGATGGCGGTGATGATCTGCTCGTAGGTGCCGCCGTGATCCCAGTGGATCGCGACCGGCACGCTGGAGCGGTGCGCCCGCGCATGCATGGCCGCGATGAGGTCGGTCGTGATGTGGGAGACCTCGTCGGGGTGGATCGCGATGATGACGGGGGCCTCCTTCTCCTCGCTGACGTCCATGATGCCGGTGAACATCGCCCAGTCGCTGATGTTGAAGGCGGGGATGGCGAAGTTGTTGGCGTTCGCGACGTCGAGGATGGACTTGCCGGTGTAGAGCACTTGATTCTCCTGTTTCGTGGTGGTGGGTGGCAGCGGCGGAAAGGTCAGCTCTTCACGGACCCGGCCGTGAGCCCGCTGATGAAGTACCGCTGGAAGAAGAGGAAGAGGATGAGGACGGGGATCGAGCCGAGCACGCTCATCGCCATGATCTGGTTCCACTCGTACGAGTGCTGTCCCATGAGGAGCTGGATGCCGATGGGGACGGTGCGCATGTCGATCGACTTTGTCAGCGTCAGGGCGAAGAGGTACTCGTTCCACGCGATCATGAACGTGTAGATCCCGATGGAGACGATCCCGGGCACGGAGATGGGGACGAGCACCCGCCACAGGGCCGTCATCGAACCGGCTCCGTCGACCCTGACCGCCTCGTCGAGCTCGCGGGGAAGGGTGTTGAAGTAGCCGGTCATCATGATGATCGCGTAGGGCAGGGTGAACACCATGTACGTGAGGATGAGCCCCGGGTAGGAGTTGTAGAGGCCGAGGGCGACCATGAGCCCGAAGTACGGGATCAGCAGCGTGATCGGCGGAACGGCCTGGACGCTGACGATCACCACGTTCAGGATGCGCTTGCCCCGGAAGTCGAATCGGCTGAACGCGTAGGCGGCCTGGATGGCGACGACGAGGGTCAGGATCGTGACGGCGCCCGCGACGATGTAGCTGTTGAGGAAGAACCTCATCGTCTCGGGGTTCGTGAAGATCGCGATGTACGCGTCGAACGAGAACGTGTCCGTGATCAGCCGGGGCGGCAGCTCGAAGATCTGCGTGTTCGACTTGAACGAGCTCGACAGCATCCACAGCACGGGGCCGGCGGCGAAGACCGCGCCCAGCAGCAGACCGAGAGTGACCGCGATCTTCGCGACCGTGCGTCGGCGGGTGGCGGTGAGAGCCATGATCAGTCCCTCGCTTTCTGATGACGGACATAGAACACGGCGAGCACCATCGACATCAGCAGGACCAGCACGGCGGAGGTCGCCGCACTCGAGAAGTCGTACTTCGCGAAGGCGAGCTTGTAGGTGAAGGTGCTCAGCACCTCGGTGACGTCGATCGGACCGCCGCCGGTCGTCATCCAGATGAGGGCGAACTGCTGCGACGTCCAGATGAGGTCGAGCAGCACGAGGCTGACGATGATCGGTCGCAGCTGCGGGATCGTGACGTTCCAGAAGCGCTGCACGGCGCCGGCCCCGTCGACCGTGGCCGCCTCGTTCAGCTCGGTCGGGATGCCCTGGAGACCCGCGAGCAGGCTCACCATGAAGAACGGGTACCCCGCCCAGATGTTGATGAAGATGATGGTGCCGAGGGCGAGCTGCGGGGAGGCCAACCACTCGATGTCGGTGTTGAGCAGGAAGTTGATCACGCCGTTCGGGGCGAGGAGCATGCGCCACAGCACCGCGATGACGGCGACCGTGAAGAGCCACGGGAGGATGTAGAGGGCTCGGAAGACCGCCCGCGACACCCGGCCCAGCAGCGGGCTGTTCAGCATCATCGCGAAGGCGAGGCCGAGCACGAGGTGGGCGACGACGCTCGCCACCGTGAACAGGACGGTGTTGCCCGTCGCCTTCCAGAACCGGGGGTCGGAGAGGATCCCCGTGTAGTTCTCGAGGCCGACGAACTCCGGCGACTTGTTCAGGATGACGTTGTCCTGGAAGGAGTACCCGATCACCATGACGATCGGCACGATCATCAGAACGAACAGCAGGATGATCGTCGGCGAGAGGAAGACGTAGGACTCGGAGGTCTTGCGCAGCTGCCGACGTCGACGCGACAGCGGGGCTCCGGTGACGATCACCTCGGTGTCGTCGGTTGTTCTCAGGCTCATGGGAACCGGTGCTCCTTGGTTGGTCGGGTGCCGCATCGCATCCTGTGCGATGCGGCACCCCGTTCAGAGGGGATGCGGGAGGGTCAGAACTCCGCTTCCCAGGCCTGCTGGGCCTTCTTGAGCGCGTCCGGAATCGACTGCTGCCCGTCGAAGGCGGACTGCAGCTGCTCTCCGAGCTGGCGCATGAGCTCCTCCGCCACGGGGAGTCCGGTGAACTCGTTCGCCGGGTAACCCGCCTGGTAGATGTCGAACGCCGTCTTGAACAGCTCGTCGTCGTTCACGAAGTCCGGGACGGACTTCGAGTTGCCGGGGAACGCCTTGGCCATCGTCGACAGCTCGGAGTTCGTCTTCTCGCTCATCAGGAACGACACCAGCTTGAACGCCGCTTCCTTGTGCTCGGAGTTCTCTGCGACGCCGATGCCCCAGGAGGCGTAGGGGATGCCGCGCTCGCCGTCGTATCCGTCCTCGGCGGGCAGTGCCGAGATCGAGAACTTCAGATCGGGGTTGGTCTCCCTGATCAGGTTGATGTGCGCGAGCGAGTCGATCATCATGCCGACGCGTCCGTTCGTGAACTCCTCGACCTTGTCCTGCTCCTTCATCGTGAAGGAGCCCGATGCGATCACCCCGTCGTCCCAGAGGCCGCCGATGTACTCGACCGCGGACGTGACGTCGTCGTTGGTGAGATCGGGCTTGCCGTCCTTCAGCATCGATCCGCCGGAGGCCCACACCCAGGACATGACGTCGTTCTGTACGCCGTTCGGCGCCTCGAGCGAGAGCGGGAGCACCCAGCCGGAGACGTCACCGCCCAGGGCCGAGACCTTCGCGGCCGCGTCGGCGAACTCGCTGCGCGTCGCCGGCGGTGCGTCGACGCCCGCCTGGGCGAGCAGGGTGTCGTTGGTGAACATCGGGTAGACGAAGTTCACCACCGGGATCATGTAGGTGCTGCCGTCGACCTGGATCTGGCTGGCGAGCTCGCTGTCGTCGTAGTCGTACTCCTTCATGAGCGCCGTGAGGTCGGCGATGACCCCCTGCGACGCGAAGTCGTTGACCCAGGCGCCGTCGAGACCGACGACGTCCGGCATGGTGCCGGATGCCGCGCCGGCGAACAGCTGCTCCTTCGTGGAGGCGTACGGGCCGCTGACGAGCTTGACGGTGATGCCGGGGTTCTCGTCCTCGAACTTGTCGATCAGCGCACGGAACTCGCCGTCGGGGAGTTCGGGCTCCCACCACTGGGCGAACTCGATCGTGACGTCTCCGCCTGCATCGCCGCCCGATCCGCTGTCGCCGGCGGAGCAGCCGGCCACGGCGAGAACGGTCAGGGTCGCGGTCACCGCACTGGCGAGCGTCAGAGCACGTCGCCGCCCTCGTCCCACTGTCATCATCACTTCTCCTCTTCGAGATCGTGCCGCATCACGCGCCTCAATGCTTGTTCATGCGGTTTTAAGCAATGTTATGCCGAGATATGCGGCCAGGTCAAGAGATTCTCTGCACGATTTCGCGTACAGCCCTGCCGACGCGCGGCGTCGAGGGCGCATGCACGCGTCCCCCTTCTTGCTGTTTTCTGCCGCAACATGCGGGAAAAAGCGCACCGTGTGCTAAGAAGACTGCATGGAAGCATCCGGAACCGGCCGCAGACGCCGCCTCCCCGCAGGACGAAAGGCCGATCTCGCCGCGTACGTCGAGCAGACGGGTCAGGTCACCGTCGCCGACCTCGCCGAGCACTTCGACGTCTCGATCGACACCATCCGACGGGATCTCGATCAGCTCGACCGGGAGGGCGTGCTGATCCGCACGCACGGCGGCGCGGTGAGCGCCGCCGAGGGGCAGCTGAAGGATCGCGCACTCGACGTGCGACTCCAGATGCAGACGGAGGAGAAGGAGAAGATCGCGCGCGTCGCCGCCGGCCTCATCGACGACGGCGCCGTCGTCATGATCAACGCGGGCACGACGACGCTCGCGCTGGCTCGAGCCCTCCGCAATCACAAGGACCTCACCATCGCGACGAACAATCTCCGCATCCCCGCGGAGATCTCCCCCTCGGCCTTCCGCGACCTCTACGTCTTCGGCGGGGCGGTCAGAGCGATCACCCAGGCGACCACCGGCCCGGTGACGTTCACCATGACGCCCGGGGGCCCCGAGGTCGACATCCGCTGCGACCTGGCTCTCATCGCGGTGGGCGCCGTGGACGAGGCGGGCTACTCGACATCGAACCTGGGCGATGCCGCCATGATGTCGGAGATGATCCAACGGGCGGAGCGGACGGCGATCCTCGCCGACACCTCGAAGCTGGGCCGTCGGCTGTTCGCCCAGGTAGCGCCCCTCGATCGTGCGGACTACCTCGTCACGGACGCGCTCCCGGAGACCGGCATGGCGGAGGCACTCGCCCAGGCTGAGGTCGACGTCCTCACCCCGTGATCGTCGCCGCACGCCCTTCCGCCGATCCGGTCAGGAATCGAGAAGCACGCAGCATGCCGCGTCCGTAGCGTCGAGGGCATGAACAGCGCAATCGAATCCCTCACCCTCGACGTCTCCGACGTCACCACCGCCCAGGCCTTCTACGACGCAGCTTTCGGGCTCGGCGACAGGCTGCGATTCCGTGCAGCCGATGCCGAGAGCTCCGGCTTCCGCGGCTACACCCTCTCGCTCGTGGTCGCCCAGCCCGCGAACGTGCACGCGCTCGTCGACGCTGCCGTCGCGGCGGGAGCCACGGTCATCAAGCCCGTATCGAAGTCCCTCTGGGGCGTCGGCGGCACCGTGCAGGCTCCGGACGGTGCGATCTGGAAGATCGCCACGTCGGCGAAGAAGGACACCGCTCCCCCGAGCCGCACCGTCGACGAGATCATCCTCTTGCTCGGCGCCGCGGACGTCCTCGCCTCGAAGACGTTCTACACGGAGCGCGGCATCGGCGTCGCGAAGAGCTTCGGCCGCAGCTACGTGCAGTTCGACACGGGGACGAGCCCCATCGGGCTCGGACTCTACCGGCACGCGTCGCTCGCGAAGGACGCGGGGGTCGCGGCATCCGGTTCCGGCTCGCACCGGCTCCGCATCAACGGCGTGCTCGGAGCAGCCGTCGACCCCGACGGCTTCGCCTGGGCCCCCGTCGAGGCCGGCGCGAGCCTCTGACCTGCGGGCATCCTCTTCCCCGCTACAGACGACGGAGGCCGCCGGGATCACTCCCGGCGGCCTCCGCGCTGTTGCTCCTGAAGGTCAGAACCAGCCCTTGATGATGTCCCAGAGCCAATCGAGGATCGCACCGATGATGCCGCCGATGCCACCCGCCTTGTTCACGGTGACCGTTGCGGTCGCCTTGTCGCCGTCGGCCTGAGCCACCGCGACCGTGTACTTGCCCGCAGGCACGCTCTTCGGCACGACGACCGACGTGCTGAAGGTCCCGTCCGCGCGCACCTGGACCGTGCCGAGCGTGAGCGGCTGACCCTTCTTCGGCTGCAGCTGAACCGTCACGGTCTCCCCGGGCTGGTAGCCCTTTCCGGTGATCGTGAGCTTCTTGCCCGCGGTGACCTTCGAGGAGTCCAGGGCGATGGTGCCCGCGAACACGGGCTGGCCCGCGATCGTGAACGGCACCTGCGCCGTGGTTCCGGTGCCCGCGACCGAGACCGTGAGCGACGTCGCGCCGTACACACCGGACGGAACCGTGAACGTGAGCGCCGCGCGGCCGACCTCGTCGAAGGTGTCGACGATGGCCGGGTCGATCGCGCCCGTCGCGAGCACGGTGTCGCCGAGCTTCAGCGTCACCTCGCCCGGCGCCTGCTCGCCCGCGCTGAACGCCAGCGAGGAGAGCGACACGGTGACCTGGTCGCCGGCGCTGTAGCCGTCGGCATCCGGAGCGCTGACCGCGACGCCGACCGCACGCTGCGCGAGGTCGGGGGTCGCCGTCTTGTTCGCGTCGAACCAGTCGACCATGGACTGCAGGTCGATCTTGCCGGTGTCGCGCTTGCCCGTGCCGAGCTTGAACGAGGTGAAGTTGTCTCCACCCGCCGCAAGGAACGAGTTCGCCGCCACCGTGTAGTTCGCCGCGGGATCGACCGGTGCGCCGTTCAGCGTCATCGTCGTGATCCGCGAGCCCTGGGCCGCCGAGGGGTCGTACGTGTACGACAGCTCCTTGGAGACGCCGAGCTTGAGGAACGGACGCGCCGAGCCGGCCGGCTGCCACTGCTCCTCGAGCACGCTCTTCAGCTGGGCGCCCGTGAGCGTCAGCGTGACCAGCGTGTTGGCGAACGGCTGGACCGTCGCCGCCTCGCGGTAGGTGACGTTGCCGTTCGGGTCGCTCGCCCCGCTCGACGCGTAGGTGAGGTTCGCGCGGATGCCACCCGGGTTCATCAGCGCCAGGTCGGCGCCGGTGGACCACTTCTGCACGTCGGCGACGAAGTTGCCGATGGTGGACTCGCCACCGCGGTTCTCCGTCTTGCCGTCGCTCTGGCGAGCGCGGTTGAGGTCGCCCGTGATGTCGCCGACCTTGACGGCGCCGAGGATGTCGGCCTCCGCCTTGGCCTTCGCGACGATGTCGGCCACCTCCGGCACTGCCGGGTAGAGCGGCTTGCCGGCCGCGGTGAGGGGCTTGATCTGGTTGGTGATCGAGATCAGGTCCTTCGTCTTCGGGTCGACCTTGATGTTCATCAGGCCGAGGTTCTCGCCGTACTGACCGGCCGAGACGACCGGACGGCCGTCGATGACGTGGTTGTAGGCGAGGTGCGTGTGCGCCGAGACGATGGCGTCCACGTCCTTGTCCACCCCGTAGACGATCTCCCCGAGCGGCGAGCCCGGCGTGATGCTGGACACGTCGACCGTGGCTGCGCCCTCGTGCACGAGGAGGATGACGACATCCGCCTCGCCGTTGGACTCGTCGCCGTCGCGCAGGTCGTCGGCCACGGCGTTCACCGAGTCGACGATGCTGCGGACCTCGAGGTCCTTGATGCCGTCGGGGGACACGAGCGAGTCGAGGTCCTCCGTCACGGCGCCCACGAAGCCGACGCGCACGCCGTCGAGCTCCTTGACCCAGGCCGGGGCGAGCGCAGGCTGCCCGGTCTCGGTGAGGAACACGTTCGAGGAGATGTACTCCCAGTTCGCACGCTCCTGCACGCGGTCGCGCAGGTCGGCCCAGCCCTGATCGAACTCGTGGTTGCCCGCGGCGCTCACGTCGAGTCCTGCGGCGTTGAGCGCGTCGATGGTGGGGTTGTCGTCGTTGATGAACGAGGTGAACGTCGAGGCGCCGATCAGGTCGCCGGCTCCGGCGAAGATCGTGTTCGGGTTCTCCGCGCGGAACTGCTTGACGGCGCCCGCGAGGACCGCGGCTCCGGCAGCGGCCCCGTCGGCCTCGATCCGACCGTGGAAGTCGTTGACCGTGACGACGTCGATGCTCACCGGCGGGGTCGTGGCCGAGACGCCGACGATGATCGGGTCGTGGTCGCTGGAGCGGTAGGGCGTACCCGACTCGGTGGCGCCGAACGCGTAGCCGCGGTCGCTCCACTCGGGCGAGTTGATGCTCCAGACGCCTGCTCCGGTGATCGACGAGGCGAGCGACGGCGAGGCGATGACGTGGTCGAGCGAGCCGACCTCCCCGTCGAAGCTGTACGTGTGCTCGTCCGCCGCCTTCTCACGCGCGACGTCGCTCCAGCCCGCATCCGTGAAGACCCGGATCGGGTCCTCCTTCGCGTAGGCGTTGAAGTCGCCGATGAGCAGCATGTCGGCGCTGCCCGTGGTCTGCTCGATCTTCTGCGTGAACGCGAGGATCGACTTCGCCTGGGCGACGCGGTCGGCGTTGAAGAAGCCCTGCTCGTCAGCCGGCACCGGGGTGCCGTCCTTGGGGTCGGACTTCGACTTCAGGTGGTTCGCGACGACCGTGACGACACGGCCGTCGACGTCGAACGCCTGGGCGATCGGCTCGCGGGCGTTGCCCCAGACGGTCTCATCCGTGACGGTCATGCTGTCGCCCACCGGGGAGACGGCGCCCTTCTTGTAGATGATCGCGCTGGTGATGTAGTCGGTCGTCGCCGCGTTGTTCAGCGCCGCCGGGGTGTGCACGTAGGCCCAGACATCGCTGCCCGCGGCCTCGTTGAGACCCGCGACCAGATCGGCGAGGGCCGAGTCCAGCGTGCCGCCGAGCTTGACCGAGTTCTCGATCTCCATGAGCGAGACGATCTCGGCGTCGAGGCCGTTGATGGCCGCCACGATCTTCGACTTCTGGATCGCGAACTCCGCAGCGGTCGCCGCTCCTCGCGCGTTCGAGTTCTGGCTCTTCAGCGTCGTGAAGTAGTTGTAGACGTTGAACGACGCGACCTGCACGTCGCCGCCGACGACCGGAGCCTTCGCGGGGCGCGGGTTCGTGGCGGTGAAGCCCACCTTGAGGTCGGCCGACGACGTGCTGTCGATCGGCACCACCGGCTGCAGACGCCAGTCGTCGAAGCTCCACTGCAGCACGTAGCCGTTGTCGCCGAAGTCGACGGTGTCGCCGTTGCGCACGACCGCGTCCTTGGTGAAGTACGGCTGGTCGTTCGGGTGGCCGTTGTTCGTGACCTGGATCGACCATCCGTCATCGAGGAGGATGCGGTTCGCACGGTTGGCGGCGGTGATCGCCGCGGCATCCGGGCCGGGAAGAGCGGCCTCGGTGCTCTTCTGGGCGAGTCCGCCACCCACGTTCAGCCACAGCGCGCCGTAGTTGTACAGCTGGTGGCTGGACGCGACGCGGTAGGTGCCGGTCGGAGCGACGTACATGCTCTCGAACTGCTCACGTGCGGCGCCGACCGCCGTGTCGGGCAGCGGAGTCGCTGCAGGGACGCCGACGCCCGCCTGCACCACGGAGATCGCGGAGGCGGTCGCCGGGTTCACCTGCGTCTGGCCGAAGTACTCGCTCACGGGGCCCGTGACCGAGACGAGGTCGCCGATCGCGAGCGTCGGGGTGAGAGCGTTCAGGAACACGAAGACGCCGTCGGATGCTCCGGGCGTCGCGTCGTTCGCGCCGCCAGAGCCCTGCGTCTGGATCGTGACGCCCTTGTAGCCGCCGGTGCGGTAGTCGGCGGTGACGACGCCCTCGACCGTGACGGTCTTGCCGTTCAGCGGCGAGACGTCGGTCGTGCCCTGGACCTCGGCGATGGTGGCCTTGGTGGGCTGCGTGCCGGGGTCGGTGCCCGGATCGGTGCCGCCGGAGCCCTGCGGCGTGACCGACGCCGAGAGGGTGAAGTCGACGCTGTTGTTGTCGGTGTCCGCGCCGCCGGTGCGGTTCAGCGACTTCACGTCGGTGTTCCCGGCCGGCGCGGTCGCCGCCGCGGTCTCGAAGGTGTTCGAGGTTCCGTAGCCGAGGACGTCGATGACGCCGGCGGCGCCCGCGGTCGAACCGGGGGCGAGGTTCACCGCGGCGGTTCCGTCGACGAGTGCGATCGTGCCGGAGGAGCCGCTCGGGTTGAGGGTGCTGACGGCATCCGCCTTGGGGAGCGCCGCGCCGTTCGCGCCGTTG
This sequence comes from Microbacterium sp. MYb72, assembly GCF_002979415.1. Taxonomy (GTDB): domain Bacteria; phylum Actinomycetota; class Actinomycetes; order Actinomycetales; family Microbacteriaceae; genus Microbacterium; species Microbacterium natoriense. The sequence goes on along the minus strand of NZ_PCOT01000003.1, from coordinate 112,190 downwards.
CTGCCTCCCTGCACGAGGTAGTAGCCGCCGGCCGGGATCGTGCCGGTGAGGGCGGCGACGCCGGAGAAGGCGGCCGTGCCGGTCGCCGAGCGGTACTGCAGCGACTTGCCGTCGAGCGTGATCGGCGCGGAGGTCGGGTTGTAGAGCTCGACGAACTTGTTGGTGAAGGCCGCGCCGGCGCTGCCGCCGGAGAGGTAGGCCTCGTTGATCACCACCCCTGTTCCGTCGGTGCTGGCGAAGGCGGGCGTCGCGACCAGGGAGCCGAGGCTCAGGGCGGCGATGCAGGTCGCAGCGAGAGCGCCGATGCGCCCCCGCTTCCGGTGCGCAGACGAAGCGAGGCCCTCTCGGGCGCCGTCGTCGGGGGCGAAGTTCATTCGGCAGGTCTCCTCGGCATTGCGGATCTCGTATGCGGAGGACTCTTGTGGAGCCTCCGATCGTGCTCGCCGGTCTCCCAGCCAACACATATGTGTGGGAGCTTACGGACGGGCCCGGACATCCTCAACGCTGTTTGCCGATTCGTCATGCATTGCTCATCCGATCGACAAAACCGTTCGGAGAGAGCCCACAATCATCGCGCAGATGCGCGCGAGCGGGTGCGCGGATGCGCGGAGTTCACGCGGATGCCGCGTCTTCGAACTCCTCGACCTCTCGCTCCCAGGCGTCCTTCGCGAGGCGGTACCAGAGGTAGAACGCGAAGCCGGCGAAGATCGCCCACTCGACCGCGTAGAAGATGTTCAGCCAGTTCACCGAGGAGCCCTCCTCCGGCGCCGGCGACGAGATGTCGACCAGTCCGTCGACGGCCGAGATCGACGCGAGATACGGGCGGTACACGCTCAGCTGGTCCACGTCGTGCCAGCGGCTCAGCAGCGCGGCCGGGGACATGCGGTCCAGCCTGTCCGGTTCGTCGCGGGGCGGGACGACCGGCCCTTCATCGGAGATGATGCGCCCTGTGACCGAGACCTCGGAGCCGTCGGCATCCGCTTCCAGATCCGCGACGGCGGCATCGGCCGACTCCCGATCCGGCGCCCAGCCGATCGCGACGGCGATCGACGTGCGCTCGGCGACGCGCAGCTGACCGGTCACCCAGTAGCCCTGCGCGCCGTCGTTGAAGCGGGTCGACACGACGATGAAGTCCTCGGGGATCCAGTGCCCCGTCGTCTTCACGCGCTGCCCCACGAGCGGCTCGTTCAGATACTCCCCCGGCTCCACGACATCCGTGAGCGGACGGACCTGCTCGGTGGCTCCTGGGGCCTGCGGCGACGTGTCGATCGCGCGCCCGAGCTGCCACTGCCCGAGCCAGGCGAACACGCCGGCGACGACGAGGCAGAGCAGCAGCATGCCGATCCAGCGTCCCCGGAGCATCACCTCACGCAGGGTGGGCGGGAACAGCGCAGGGGTGGTCACGGTGAAGCGCGGGCCCTCAGGCCTCGTAGGGCGCCAGGACGACCTCGACCCGCTGGAACTCCTTGAGATCGGAGTATCCGGTGGTCGCCATCGACTTGCGGAGCGCCCCGATGAGGTTCGCCGTGCCGTCCGCCACCGGGGCGGGACCGTACAGGACCTCTTCGAGCGTGCCGATGCCGCCGACCTCGACGCGACGGCCGCGCGGGAGCTTCGGGTGGTGCGCCTCAGGGCCCCAGTGGAACCCGCGGCCGGGAGCATCGGTGGCACGGGCCAGCGCGACGCCGAGCATGACCGCGTCGGCGCCCATGGCGAGAGCCTTGACGATGTCGCCCGACGTGCCGACGCCGCCGTCGGCGATCACGTGCACGTAGCGCCCGCCCGACTCGTCGAGGTAGTCGCGGCGGGCCGCGGCCACGTCGGACACGGCCGTCGCCATCGGGGCGTGGATGCCGAGGGTCGCGCGCGTCGTCGACGCCGCTCCCCCGCCGAACCCGACGAGGACGCCGGCGGCTCCGGTGCGCATGAGGTGCAGGGCCGCCGTGTAGGTCGCGGCGCCGCCGACGATCACGGGGACGTCGAGGTCGTAGATGAACTTCTTGAGGTTGAGCGGCTGGTCGACGCTCGACACGTGCTCTGCCGACACCGTGGTGCCGCGGATCACGAACAGGTCGACGCCGGCGGCGGCGACCGTGTCGTAGAACTCCTGGGTGCGCTGCGGCGTGAGGGAGCCTGCGACGGTGACGCCCGCGTCGCGGATCTCCGCAAGGCGGCGCGTGATGAGCTCGGGCTTGATCGGCTCGGAGTACAGCTCCTGCATCCGCGTCGTCGCGCTCTCGTCGCTCAGACCCGCGATCTCCGCGAGAAGGGGCTCCGGGTCCTCGTAGCGGGTCCAGACCCCTTCGAGGTCGAGCACGCCGAGGCCGCCCAGCTGACCGAGCATGATCGCGGTCTTCGGGCTCACGACCGAGTCCATCGGCGCGCCGAGTACCGGGATCTCGAAGCCGAAGGCGTCGATGGTCCATGCGGTGGACACGTCTTCGGGGTTGCGGGTGCGCCGCGAGGGCACCACCGCGATGTCGTCGAACGTGTACGCGCGTCGCGCGCGCTTTCCTCGGCCGAGATCGATCTCTGTGGTCACCAGACCAGACTACCCGGCACGCGGAGGCATCGACGGCTGGGAGACTGGAGCCGACCCTCAGGGAGGACGCATGAAGACGGATGCCGTGCAGATCGCGGTCGTGGGCGGCGGCGTGATGGGGCTGGCGACGGCGTGGGAACTCGCGCGCCGAGGCCTCAGACCCGTGGTGCTCGAGCGCTTCGCCCGCGGACACCACGAGGGGGCCTCCCACGGAGCCACCCGCAACTTCAACAACGCCTACGACGACGAGCACTACCTCGACCTCCTCGTGCGGGCCCGCGAGGGGTGGGATGCGCTCGGCGCCGTCGACGGCGAACCGCTGCTGCGTCTCCACGGCCTGGTCACCCACGGCCTCCTCGACCTCGACCCGATCGCCCGCCGCCTCGGCGAGCGCGGCATCCACGCCGTGATGCTGTCCGCCGCCGAGGCGACCCGTCGCTGGCCGGGCATGCGCTTCGACGACGACGTGCTGTACTCGCGCGACGCGGGCGTCGCCAGGGCGTCGGCCGCGCTGGTCGAGCTGGAGCGCCGCATCGTCGCCGCGGGCGGAGAGGTGCGGTGGGAGACGCCGGTGCTCCGCATCGACGACACGGATGCCGGGGTGCGGCTGACGCTGCCCTCGGGCACGCTGGACGCCGAGGTCGCCGTGGTCACGGTCGGCGCATGGACATCGCGGATGCTGCCGTCACTCGACCTGCCGCGGCTGACGGTCACGGAGGAGTCCCCCGCGCACTTCGCGCCGACCGGCGACGCCGCGTGGCCCTCGTTCAACCACTACGCGGACCCCGAGCGCCACCCGGCCACGGTGTACGGCATGCCGACGCCCGGTGAGGGCGTGAAGGTCGGTTTCCATCGCGTCGGCGACGTGGTCGACCCCGACGCGCGACCGCACCGCCCCGCCCATGCGGAGGCTCTCGCCGAGTACGTGCGGGAGTGGATGCCCGGCCTCGACCCGGCATCCGCCGCTCCGATCAGCTGCACCTACACCTCGACCGACGACTCGGCGTTCGTGCTCGACCGGCGTGGGCGGATCGTGGTCGGCGCCGGATTCTCCGGGCACGGCTTCAAGTTCGCCCCGGGCGTCGGCGCCGTGCTCGCCGACCTCGCCCTCGACCCGTCGGCGCGCGCAGCATCCCCGTTCCGCCTGCCCGACGGTCGGTGAGGGGTCGAGCAACGTCGAGTGCGTGCGGTCGGATGCCGCGCTTCTCGACCCCTCACCGCGCCCGTCAGCGCGCTCGCAGCACCCGCTTCTCGTCCCAGACCGGGGCGTCGGCCTCGTAGACCTCGCCGTCGGAGCCGAACACCAGGAAACGGTCGAACGAGCGGGCGAACCAGCGGTCGTGGGTCACTGCGAGCACCGTGCCCTCGAACCGCGCGAGAGCATCCTCGAGCGCCTCAGCGGACTCGAGGTCGAGGTTGTCCGTCGGCTCGTCGAGCAGCAGCAGGGTGGCCCCGGAGAGCTCCAGGAGCAGCACCTGGAAGCGCGCCTGCTGACCGCCCGACAGCGACTCGAAGGTCTGCTGGGCCTGCCGCACGAGGCCGTACCGGTCGAGCGCCGAGCTCGCCGCATCCCTCGGCATCCCCGATCTGCGCTCGTCTCCGCGGTGCAGGATCTCCAGCAGGGTGCGTCCGACGAACTCCGGATGCGCGTGCGTCTGCGCGAACAGCCCTGGGACGACGCGCGCGCCGAGCACCGCCTGCCCGGAGTGGGCGACCTCGCTCAGCTGCTCCCCCGTCGACGTCACATGGCCGAGCGTGGGATCGGGGTCGGTGCCCCCTCGGGCGAGCAGCCTCAGGAAGTGCGACTTGCCCGAGCCGTTCGAGCCCAGCACCGCGACCCTGTCGCCGTACCAGACCTCCGCGTCGAAGGGACGCATGAGGCCGGTGAGCTCGAGACCCGTCGCCACGACCGCGCGCTTGCCCGTCCGTGACCCCCGCAGCCGCATGTCGAAGTCCTGCGCCGGCGGGCGCTCCTCCGGAGGCCCCGCCTCCTCGAACTTGCGGAGTCTGGTCTGCGCCGCCTGGTACCTCGACGCGAAGCCGTCGTTCGCCGACGCCTTCACCTTGAGGTTCGCGACCAGGATCCGCAGCTTCTCGTGCTGCTCGTCCCACCGCCTGCGCAGCTCGTCGAGCCGGTCCATGCGGTCGCTCCGCGCCTGGTGGTAGGTCGCGAAGCCGCCTCCGTGCACCCACGCCGTCGCACCGGCGCCGCCCGGTTCGAGCGTGATGAGGCGATCGGCCGCCCGTGCCAGCAGCTCGCGGTCGTGCGACACGAGGAGCACCGTCTTGGGCGTCTGCCGCAGTTGCTCCTCGAGCCAGCGCTTGGCCGGCACGTCGAGGTAGTTGTCCGGCTCGTCGAGGAGCAGCACCTCGTCCGGCCCCCTGAGCAGGGCCTCGAGGGCGAGTCTCTTCTGCTCTCCGCCGGAGAGCGTCGTGAGCTCGCGGTACCGCGCCCGCTCGAAGGGCACGCCGAGCGCCGCGACGGTGCACTGGTCCCACACCGTCTCGTGCTCGTAGCCGCCGGCATCCGCGTACTCGGAGATCGCGGTCGCGTACGCCATCTGCGTGTCGTGCTCGTCGCGTTCGATGAGCGCGTTCTCGGCGGTCTCCAGGGCTTCGGCCGCCGCGCGGATGCGCCGAGGCGCCACGCGCACCAGCAGCTCGTGCACCGTCTGCCCCGGCTCGCCGTGGCCGACGAACTGGTCCATCACGCCGAGCCCGCCGTCGATCGTCACGACGCCGTCATCCGCCGCCTGATCACCGCGGATGATCCGCAGCATCGTCGTCTTGCCTGCGCCGTTCGGTCCGATCAGCGCGCTCGTCGAGCCTGATCCGACCCTGAATGTCGCTTCATCGAGAAGCGGTCTGCCGTCTGGGAGCGTCAATGAGACGCCGGAGACATCGATATACCCCACCGTGCGTGGCCGTCCTTCCGCCCGCATGGCGAGCCGACCAGGCTATCAGGACTCGGGGCGCACGGCGAACCGTCGCGGACGGCGGGTGCGGTGCGGGCGCACCCGTCATCCGCGACGGCTCGGTTCCGCGGCGACGATCAGACGAGAGCGCCCGAGGTCGGCACCGGGTTCGCGAACAGGTCGAGCACGGGGCAGTGCGCGTCGACGACCCGGCGCAGCTCCTCGTACTGCTCGGCCGTGTCGGGACCCGTGATGTCGACCCGCACGCGCACGTCGTGGAACCCCGCACGACCGGACTCGTCGATGCCGAACAGCTTGCGCACGTCGAGGTCGCCCTCGGCCGTGATCTCGATCTCGTCGATCGTGAGCCCGAGCGCCTGGGCGTACAGGCGGAAGACGACGACCTGACAGGAGACGAGCGCGCCCAGGGCGTACTCGACCGGGCTCGCCGCCGCGTCGTCTCCGGCGAGGGCACCCGGCTCGTCGACGAGGAAGCGGTGCTTCCCCGCGCGGATCTCGGTCGCCACGGATCCGATGCCGCGACCTGTGACCTTGTAGGTGAGAGCGGCCGCGCCCGCATCGGCGGCGATGCGCTCGTTCCACGCGGTGCCCGCGGAGGTGAGACGCTGAGCGCGCTCCTCGGCGGTGACGTCGGCGATGATCGAGAGCTGTTCCTGGAGAAGAGTCATGCGGCGAAGGTACCCGCGCACCGTGCGGCGCCGCACGGTCGGCGTCACCCGCGGTCACCCGCCGTCACGGCGCGACACACGGGGGCGGTGCCAGCGTCTCAGCCCAGGCGCAGCGCCTCGGTCCGGGGCGCGAGCGGCAGGGTGATGCGGAACTCCGTGCCGACCCCCTCCTGGCTGCTGACGTCCATCGATCCGCCGTGCGCGAGCACGATGGCACGCGTGATCGTGAGCCCGAGCCCGACGCCCGGCACCGCGTTCCTCGTCGCGCTGGACGCGCGGAAGAAGCGGGTGAAGAGCATGCCCTGCTCGTCCTCGGGGATGCCGATGCCGGTGTCGGCGACCGAGAGCCGGATCACGCCGTCCCCTCGCTCGACCCGCGCCGTCACCCTGCCGCCGCGCGGGGTGAACTTGATCGCGTTGGAGAGCAGGTTGTCGAGCGCCTGCCCGATGCGGCCGGCGTCGGCGTCGAGCCGGAAGGAGGAGTCCACGGGGATCTCCGCGGCGAGCTCGATGCCCTCGCGCTGCGCGTGCGGCCGCGCCGAGGCCACGGCGGAGACGACGAGGGCGCCGATGTCGGCATCCGCCTTCTCCAGAGGGAACCGGCCCGACTCCACCTGCGCGGTGAAGAGGAGGTCTCCGACGAGGTTCAGCAGCCGTTTCGCATTGCGCTCGATCACCGCGACGAACTCGGTCTGGTCGGCGGTCAGCGGCTGCCCCGGGTCGTTCTGCAGCAGATCGAGGAATCCGATGATCGCGCTGAGAGGGGTGCGCAGCTCGTGCGAGATCATCCCCACGAACTCGTCCTTCATGCGGGCGACCTCGACGGCCTTCGTCTCGTCGGTGATGACGAGCAGATACCCTCGTCGCACGCCGGAGCCGTCGCGGTGCGCCGTGACCGTCAGGCGGGCGGGGACCGACGAACCTCCGGCTGTCCTGACATCGAGGTCGGCCTCGACGAACTGGTCGGTGTCGGCCGCTGCGAAGAGGCGCCGCAGCCCCTCGGGGAGCTCGGGGGCGTGATCTGCCGGAGCCGTGGCCGGACAGTCCTCGAACGTCGAGAGCGCGGAGGCGGGGAAGAAGCGATCGACCCGGACGTCGGCCAGCTCCTCCGCGGGGGTCAACCCGAGCAGGCGCACCGCGCCGGGGTTCCATTCGACGATCTTCCCGTCGAGGTCTGTCGCGATGACGGCCTGGGCGGTGATCGACTGCCACAGGCTCTGAAAGGAGTCGAGAAGCGTGCGGTACTGGGCCTCGCTCGCACGGAGCTGCTCGACCATGGCGAGGTTCTCGGCGAGGGCTTCGGTGCGCTCGGCCACCAGACGCTCGGCCTGCGCGATGCGCAGCCGCTGCTGCCGCGACAGCTCGTTGACGAGGGCGCCGACCGCCGCGAAGACGAGGGGCCCGATCACGCCGCGCAGCCACGACACCGTGTCGGGCGGCGGCGAGGTCAGGTACGGCATGAGCAGGGCGATCGAGGTGAAGATCGCCACGATGAACACGTGGCGGATGCCGGGGGCCGCCGCGATCCAGACGACCGGCAGGAGCACGAACGACGAGAACAGGGAGCCCGACCCGCCCGTGCCCGTTCTCAGCAGGCCGATCCCGAGGATGTCGACGATCGGGATGAGAAGCACGACCCAGCCCTCGTGCACATGCCGGATGCTGAGGACGACGGCGAGAGCGGTCGTTGCCATCACGACCGCGACGCCCGCGACTGCGGCGGCGGCGCTGGTGATGGGGAAGCTCGGGATCGTGACCATGAGCACGGCCGCAACGAGGACCGCGATGGTCGTCGGCGCCTGCTTGACGAGCGGCGAGGGGTCGTCGAAGAACCGGCGCCACCCCTTCTCCGTCGTCGTCAGCTCGCTCACCGTCCGATCCTCCCGACGAGCTCGCGGAGATCGGCGCCGATGATCGGCTTCGGGAGCGCGGCGTCCGCCGGCGGGTAGTCCGCCGCGTCGAGGACCGAGCTGATCACGAGGAAGCACTCGGGGAAGCGCCGCTGCACTTGACGCGCGCACTCCTGACCGGAGATGCCGGGGAGAAGCAGGTCGAGGACGGCGATGACGGGCTCGATCTCGTCGAACGCGGCGATGGCGGTCTCGGCGTCCTTCGCCACGAAGACCTCGAACCCCTCGCGCTCCAGGTGCCGGCGCAGCAGTGCCGCCTGATCCTCGCTGTCCTCCACGACGAGCGCCAGACGTCGCGCGCTCATCGGAGGAACAGCTCTCTGACGATCACGATGACGACGACGATGCCCATTGCGATCAGCGCCTGCGGCACCAGCATCCGCTCCTTCTCGGCGTCGCGCGCGATCTCCTCGCGCTCGTCGTGCTCGTTCGGCATCCCGGTCATGAGTCGACCCGCCCGATCTTCTCGGTCTTGATCCAGGTGGCGTCGGCCCGGCGCCACTCCTTGAGATAGGAGTCCACGGTGACCGCGCACAGGAGCGATCCGTACCCGCAGATGTACACGAGCAGTCCGGCGAGGAACCGGCCGCCGGGCAGCGGCTCCACCGCGCGGGCGAGCCAGATGCCGAGCATCGAGATCGGCCCCCAGAGGAAGAAGACCACCGCCCAGGCGAAGCGGGTCTGCTCGGTGAGAGACCCGCCGAGCGCGCGGATCAGCGCGTCGAACGCCCAGGGGAACAGTGCGATCAGCATGAGCAGGAGCGCCCCGAGCCCCGGGAACATGATCGCCTCCCGCCAGGCGTGCCGTGATGTCTTCGGGTCGAGCTGCACCGAGAAGAGGATCGAGAACAGGTAGATGCACGCCGCCGCGATCCACATGAAGCGGAACACGAACTCGGCGATGTCGCTGTGCAGGATCAGGAGCACCAGGAGCGCCGCGGCCGCGAGGAGCATGAACGCGGGGAGCAGCAGGATCGTGAACCACGCGAGCCCGAAGGAGAAGCTGCCGAGCGCGTGCTCCCTGCTCGGCCGGAACCACAGCGAGCGGTAGATCGACGTGAGCTGCACGTTGCCGCGGGCCCAGCGCAGGCGCTGCTTCCAGAGGGCGTCGATGGAGCGCGGCTCCTCGGCGAGCACCCGAGCATGCGGCTCGAACACCGCACGACGGCCCTTGAGCTGGCCCTCGAAGGTGGTCATGGTGTCCTCGGCGAGGGTGCCAGCGGGGATCCGCCCGCCGATGGCCTCGAGGTTGGCCCTGGAGTGCAGCTGCGCGCCGCCCGCGAGGCAGGCCATCGCGCCCAGCACGTTCTGCGTCCGCCGGGCGGAGAGCTGCCCGATGATGTACTCGACCGCGATGAACCGCGTGAGGTAGTTGCGGTCGCGGCTGCCCTCGGCGATGTAGGCGGTCACCGCGCCGACCTTCTCGTCGGCGAGGTGCCGGGTGAGCTTGCGCAGCGAATCCCTCGCGAAGATCACGTCGGCGTCCATGATGAGCACCGCTTCGGTCCACTCGTCGGCGAGCACGACGTCGAGACCGTGGTTCAGGGTGTGGGCCTTGCCCTCTCCCCCGACCTGACGGCGCAGATGGACGACGCGTCCGGGGTGAGCGGCGGCCGTGGCGGCCACGACCTCCGGGGTGTCGTCGTCGGATGCGTCGTCGACGACGAACACGCGCAGGCGCTCGGCCGGGTACTCCAGCTGCAGCAGGCGCTCGATCGCGGGGCCGATGACCCTGCCCTCGTTCCACGCGGGGATCACGACCGCCACGTTCGGGTGGAAGGGCGCCGCCTTCCCGTAGTGGTTCCTGAACGCGTGCAGAGGCAGCGAGAGGAACTGCAGTCCGGTGTTGATGACGGGCAGGGTGCCGACGAGGACGCAGAGGAGGAGCAGGATCACGACGGCGGTCTGCAGCCAGGTCAGGTCGGCGGTCACTCCCACGCCTCCTCTGCCAGCAGACGACGCACCCGCTCGTAGCGCCCGACGGTCGCCGCCTCATGGCTGTCGGTGGAGGCCACGACCCTCGCCCCCGCCGCACGGAGGGCGCGCAGTGTCCGCGGTTCGGGGCATCCCCACTTCTCGTTGACCTCCACGAGCGTGTCCGTCCGCGCCGCGGTCTCGGCCCATGCCGCGAGAGCCTCCCCGCCGAGGTCCTCCTCGGAGAGGTCGATCTTGGGCAGCAGGGAGAAGCAGTGGGCGAGCTGGTTGCCGGGGTGCCTCTCCATGGCCGCGATGAACGACGAGGTGAACTGGTCGAGCACGTCGCGGGGCGCCCATCCGCCGGAGATCCGCTCGCGCACCTCGCTCGGGCTCAGCGGTCCGTCGGCGCCGGGGTACTGATGGTCGGCGATGAGGATGCGGTCGACGCCGGTCGGGAGAACGGGGATGTCGAGGCGCCCGGACGCGTCGAGCACCTTCGCCTCCACGCCGGTGAGCACGGTGAGCCCCTCCGGCACGCGGAGCGCGTTGATCGCGGAGAGGTACTCGGGAACCCAGGTGGTGTCGCGGCGGACGTGGTCGACGAGGCGGAGGGTCGTGAGCCCCGCGGACACGGCCGCGGCGACGTTCTCCTCCGGGGTGGAGACCGCGTCATCCGAGAACGTCGAATGGACGTGATGGTCCCCCCGGAGCAGGGCGTCGCTCACAGCTCCTCCTGGTGCCCCGCGTGATCGGAGACCAGCACCTCGTCGATCTCCACGATGATGTCCTCGAGGAATCTCACGAACGCGACCTCGCGGAACGGCACGCTCGCCGGCAGCTCGCGGCCGAGGAACAGGTCGACGACGAGCGACGGGATGTCGACGCCCGCGGCGATCGTCAGCGGCAGCGCTCCGGGGAACCTCGGGTTGACCTCGAGCAGCATGGCGCGCCCGTCGCGGCCTCGGCGCAGCTGCACGTTGGCGACGCCGACGAGTCCGATCGCCTTCGCGATGGCCGACGCGGTCTCCTCCAGCTCCGGGTCGTGCACCGTGCGGCCGGCGATCGCGACCCCGGAGTCGACGCGGGCCCTGGTGCGCGGCACCGCGGCCACGACCTGCCCCGCGGCATCCGCGATCACGTCGACGGAGTACTCCTCCCCGGGGAGGAAGTCCTGCACGATGAGCCCCTCGTCGACGGGGAGCGCATCGAGCGCCGCCCGGTCGGGGACGAGCCGGATGCCGCGGCTGCCTGCGCCCTGGCGGGGCTTCGCGAAGACGGGGAACTCCCAATCAACGGCCTGCGCCGCGGGGCCTGCGAGCACGGTCCGGGGAGCGCGCCCCGTGTCTGCGCATCTCTCGGCGAGCAGCAGCTTGTCGAGGGAGACGTCCAGCGTGTCGGCGGACGGCGCCGCCAGGACTGCGGGGGCCAGCTCATCGCGGCGCTCGGAGAGGGCGATGAGCTCGACGTCCACGGTCGACACGACCACGTCGATCGCGTCCTCCTCGACCAGTCGCGCGAGGGTCGGCACGAACTCCTCCGCCCTGCCGGGGGGCACCAGTCGCCGCTGCTCGGCGGGGACGAGGTAGAGCCCTGCGGCCCAGCCGTCCATGTCGGCCGCGAAGACGGTCAGCTCCGGGCGCTTCAGGAGCGAGCGGATCACCACCACTCCCGCCGGCCCTCCGGCTCCCGTCACGAGTACACGGGGCATGTCAGCCTTCCTGTCGCACGAATTCGTGGGCGCCCACGAAGGCCGCGGTCTCCCGGACGATCTCCAGCGGCTCGACCGCCAGTCCGCCGCCGAACCGCGACCAGTACCGCGCCGTCGCGCGGACGAAGTCCGGTGCGAGGTAGTCGCGGTTCGCCGTCTGCGAGTCGAAGCACGCCAGCAGACGCAGCTTCTGCTCCACGTATCCGTCGATGCGGACGAACCGCGTCGGACGGAAGTCGATCGTCGATGAGGGGCTCTGGTAGCAGGCGACGGTCCCCACGGCGCGGGTCGCGACGGCAGTCGCCTCGTTCACCGCGCGGTGGTCCTGGTGCCGATCGTGCGGCGAGTGGGTGTACACGATGGTGGGCTGGATCTCCTGGACCACCTCTTCGATGAGGCGCACCGTCGATCCTCCGCCCGACATCTCGGTGTCGACGAGGTCGTGCAGGAACAGCCGGGCGCCGAGGATGTCCGCGGCTGCCAGCGACTCCCGCTGGCGGCTGTCGGCATCCCCTCCCCGTGCTCCGCGCGAGAGCGTGAGGATCGTGATCTCGTCTCCGGCCGCGGCGTGCGCGGCGAGGAGTCCTCCGATGCCGATCTCGACGTCGTCGGGGTGCGCGCCGACGGCGAGCACGACCTCCCTGCGCCGCTCGGCCTCACGCCGGCGACGACCTTCGACGGCCAGGCGCTGGACCGACTCGACGAGGCGGACGTTGTCGAGGGGCTTGGTGAGGAACTCGTCGGCCTGTGCGCGGAGCGCCGAGACCGCGTACTCGACGGACACGTGCGCGGTCATCACCAGCACGGGGATCGCGGGAGCGGAGCGGCGCAGTTCCGCGAGGAGCTCCAGTCCGTTGAGTCCGGGCATCTCGATGTCGGTCACGACCACGTCGGGGCGTATCGTCGCGACGCGTTCGACGGCCTCACGGCCATCGGCGGCGAGGTCGACGATGCAGCCGGCTCGTCGTTCGAGCACGGTCTTGACGAGCAGCGCGACGTCGGGGTCGTCATCGACGACGAGGACGCGAGTGGGGGTCTCGGTTGTCATTCAGCTCTCCTTGGGGAGATTCCCTGCCGTGGGGAACGGCGCTGCATCCTGGTGCCTTCATCACCGTGACGCGGGAAAGGGCGAGCGGGGTATGACGATTCTGGCATACGGGCATATGGGAGGGATGCTCGGCGCGCGAGCCGCTCGCACGAACCGGTGGTGGTCCGTTCCGCGCAGTCGCTACGCTCGGGCTGACGGATTTTCCACCCCAGATCAAGGAGCGATCCATGTCGACCCCGGACCCGCAGAACCAGCCGCCCTCCTCCACGCCGCCGCCCGCTCAGGACGGCGGATTCCCCGCGCCTCCCGCACCCGGCCCGGCCGGGTACGCGGCCCCCGCCGCACCGGCCGCACCGGGGTACTCCGCTCCCGGCTACCCCGCCGCACCCCAGGGCTACCCCGCCACGGCGCCGGTCCCCGGCCGCACCCTGTCGATCGTCGGACTCATCCTCGCCTTCGTCCTGCCGCTCGTCGGCATGATCCTGAGCCTCGTGGCCCGCTCGAAGCTGAAGAAGGCCGGCGCGCCGACGGGTCTCGCGACCGCGGGGTTCTGGGTCGGACTCATCCTCACCATCGTCGAGATCATCGGCTTCATCGTGATCGTGATGCTGTTCTCGAGCCTGTTCTCGATGTGCTCCGACCTCGGCCCCGGAGTGTGGGACGTCAACGGAGTCACCTACACCTGCGGCTGACGCGTCGCTACGAGAAGCGGGGACGGATGCCATGGCATCCGTCCCCGCTTCTCGTCTGTGCGGAGCCTGGGGCTACCAGCGCTCGGCGCCGCGCGGGAGCACGTCGAGCACGTGCGGCAGCTCGCTCGGGAAGCAGGAGCGGAACAGCTCGGTGATCTGGGGGTCGGATCCGTAGTCGTCGACGATGCGGAGCCCGATCATGGTGCTGATGAGCATGCCCTCGGCGAAGAACGCCCTCGCCTCGTCGGCATCGAGCCCCACCTCGTCGCGGAAGAAACGCCAGACCTGTGCGAACCCTCGGCGCGCGGCCGGACCGATCACGGGGTGGCTGCCGAGCAGGTACGAGTGCGCGAGGGTCTGGTGGAGTCCGCGCACCTCGATGAGATCGACGTACGCCTCGCCGATGCGCTTGCCCGCGGGGAGGTCGTCGTCTTCGCGGGCGAGGGCGGCGCGGAACGACGTCAGCAGTCGGGCGAGCGCCTCCTCCACCGCGGCGAGGAAGAGGTTCTCCTTCGAGCCGAAGAGGCGGACGACGTAGGGCTGGCTCACGCCGGCCGCCCGAGCGACCTCGTCGGTCTTCGCGCCTTCGTAGCCACGCGCGCCGAACACCGCGAGCGCCGCCTGGACGATCTGCGCGCGCCGCTCCTCCGAGGAGAGTCGCCTGCCCGAGTCGTCGGAGAGGACGTCGGATGCGGCGGCTGAGGTCATGTCGAAAGGCTATCAGCGAATCACTTGACTTTGTAATCATTCGATTACTACATTGCTTCCAGGACAAGTAATCATTCAATTACAACTGGAGCATCATGTCTCAGCCCACCTCCGCGATCAGGCGTCGCCCGGTCGCGCTCGTCATCGCCGCGGCATCCCTCCCGATGTTCATGGCCACGCTCGACAACCTCGTCATGACCAACGCCCTTCCCGTGCTGCACCAGGAGATGGGCGCGAGCGTCGAGGAGCTGCAGTGGTTCGTCAACGCCTACGCCCTCGCGTTCGCCGGCGCGATCCTCATCGCCTCCGCTCTCGGCGACCGGTTCGGCCGCCGCACCGTCTTCGCGATCGGCATCGCCCTCTTCGGCGTCGGCTCCCTGTTCGCCGCCCTCAGCTCCGACCCCGGCCAGCTCATCTCCGCCCGTGCCGTCCAGGGGCTCGGAGCCGCAGCGGTGATGCCCCTCTCGCTCGCGCTCCTCACCGGGGCCGTCCCCGCATCGCGTCGCCCGCTCGCCATCGGGATCTGGGGCGGCGTCTCCGGACTCGGAGTCGCGGTCGGGCCGCTCGTCGGCGGCGCCATCATGGAGGGCTGGAACTGGCAGGCGATCTTCTGGATCAACATCCCCGTCGCGATCGTCGCCATCCCGCTCGCTCTGCTCGTGCTCCGCAACGACTTCGGCGCCCGCTCCCGCATCGACATCCCCGGAGCCGTGCTCGCGGCATCCGGCGTCCTCGCTCTCGTCCACGCGATCGTGCGCGGCAACGACGACGGCTGGGACTCCCTCGGCGTGATCCTCGAGCTGGTGCTCGGCGCGGTGCTGCTCGTGGCCTTCGTGATCTGGCAGATGCGCGCGAAGGCCCCTCTGGTGCCGCTGCGCCTGTTCCGCGACCGCTCCTTCTCGATCACGAACGTGGTCGGCTTCGCCTTCAGCTTCGGCACCTTCGGCTCGGTGTTCATCCTCATCCAGTACCTGCAGGTCGTGCAGGGGTCGACCCCTCTGGAGGCCGCGGTGCAGACCACGCCGTGGACACTGGCCCCGATGTTCGTCGCTCCGCTCGCCGGCATGATCGCCCCGCGCGTCGGCACGCGCGCACTGCTCGTGCCCGGCCTGCTGCTGCAGGGCGTCGCCCTCGCGTGGATCGCGCAGATCACCGCCCCCGACCTGCAGTACCCGAACCTGATCGCCCCGTTCATCCTCGCGGGCATCGGGATGGGACTCGTCTTCGCCCCGTCGGCGACGGCGCTGCTCGCGACCCTCGGACTCGTCGACCACGCCAAGGCATCGGGCGTCAACTCGACCATCCGCGAGCTCGGCGTCGCACTCGGCACCGCGGTGATGACCGCGATCTTCGTCGGAGCGGGCGGCCAGCTCACTCCCGACCTCTACGTGGACGCCGCGAAGCCCGCCGTGTTCACGGGAGCCGCCGTGCTGTTCGCGGCGACGGTGATCGCACTGTGGCTCCCGTCCGGGAAGTCGACGGATGCCGCCGTGTCCGAGGCCGTCGAGACGGAGCCGGCGCTCGCGCACTGAGCCGGGGATGCAAAAGGGGGCGGATGCCGCAGCATCCGCCCCCCTTCTCTCGCCTACGCCGGGCTCACTTCTTGTAGTTCGGCGCCTCGACGACGATCTGCACGTCGTGCGGGTGCGACTCCTTGAGGCCGGCCGCGGTGATGCGGACGAAACGGCCACGGGCCTTGAGCTCCTCGATCGTGCGCGCACCGACGTAGAACATCGACTGACGCAGGCCGCCGACCAGCTGGTAGGCGACGGCCGAGAGCGGCCCGCGGTACGGGACCTGACCCTCGATGCCCTCGGGGATGAGCTTGTCGTCGCTGGGCACGTCGGCCTGGAAGTAGCGGTCCTTCGAGTACGAGGTCTGCTTGCCGCGGGTCTGCATCGCTCCGAGCGAGCCCATGCCGCGGTACTGCTTGAACTGCTTGCCCGACTGGAAGACGATCTCGCCCGGCGACTCGTCGGTGCCCGCGAGCAGCGAGCCCAGCATCACGGCGTCCGCACCGGCCACGAGGGCCTTCGCGATGTCGCCCGAGTACTGCAGGCCTCCGTCGGCGATCACCGGGACGCCCGCGGGGCGCGCGGCGAGCGACGCCTCGTACACCGCGGTGACCTGCGGGACGCCGACGCCGGCGACGACGCGCGTGGTGCAGATCGACCCGGGGCCCACGCCGACCTTGACCGCATCCACCCCTGCGTCGACGAGCGCCTGAGCGCCCTCGCGGGTGGCGACGTTGCCGCCGATGACGTCGATGTGCGCGAACGACTCGTCCGCCTTCAGGCGGCGGACCAGGTCGATGACGCCCTGGGACTGGCCGTTGGCGGTGTCGACCACGAGCACGTCGACTCCCGCGTCGCGCAGCGCCTCTGCGCGCTCCCACGCGTCGCCGAAGAATCCGATCGCGGCGCCGACGCGCAGCCGGCCCTGGTCGTCCTTGGTCGCGAGCGGGTACTTTTCGCTCTTGTCGAAGTCCTTGATGGTGATGAGACCGGCGAGCCTTCCGTCCGCGTGGATGAGCGGCAGCTTCTCCACCCGGTGACGGGCGAACAGCGCGATGACCTCGCCCGCCGCGACGCCGACCGGAGCGGTGACGAGGTTCTCGCTGGTCATGACGTCCTTGACGAAGGTCGTCTGACGCTCGAAGCCGGAGACGAACCGCATGTCGCGGTTGGTGATGATGCCGACGAGCTTGCCGTCGGGGTCGACCACGGGGAGGCCCGAGATGCGGTACTTCGCGCACAGCGCGTCGACCTCTTCGACCGTCGCGTCCGGAGTCGTGGTGATCGGGTCGGTGATCATGCCCGATTCGCTGCGCTTGACGCGGTCGACGTGCGCGGCCTGGTCGGCGATCGACAGGTTGCGGTGCAGGATGCCGATGCCTCCCTCGCGCGCCATCGCGATCGCCATGCGCGACTCCGTCACGGTGTCCATCGCGCTGGAGAGCAGCGGGGTCGCGACCGAGATCCGGCGCGTGATGCGCGAGGAGGTGTCGGCCTCGCTCGGGATCACATCGGTGTGCCCCGGGAGGAGCAGCACATCGTCGTAGGTGAGTCCGACGAAACCGAAGGGATCGTGCTGGTCCATGGATTGTCCTCCTGCGGGGCGCGTGGTGGGGCGGCGGCGTGTACCAATTCTAAGCGTGTCGCGGCTGGAGATATTCCCCGCTTCTCCGCAGGAGGACGGGGATTCCGAGGCCGCAGCCGCATCGTCGGACGACACGGGCGGCGCGCCGTGAGCAGATCGTGCCTTGGCTGAAACAGAACCGACACATTACGCTCATACCGTCGTACATCAAGGCTGATGAACAACTCCGTCATCGCCTGCGTACTGGGGCTGGAGGATCTGTGAGTCTGACGATCACGGCGAGACGGAGCGGAACCCGATGGATCGTGGTGGTGCTCGGCGCACTCCTCGCCATCGCGTTCCTCTGGTTGCAGCCTCCGGCCACGGCATCAGCCGACACGACGGACGACGGCCAGGAGATCACAGACTTCTACTTCGCCGGCGTCATCACCTTCGATGACAAGCCCGTACCCGATGTGGTCATGACCATCAAGGGCAAGGGCTTCGACGGAGAGACCAAGACGGATGCCGACGGCAAGTGGCGGCTGTACGTGCCCGAGAAGGCCACCTACACGCTCACCGTCGACGAGGACACGCTGCCGAAAGGCGTGATCGTCGACGCCGCGCAACTCCCCGAGGGCACGCAGCCCATCGCGGGGACGACGGCGTCGTTCGAGGTCGAGTTCGGGTTGACCGGCACGAAGATCATGAACCTCTTCCTCGGCGAGGGAGAGCGGATCACGGTCTCCTTCTGGGATCAGCTCTTCTCCCGTCTCGTCGGCGGGCTCAACTTCGGGCTGCTGCTCGCGCTGGCTTCGATGGGTGCGGCGCTGATCTACGGCACCACGCGCATGTCGAACTTCACGCACGGCGAGATGGTCACCTGGGGCGGACTGCTCGCCATGGTCACGACCACCTTCTGGCACCTCCCCCTGTGGGCGGGACTCATCGCCGCTGTCGTCGGAGGCGGCCTGTTCGGCTGGGGCATGGATGCCGCGGTCTGGCGCCCGCTCCGCCATCGCGGTCTCGGCACCGTCCAGCTGATGATCGTCAGCATCGGCCTGTCCCTGGCACTGCGGTACGTCTTCCAGTACTTCGTCGGGGGCGGCACCTACCAGCTCCCCGGCGCGAGCCCCACACCGATCCAGCTCGGGCCGATCTCGCTGTCGTACATCGACATGATCGCGATGGGCGTGAGCATCATCGTCATCCTCGCGGTGGCCTACTTCCTCACCCGCACCCGCATCGGCAAGGCGACCAGAGCCATCTCCGACAACCCGCAGCTGGCCGCCGCCTCCGGCATCGACGTCGACCGGGTGGTCCGGATCGTCTGGGTCGTCGCCGGTGTGCTGGCCGCGATCTCCGGCATCCTGTGGGCGTACTTCCGCCCCGGCGTGAAGTGGGACATGGGCACCCAGATGCTGCTGCTCATGTTCGCCGCGATCACGCTCGGCGGACTCGGCACCGCGTTCGGCGCGCTCATCGGCTCGCTGATCGTCGGCATCGCGGTCGAGGTCTCCACCCTGTGGATCCCCTCCGACCTGAAGTACGCGAGCGCCCTCGTCGTGCTGATCGTGATCCTCCTGGTCAGGCCGCAGGGTCTGCTCGGACGCAAGGAAAGGTTGGGCTGATCATGGACTTCGGAAGCATCTTCTCCAACACCGCCGTCTACCTCATCAGCCCGGTCACGATCGCGTACGCCCTGGCGGCGACGGGCCTGGCCGTGCACTTCGGCTACGCGGGCCTGCTGAACTTCGGCATGGCGGCGTTCATGGCGATCGGCGGCTACGGCTACGCCATCTCCGTGCTCTCGTTCGGGCTCCCCTGGTGGCTCGGCATGCTGATCGGCATGGCCGGCGGCGCCCTGTTCGCCGTGCTCCTCGGCATCCCGACCCTGCGGTTGCGCGCCGACTACCTCGCCATCGCGACGATCGCGGCGGGAGAGATCGTGCGACTGCTGTTCACCACTCAGCTGTTCGACGAGTGGACGAACTCCGCAGACGGACTCGCCCAGTACAACGGCGGCTTCCGCGACGCGAACCCCTTCCCCGAGGGCACCTACGGGTTCGGCCCGTGGACGTTCTCGGCCGACGACCTGTGGAACCGAGTGTTCGGCATCCTGCTGCTGGCCGTGTCGATCCTGCTGGTCTGGTCTCTGATGCGCAGCCCCTGGGGTCGCGTGCTCAAGGGCATCCGCGAAGACGAGGACGCGGTGCGCTCGCTCGGCAAGAACGTGTTCGCCTACAAGATGCAGGCGCTCGTCGTAGGCGGGGTGATCGGCGCCGCCGGCGGCATCGTGTTCGTGCTCCCCTCGGCCGTCGTGCCAGGCAACTACACGACCTCGCTCACCTTCTTCCTGTGGACGATCCTGCTGCTCGGCGGCGCCGCCACGGTGTTCGGGCCGACGCTCGGGGCCGTGCTGTTCTGGGTCGTGTTCGCATTCCTCGCGAACCTGCTGCCCGGCATGGCGAAGGCCGGCGTGCTTCCGATGTCCGACAGCCAGGCCTCGACACTCGTGTTCATCTTCGTCGGCGTCGCACTCATGCTGCTCGTGATCTTCCGCCCGCAGGGCATCCTCGGAGACAAGAGGGAGATGACCTTTGTCAAGTGAACTGAACCCCGAGGGCTCCGCGGAGTCCGCCGCCCCCGCGACGGGAAGCATCCGCCGTCCGAAGACGACGGGCCTCGCGAAGGGACCTGCGGCGCCCGGCGTTGCGAAGGTCGATCCGATCCTGGTGGTCGACGCGGTGCAGCGTCGCTTCGGCGGTCTCACCGCGGTCGACGTGGACCACGTGGAGATCCCCCGTGGCGCCATCACGGCCCTGATCGGGCCGAACGGCGCCGGCAAGACGACACTCTTCAATCTGCTGTGCGGGTTCGACCGCCCCAACAGCGGCTCCTGGTCGTTCGACGGGAACAACCTCGCGGGAGTGCCCTCGTTCAAGGTCGCGCGGATGGGCCAGGTCCGCACGTTCCAGCTGACGAAATCCCTGTCGCTGCTGACCGTGCTCGAGAACATGAAGCTCGGCGCCCCGCACCAGAAGGGCGAGGGCTTCTGGGCCTCGCTCTTCCCGTTCCTCTGGCGCTCGCAGGACACCGAGATCGAGACGAAGGCGCGCGAGCTGCTCGCGCGCTTCAAGCTCGACGCCAAGGAGAAGGACTTCGCGGCAGCGCTCTCCGGAGGTCAGCGCAAGCTGCTCGAGATGGCTCGGGCGCTGATGAGCGACCCCACGCTGGTGATGCTCGACGAACCGATGGCCGGCGTCAACCCGGCCCTCACCCAGTCTCTGCTCGACCACATCCTCGACCTCAAGGACCAGGGGATGACCGTGCTCTTCGTCGAGCACGACATGCACATGGTCAGGCACATCGCCGACTGGGTCGTCGTCATGGCCGAGGGGCGCGTGGTGGCGGAGGGTCCGCCGGAGGACGTCATGGAGGACCCCGCGGTCGTCGACGCCTACCTCGGCGCGCACCAGGACCTCGACCTCGGAGCCGTCACCGGTCGCATCCCCGTGCTGGAGGACGCCGCGGCCGCACGACTGCGCGAGAAGATCGAGGCCGAAGCCGAGGCGGAGCTCGCCGCGGAAGAGACCGATTCCCCCGAGGAGGGTCGCGCATGAGCGATGAGAAGGTGATCGTCGAGCTGAAGGACGTCCATGCCGGGTACCTGCCGGGCGTGAACATCCTCAACGGGGCGAATCTGGTGGCCAGGCAGGGCGAATTGATCGGGATCATCGGCCCGAACGGCGCCGGCAAGTCGACCCTGCTGAAGTCGATCTTCGGCATGGTGAACGTGCGCTCCGGCGACATCACCGTGAACGGCGAGAGCATCGTCGGCCTCAAGGCCGACAAGCTCGTCAAGCGCGGAGTGGCGTTCGTCCCGCAGACGAACAACGTCTTCCCCTCGCTGACCATCGAGGAGAACCTGCAGATGGGGCTCTTCCAGAACCCCAAGATCTACGCCGAGCGGCTCGAGTTCGTCAGCGGCATCTTCGCGGAGCTCGGCAAGCGGCTCAAGCAGCGCGCCGGCTCTCTGTCGGGTGGAGAGCGCCAGATGGTCGCGATGTCGCGCGCTCTGATGATGGACCCGTCGGTGCTCCTGCTCGACGAGCCGTCCGCGGGCCTCTCCCCCGTGCGGCAGGATGACGCGTTCATCCGCGTCTCCGACATCAACAAGGCCGGCGTGACCACGATCATGGTCGAGCAGAACGCCCGTCGCTGCCTGCAGATCTGCGACCGCGGGTACGTCCTCGACCAGGGCAAGGACGCGTACGAGGGCACGGGGCGCGACCTGCTGAACGATCCCAAGGTCATCGGGCTCTACCTCGGCACGCTGGGCACCGACGCCGCCTGAGACGCGTTCCGTCTCGTCACTGCGCTCCTCGTTCTACGAGCGAGACGAACGCGCAGGACACGGAGAAGGCCCCGGATGCGAGCATCCGGGGCCTTCTCAGCGATATCAGTTGGTGCGGGTGATGGTGTTGTCCGCGCCGTACTTGTAGATGCCGATCGTGGCGCCCTGCGGGTCGCCGTTCTCGTCGAAGGTGACCTCGCCGGAGTATCCGTCGTAGTCGGCCACCTTGCCGGAGTTGATGATCTTGGCGCAGTCGGCGAAGGTCGTGCACTTCTCGCCGTCGCCGGAGCCGCCCGAGACCTCCTGCATCTTCGCCGCGATGTCGGCGCCCTTGGTGGAGCCGGCAGCGAGCGACGCGAGAGCCACGAGCACGACAGCGTCGTACGCCTCACCCGCGTAGGTGAAGTCCTTCACCTCGGCGTTGCCCTCGCCCGTCCAGAAGGTCTGCAGACGCTTCGTGAAGTCGTCGGCGAGCTTGGGGCCGGCCTTGGTGCCCTGGGCGCCCTCGAGCGAGACGGGGATGTCGGTGCCGTAGTCGGACAGGTTCCCGTCGACCATGTAGAACTTGTCGGCCGTGATGCCGGCGTTCACCAGCAGCGGGGCGATCGTCTTGAACTGGTCGAACGAGACGATGGCGACGGCGTCCGGGTTCTGCGCCTTGATGGTCTCGACCTGCGCGTCGAACTGCGCGTCGCCGACGTTGAACGACGCCTCGGCGACGACCTTGCCGCCGGTGCCCTCGAACGTCTTCTTGATGGCGTCGTTGAGGCCGGTGCCGTACGCGTCGTTCTGGTAGATGATGCCGAGGGTCTTGTGACCGTCTTCGGCGATCAGGTTGCCGAGCACCTCGCCCTGCAGCAGGTCGCTGGGGGCGGTGCGGAAGTACAGGCCCTTGTCGTCCCACGTGGTGAAGTCGGGAGAGGTGTTCGAGGCCGAGATCTGGAGGATGCCCGCGGCGACGTTGCCGTCGAGGATGAGCTTCGAGACGCCGGACGCCGCGGCGCCGACGATGGCGGACACGCCTGCACCCTGCAGCTTGGTGATCGAGGTCTCATAGGCCTTCGTGTCGGTGTCGCCTTCGTCCTCGGCAGTGAGGTCGATGGTGATTCCGGCCTTGGCGTCGTTGATCTCCTTGACCGCGAGGCCGACGCCCGACTCCATGGGCGGGCCGAGGAAGGCCAGAGCGCCGGTCTGCGGCAGCAGCGACCCGAGCTTGAGAGTGAGGTCGGCGGACGGCTTGCTGCCGCCGTCGCCGGAGTCGGACGGCGTGCTGCTCGCACAGCCCGAGATGACGAGTGCCGACGCGCTGACCAGCGCGACCCCGGCGAGGACCTTCGCTGCGCGCGAGCCCTTCAGTGCGTTCATGTTGCTCCCTTGGATATCTGAGCGTGGAATGCGACCACGATCGGGTGCTCTAACCCTAGAGCGTGGCAGGAGCGCGTAGTGGGTGCTTAGGTTTCGGTGCGTTAACGATCCGGCACCGGGTTCCGCCGTCGATGCACCCGAGGTTCAGACGAGTTCTGCAGGGCCGCTTCCACGGCTCCGCCGCCCCGCGAGGAGAAGGTCGGCCACGAACACGCCGATCGCGATCCAGACGAGGATGAAGCCCGCCCAGCGTGCGGGAGGCATCTCCTCATGCAGGAAGGCGACGCCGATCACGAACTGCATGATCGGGGTGATGAACTGGATCATCCCGATGATGGTGAGGTCGATCCGTCGTGTCCCCGCCGCGAACAGCAGCAGCGGCACCGCCGTCGCGACGCCGGCGAAGCCCAGCAGCAGTGCGTGGGGGACGCCGTTCGCCCCCATGGTGATGCCTGCGGGGGTGAAGGCCACCAGGATGAGCTGCACGATCGCGATGGGGATGAGCCAGAAGGACTCGAGGGTCAGACCGCTCACGGCATCCACCGCCGGTCCGATCTTCTTCTTGATGAGTCCGTAGATGCCGAAGGACGCGGTGAGCGAGAGCGCGATCCAGGGGAACTCCCCGTAGGCGACGACGATCACGATCACCGCGACGGCGGCGATGCCGATGGCCGCCCACTGCATCCGGCGGATCCGCTCGTGCAGCACGAAGACGCCCAGCAGCACCGTGGTGATCGGATTGATGAAGTAGCCGAGGCTCGTCTCCACCACCCGGTCGTTCAGGGTGCCGAGGACGAACACCTGCCAGTTCACGTAGATCAGCAGGCCCGCGAGCGCCGTGAGGCCGAGCAGCTTCGGCTGCCGGATGATGACGCCGAAGGCCTTCCATCCGCGTGTGACGGTGAGCAGGATCAGGCAGAAGACGAAAGACAGCAGCACACGCCAGGCGACGACCTCCCACGCGCCCGTGGGCACCAGCAGCAGGAAGTACAGCGGCAGCACGCCCCAGAGCAGGTAGGCGGCGACGGCGTAGACGGCCCCCGCGGTCTGGCCGGTGCGGGCGGGGGCGTCAGGGGTCACCGCACAACCCTATGCCCGTGGGCGGAGGCTGAGCGCGTGTTCACCCGCCACGACCGCGGTTCGGCAGGAATCGATCGCCGCGTGACTGCTCCGGACATGCAGAAGGGGTTCGGATGCCGAAGCATCCGAACCCCTTCTGCGATGTGCGCTGGATCAGCGGACGACGACCGCGAGGACGTCGCGAGCCGACAGGACGAGGAACTCGTCTGCGCCGAACTTCACCTCGGTGCCGCCGTACTTGCTGTAGAGCACGCGGTCGCCCACGGCGACGTCGAGCGGGACGCGGTTGCCGTTGTCATCGATGCGGCCGGGGCCCACGGCCACGACCTCGCCCTCCTGGGGCTTCTCCTTGGCGGTGTCGGGGATGACCAGGCCACTCGCGGTGGTCTGCTCGGCCTCGACCTGCTTGATGACGATGCGGTCCTCGAGCGGCTTGATGGAAACCGACACGGTCTACCTCTTCTTTCTTGACGCTGACACGAAAGACTTGTTCGCACTCTCAACCCGAGAGTGCTAATCCAGTCTAAGCGCTCAGCTGGCACTCATGCAATGCGAGTGCCAGCCGGGCACGACCTAAGCTGAACGGGTGGAGATGTCCGAGCTGCGCGCCCTGCTCACCCCCGACGGACTCGAGCTCCTCGACGCCCTCGGGCCGATCGAGTCGACGGGCGAGGTCGCCAGGGCCGTGTCGCGACTGCGCGCTGCGGGCCACTCCCCCGAACTCGTCTCGGCGGTCGTGGGTCAGGCCCACCTGCGCGCCAGGGCACGGGCGAAGTTCGGCGACTTCGCCGAGCGGATGCTGTTCACCCGCGCCGGCCTCGAGCAGGCGACGAGGCTGGGGGTCGCCGCACGGCACGCCCAGCGCATCCGCAGCGCCGGTCTGACGAGCGTCGCCGATCTCGGCTGCGGAATCGGCGGCGACGCCCTCGCCTTCGCCGGGGCAGGACTCGAGGTGACGGCCGTCGACGCCGACGAGGTCACAGCCGCGATCGCCGCGTACAACCTCGCGCCGTTCGGATCGGACGTGCGCCACAGCACGGCGGAGGATGCGTACCGGGAGCTGAGCACGGCGACCGCGCCCGCCGCTCGCGCGATCTGGATGGACCCCGCGCGACGCACCTCCGGGCACAGCGAGACCCGCCGCGTCTCGGCCGACGACTACTCACCGTCGCTGGACTGGGCCTTCGACGTGGCATCGCGCACGCCGACCGGCATCAAGCTCGGACCCGCGCACGATCGCGACAGCCTCCCCGCCGACGCAGAGGCACAGTGGGTGAGCGCGGACGGCAGCGTCGTGGAGCTCGTGGTCTGGACCGGTGTCCTCGCCAGAGAGGGCGTTCGCAGAGCGGCGCTCCTCATCCGCGGCGAGCGCTCCTACGAGCTCACCGCGGGCGCCGACGCCGAGGACGCGCCGGTGCGCCCGCTCGGCGCCTTCCTGCACGAACCGGACGGAGCCGTCATCCGCGCGCGGCTCATCGGCGACGTCGCCCGCAGCCTGGAGGCGGGCATGCTCGACGAGCGCATCGCATACCTCACCTCGGATGCGGCGCTCACGAGTCCGTTCGTGCAGTCGTTCCGCGTGCGCGAGACGATGCCCGCCAATCCCAAGGCGATCAGCGCGGTGCTCAAGAGGAACGGCATCGGCACCCTGGAGATCAAGAAGCGCGGCATGGACGTCGACCCTGCGGCCTTCCGCAGGAAGCTCGTGCTGAAGGGCGCGGAGTCGGCGACGCTGATCCTCACCCGCATCGGCGACGAGCGTCTGGCGATCCTCGCCGACCGGGTGTCTGCGGCCTAGTCAGCCGGCAGGGTCCACGGGGACCTGGACCTCGATCGGATCCCCCGACTCGGTGTCGATCACCACGAGCGATCCGCCGGTCGGACCCTCGGTGATCGTCAGGTAGGGCATGCCCCAGCCGGTGAACTCCACGGTCAGGGACCACGGCGAGTCATCCGCGTCTCCGGAGCTCAGCCGGATCGGCGCCTGCTTCCCGCTGTTGTCCGGCGCGGCGCATTTCGATGCATCCACGACATCGACGATCAGGCATCTCTCCATCGAGCCCGTGTCGGTGAAGCGGTCGGCGACCCACACGGGCTCTCCGCGGAAGTGTCCGATCAGGGACATCCCCGGCTGGTACCCCTCGTCGATGAGCGCCTGGGCACGCACCTTCTCCTCGCCCTCGAACTGATCGAGCATGGAGTCGTCGTAGTTCCAGCGGTTGATCGCGACCATCACCTCGCCGGCGGTGGTCAGCATGCCCGTGGCGTTCACACTGCTCCCACCCATCGAACCGCCCTCGTCAGAAGGCACCGAGATCGACGCGTTCAACGGGAACGTGGCGAACTCGTCATCGGTGACGCAGTTGATGGAGGACTGCTCCCCCACATCGAGCGTCAGGCACGACTGCGGCTCCGGCGCGCTCTTGGTGGCGAACCAGACGAGGGCGTCTCCATCGCGCGCGACGGCGCGCAGCGAGCCGTCGTCGAACTTCTGCGCCGTGTAGAGCTCCAGCTTGCGCTCCACCTCCTCCGCGCTGAGCGGGATGTCGCTCGCACGCGGAGAGAACAGCGCCCAACCCGCGCCGAGTCCGATCGCCAGCAGGACGGCGGACGCAACGGCCACGGGCTTCCCGTGCGACCGCAGAGTCCTCCAGATGCCCGGCGCCGCCTCGTCTGCCGCGCTCTCGGTCATGGGCTCTTCGGCCACGGACGCCGCTGCGGTGCTCTCCTCGTCGAGGACTCCCCGCGTGACGGGAGGCTGCACCTCGCCCGCCCGCATGCCGTCCAGGCGGGCTCCGTCCACCGGCCCCGTGTCGCGGACCGCCGTCCGCGCGGAACGCTCCGCCGTGGCCTCGGGGCGGGCGCTCTCGCGGAGGGCGTGCTCGAGCTCGTGCAGACGCCGAGCCTCGGCATCCGTGAGCGACGCCTCGCGGCCATACGCCTTGCGTTGGAGCGCACGACGCTCCTCGCCGTCATGATCGTGCGGCATCGGCCCCCCTGATGACATCGATGTCCGGTCGGCGTCGAGCATCCGCTACCCGAACCTCTCGAACTGCAGACCGGCCCACACCAGCCAGCCCAGACTGTACGTCGTCGCCGCGAGGCCGAGCACGAGAGCCCACGTCGCGACGGCTCTGCTCTCGGCCGGACGCCGCAGCGACATGATCGCCGCGATCACGGCCACCACCGCGACCGGGATCACCCAGCCGACGAAGAACGAGGCGCACAGCGAGACGATCGCGGCGAGCAGCGCCCAGGGCGCGAGCCGCGTCTCGTCGACGGATGCGGGCGCTGCCGAGGGCTCCCACCCGTCGTATTCGTCGTCGTCTTCGAGGTGCGGCCCGCTGGCGACGACCGGCTCCACGGTCACCGGCCCGGTGGGCAGCTTCGTGTACGCGTCGCGTCTGGCGCCGGGGAGACGAGCAGACCCCGCCGGGCGCTCGACCTCGCCGCTGGGTCCTTCGATGCGGGCGCGCAGCCCGTCGTCCGGTGTGGTCATGAGCGCTCGGCCACCTGGATCTCCGTGACGGGGAGGGTCGAGTCGGCGCCGAAGGCGAGGGTCGACGGCCGCCGACCAGAGGAGATCAGCTCTGCGGCGAGCGCCGCGATCATGGCGCCGTTGTCGGTGCACAGCGACAGCGGCGGGATGCGCACCGTCACCCCCGCCTTCTCGGCACGGGCGAGCGCGACCTCGCGCAGCCTGCGGTTCGCGATGACGCCTCCGCCGAGCAGCAGTCGCGGGACTCCGAGATCCTCGCACGCCGCCAGCGCCTTCGTCACGAGCACGTCGACGACGGCCTCGCGGAAGCTCGCCGCCACATCGGCCACCGGCACCTCGACGCCATCGGCCTCGCAGCGCTCGACCCAGCGGGCGACGGCGGTCTTGAGTCCGGAGAAGGAGAAGTCGTAGCGGTGCTTCGCCAGATCGGACGCCTTGGACAGGCCACGGGGGAAGCGGATCGCGTTCGGGTCGCCGTCGGCCGCAGCCCTGTCGATCTCGGGCCCGCCGGGGTAGGGCAGAGAGAGGAGCCTTGCGACCTTGTCGAAGGCCTCGCCCGCGGCATCGTCCATGGTCTCGCCGAGCAGCTCGACGTCGGTCGTGAGGTCGCGGACGTGCAGGAGCGAGGTGTGCCCACCCGAGACGAGGAGCGCGATGGTCGGGTACTCCAGCGGCGCGGAGTCCGCCGTGAGGATGTCGGCCGCGATGTGCCCCACCAGGTGGTTGACCGCGTACAGGGGCTTGTCGATCGACACCGCGAGGCCCTTGGCCGCACCGACGCCGACCATGAGCGCCCCCGCGAGTCCCGGGCCGCTGGTGACCGCCACCGCGTCGAGATCCTGCAGACGGATGCCGGCCTCGTCGAGAGCCGCGTCGATCGACGGCTGCAGCGCCTCCAGATGAGCGCGCGCGGCCACCTCCGGAACGACGCCGCCATAGCGGGCGTGCTCGTCCATGCTCGAAGCGATCGTGTTCGAGAGCAGGGTGCGTCCGCGGACGATGCCGATACCGGTCTCGTCGCAGCTCGTCTCGATGCCGAGCACAAGGGGGGCGGCGGTCATGCGGTCTGCTCCTTCGGCGTCGCGGTGCGCCGCGCATCCCACGCGCGCAGGTCGAGGCGCATCACGATCGCATCCACATCGTCCGGCTGATAGTAGCGGGGGCGGCGGCCGATCTCCTCGAAACCCTCCGAGACGTACAGCCCCGCCGCGGCGGGGTTGTCGTCGCGCACCTCGAGGAACACCTCTCGTGCGCCCCGCCCCACTGCCGCCTCGAGCAGCGCGCGCAGCAGGGCCCGTCCTCGGCCCTCACCGCGACGATCGGCGTCGAACGCGATGGTCTGGATGTCGGCATCCGACCCGCCCTGCAGCGCCCGCACACCGCCGTAGCCGATCATCACGCCGTCGACCTCGTCGACGAGGTAGCGGGCGTGCGGGCTGGCGAGCTCGGACGCCATCGACTCGGCGCTCCACGCGTCGGTCGGGAACGCGCGGTTCTCGATCGCCATGATCCCGTCGAGATCGGCCGGAGTCGCGGGACGCAGCGTCATGATCCCACCCGCTTCGGCGCTCCGGGGAGCACGACGTCGGGGTGCCGCAGGTACAGCGGCTCGTCGTCGGCCAGGACGCGTCCTGCCGCGAGTGCACGCGCCGCGACCCGCGCCAGGTCGGCGCCGGACAGTTCAGACACGTCGATCCGCCGGATGCCGCCCAGGTGCGCATCGGCCTCGACCGCGGGCACGAGAACAGTGTCGGCGACGACGGTGGGGATGCCGGCAGCATCCGTCCCGTCGAACACCGTGACCGCGACCTCTCGACGACGCGCGTCGGTGACGATGGCGAACGGACCGTCGGCGGACACCGAGAGCGCCGCCGCGAGATGGCTCGGCACCGGGACCACGGGGATGCCACGCCCGAGGGCGAAGGCACGAGCCGCCGCGATGCCGATGCGCAGGCCGGTGAAGGGCCCGGGGCCCATGCCGGACACGACGTGGGTGATCTCCCCCGCCCCCGCGCCCTTCAGGACATCGGCGAGCAGATCGCCGATCACCTCGGCGTGCCCGAGCGGGTCGGCGGTCGCCGCCTCGGCGCGGAGGGCGCCGTCGGCGTCGATGAGGGCCACGGCGGTACCGAGGGAGGTGTCGACGGCGAGGATCACGCTTCCAGGGTAGCCGGGGATGCTGAGCCGTTCTCCTCCGCGCGCTTCCAGCGGTCGCCGCCATCGGCGCGGGCGGACGCCGATGCCGTGCCGGCCGCTGCCGCCAGCGCGTCGTAGTCGTGCCCCCAGGCCGATGCGCTCGCCCAGCCGATGCTCGCCGACACCCGGATCCCGGAGGCGCCCGCATCGTGCTCGATCGCCGAGATCCGCTGCAGCAGAGCGCGGATGTGGTGCCGGATCTCCTCTTCGCTCCCGCGGATGACGATGATCGAGTGGGAGTCGTCGACGCGATCGGCGTCGGCACTCGCGGGGAGCACCTCCTCGATGTCGGAGTGGAAGCGCTCGACGATCGCCGCATATCCGGTGCTCGTCGACGCCTCCCTGAGGTCCAGCGGATCGTCCAGCCGCACGTCGAGGACGGACCAGGAGTGGTCGTTCTGGGCCTCCGCCTTGCGCAGCCTGCGCGCCGCACGCCCGGCCGCATCGCCCGTGGCCGGAGCGACCCGATCGGACCGCACGAGGAGCACGAGGGTGAACGCCGCGCAGATGCTGGTCACCACGGTGCCCACGCTGTTGACGCCGCGGAGCACGCTCAGCTGCTCGCCCGAGCTCACGCCGTTGTCCAGCAGCACGGAGACGGCGCCGGCGATCGCGACGACGACGAACGAGCACGCGGCCAGGAGAAGCGGCATCGTGATGTCGCGCGACACCGTCTTCAGTCGGATCAGCTCCCACGCGACGAGCCCGGCGAAGACGCTCGCACTGAGGAACGAGAGGCGGAACGTCACCTGGAACGCCGGTGTCCCCGCCGCGAGCACGAGCACGGTCGGGATGAGCACCATGAAGCCGAGAGACGGCCACCAGAGCGGGCGCGCGCCCCTGTGCATCCGCAGTCCCAGCCAGAGGAGCGGCTCGAAGCAGAGCAGCAGACCGGAGGCTCCGGCCGTCAGACGCGGCTCATGCAGCTGGAGACCGCCGACCCACAGGTAGGTGCCGAGCATCCCCAGTGCGAACGCCGCCCCCCAGGTGATCGTCGCCCTGCTCGGCCGCGCGAGCGTCGCGAGCCCGATCACGACCACCGTCACAACCGTCACCACCGCGACCATGCTGGTCATGACGTCGACGCTGATCGCGGTGTGCGTCAGCTCCCTCATGATCCGTCCTCCTCGGTCAGCGGGAACCGCACCGTGACACGGGTTCCCGCGCCGGGAGCGCTGCCCACCTCGATGCTCCCGTCGTGGTCGGACACGATGTCGCGGGCGATGCCCATGCCCAGCCCGGTGCCGGGGGCGCCCCCGACCACGGCCCGCGCGGTGCGGAAGTAGGGGTCGAAGACCCGCGCGACCTCGTCGGCCGTCATCCCGTCGCCCGTGTCGGCGATCGTGAGCACCGCCCCGCCGTCGTCCGCACCGAGACTCACCCGGATGCCGCCACCGCCCGGGGTGTACTTGACCGCGTTGCTCAGCAGATTGTCGAGCACCTGGCGCAGACGGAAGGCGTCTCCGCGCACCACGAGCCTGTCGAGTCCCTCCACGACGAGCTCCTGCCGGTTGCTCCTCGCGATCGCCGAGTACGACGCCGCCGACGCATCGACGACCTGGCGGAGATCGACCGGTTCCGGCAGCGACTCCGACGCGCGCCTCGCTTCGTCCTGCGTGCTCTCCACCAGCCGCTGCATCCGTTCGCTGGCGTTGGAGATGACCTCCAGCTGCGCGACGACGGAGCCGGGCAGGTCGTGCCGCTCCCGCAGGAGGTCGACGTGGCCGAGGATCGCCATCAACGGGTTGCGCAGCTCGTGCGACACGATCGCGGTGAGGGTGCGCCGCTCTTCGGCGGCCTCGATCAGCGCGGTGACGTCGTCGATGATGAGCAGGGTGCTGCGGTCGCGAGCCGTCGCGTCGGCGAGGCGCTGCGTGCTCGCCTGCAGTGCGCGCCACCGCCCCTCCTGATCGAAGAGCCAGATCCGCTCGCTCCTGAGCTCCTCGGCACGTGCCGCGAGCGACAGGGTCGTCCGCTCTGGTGACAGCGGCGCACCCCTGCGCTCGTCGTACTCCACGGCCGTCGACGGCAGAGCGGCCCCGAATCGATCACGCCCGTACAGCGTGCGATAGGCGTCGTTCATCTTCAGGATCCGACCGTCCGCGTTGACCACGACGAGCGCCACGTCCAGGGCGTCGATCACCTGCGTGACCCGCTGCTCCTGGGTCTGCGCACGATCGGCGGCCCTCTCCGCCTGCTCGGACTGCCGCTGCAGGAGCCGTCTCGCGGCCCGCGAGCGCTGTGCGCCGATGCGGATCGTCGTGCCGAGGAAGCTCAGCGTCAGCACGACGATGAGCACGCGCACGAGCACGTCGGCGGGTTCTCCGCTGCGGCTCGTGAAGAGGAGAAGACACGCGCTGATGAAGCCGATGCCCGCGAACACCCACGGCAGCGCGAAGTACGACGCGAGCCAGGCGACCGGGAACACCCAGAGGAGCTCGATGCGCATGCCGGGAGCGCTCGTCGCCAGACCAACGGCGAGCGCGTCGAGGAGGGGCACCGCGACGACGATCGACTGCGGGATGCGCGGCCACGGAACCATGAGCGTCGCCAGGGTGGTCGCGACGAGAACGACGAGCCCCAGCGCCACCAGCGGGTTGCCGAAGGTGTGCGGTGAGAAGGCGGCGATCACCACGACGACCGCGAGCATGCTGCCCGTGAAGATCAGCTGCCATCGCCAGATCGACAGCGTGCGGGACATCGTCGACCGCCTCTCCCTCGATCCTCAACGTTCTCGCAAGATTACTCAAAGAAGGCGGATGCTGCGTCCGCCGGGGGCGGCGCGGGCAATACGATCCTGATGGGGACGGAAACCGCGGCTGGGGAGCGCGGCTGGGGGCCGCGGTTGGGGAACCGCGGCCTCGACCGCCCGAGGCCTCCGGGACTCAGCCG
This sequence comes from Microbacterium sp. MYb72, assembly GCF_002979415.1. Classification (GTDB taxonomy): domain Bacteria; phylum Actinomycetota; class Actinomycetes; order Actinomycetales; family Microbacteriaceae; genus Microbacterium; species Microbacterium natoriense. The sequence continues at coordinate 79,594 of NZ_PCOT01000003.1, read as the reverse complement.
GTCGGGAGATCAGCGGAGGTGAGGCGATAGCCCACACCGCGAACCGTCTCGATGAAGCGAGGGTCGGCGGGGGTGTCGCCGAGCTTGCGACGCAGATTCGTCATGTGCGCCTCGACGGTGCGCTTGTCGGGCTCGCCGACGTAGTCGGACACCCCTCCCACGGTGTCGCCGCGGAGGACGAGGGCCAGTTCGGCCTTGCTGCGCACACGGCGTCCCGAATCGAGCAGGGTCGCCAGGAGATCGAACTCGGTCGGGGTGAGCTCGACCTCTCCGCCCCCGACGAGCACCGTGTGCGTATCGGGATCGAGGGAGAGGTCGCGATGCGTCTGCAGGCCGGCCGGGAGCGACGGCATCGTGGCTCCGGTGGAGGAGGATCCGTGCGCGAGCGGCGCCTCGAAGCGCGGACGACGCATCACGGCCTCGATCCGGGCGCGCAGCTCGCGCGGGCGGACGGGCTTCACGAGATAGTCGTCGGCCCCCGCAGAGAGTCCGAGGACGACGTCCGGCTCCTCGGAGAGCGCGGAGAGCATGATGATGAACGTCGTGCTGACCTCGCGGATCCGTCGCGCGGCCTCGAAGCCGTCCATCCCCGGCAGATTCACGTCGAGCGTCGTGATCACGGGGTGGTGCGCGACGACGGCGGCGATGCCCTCGGGCGCAGAACCCGCCAGCACGGTCTCGAACCCTGCGGCGCGGAAGACCTCGTCCAGCAGCGTCTGCACGTCGACGTCGTCCTCGATGATGACGGCGACGCGCGCGGACTCCGAGACGATGCTCATCGACGCTCCTCTCGAGCGATCGTCACGATCCTGGGAGCGTCGGCGTCCAGCTCGGACGCGTCGAGGCCGTCCGCACGCCCGACTGGTCGCTCCAGCTCGACGTCCCACCACGCGTCGGCGAGATCCTCGGCCATGCCCCGGCCCCACTCGACGACCACGACGGACCGTGCGAGATCGAGATCGAGGTCTTCCAGCTCCGCACCGGAGCCGAGCCGGTAGGCATCGACGTGCACGAGCGGTGCGCGACCGACGAGCGACGGATGCGTGCGCGCTATGACGAACGTCGGGCTCTGCACGGGTCCGCGCACCCCGAGTCCCTCGGCCAGCCCCCTGGTGAAGGTGGTCTTTCCCGCACCGAGCGGACCGGTGAGGATCAGCAGGTCCCCAGCCTCCAGAGTCGCCCCGAGCGTCCGCCCGAGCTCCTCCATGTCGTCCGCGGTCTCGATCTCCCGACGTCCGAGGAGGGAGGGGTCGACGCTCACGTGGTCCTCCGCGGAACCCTGGCGCCGATGCGCGTGACGATCTCGTAGCCGATCGTATCCGCGGCATCCCCCCACTCCGCCGCCGACGGGACGCCGAGCGTGGGGTCGCCGAACAGCACGACCTCGTCGCCGATCGAGACGGGGGTGTCGCCGACGTCGACGACGAACTGGTCCATCGCGATGCGTCCCGCGTTCAGGAAACGGCGCCCCCCGATCGACACCGGAAGCCGGCCGGACGCGTTCCGCGGAACCCCGTCCGCGTACCCGAGCGGCACCAGAACCAGGGTCGTGTCCCGATCGGTGCGGTGGGCGTAGCCGTATGAGACGCCCGTGCCGGCCGGCACCCTGCGCACAGCCGCGATGGAACCGCGCAGGGTCATGGCCGGACGCAGGCCGAGCGACGCCGACGTGCGCTCCTCGAAGGGCGATACGCCGTAGATGCCGATGCCGATGCGCACCGCGTCGAGGCGCGTCTCCGGCAGGTCGATGGCGGCGGCGGTGGCCGCGATGTGCCGGATCTCTGGGCGGATGCCGAAGGAGGCCGCCGTCGCGACACCCTCCTCGAACCGGGCGAGAGCCGCCCTGTCGTCCTCGGGAGAGGTGTTGGAGAGATGGCTGAAGAGCCCCACGATCCGCAGACGTCCGATGCGCTCCAGCCGAGCGGCCTCCGCGAGCACGCGGCCCCAGTCGGCGGGGGCGATGCCGTTGCGCGACAGCCCGGTCTCGAACTTCAGATGCACGCCGACGGGATGGTCGACGTCAGCCGCCCTGGCAGCGGCCTCGAGCTGGTCGAACGACGAGATCCCCAGCTCGATGCCCTGCGCGGCCGCCTGCTCGAACCGCTCCCCCGGGGCATGCAGCCACGCCACGATCGGGGCCGTGATGCCCTGTCGTCGCAGATCGAGAGCCTCGGGGATCTCCGCGACCCCCAGTCGGGTCGCGCCCCCGGCCAGAGCCGCGACGGCCGCGGCCGCGGCGCCATGTCCGTAGGCGTTGGCCTTGACGACGGCGATGACCTGCACGCCGGTGAGCCTCGTGAAGTGGCGCACGTTCTCGCTGATGGCGCCGAGGTCGATGCTCGCCTCGCGGAACGGAACGGTCACAGCGGCTCTCCTTCGGCGACGACGAACGCGGCGGCGAGGCCTGCGTCGTGGGTGAGGGTCAGGTGCAGCGTGGTGATGCCGCGCTCGTCGACGACGGCGGCGGTCGTGCCGCTGAGCACGAACCGGGGTCGACCTGAGGCCTCGGATGCGATCTCGATCTCGGTCCAGTGCACGCCGTCCGAGCCGCCGAGCGCCTTGATGAGCGCCTCCTTGGCGGCGTAGCGCGCGGCCAGCGACGGCAGCCGCAGGGTCTGCTCGCTCGGCGTGAAGAGGCGCTGCAGCAGTCTGGGCGTGCGCTCGATGGTCCGCTCGAATCGCGGGATGTCCACGAGGTCGATGCCGGTCCCGATGATCACCCGTTCAGCCTAGTAGGCGCCGGTTCCGGCATCCCCTCCGTGTTCTTCGCGCCCTCCGTTCGTCGGCGCGAAGGCCTTGCTGTCGGCTGAGAGGCCCGGGTTCCGCAGACACTCCGTGATCTGAGCCGCCAGAGCGTCGCTCGACTCACCTTCCCCACGTCGCACGACTCGTCGTCCACAATCGCGAAGATCCCGGAATCCGTCCACAACGCCGCTCCGAGCCGCCACGGACACGGAAACGGACGGATGCTCGGAGGATGTTCGATCCTGCATACCTGCTTGAGCGCTTCGGCGGCATCAGCCACGGTTCCCGCATCCAGCAGTACGGATGCTCCAGAAGCGAGGTCAGAAGAGCAGCCGATGCCGGCCGCATCAATCGGGTCCGTCAGGGGGTGTACGCGCTCCCGGACCTCGACCCCGACATCGTCACTGCGGCGGCGCATGGAGGGGCGCTCACCTGCGCTTCCGCCCTGCGCGCGTGGGGAGTCTGGGTGCTGCCTGAGTCGGACCGATCGATCCACGTCTGGCTCGGCAAGGCCGGACGCGCGCATGCGCACCCCGACTGCGCCTGCAGCGTGCACTTCTCCGTCGGGAGATCGGCCCTCGGACTCGCGCCGGTCGCCGACTGCCTCATCCACGCCTATCGCTGCATCGACGGGGAGGCGTTCTTCGCCGCTTACGAATCGGCGTGGAACAAACGGCTGATCGACGCCCACGACCGCGCACGGATCCGCACCGCCCTGCCCCGCTCCGCCGAATGGATGCTCGATCTCGCACGCCCCGATGCGGAGAGCGGGCTCGAGTCGCTCCTACGGCTCCGACTGCACCTGCTCGGCATCCGACTCGACTGCCAAGTCGACATCGCCGGCGTCGGCCGGGTCGACTTCGTCGTCGGACGCCGGCTGATCCTCGAGGTCGACGGCAGAGAGAATCACGCCGGCGTCGACCGGAGGCACCGTGATCTGGTGAGGGATGCCGCAGCATCCGCCCTGGGATTCGAAACCCTGCGATTCGACTACGCGATGGTCGTGCACGAGTGGCCGAGCGTGGTCGCCGCCATCGAGCAGGCCCTCCTCCGCGCCGCGCGCTGATTCCGCGCCGCGCACGGTCCGCCCTGCGCGCCGTTCATACGCCGCTGACGCGTCGTTCTGTCGGCGCCGAGGCCACTCTGTCGGCGCGGTGGGCCCGGTCGGGCCGACAATCGGATCTCTGAGCCGACAAAGCAGCACGGGCCCGCGGCACGAAGCGACACGGACCCGGCCTCAGCATCGGACGAATCCCGCAGGAGGTCTACTCGACCGTGACCGACTTCGCGAGGTTGCGCGGCTGGTCGACGTCGAGGCCCTTCGCGGTGGCGAGAGCCATGGCGAAGATCTGCAGCGGGACGACCGACAGCAGCGGCTCGAACATCGCCCCGGCCAGCGGGATGCGGATGACCTCGTCGGCGAAGGGGAGCACGGCGGCATCCCCCTCTTCGGCGACCACGATCACCCGGGCGCCGCGAGCGCGGATCTCCTGGATGTTCGAGACGACCTTCGAGTGGATGAGCGCCGAGTGACGGGGCGAGGGCAGGAGCACGAACACGGGCTGCCCCGGTTCGATCAGTGCGATCGGGCCGTGCTTGAGCTCGCCGGCGGCGAAGCCCTCGGCGTGGATGTAGGAGATCTCCTTGAGCTTGAGCGCGCCCTCGAGCGCGATCGGGAAGCCCACGTGGCGGCCGAGGAAGAGCACCGAGCGGGTGTCGGCCATCCAGCCGGCGAGCTGCTGCACGTGGTCCTGCTCCTCCGCGAGGACACGGGCGATCTTCTCCGGAAGCGCCTGCAGCTCGGCGACGTCGACGGAGGCGTCGGCGACCGTTCCGCGGACGCGGCCCATGTGGAGGCCGAGCAGCAGCAGGGCGGTGATCTGCGCGGAGAACGCCTTGGTGGACGCGACCGCGACCTCCGGTCCGGCGTGCGTGTAGACGACGGCATCCGACTCGCGGGGAATCGTCGCACCCTGCGTGTTGCAGATCGAGAGCGTGCGCGCGCCGCGTTCGTTCGCGTACTTGACAGCCATGAGCGTGTCCATGGTCTCGCCGGACTGGCTGATCGAGACGACGAGCGTGTCGGCGCCGATCACCGGGTCGCGGTAGCGGAACTCGTGGGCGAGCTCGACGTCGACGGGGATCCGCGCCCACTGCTCGATCGCGTACTTGCCGACGAGAGCCGAGTAGGCGGCGGTGCCGCACGCCGTGATGATGATGCGGTTGATCCCCGCGAAGAGCTCATCGAGACCGTCGAGCTCGGGGATGACGACCTGGCCGTCGTGGATGCGACCGCGGATCGTGTTCGCGACGGCCTCCGGCTGTTCCGCGACCTCCTTGGCCATGAACGACGACCATCCGCCCTTCTCGGCGGCGGCGGCATCCCACGACACGTCGAAGGGCTCGGCCTCGACCGGGGTCCCGGCGAAGTCGGTGACGGTGACGGCATCCGGCGTGATCGACACGATCTGGTCCTGACCGATCGCGAGGGCCTTGCGCGTGTGCTCGACGAATGCGGCGACGTCGGAGCCGAGGAAGTTCTCTCCCTCGCCGAGGCCGATCACGAGGGGGGAGTTGCGGCGAGCGCCGACGACGAGTCCCGGGTGGTCCTGGTGCATCGCGAGGAGGGTGAACGCGCCCTCGAGGCGGTTCACGATGCTGCGGAAGGCGAGCTGCAGGTCTCCCCCGTTGCCCGCGTACTCGCGGCCGAGGAGCGCGGCGGCGACCTCGGTGTCGGTCTCGCTGCGGAAGACGACGCCGTCAGCCAGGAGCTCGTCACGGAGCGTGGCGAAGTTCTCGATGATGCCGTTGTGGATCAGGGCGAGCTTGTCGCCGTCCGCGAGGTGCGGGTGGGCGTTGACGTCGGTCGGTCCACCGTGCGTCGCCCAGCGGGTGTGCCCGATCCCGGTGCTGCCGTCGGGCAGGGCCGATTCGGCGAGCGAGTCGCGCAGGGCGCTGAGCTTGCCGGCCTTCTTGCGCATCCCGAGCGTCCCGGCGTCGTCGATGACGGCGACGCCCGCGGAGTCATAGCCGCGGTACTCGAGGCGAGCGAGTCCTGCGAGCAGGATGTCCTGGCTGGGGCGCGGGCCCACGTATCCGACGATTCCACACATACCCTCAAGGGTAAGCGCACACTTTTGGCAGGATTCCGAACGAATAGCGGATGTCGCGTGAGGCCGCGCTTCGACTCGCTGTGCTCGCTCAACGACCGGGAGGCGGATGCTCGACGACCGGAAAGGCGGAGGAAGAGTCGGTCAGAGCTTGCGCAGCAGCACGCTCTCGACGGAGTGGTCGACGCCCTTGTTCAGGACGAGCCGCGCTCGATGCTTCGTCGGCATCACGTTCTCGACGAGGTTCGGCATGTTGATCTCGTTCCAGTACCCGAGCGCCGTGGTGATCGCCTCGGTGTCGGTGAGGTGCGCGAACACGTTGAAGTACGAGGACGGATTCGAGAACGCCCCCTGGCGCAGCGCGAGGAAGCGGTCGACGTACCACTTCTCGATGTGCGCGGTGTCGGCGTCGACGAAGATCGAGAAGTCGAACAGGTCGCTCACGGCGACGTCGTTCGGCGCGGGCGGCGGCTGCAGGACGTTGAGGCCCTCGACGATCACCACGTCGGGGCGGCGCACCACGACGTGGGCGTCGGGGACGATGTCGTAGCGCATGTGCGAGTAGAAGGGCGCACGGACCTCAGGCGCACCGCTCTTCACCTCGGTGAGGAACTGGAGCAGCGATCTGCGGTCGTACGACTCGGGGAACCCCTTGCGGTCCATGAGGCCGCGGCGCTCGAGCTCGGCGTTCGGGTAGAGGAAGCCGTCGGTCGTGACGAGCTCGACGCGGGGCGTGCCCGGCCAGCGGCTCATCAGCTCGCGCAGCAGTCGGGCGATGGTCGACTTGCCCACGGCGACGGAGCCGGCGACGCCGACGACGAACGGCGTGGTGGAGTCGTCCTCCTGCAGGAAGGACGACGTCGCCGCGCCGAGCTTCTTGGTCGACGTCGCGTACAGGCTGAGCAGCCTGCTCAACGGGAGGTACACCTCGCGGACCTCGGTGAGGTCGAGCCGGTCGCCGATGCCGCGCAGCTCGACGACCTCGGTCTCGGTGAGCGGCTGATCGAGACCTGCCGCGAGCCGCGCCCACTCGGCGCGATCGATCTCCCGGTACGGAGACAGTGGCAGCGTGGGGTCGACGGTGGTCACGCATACATCGTAACGGGGCACCGGTAGTCTCTTCCCGTGCGCTTGGGAGTCCTCGATATCGGATCGAACACCGTCCATATGCTCGCGGCGGACGTCCGCCCCGGCGGGAGGCCTCTCGCGACGACGAGCGACCGCACCGTGCTGCGGCTCATGCGCTATCTCACCCCGGACGGCGCGATCTCCGAAGAGGGCGTCCTGGCACTCGAGGCCGCGGTCACGCAGGCGCGCAGGGTCGCCGCGGAGGAGCGGGTGGACGAGCTGCTCGCGACGGCCACCAGCGCGGTGCGCGACGCCCACAACGGCGCCGACGTGATCGCGCGCATCGAGAAGGCTCTCGGCCAGCCGCTGCAGGTGCTCGACGGAGAGACCGAGGCCGAGCTGACCTTCCTCGCCGTCCGACGGTGGTTCGGCTGGTCGGCCGGGCAGCTCCTGCTGCTCGACATCGGCGGCGGCTCTCTCGAGATCGCGGCCGGTGGCGACGAGATGCCGGATGCTGCGGCATCCGTCCCCCTGGGCGCCGGTCGGATGACCGTGCAGTTCCTTCCGAACGACCCGCCGGGCGAAGACGACGTCGAGCGTCTGCGCGAGCACGCCAGGGCGACGCTCGCCGAGATCCTCCCCCGGTTCGCGTCGCTCCCCCGCCCCGACCACGTGGTCGGCTCCTCGAAGGCGATCCGCTCGCTCGCGCGGCTCGTCGGCTACCCGGTACCCGGCTGGTCGGGGATCGAGCGGATGCTGCTGCCCCGCGCATCCCTCGGGTCCTGGATCCCCCGGCTGGCGCGCCTCCCCGCATCCGCTCGTCAGGAGCTGCCCGGCATCACGCCCGACCGCACGTTCCAGATCGTCGCTGCCGCCGTCTCCCTGCACACCGCGATGACGGTGCTCGACATCGACGAGCTGGAGGTCTCGCCGTGGGCGCTGCGCGAAGGCGTGCTGCTGCGCTACATCGAGCAGCTCAACTGGAGCAGCGGCGCGGGGCGATGAAGGATCTCGACTCCTTCGACGCGCGGGCGGACCGGAGCGCGCCGCGGGCGCTCGACCGGTCCTCCGATGCGTCGGCGGACTCCGGGACGCCCGTGATCCTCACCGTCTGCACGGGCAACATCTGCCGGTCCCCCCTGGCGGAGACCGTGCTCCGCGCCCGCCTGCACGGGGTCGACGCGACCGTGCACAGCGCAGGCACGCACGCGCCGGTCGGCGCCGAGATGACGGGCATGTCGCAGGAGATCGCCGTGGCGCACGGAGCCTCCCCCGATGACGTCGTGACCCACCGCGCGCGGTGGCTGACCGAGCCGATCGTCGCGGGAGCCGACCTCGTCCTCGCCATGTCCCGCGAGCACCGGACCGCGTCCGTCGAGCTCGCTCCCTCGGCTCTGCGGCGCGCGTTCACCGTGCGGGAGTTCGCCGCGCTCTCCACTGCTCTGGACGACGACGCCATCCGCCGGACCGCGGATGCCGCGGGCACGGCCCCGCGTGCGCGCCTCGCGGCCGTGCTCGCGCTCGTCGCTGGGCGACGAGGGCAGATGCCCCCCGCCAGAACGCAGGACGACGATGTGATCGACCCGTATCGTCGCGATCGCGCCGTGTACGAGGAGTCCGCGTCGCAGCTGATCCCCGCCGTGGACGAGGTCGCCAGAGTCCTGCGAGCCGCGCTGCTCTGAGTGGCCGGTCAGCCGAGCAGCGTCCCGGCGACGATCAACCCGACCCCGCTCAGGTTGAACACGATGTGCACCAGCACCGCGGGCCAGATCCGCCCGGTGAGCACGACGAGCGCGCCGGTCGCGATGCCGAGGAGCGTCAGCGCGACCGCGGCATCCGGCGTCAGAGCCGACACGAGCTGATGCGTCAGGACGAAGAGCACGGTGGTGACGGCGACCGATACGACGCCGGCCCTCCGGATGCCGGCGCCCCGACGATCCGGCGATGCTCTCCGCGCGCTCCGCCTCACCACGCTGAACAGGGCGACGAGGAGAACCCCGCGGAAGAAGAGCTCCTCGATCACGGGGGCCACGATCCCCCCGGCCAGGAGGTCCTCCGCCCACCAGAGCCTCGGCAGCGAGCCGTCCAGGGATGCGTAGGACGGGAGGGCGCCGGAGCCTCCGAACGCGACCGCCGACCATCCCTGCACGATCCGCAGCACGAGGCCGAGGACGACGCCGTAGAGCAGGTCCACAGGGCGGACGGCGAGCAGCCCCCGGGGGATCCCCCTCCGGAACGCGAGGATGACCGGTGTCAGCAGCGCCGCCCACAGCGCGGCCTGGCCCCACACGCCCCCGAAGAGCATCCCGAGCCACGCCCCCAGGAGCATGCCTGCGCCGAGGCCGATCACGCTCCAGCCGAGGAGCTCCCCGTTCCATGCGCGCACGGTCGAGCCGCCGCTCCACCACGCCCTCCGTCGAGGCGCGCGCGAGCGATGCGACGGGTCAACGGCGGAGTCGGTCATCGGGATCCACCGTAGCGCCAACCGGAATATCAGAATGCTGTTCCTATGCGACAATGAACCGCCAAGGGGAACCGACGAGAGGCGACATGGAGCTCAGCGACTACATCCGCATCCTGCGCAAGAGCTGGCTCGCGATCGTGATCGCGACGCTGCTCGGACTCGCCGCCGCCGCCGGATACTCCCTCACCCGCACGCCGATGTACGAGTCGCAGAGCGTGGTCTTCGTGCAGTCGCAGGCGGGCAGCACCGTGACCGAGCTGCAGCAGGGGTCGTCCTTCGCGCAGTCCCGCATCACGACGTACGTCAGCCTGGTGCGCGAACCCGTCGTGATGAACCCCGTGATCACCCAGCTCGGCCTCGACACCTCGGCCGACGACCTGGCCGAGAACGTGAGGTCGTCGAGCCCGCTGAACAGCACGCTGATCCAGATCACGGTGCAGGACCCCGATCCCGTCATGGCGGCCGACATCGCCAACGCGCTCGGTGCGAGCCTCGCCGCGGCTGTGGAGCGCATCGACACCCCCGCCGGCCAGGACCAGAGCGCCATCAAGCTCACCCGGGTGCGGGATGCCGCCGCCGCGTACGCCCCCGTCAGCCCCAACATCCCGCTGAACCTCGCCCTCGGCCTGCTCGTCGGCCTCGCGATCGGCATCGGCATCGCCGTGCTGCGCTCGGTGCTGGACAACCGCGTCCGCTCCCCTCGCGACGTGGAGGAGCTCACCGATCGACCGCTGATCGGCGCCATCCCGCTCGACCCGAAGGCGAAGGAGCGGCCGCTCATCATCCAGGCCGATCCGCTCAACCCTCGCTCCGAGGCGTTCCGCTCGCTGCGCACGAACCTGCAGTTCCTGGAGATGGACGGCGGCCACACGTTCGTCATCACCTCCAGCATCCCCACGGAGGGCAAGTCCACGACGACGCTCAACCTGGCGATCGCGCTCGCCGACAGCGGCAAGCGCGTGGCCCTGGTGGACACGGACCTGCGCAAGCCGAAGGTCGCCGAGTACCTGGGCATCGAGGGCGGCACCGGCCTCACCGACGTCCTGATCGGCCGCGCCAAGGTGTCGGACGTGCTGCTGCCCTGGGGCAACCGCTCGATGTACGTGCTCCCCGCGGGCAAGATCCCGCCGAACCCGAGCGAGCTGCTCGGCTCCGCCCGGATGAAGAAGCTCCTCGACGCGCTGGCCGAGGAGTTCGACGTCGTGCTGTGCGATGCTCCTCCCCTGCTGCCGGTGACGGATGCCGCTGTGCTGTCCCGGGTGACGTCGGGGGCGATCATGGCGGTCGCCGTCGGCAGGACGACGACGCACCAGCTCCAGGGGGCTCTCGACGCCCTCGCGACCGTGGGCGCGAAGGTCGCCGGAGTGGTCCTGACGATGGTCCCGACGAAGGGCGCCGACGCGTACACCTACGGGTACGGGTACGGCTATGGATACGGGTACGGTCACGGCCACAAGGCGGGCGCCTCGTCGGCGTCCTCGGCGGCGAAGAGGCGCTCGACCGGCAAGGCCGTGATGCCTGCGGAGTCGGACTCCGCCGACGCGTTCGACGACCTGCTCAAGCGCGGCTGAGCCGCCAGCACCCCGAGCCCCGGGCGGTTTGTTACATCCGCGTGAAATCCGCGACCTCGAGCACCTTCCGGCATCCCCCGCTCTGCTACTGTTCACGCGGGGGAAATACCAGAATATTACGAGGTCACAGTGACGTCGACACACGACATCGACGCGACGAAGAAGACGCAGGAAGAGAGTGACACCGGGGCGGGCGCAGACAGGAGAGCGCTCGGTTCCGCAGCCGGCAGCACGCGGGCCGGCTTCGACTGGCGCGCGCGCTACGCACGCAACCTCCGGATCACCGATCTCCTCGCGCTCATCTGGGTCGTGTACGGCACGCAGATCGCCTGGCTGGGATTCGGCAACACCTCGGTGCCGACCGACAACCTGCTGGGCGTGGGCAACATCTCCTACTGGCTCTTCTCCGCGGGGCTCGTCATCGCCTGGGCCTGCGCGCTCGGCCTCGCCGACTCCCGCAGCCATCGCGTGATCGGCACCGGAACGACGGAGTACGTCCGGGTCGCGCGCGCCAGCCTCGGCGTCTTCGGCATGATCGCGATCGTCGCCTTCCTGACCAAGTCGGAGGTCGCACGCGGCTACCTGCTGATCAGTCTCCCCGCGGGCATCGTCACGCTCGCGCTCGTCCGGTGGCTCTGGCGCCAGTGGCTGGTGTCCAACCGTCGCGCCGGAGGCTACTCGGCACGCGTCCTCCTCGTGGGATCCGGCGAGTCGGTGACGGCGATCGCCAACGAGCTCCGCCGAGTGTCCGACGCTGGTTACACGGTCGTCGGGGCGTGCATCCCCGGCGCGCGGATCGGGGACCTCGTCCCCGGCACGGACGTCCCCGTCGTCGGCTCCGTCGACGACGTCGAGCTCGGCCTCGTCCGCACGGGCGCCGACACCGTCGCGGTCACCAGCACCGGCGACCTGCCGCCCTCGCGGCTGAAGCAGATCTCCTGGTCTCTGGAGGCCGGGCGACAGCACCTCGTGCTCGCTCCGAGCATCACCGACATCGCGGGGCCGCGCATCCACTCGCGCCCCGTCGCCGGCCTCCCCCTCATCCACGTCGAGATCCCCCGGTTCAGCTCGGGGCAGCGCATCGTCAAACGCACCATGGACATCATCGGCGCGCTCGCGCTCATCGCGCTCTCCTCGCCGCTCCTCCTCGGCGTCGCGATCGCCGTGAAGGCCACGAGCCCCGGCCCCCTCCTCTTCGCCCAGGAGCGGATCGGGCTGAAGGGCACCCCGTTCAGGATGCTGAAGTTCCGATCCATGCGCGTGGGAGCCGACGCCGAGCTCCGCGCCCTGCTCGATGCCCAGGGCACGAGCGAGACGCCGCTGTTCAAGGTGAAGGACGACCCGCGGATCACACCGGTCGGACGGTTCATCCGCAAGTACTCGCTCGACGAGCTGCCGCAGTTCTTCAACGTGCTCGGCGGATCGATGAGCCTCGTCGGCCCCCGCCCCCAGGTGGCCGCCGAGGTCGCCCTGTACTCCGATGCCGCGCGGCGGCGGCTCCTCGCCAGGCCCGGCGTCTCCGGCCTCTGGCAGGTCAGCGGCCGCTCGACCACGACGTGGGAGGAGACGGTCCGCCTCGACCTGTACTACGTGGAGAACTGGTCGCTCCTAGGAGACATCGGCATCCTGCTCAAGACGCTGAGAGCGGTGATCCTGCCGGGGAACAGCGCCCACTAGCGTGCGGCGATCGACCCCGTCAGACGCCCGTCACCGCGACCACGACGCCCGCGACGGCGAGCAGGGCGACGCAGGCGGCCACCGGGAGCGCGATCCTGCGGAGCATCAGCCTGGTGGCGTCCCGCGTGACCGGGTCGGGGTTGAACGAACCCAGCACGGCGGCGACCGCGGCCAGCGTCACGGGAGCGATCGCGTAGACCCAGGACAGCCCCTGAAGGGTGTCCGGTCGCATCACGACGGTCGCGAGCGCCCACAGCACCACAGCGCCGCCTGACGCGGTGAGCAGCCTGATCGCGGAGCCGGTCCGGAGCTGGATGGCCGACGAGGAGTAGTACACGGCGAGCGCCGGCACGGTGAGGCCCAGCGGCGCGGCTACCGCGAGGGGCACGGCGACGCCCGACACCATCGGGAGCACGAGATAGAAGATCAGGGTGATCACGGTGCTCGTCAGCGCGAGGGCGCCGTAGCCGACCGACGAGGCCCGCACAGCCGCGGTCAGCGCGGGGTCGTCGGCCATCTGCATCCGCACCGAGAGCAGCGCGTGGACGGAGTTGATCAGGACGCTGACCATCGTGACGCCGAGGGCGGCCAGATGAGCCTGCTCCAGCAGAGCGGGGGCGCCGGCGACGATGGCCGAGAGCCGGATGCCCTGCATGAGCACGGCGAACAGTGCCAGATGCGGCACCAGCACGGTCGCCATCGCGAGCGTCCTCCCAGCCTCTCCCCCCGGCGCGGACGGATGCGCGGACAGCAGCCCTCGCATCCCGAACCAGATCCCGGCGCACAGCACGGTCATCACGGCGACGGTCGCCGTCGCGGCGAGGTCGAGCGGAAGCCCGAGTCCGGCGAAGAGCATCCACGCCAGCGGCAGGATCGGGTTGAGCAGGCCACCCGCGGCCATCAGGAGAGTCGACTCGCGGATGCGGGCGACTTGCGCCGCGATCAGCCACGTCCCCATCCCCGCCGCATAGGACGCGGTCAGCGCTCCCGTCTCCACGGGGAGGCCCGCGATGCCGACGATGGAGAGCACGATCCCGACCCCGAGCGCGACGGCGAGGATGCCGCAGACGATCCGCAGAGGCACCGCCCACGCGCCTGGGCGCAGATGGCTCCCGTCCGCCCCACGGCGGAACGCGTTGGGGAGCGTAACCGGTATACCGATAGTCAGGGGCAACGCTAGGATGGGGCCCAGCGCGAAGGCCACGATCGCGGGCCCCTGTTCCATCCCACTCGCGATGCGCGGAAGGACCATCCACGCGACCATCCCCGCTCCCGCGGAGGCCAGCTGGATCGCCGCGAAGCGCAGCCTGTGCCACGCAGGACCGACGGTCGCCGATTCGCCCATAGCAGGCCCTTCCCGGAAGGAACGAAGCTTGACCCTCGCACTCCACTGGTGGCGGCCACTCGGCAATCCTCGCACAGCCGCCGGGGAGCTCCTGCGACACGGGTCGGCTTGGGCGCACGCCGTCAGGATGGGTGGTGCTCCCCTCAACTTCGGCGACGAGGCCAGCCGCGTGGCCCTCGGCGAGCTCAGCGGACGCCCGATCAGACGCAGCGGAATCGGCTCCGCGGATGTGCTGGGCGTCGGGTCGATCCTCAACAGGGCGTGGAAGGCGCAGCCCGACGCGACGGTGTTCGGAAGCGGACTCCGCGAGCCCGACCACAGGCCGCTCCCTATGGCCGCCGACCGCATCCTCGCCGTCAGAGGGACCCTGACCCGTGACGCCCTTGGCCTGCCCTCGACGCAGCCCCTCGGCGATCCCGCCCTGGTCGTCGGCGACGTCTACGGAGGCGGCCCGACGATCAGGAAGAGCGCCCCGCTGTTCATCCCCCACTTCACGATGCTCGCCGAGCGCGCCGGTCGCGCTCATCTCTCCGGCATCCGCGCCCGCGGGTGGGACGTGCAGCTGCCGACCACCACCCCTCTCGCCGTGGCGGAGGCCATCCGGAGCGCCCCGGTCGTCGCGACGAACAGCCTCCACGGGGTCGTCTTCGCTCATGCACTGGGCACGCCGGTGGTCGCGGTCGACGTGGCCGGGCACGCCGAACCCGACTTCAAGTACGACGACTACCTGTCGGTGTTCGGGCTGCGGCATCGTCCCACCGACGTCACGGTCGTCGCAGACCTCTCGTCCGCCGCGCTGATCGATCAGGTCGCCGCGCAGACCGAGATCGTACGGGCGGCCCTCCCCGCGCTCGTGACGGGCCTGCACAGGGCGGCGGCGCCGTTGCGGAGCACGTCATGAGCATCGAGGCCGTCGTCGCCCTCGGGATCTGCGCGGTCGTGGCCGCCGCGATCGTCACGACGAGGATAGGACTCGTCGCCACCGTGGCGTACGCCGCCTTCTTCTCCCTCGCCCTCGTGCCGGTGTCGCTGATCTCCGACTCCGGCGCCTTCCACGTGGGGATCGCCGGCTCCTCCCCCGACCTGCGCACCTTCACCCTCGTCATCGCCGTCGGCGCCGTGCTCCTCACCTTCATCGCGAAACCCCCTCTCGTGGGGATCTTCGTCCCGCTGCTGCTCTGGATCGCGATCGGCGCCCTCTTCATCTGGCCCTCCGACCCGCCGGGCATCGCCGGCATCGTGCAGCTCTGCATCGCCGTCCTCGCCTGGGGGATCGGGATGCGCGCGGCCCGCTCCGACCCGGACTCGAGGCTGCGCCGCGGCCTGATCGTCCTGATCGTCATCGTGGTGCTCGCGCACTCCGGAGTCGCCGTGCTGCAGGCGCTGGGTCTGAACATCAACGCCGTGGCCGCCGCCGACCAGGAGATCCTCGGCTCCCGCGTGAACGGGCTCTCGAACCACCCCAACAACCTCGGGAAGATCCTGGTCATCTCGATCGCGCTCCTGCTGAGTCTGCTGAACTCCGCGAAGGACCGCGCCCGGCTCATCTGGATCACGATCGGCATCGCCTTCGTCCCGCTCGTGCTCGCTCAGGGCCGGGCGAACCTCGCCGCGGCCGCGGCGCTCGTGACCGGCTGGGTCCTGCTGCAGCCGTCCCTGCACCTCTCCCGCAAGCTCTCGGTGATCCTGGGCCTCGGCGTCGCAGGTCTCGCCGCCTCCGGTGTGATCATCACCCGGTTCGAGGAGGACCCCACGGGCGGCGTCCGCGGCGAGATCCTCTCGTACGCGGCCCGCATCGTGTCGACGTTCTTCTGGACGGGCACGGGCCCGAACCGCTACACGATCGAGAACGCCCCGCTGACGGGCTCGTTCATCCCCGTCCACAACTCGTTCGTGCTCGCCCTCGCCGAGCTCGGCATCGTCGGCTTCGTCATGCTCTTCGCACCGATCGTCGTCATGACCGTCGCCGCGTGGAGGCGACGCAACCTGGTGTCGGCGAACGGGGACGCCGCCCGCGCGATCGTCGCCAGCGCCCTGCCGATGGTGATGATCGCCTACACGGGCTGGGGGATGCTCGCGACGTCAGTGCTGTCGCTGGGGATGTTCTGCTTCGGGTTCATGTGGGGCCAGGTCACGTCGCGCCCTCCCGTCGGCGAGCGCGATGCGCAGGCTCTCTCCGATGGCGCGGCTGTCGTACGCGTCCGCCGCCCACGCCTGCGCGCGCACGCCTAGCTCCGCTCGCAGCTGCGGCGATCCGTGCAGGCGCTGCACGGCATCCGCCCATTCCGTCGGCGACTCCGCGACGAGGCAGTGGATGCCGTCGACCAGGCCGGCGCGTTCCGCCGAGATCCTCGTCGTCACGATCGCCCTGCCCAGCACGGCCGCCTCGATCAGCTTCATCTGCACGCCCGTGGCCATCTGGATCGGGACGATGCACACGTCCGCGGCGGCGTAGTAGGGCGCCACCTCGTCGACCGCGCCGATCAGCTCGACCCCGTCGGCGACGAGCGCACGGACATCGGGGCCGGCGCCGCGCCCGACGATGTACAGCGTTCCCGCCGCACCGCGCCTGCGCAGTTCGGGGACCACGTGCTGGACGTACCACGCGAGCGCCTCGCGATTCGCCCGGTACGACAGCCGTCCGACGAACAGCGCCGATGACGGAGCCAGCCTCACCTCCGCGCCGTCGCCCGGCGAGAGGTCGAGAGCGTGCGGCGAGCGCACGAGGCGGACGACCCCGTCCGGACGCAGCTCCGCGGGAGACGAGACGAGAACCGCGTCGGCTTCGTCGACGACCTGCTCCTCCGCGCGGCTCAGCCGGCCGGCCTCGATCCTCGCGATGACACGCCACAGCGGATTGCGGCCGGTGGCGAGCAGCTGGCGGTAGTAGTCGCTACGGAACTCGTCGAGGTCGACGACGCGCATCCCCCGCGCCAGCGGCAGGAAGTTCGCCGAGCGGATGACGTTGAAGAAGACGATGTCGGGCGCGGTGTCGGCGATGGCGCGTCTGATCGCGGCGTCGGCTTTCCGCGCTCCGGTGAACGCCTGCTGCAGAGGCCGCCGCGAGAACACGGCGCATGCAGCGCGGGCGAGCCCGCCGATCCTGCCGAGACGCACGACGCGGATGTCGGTGTGCTCGGGGAGGAGGGCGATCAGTTCGTGCACGTCCGCGGAGTCCTGGGCCGACCAGACGAGGAGGAGCGCGGTGACGTCGTAGTCCTCGGCGAGCGCCTTCAAGATGCCGAGGCTGCGCGGGCGCTGCCGAGACGGCACCCACGGCGCGACGAAGAGGAGCCGCTCCCGTCCCTGCGATTCCCCATCGTCCACACCCGCTCCTTCGATGCCGAGGTCACTCACCCTGCGAGACTACGCGGTGCCGAGGCATCCGATATACCAATACGACTATCGTGTCCCTGTGACCTCCGCGCCCCGCACCTCCCGTCGCCGACGCCGGGCCGGGCGCATCTCCGCCTGGGTGTTCGGCGGCATCCTGCTCGCCGCCGCCGTGTGCGCGGTGTGGATCGGCATCCGCGGTTCCCTCGCCTACCAGCACTTGGAGAGCGCGAGCGAGGCGGCGGCCGAGGCACCCTCCGTGCTGGCGGATCCCTCGGCGGCGCCCGCCCTCATCCGACGCATCGCCGACGACACCTCTGCCGCACGCGCCCTCACGGGCGACGCGATATGGAAGGCCGGCGAGCACGTGCCCTGGATCGGGCCGCAGCTGGCCGCCGTGTCGACGGTGTCCGCAGCCCTCGACGACATCGCGTCGCACGCCCTGACCCCGCTCTCGCACATCGCGGCGACGTCCTCGCTCGACAGCATCCGCCCGAAGGAGGGAGTGATCGACCTCGCGCCCTTCACAGAGATCGCCCCCGCCGCGGCGACGAGTGCGGACGCGCTGGCCGCTGCACGCGAGACGATCGGCGACATCGATCCCGCCCCCCTGATCTCCCCCGTCCGCGCGGCCGTGGCACAGGTCTCCGATCTCGTCACCGGCGCCCACGAGGGCGTCGACGCCCTGCGTCGCGCCTCGGCTCTCGCACCGTCGATGCTCGGCGTCGACGGCCCGCGCGACTACCTGGTCGTCCTGCAGAACAACGCGGAGTGGCGCTCCCTCGGCGGGATCGCCGGAGCGATGCTGCAGCTGCACGTCGACGGCGGGCGCCTGACTCTCGTCACCCAGAGCTCCTCGTCCGACTTCCCGATCTACGCAGACCCCGTGCTCCCGCTCAGCGAGGAGGAGACGCAGCTCTTCGGCACGCAGCCGGGGCGCTTCGTGCAGAACGTCACTCAGATCCCCGATTTCACCCGCGGCGCCCCCGTCGCGCGGGAGATGTGGCTGCGGCAGACGGGCGTCGAGGTCGACGGGGTCATCGCACTCGATCCCGTCGCGCTGTCGTACCTGCTTGCGGCGACCGGCCCCGTGACGCTCCCGACCGGCGACGTGCTCACCGGCGAGAACGCGGTCGACCTGCTGCTCAGCGGGGTCTACGAGCGCTATCGAGAACCCCGGGAGCAGGATGCGTTCTTCGCCGCATCCGCCGGTGCGGTCTTCGATGCGCTCGCCTCGGGGGCGGGGTCGCCCGCGAGTCTCCTCGAGGCGCTGGCCCGCGCCGGGTCCGAGCATCGGGTGCTGGTGTGGAACCAGGATCCTGCGGAGCAGTCCGTCCTCGACGGCACGACGCTGCAGGGCGCCTTGCCCGAGACCGACGCGACGACGACCGCGTTCGGGGTCTACGTCAACGATGCGACCTCGTCGAAGATGGACATCCACCAGACGCTCGAGACGCAGACGACGTGGTGGTGCGGGGCGGACCAGGCGCAGACCACCGTGACGATCCGCAACACCGCGCCCGCCGATGCCGCCGACCTCCCGAGCTACGTCACAGGCGGCGGCAGCCACGGCGTCCCGCCCGGTCAGGTGAAGACCGCCGTCTATGTGTACCTGCCCCAGGGCTCGACCCTGCTGTCGACGGATGCGGCAGGAGACGCGGTCACCCCCGGCATCGGAAGCGGAGTGGATGCCGGCCGTGACGTGTTGTTGTGGAGCGTTCAGCTCGCTCCGGGACAGACCGCGACCTTGACGGTGCGCGTGCGGACTCCGCACACTCCCGTGCTCCTCATCCGAGTGACCCCGACGATCGGCCAGGCCTCTCAGACCATTGGCCAGAGGACTCCGACGAATGGCCAGGAGGAGTCCTCGGCCATTGCACAGGGTTGCGATATTCCGGGATAGTGATATTTAGGAGGGGGGCTTCTGGTGGGAGACCATCGCGGCTCCCCGCCTCGCTTAACGCTCGGAACCCTCACAGCCCTCCGAGTTCTTGCCCCACTCCCCAGAGAGGCCCCGCCATGAAGCGCAGTTTCATCAAGGCAGCCGCCACGACCGCTCTCGTCGCCGGCGCACTGCTCCTCACTCCGGCCTTCGCCGGCGCAACGTCGTACACCCCTCCGTCCACCGGAACCGTCAGTGCGGCCACCGTCGCACCTGGGGGCACGTTCACCTTCTCCGCCCCCGCGGAGATCTTCGCCCCCGGCGAGAGCGTCACCATCAGCCTCACCGGCGAGAACGCCCTGGGCGCCTCGCTCGGCTTCGTGAAGTTCGCGATCGAGACCAAGGCTCTCGGCACCGTGACCGCCGGCAGCAACGGCGGCCTCGGAGCGGTCAGCATCACGCTCCCCTCCAACGCCTCCGGCCGCTACTCGGTGCTGGCGACCTCGGAATCCAACCCGACCGGCATCGCCGCGTACGTCAGCACGGACGCGGGCGCGGGCACGGGGACCGGCGATGACGGCCTCGCCGCCACCGGAGCCGACAGCTCCGCGCTCCTGCCCATCTGGATCGGCGGAGGCGCGCTCGTCCTGGCCGGCGGCGGCCTCGCCGTCGCCGCGACGGTTCGCCGCAACCGCAAGCACGAAGCAGCCTGACCCGACGAAGAAAGGGGGTCCGGTCGAGAGACCGGACCCCCTCTTCTCGTCAGCGCCAGAAGTCAGAGAGCCCGCCTGCGAGCTCGAACCCCTGGGAGCGGCCGAGCAGCGCCGCTTCCGGGCGCAGGGTCAGGTCCATCGCCGATGCTCCGAACAGATGCACGGCGCCGTCACCGGGGACGATCACCTCGACGCGACTCCCCGTGGAGCGCAGCTCCTCGACCTGAGTGACGAGGTCGCTTCCCCACTCGATCGGATGCCGCGACCGCCCGCCGAACGGTGAGAGCACGAGGACGCGCTCGCACCCGGCTGCCAGATCGGCGTTCTCATTGCGACGATAGCCGCCGTCCAGATAGCGCTCCTCGCCGATCGCGTACGCGAACCCGCTCGAGCAGCTCGCCGCGACGGCATCCGCCAGCTCGACACCGCTCTCCCGCGTGAACACCACCGGCTCGCCCGTGCGCGCGTCGACAGCGGTGATGCGCAGCTCCCGATCAGGCCAGTCCTGGCGCGGGAGCCTCCTCGCGACCATCTCGCGCCACCGCGTGGAGCGCGACCCGTCCTGGTCCATCGCCAAAGCGGCCTCACCGAGCCTGCGGCGCAGATCCTCGATGTCGGCGGAGGCGGCGATGATGTCGGCCGTCCTCGCCATGCCCTCCGCTGCCGCCCTGGTCCGGTCGGGCCCAGTGCCCTGCGGGATCGGAACCAGCGATGCCGCGTACAGCTCTCCCACAGCGCCCGACAGCGCCTGGACGGCCGTCGTCGACCCCGCGGATGTGCCGACGACCACATCCGCGTCCGTGACGTCGAGCCCGCCGTCCGCGATGCCGGCGAGGACGCCGAGAGCCCAGGCGTTGCCCGTGGACCCGCCGCCTCCGATGACCAGCGCCGTTCCGCTCATATCCCCTCCGCACCGCCTCGGATACGACAAAGCGGACGGAGGCCTTCCGGCATCCGTCCGCTTCCTCTCATGATGTTCAGAGTGCGAGACGCTCGCGCACGACATCGGCGAGGCGCTCGGCGTAGGTCTGCACCGATTCGGCATCCGCCGCCTCGACCATGACCCGCACCAGCGGCTCCGTGCCGGACTTGCGCAGCAGGACGCGTCCGGTGTCGCCGAGTTCGGCCTCCACCTCGCGAACGGCCGCCTGCACGACCTCGTCGCCCTCCAGGGCGTCCTTGTCGACGCCCCGCACGTTGATGAGCACCTGAGGATAGACCTTCATGACGCTCGCGAGCTCGGCGATCGACTTCTTCTGCCGCGCCATCTCGCTCACCAGGTGCAGACCGGTCAGCAGGCCGTCTCCGGTGGTGGCGAACTCGCTCATGATCACGTGGCCCGACTGCTCGCCGCCGAGCGCGTATCCGCCCTCGTTCATGTCTTCGAGCACATAGCGGTCGCCGACGGCGGTCTGCCGCACGGTGATCCCCTGCTCGCGCATGGCGACGTGCAGACCGAGGTTGCTCATCACGGTCGCGACGAGGGTGTCGTCGGTGAGGTGCCCGCGCTCCTTCATCGACACCGCGAGGATCGCCATGATCTGATCGCCGTCGATGACGTTGCCCTGGGCGTCGACCGCGAGGCAGCGATCGGCGTCGCCGTCGTGGGCGATGCCGATGTCGGCGCCCAGCCGGACGACGGCCTCGGCGAGGTTGTCGAGGTGGGTCGAGCCCACGCCGTCGTTGATGTTCAGACCGTCGGGGTCGGCCCCGATGACGGTCACGTTCGCGCCCGCGTCTCGGAACGTCTCGGGTGAGACCCCCGCGGCCGCACCGTGCGCGCAGTCCAGCACCACGTGGATGCCGTCGAGCTGATGCGGCAGCGAACCGAGCAGGTGCACCACGTAGCGGTCCTCGGCATCCGCGAATCGGATGATGCGTCCGACGCCCGCGCCCGTCGGACGGAGCTTCTCGTCGGCCATCGCGGCCTCGATGCGCTCCTCCACGACGTCGGGGAGCTTGACCCCGCCTCGGGCGAAGATCTTGATCCCGTTGTCAGGAGCGGGGTTGTGCGACGCCGAGATCATGACGCCGAAGTCGGCATCCCTGTCGGCGACGAGGAATGCGAGTGCCGGAGTCGGGATGACCCCGGCCTCGAGCACGTCGACGCCGGAGGACGCGAGCCCCGCGGCGACCGCCGCGGTGAGGAAGTGGCCGGAGACCCGGGGGTCGCGTGCCACAACTGCGGTGAGTCGCTTGCCTTCGGCTTTGCGAGCCTCCGCAGTACGGCCCTGGCCCAGGACGACAGCAGTCGCCTGGGCCAGGGTGAGCGCCAGATCGGCGGTGAGGATGCCATTGGCAAGTCCTCGCACGCCGTCCGTGCCAAAGATCGGCATCGGTCGGATGGACCTTAACGCTTCGAGTACTGAGGCGCCTTGCGGGCCTTCTTGAGACCGGCCTTCTTGCGCTCCTTGACGCGAGCGTCACGGGAGAGGAAGCCGGCCTTCTTCAGGGTCGGGCGGTTGTTCTCGGCGTCGATCTCGTTCAGCGCACGGGCGATGCCGAGGCGGAGCGCACCGGCCTGACCCGAGGGGCCACCACCGGAGATGCGGGCGATGACGTCGTAGCCGCCGGCGAGGTTGAGGACCGTGAACGGGTCGTTGATCAGCTGCTGGTGCAGCTTGTTCGGGAAGTAGTCCTCGAGGGTACGGCCGTTGACCGTGATGGTGCCGGCGCCGGGGATCAGACGCACGCGGGCGATGGCCTGCTTGCGACGACCAACGGCGGCACCCGGGACGCTCAGCACGGGGCGGGGAGCCGCCTCGACTGCTTCGGTCTCGGGAGTCGACGTCGAGAAGTTCTGGAGGTTTTCGGTGGTGTCCTGGATGTCAGCCACGAGTATGTCCTTAAGTCTTTACGGCGCTTACTGGGCGACCTGGTCGAGGGTGTACGGCGTCGGCTGCTGCGCGGCGTGCGGGTGCTCTGCACCGACGTACACCTTGAGCTTCGACAGCTGCTGACGGCCCAGGCTGTTCTTGGGGAGCATGCCACGGATGGCCTTCTCCACAGCGCGGACCGGGTTCTTCTCGAGGAGCTCGGCGTAGGTGACCGACTTCAGGCCGCCCGGGTAACCCGAGTGGCGGTAGGCCAGCTTCTTCTGGAGCTTCTGACCGGTGAGCGCGACCTTGTCGGCGTTCACGATGATGACGAAGTCACCCGAGTCGATGTGGTTGGCGAAGGTCGGCTTGTGCTTGCCACGCAGGAGCGTAGCGGCGTGCGAAGCCAGACGGCCGAGAACGACGTCAGTGGCGTCGATGACGACCCAGTCACGCTGGACCTCGCCGGCCTTCGGGGTGTAAGTGCGCGTCACGATAGTGCTGCTTTCTTGTTCGAACGGAGAAGTTCGTGAATCCCACTCCGGGGTGGTTCTCTCCCCAGGGGGAGGAACACGCCAGTGGAGGGCTCACGTTCGCGGCACTCGGCAGTCGAGTACCAAAGTGACAGCTTACGTCATCGTAGCCGGTTCCCCAAAACCGCGCCTCCCTGCCGGAGAGCCCGTCTCCGTCAGGGAGGTCGGCGAGGCGCCTCGCCTCAGCCGATGGCGACGCGCTCACCCGGCGTGAGGATGCGCAGCCGACCGGCGCTCCCCGCGTGCTCGAACATGCCGATGAGACGCTCACGGGTCTCCGAGAAGTGGAACCATCCCTCTGCGTGCACGGGCACGATGATCGCGCCGGCCAGCGCCTCGGCCGCTTCGAGCGCGGTGCGGGCGTTGAAGGTGAGGTCGACGTCGCCGAACCTGCCGACGTTGGCCGCACCGGTGAAGAGCACGGCGACCTCGATGCGCGGGAAGCGCTCGGCGATCTCGCGCACGAGGGCGACGGAGGCGTTGTCTCCCGACACGTACACGGTCGGCTCGCCCGCCGCCTCGAGGATGAAGCCGGTGACGACGCCGGTGAGCGCCTCGGCTCCCTCCGGACCGTGCAGCGCCGGCACCGCCGTGATCACGGCGTCGCCGACGCGGTGCTGCTGCCACGGGTCGAGACCGATGACGTGCGGGATGCGCTGGGCCGAGTCCGGTGTGCCGAGCACCAGGGGGACCTCGGCGAGCAGCGCGCGCCCCGCGGAGTCCAGGTTGTCCTCGTGCTGGTCGTGGGAGAGCAGCACGACGTCGACGGGGCCGAGATCCGCGGCGGCGACCGCGGGGCCGACGAGCTTGTGCAGCGTGATCGGACCGGGGTAGGCGCCGGGCTCGTCGAACGTCGGGTCCGTGAGGATCGAGAGTCCCGCATAGGTGAAGTGGAGCGTCGGGCCGCCGATCAGAAGGGCTGGGATCTGTGTCATGGCATCAGTCTTCGGCATCCGTCGCGGTCGATCCAGTGGCCTTGAGGAATCTCTTCGATAGGATCAGGCCATGAGGAGACGAACCGTCGCGGTGCTCGCATTCCCGCAGATCAGCCCCTTCCACCTGTCGGTGCCGACGCTCGTGTTCGGCGGCGCGGGGCTCGACGGCGTCGAGGGCCTCTACGACGTCGCCGTGTGCGCGGAGCACCCAGGGTCCATGCCCACCGGTGCGGGGTACGCGATCCAGGTGGACGCGGGGCTGGAGACGATGTCCGTCGCCGACCTCGTCGTCATCCCGAGCTGGCGCGAGGGCATGACGCCCTCCCCCGCCCTTCTCGACGCCGTCACGTCGGCCCACGCCCGCGGCGCCAGGGTGGTGGGGCTCTGCCTCGGGACGTTCGTCGTGTCGGCATCCGGCATCGCCGACGGCCGGGAGGTCTCCACGCACTGGGCCGCCGCGGCGAGGCTGACCTCGGAGCAGCCGCAGGTCGAGGTCCGCGACGACGTGCTGTGGACCGACCTGGGCGACGTCATCACGTCGGCCGGCGCCGCAGCCGCCCTGGACTGCTGCCTGCACATCGTGCGCTCCGACCACGGCGCCACAGCCGCGACCGCCCTGGCGAGGGCGCTCGTGCTGGCGCCGCACCGCACCGGCTCGCAAGCGCAGTACATCCCGGCGCCGGTGGTCGCGGCCTCCGCGGACGATCCGATCGGACGCGCGATGATCTGGGCGCGGGCCCGCCTCACCGAGGTCTTCGATCTCGACGAGTGGGCAGAGGCCGTGCACCTCTCGCGGAGGACGTTCACGCGGCGATTCCGCGAGCGCACGGGCACGAGCCCGCAGCAGTGGCTGCTGGATCAGCGGGTGGACGCCGCCCGCACCCTGCTCGAGAGCTCGGACGAGTCGGTCGACCGCATCGCGGAGCTCGCCGGATTCGGAAGCGCGGTGTCGCTGCGCCTGCACTTCCGTCAGCGCCTGGGTGTCAGCCCGGCGGCGCACCGCTCGACGTTCCGGGTCGGGGCCGCATGAACCGGGGCGTGTCTCACCGGCCTGCATCGGGCGTCTTTGCGAAGCTGGTGTCGTCTGCGCACCGAGGGAGGACTCGCCCATGAGGGAACGGCTGATCGTGACGGCGTGGTTGTACGGCGGACCGGCGCATGGAGACTCCATGGACGTGCCCACACCGCTGCCCGCGACCCTCGGCTCGGATCGTTGGGGCGATGGCGTGTATGCACGAATCGGTCCCGAACTCGATGAGCTCGGGCGTCATCAGACGACGTGGTGCTACCGCTGGAGAGATGATCTGGAACTCGACGCACCGCGCGAGTAGCGACGGTCCTCGTCCGATCCGCCTCAGTCGAGTCGTGCGGTCACCAGGATCGGGCGATGGTCGCTCATGCCCTGAGGCAGGGTCGTGACACGTTCGATCTCGAACCCCGAAGAGGTCGCGAAGTCGTAGTGCCCGCGGAACACGCGATACCGCGTGTACGTGTGATCGTCGCTGAGGGTGAGCGCGTAGCCGTGCTCACGCACGGCGTCGCCGAGGTTCTCCTTGAACACGGGGTAGTTGTAGTCGCCGACCATGAGCTGCGGGAGTCCGGCGCCGAGCGCGGCGAGCTGGGTGAGCGCGGCGCGGATCTGATGCCTCCGCAGCGAGTTCAGCGCCGTGAGCGGTGCCGCATGGAAGGACGCCACGATCAGCTCGCGTCCCTCGTCGATCTCGAGCAGTCTCACCCCGAGAACCCTCTCGTGGGCGGGTTTCGCGATGCGGTCGTGCAGCGACTTCTTCAGCTCGAGGGTCTTCACGCCCAGCACCCGGAACGTGCTCGCGCGGTAGTACAGGGCGAGGCCGAGGCGATTGCCCTGGGTCGCCTCGGCGAGCACGAGGTCTCCGATGCGCTCGGGGAGCTCCTGCACATCGCACTCCTGCAGGCAGAGGACGTCGGGATCGTGCACGCCGACCAGCTCGACGAGCTCGCTCGCGGCGCGATGCTTCTGGAGGTTGTAGGAGATGACCTTCATGACACTGACACGCTACCCGTCGGTGCTGAGCGGTCGCGATGAATCACCTGTCATAGCCCCAGCGGATGCCGAGCATCCCCGGGCCGAAGCCGTGCCTGGCGAGGTGCACCGACCCCGACCTCACCGCACGCGCCGTGGACACGTACTCCTCCCCCGTCTCGATGAACTCCTCGCACCAGCTCGGCACGGCATCAGGATGGAAGCGCACCCAGATCAGCGTCTCCCTCGCGGCCCTCGACGTCGCGTGCCAGACGGACTGCCGTGGCGGATGCCCTGGCGGATAGGTCTCGGTGAACTCGATGAGCGTCGTGCCGCCCGTGGTGATGGGCTCGTCGAGGGCGATCACCACCCCGGAGAGGAGACGCCCCGGATGCAGGTACTCGCGGTCGACCCAACCGCCGATGACGTCGGAGAACACCGACATGACGTCGCTCTCGACCGGGGTCGCGTCGATGAGGGGGATCTCGGTGATCGTGCCCTTGGTCGACTGCACGAGGGCCCTCGTGACCACGCGCTCGACGGCTCCGTCGCGACCGACGTGCGCGACGTACTGGGTGGACAGATCCCGCAGCGACTCCTGAGGAGCCGACCGCAGCGCGACGAGGGTCTCCTCCGCCTCGCGCTGCACCCTCTCCTCGTCGAACGGGAGCTTCGGGGGCGCCACCGTCCCGAGCCGCGCCGAGGGCCCGAGCAGGCTCGTCAGGTGGCCGCGGTCGAGGGCGAGGCGATCCTCGATGCCCTCGACGACGCTCAGCGACTGCGCGCCCTCGGGCTGCCGCGCCCCCGATCGCCAGTAGCTCAGCGTCGCCATCGACACCGGGTTGCCGTCGTCGTTCAGCAGCGCCTGCAGACGCGCGAGCGACATGCCGCGTTCAGAGATCGCGACGCGCAGTGCGGCCGCGAACGCCGATGTCCGATCCGTCACAGTTCTCCCTGCCGTCGTGTGAAGGAGCCTCGTCTACAGTCAGCATACGGATTCGCGCTCGCCTCCCCTCAGAGCGGCGGCCCGTCATCACCGTCAGACGGCTGGGGCCTTCGGGTGAAACGTCCGTTGCGGCTGCCCTTCTTTGGGGGAAGGACAGCCGCAACGGAGCCCCGTCAGTCGTCGGACGTGCGGCGTGCGCGCGTCTGCTCGGCCCGCGTCGACAGCAGCTCGTCGGCCGGATAGCCGACCTCGGTGAGGGTCAGGCCGCGCGCGGCGAGCACCTTGAACTCGCTCGTCCTGGCGAGGGCGTCGCGCAGCACGGCGACATCCGCCACGTCGAGTCGCCCCTCGCCGACCGCGGCGCACGCTCCGACGAGGGCGCGCACCATGCTGTGGCAGAACGCGTCGGCCTTGAGCTCCGCGACGAGCACGCCGTCGGCATCCCGCGCCCAGCGGTACTCGAGAAGGGTGCGGATCGTCGTGGCCTCTTCACGGGGCTTGCAGTACGCCGCGAAGTCGTGGAGGCCGATCAGCGTCTGCGCTGCGGCATCCATCGCCTGCTCGTCCAGGACGCCTCGATGGGTGGTCGTGTTCAGCCGGCGCAGCGGATCGTAGCCGGAGGCCTCGTCGGCGAGCCGGTATCGATACCGCCGCCACACCGCGGAGAAACGGGCGTCGAACCCGTCGGGCGCCGGCGAGGAGCGGGTCACCGTGACGTCCGGGTAGGCGCCGAGCACGCCGCGCATGCGACCGGCGAGGGAGCCGGCTGGATCGTGCGCCGCCTTCCCGTGCCGCGACTCGACGCGCGACCACTGCTCATCGTCGAGGTCGACGTGGACGACCTGGCCGGAGGCGTGCACGCCGGCATCCGTCCGCCCGGCGACCACGAACTGCACCGGAGAGCCGACGATGCGGGCCAGTGCGTCTTCCAGCGTGCCCTGCACGGTGCGCAGGCCCGGCTGCTTGGCCCACCCGCGGAAGTGAGTGCCGTCGTAAGCGATGTCGAGCCGGATGCGCACGCATCAAGACTAGGACAGGCGCTCGACCAGGATGCCGTCCTCATCGCTGTACAGGTGCGCGCCCACCGCGAACTCCACGCCGCCGAATGAGACCGTGACGTCGACCTCGCCCGCGCCGAGCTTCGCGCTCTTGCGCGGGTTGGTCCCGAGGGCCTTCACCCCGAGGTCGAGTCCGTCGATCGCGACGCTGTCGCGGATGCCGCCGTTGATCACGACACCCGCCCATCCGTTCTGAACGGCCGACGCGGCGATCAGATCGCCCATCAGTGCGGTGTTCAGCGATCCTCCCCCGTCGATCACGAGCACGGCGCCGTCACCCGGCGTGGCCAGGAGGGACTTCACGAGAGCGTTGTCCTCGAGGCAGCGCACCGTGCGGATGGGGCCGTCGAAAGCCCGCCGCCGCCCGAAGGAGCGCAGCTGCAGCGGAAGCGACTGGATGCCGTCGCCGAGCTCGTCGTACAGGTCGGCGGTGGCCACCGTCATCAGATGCCGCCGTCGATCGAGCGGATGAAGTCGCCCGGCTCGTCGGGCACCATGACCTCGGTCTCCATGTTCAGGCTCTCGCCGCGGAAGAACCGCTTCGACCGCGGGAAGAGGAACCAGATGAACATCAGCACGATGCCGATCGCGAGCGAGCCGATGCCGACGACGAACGTGCCGCCGATGCCGAGGAGCACGGTGTTGCCGTAGTCCACGTCCCACATGTCGATCGCCGACTGCACGAAGGCCGCCGCCAGCATGAGTCCGCCCAGCAGCGGGAACAGCCCCTTGAAGAAGAAGTCGCGCGGCGAGCGCATGAGGTCCTTGCGGAAGTACCAGACGCACGCGAACCCGGTGATCGAGTAGTAGAAGGCGATCGCGAGGCCGAGCGAGAGGATCGAGTCCTGCAGGATGTTGTCGCTGATGAGCGTCATCCCGACGTAGTACGCGATCGCGACGATGCCCATGATGATGGTCGAGAACGACGGGGTCTTGAAAGTCGGGTGCACGTCCTTGAACTTCGCCGGCAGCGCACGGTACACGCCCATCGCGAGGGTGCCGCGGGCGGTCGGGAGGATCGTCGTCTGCGTGGACGAGATGGCCGAGATGATGACCGCGACGACCAGCACCCAGCCGAACGGGCCCAGCAGACCGTCCTTGATGCCGAGGAAGAAGTCGTCGGCGTTCGCCTCGTTGCCCAGGCCCGTGCCCGACTCGCCGAGTCCCGCGTACATCATGGCGGCGATCGTCACGGCGACGTAGGTGAAGAGCAGGATGACGCAGGTGAGCACAGCGGCGCGACCGGGTATCCGCTTGGGGTCCTTGGTCTCCTCGTTCAGAGCGAGGCAGGTGTCCCACCCCCAGTAGATGAACAGCGCGAGCAGGATCGCCTCGGTGAAGCCCGACCACGATGTGAAGGCGAACGGGTTCATCCACTCCCACGAGAAGTCGATGGCGTCGGGAGCGTTGCCGCTGACGATCTGCCAGAAGACGGCGACGATGAAGACGACGAGAGCGAGGTACTGGATGCCGAGCAGGACGTTCTGGATGCGCTCGCCGATCTCGACCCCGCGCCAGCTGACCCAGGTCATCGCGGCGATGAAGAGCACCGCGACGACGATCACGCGCCAGTCGTTGTTCTCCAGGTCGACGCCGATCAATGACCAGAAGTAGACCGACGCGATCTGCGCGAGGTTGGCGAGCACCACCATGCCGGCCACCGCGACGCCCCAGCCGCCCATCCAGCCCACCCACGGGCCGAAGGCCTTGGTGCCCCACGTGAAGGTGGTGCCGCAGTCGGGCACGGCGTTGTTGAGCTCGCGGTACGCGAAGGCGATGAGCAGCATCGGCACGAAGGCGAGCACGAAGGCGATGGGCGCCTGCGCGCCGACGGCGATGACCACCCAGCCGAGCGAGGCGACCAGCGAGTACACGGGTGCCGTGGATGCCAGGCCGATGACGGTCGATCCCCAGAGCCCCAGTGTCCCCGCTGCCAGTCCCTTGCCGTCGGGTCGTTCCAGATGGATTGGCGTCGTTGACATGTTCAGATAGTAGGGCACCTACTGTTTTCGGGTCAACCACCTACGGATACCAATGGAATCCGTCACCACAGTCGTGCCAAACAACAGAATCCGAAGGTTCAGTTCCGTCCGAGCATCCCATCGGAGTGCTCAGCCACCCAGGCGACCAGAGGGAGCATCCTCTCCATCAGGTCACGCCCCAGCGGAGTGAGGCTGTACTCGACGTGCGGAGGGACCGCCGGCAGGGACTCCCGGTGCACGATGCCGTCCTCGGCGAGGGTGCGCAGAGTGGAGGCCAGCATCTTCTCGCTGATCCCGCCGACCTCTCGACGCAGCTCGCCCCAGCGGCGCGTCCCATCGGAGAGGCAGGAGAGCACCAGCACGCCCCACTTGCTCATGACGTGGTCGAGGATGACCCGCGTGCTGCAACCGGGGTCGAAGAGCATGGGAGACGATCCCTTTATCTGCGCAAAACTCACCGTCATGTAGGTACCTTACTTCAAAGTGGGTACCCGCACTCTGGAATGTAAGGCCTTCCCGAGCGGGTTGTGGCTGGTGTCACCTACGAAAGGACACCCCATGACCATCCTCGTCACCGGAGCAACCGGGAACCTCGGCCGCCTGATCATCGAGAGCCTGATCGAGCGCGGTGCGTCCGCCGATCAGATCGTCGCCGGAGCGCGCGACGTCGCGAAGGCCGCCGACCTCGGCGTCCGCGCCGTGCACCTCGACTACACCGACCCCGCCTCCGTCTCCGCCGCCCTCGACGGCGTCGACTCGGTGGTCCTGGTCTCCAGCTCCGAAGTGGGGCAGCGCTTCGCGCAGCACAAGGCCGTGATCGATGCCGCCGCCGCGGCGGGGGTGACGAAGTTCGTCTACACGAGCGCCCCGAAGGCCACCACGACCGATCTGATCCTGGCACCCGAGCACAAGGCCACGGAGGAGGCGATCGCCGCGTCCGGTCTTCCGTCGGTGATCCTGCGCAACAACTGGTACACCGAGAACTACGTGCGCGACCTCGCCACCGCGGCGGAGAGCGGCGTGCTCGCCGCCGGCGTCGGCGACGGTCGGGTGGCATCGGCCAGCCGCAAGGACTTCGCGGATGCCGCGGCGGTCGTCCTCCTCGAAGACGGCCACCTCGGCCAGGTCTACGAGCTCGGCGGCGACGTCGCGTGGAACTACGACGAGCTGGCTGCGGCGTTCGCCGAGATCACCGGCCGCGAGGTCTCGTACGTGCGTCTCGGCGCAGACGAGCAGGTCGCCGCACTCCGCGCCGCGGGTCTCGACGAGGGCACCGCAGGGTTCGTGGCCGCGCTCGACGCCGGCATCCGCGACGGTGCGCTCGCCGACACGGACGGCACGCTCGCGCGCCTCATCGGCCGGCCGACGACGCCGCTCGTCGACGGACTGCGCGCCGCGGCCTGACGCCGCGAGCACGGGTGGGCGGTGCGGTCGCGATCTCCCTCGCGATGAGCGCGCCGCCCGCCCGCAGGCGATCGTCGTCGGCCTGCGGCGATCCGCGAAGAGCTCTGCCGAGGGACGGGTGCGGTGAGAAAGTTGCCGTCATCCGAACGGAAGTGTGCTAAATATCTACAACAGGATCTTTAACTCGCACCCTGCCCATCGGAATCGATCCGCGAGGTCGAGCCACTCGTTCAATGATGATCGGAAGGCCGCAGATGAACACCCGTCCCACGACCCCGTCGGCTCTCGCTGACGGCGAGCACCTCAAAGTCCTCGGATACGACGACACCTTCGACCGGTCGATGAGCCTCTGGGCCAACTTCGCCCTCGGATTCACCTACCTGTCCCCGCTCGTGGGCGTGTACTCGCTCTTCGCCCTCGCCTTGAGCGTCGGAGGTCCGCCGTCGGTGTGGTGGATCTTCATCGTCGGCGCGGGTCAGCTCCTCGTGTCCCTCGTCTTCGGAGAGGTCGTCTCGCAGTATCCGATCCACGGCGGCATCTACCCCTGGGCGCGTCGGCTGTGGGGACGCCGGTACGCCTGGATGGCCGCGTGGGTCTACATCTGGGCGATGATCGTCACCGTGACGGCGGTCGCCGAGTTCGGCTCCGGATTCACCGCGAGCCTGTTCGGTCTGGAGCCGACCCCCACGACGACGCTGCTGCTCACACTCGCGCTGCTGCTTCTCGCTCTGCTCATCAACTTCTCCGGAACAAAGTGGCTGGGACGCGTCGCCCGCATCGGGCTCGCCGCCGAACTCGCCGGCGTCATCGGAGTGGGCCTGTACCTCCTGCTGTTCCAGCGCAAGCAGGAGTTCAGCGTCTTCTTCGACACGATGGGAGTCGAGGGCGACGGCAGCTACGCGACCGCGTTCTTCGGAGCCGCGCTCGCCGGGCTGTTCCTGTTCTACGGGTTCGAGGCCTGCGGCGACGTCGCGGAGGAAGTGTCCCAGCCCGCCCGTCGCATCCCGCGGGCGATGGTGCTGACGATCCTCGTCGGAGGCGTCTCCGCCCTGTTCTCGTTCGTCGGCTATGTGCTCGCGGCTCCCGATCTGCAGGCCATCGTCGCCGGCGAGAACGCCGATCCGATCCCCGGCATCCTCGAATCCGCACTCGGAACCGTCGGCGCCAAGATCTTCCTCGTCATCGCCGTCACCGCCTTCATCTCCTGCGTGCTCAGCCTCCAGGCCGCCGCCAGCCGTCTCCTGTTCTCGTTCGCACGCGACGGGATGCTGCCCGGCCATCGCTGGCTGTCGAAGATCTCGCCCCGGAACAAGGTGCCCACCAACGCGCTGATCGTCGCCTGCACGATTCCGGCGATCATCGCGGTGCTCGTGTGGATCAATCCGGACCTGCTGGTGGCCGTCACCGCGTTCGCCGTGCTCGGCATCTACGTCGCGTTCCAGATGGTCGTGCTCGGCGCCCTGCGCCAGCGTCTGCGCGGATGGCGACCGGCCGGTCCCTTCTCGCTCGGCGCCTGGGGAATCGTCGTCAATGCCCTCGCCCTCGCCTACGGCGTGTTCGCGATGGTGCTCCTCGCGCTCCCCGGCTCCTCCGGCGATGTCATCACCGACTGGATCGTCCTGATCGGGCTCGGCGTCGTCGTGGTCACGGGAATCGCGTACCTCCTCATCGCTCGCCCCGACGGGAAGTCCGACGCCCCCGAGGGCGACGCGATCACCGTCGCCGAGGAGATCCGACGCCGCACCGGCGCGATCCCCCTCCCTCAGACCTCTCAGCGCAGGCCGCGCTGACGGCGGGAGCCGCGGCTACTCGTGCACGTGCACGACGGTGAGCCGGATGCCCGACGCCTCCAGCCCCTCCGCCTCGAGCATCGCCGCGACCGCCCCGTGCACCGCGCGTACGGTGTCTGCGGCGCTCGCGGCGACCTCGACGGCGATCGAGACCTCGACGCCCACCCGGTCTCCGTCTCGGTCCACGACGACGAGCGGCTCGTCTCCGTCGCGCAGCCCCAGGGCCTCCGCCGCGCGGCCGACGAGGTTGGACGCGAGAGATCCGGAGCGGTACACGCTCTGTACGCCCGGAACCCGACGCACGACGGCCTCGATCTCGCCCGCGAGGGAGATGCGCTGCTCCTGCTCCTGCGTCATCGACCTGCCCCCTCTTCCCAGGATGCGACGTCTTGGATGTCGCGCACCGTGATGTCGATCCCCACCACGTTGAGCTCGGTGTGCCGTCGCAGCCGGTCTGCGACCTCGGCGCGCAGCCTCTCGACGAGGTTCGGGATGGGTTCCCCGTAGGGAACGCTGGCGTCGATGTCGATGCGGATCGGGGCACCGGGCTGCTCGGCGTCGCCGTCGAGCCGGCACCGGCCGACGAGCACGCCCGGGACGCTGCCCTCCGCCGCGCGCACGAGTCCGCGGACCGCGCCCTCGGTGATTCCGAGGTCGGCGCCGCCGACCTCGGACGCGATCGGCACGCGTCGTCCGGAGCGGGCGTCCAGGACGATCCCGCTGAGGATGCGGTCCACCCAGCTGTCGTCCACCTCCTGCTCCTCCGCCGCGTCGGCGGCGATGAGCTGTCCGGTCAAGGCGCGCAGGCGAACCAGCGCATCGAGGGCGAGCTGGCATCCCGCGGATCCGTCGATGGACGGGTTCGCCGGAGTCCGATCGGCATCGAGGTAGTCGGTGAGCTCGTCGATCGTGTGACCGTCGAGATCCGCCGGTTCCAGCCCGAGTCGGCGCAGTTCAGGCGCGTCGTGTTCGTCGCTCATCGCCACTCCTCCATCCGTACGATGATGTACTTCCGGGCGCGGGCCAGCAGGCCGCGCGCCGTGGTGACGGGAATGTCGAGCTCCTCGGCGATCTCGTCATAGGAATATCCGCCGATCTCGCGGAGCACCCAGCACTCGCGCTGTCCGTCGGGCAGTTCGCGCAGTGCGGCGGCGAGTGCCTCGACCTCCGCGCGTGTCTCGGCGATGCGCGGAGGCGACGCGTGCGACGGCGCCGGGTGCTCGACGTCGTCGATGTCGAGCACCGGCCGCTGCGCGCGCAGGCGGTCGACCGCCTTGCGGCTGACGATCCGCATGAGCCAGCTCTTCACCTTCACCGGCTCGTCCAGCTCAGGGAGCCGCTGCCACGCCGTCACGAACGCGTCCTGCACGATGTCATCCACGTCGGAGGAGGCGTTCAGCATCCGCTGGGTGTACGCCCTCATCATCGGCGTGTACCTGCGCACGAGAACGGCGAACGCCGCGACGTCTCCGTCCATCGCACGTCCGGCGACGATGCCGTCGTCGGCGCGCTCAAGGGCGCTGCCCGAACGCCTGTCGTCCATTCCCCGCCCTTCCCCCACCTGACCGTCGGCCGGTCCGGGCCGGTGTCGCCACCGCCCCGGACCCAGCATCTCCCTGCAACGGGCATGCCTCGCCGAACTCTGTCTGCTTCCTCACGCCTTCGCGCGGCGTCCGACGAGCAATCCGTAGATCAGCAACACGATGAGCGAACCGCCGATCGCGAGCACCCACGTGGAGAGCGAGAAGAACGAGTCGAGGCTCACGTTGAAGAGGAGCCCGCCCAGCCAGCCGCCGAGCATTGCGCCGACGATGCCGAGCAGGAGCGTGACGAACCATCCACCCGCCTGCTTTCCGGGCATGAGGAGTTTCGCGATCGCTCCGGCGATCAGTCCGAGGAGGAGGAATCCGAAGAAGCCCATGGTGTGTCCTTTCGATGAGATGGAGGCGGGGCCGTGTCGGCCCCGCCCGGTCCGCTACTTCTTGAACGCGTCCTTCACGTCCTCCGCGGCGTCCCTGATCTCGCCCTTGGCCTGCTCGGCCTTGCCCTCGGCGACGAGCTTGTCGTCGTTCACGACGTGCCCGACGGTCTCCTTGGCCTTGCCTGCGACCTTCTCGGCTGCGGCCTTGATCTTGTCCTGAGCGCTCATGGCGTCTCCCTTCCGTGAACGGCCCCGGATCTCGGGGCCGAGTCCTTGTCTGCCCTGCGCCTCAGCGCACGGCCTTCTGCAGCTTCCGCTGCGCGTCCTGGATCGACCGGCGCGCCTTCTTGGCCATCCGGGCGCGTGACTTCCGCGCGTCGGGGTTCGTCCACAGGCGCTCCAGCTGATGCCGGATGTCCTCGTAGTCCTTGCCCCGTGCCTTCGCCGTCTCCGCGCCCACGATGTAGGCCGCGATGGCGATGATCGCCACGATGATGATGTTCTTGCGCATGTCGTCCCTTCCTCGTCGTCGTACTCAGCGCACGCGTGTGCGCCGCTTCAGCCCGTCGCGCCAGCTCCGATCGGACAGGTGCAGCAGGATCGGACCGCGGGTGCCCAGCAGTGCGTCCCAGTCATCGACCGCGGCCTCGGCGGCGGTCACGACCCTCCGGAGAGAGGCGCCGCGCTGGACCGTCACCGCGAGCTCGATCGTCCGCGCCCGACGGACGAGGTACGCGTTGGTGCGCGCGGCGAGGACGTCGGGCCGTTCACCCAGAGTCCCGGCGAGCACCGCCTCCGCGACGTTGCGATCGACGACGGTGCTCCCGTCGGCGGCCTCGGCGCGCAGGACGTTCCTCGTCCTTCCTCCGCCCCGTGTGAAGACGAAGAGGATCAGCAGGATCGTCAGCAGCAGCGCGATGCCCAGCGCGACCGGCAGCATCCCCGGAACGGACCCCGCCCCTGGAACGTCGACGCTCCACGAGCCGAACCGCGCCGAGAGGCCGTCGACGATCGCCGACGCTCGCTCCTGCCACGGGGTCAGCCACGGAGCCCCGATGCCGGCCGCGAGCGCAGCCGCTCCCGCAACGAGGAGGATCAGCCCGAACACGAGCAGCAGCGCGCGGTTGAGCGCCCTGTTGGTGGAGGTCATGCGACCACCCCCCTCTCCGAGATGTAGACCTTCGGCGTCACGACGAATCCCAGGTCGGACACGGTGTCGACCGCCGTCTCCGCAACAGCGGATTCGTCGATGCGGATGCCGCTGGTCGGCGTCACCCGCACCGTCACGCGACGACGGGCGAGCGTGACCGAGACCTGTCTGCGGTCGATGCCGCACCGGGCCGCGACGGCATCCGCCACCGCATCCGCGAGCACCCCGTCGTCGACGAGGAGGGCGACCCGCTCCGTCGTGCGCGCCCTACGCGCTCGACGCCCCGGGAGGACGGCGAGCAGCAGCAGGATCAGCGCGACGACGACGGCCACCGCTCCCGAGACGATGAGCGACACCCGGCCCGCATCGGGCGATGTCAGCTCTGCGATGCGAGCGGATGCCGCGTCGCCGAAACGCCGATCGAGCAGACTCCACACGCCTCCGACGAGCAGGGCGAGCAGCAGCACGACCGCGACGGATGCCGCGACCACCGCCGCGACGGACCGCGAAGAGTGCGTCTCCCGGCGCAGCACGCGCCGATACGCTGCCTGTTCGGTGGTCATGCGACCCTCGTCTCTGCGATCTTCCTGACACCCGAGTAGCGGATGTCGACGGTCCCTACGGTTCGCCCGGCCAGCTCCTGCATCCCGCTGATCAGTCCGTGGCGGAGTGCGGCGCCGCTGTCGACGACGGATTCGCGCCGCGACCCCTGCAGGGCGACGGGAACCGTCACCGACACCCGGAGAGAACCCCGGTCGTCGGCCAGCGCGACCGAGACGTCGCGACGCGGAACGCGTGCGAGGTCTCGCGCGAGGCCGACGGCCAGGTGCTCGAGGGCACGGGCGCTGACTGTCGTCCGCCCCGGAGCGCCCCCCGGCGCCGGTGCGGTGCGATCGTCGATCATCATGATGATGAACGCCGTCCCCTGAACGCATCGGCGAGCGCTCGTACATCGAGCCGCCCGTCGACGATCCGGCCGATGATCGCGCCGACGAGCATCGCCACGGCCACCAGGACGAACGCCCAGAACCCGAGGACGACCCAGGTCAGCGCGAGCGCTGCCCCTGCGGCGGCGCCGATCACCGAAGTGCTCACTGGACTCGCGCCTCCTGCGGCTGCTCGGCGCCGTCGTCGTCGGAGGGGATGTGGACGTCGTTGACGGTGACGTTGACCTCGGCGACCTCCATGCCCACGAGCTCGACCATGGC
Source organism: Microbacterium sp. MYb72 (assembly GCF_002979415.1). Lineage (GTDB taxonomy): Bacteria > Actinomycetota > Actinomycetes > Actinomycetales > Microbacteriaceae > Microbacterium > Microbacterium natoriense. Next base: position 41,941 of record NZ_PCOT01000003.1, on the reverse strand, counting down.
GTGCACGATCGCCGCGCGGACGTCGTCGGCCACCTTCTGCAGCGAGACGGGGTACTCGGCGACGATCGTGACGTCGACCGCGACCTGCGTCTCCCCGACCTCGACGCTGATGCCCTGCGCGAGATCCGTCGTGTTCAGCGCGTCGCGGATGGCCCCAACCATGCGCGCGGCGCCTCCGCCGAGCGCGTACACGCCGCTGACGTCGCGTGCGGCGATGCCTGCGATCTTCGCGACCACGCCATCCTCGATCGTCGTCTTCCCGGCCGCCGACGCCTGCGGCGCCGAAACGACCTGAGCCTTGGGCTGGGTGCCACCAGTCACATTCGCCATCATGAGCTCCTTCTCCGTGTGTCCGCGGCCGTTCCCGGCAGCGGGTCGCAATCGTGCGACACCACTAGGACGGATGCCGGAGTCGAAACGTCACAGATTCGTCGGAAAAAGATCTTCGCGGGGACATGACGGCAGGGCCGACCGGCATCCGATCGCCACGATGCCGACGGAGTCCGGTCTCGTCCTCGGTCGCGGCCTGTGCCATGCTCTTGGCATGAACTCCCCTGACGGCAAACCCTCCCGCCGCGGCGCCGTCATCGGTCTGCTGTTCTTCGTGATCGGCATACCGATCGCCGTGTCGCTGCTCATACTGTTGCTCTGACGCTCCGTCACCGCCGGTCGGGGTGTTCGCCTCCTCGGCGGAACCTGCGCCGCGGATCCACTCGACGCGGTGCTCGGCATCCGAATCTGCGGAGTCTCTTCGGAGCGGGTGAACCCAGAATGCAAAAAGCCCCGGACGTACCCGGGGCTGATCTGGTGTTTCTGTAGCAGGAGCGGGGCTTGATCCAGCGACCTCACAATTATGAGTTAGATGCGGTGGGCTAACAGGTGCCAGTTGGACACTGTTTTCCGCGTGATTTCGCCGCTGTTGTCATCGTTGGGCTCGGCTGGTTGAGGGTGGTTTCAGCGAAGCTACCGGCACAGGACCGGCACACGATGCATTAGTCGCGAGGAGGTTCGTCGCCCAACAGCGACAGCACGTTGTTCCGTGCGGCAAGCCGGAGAGCCGACCGACCGCCGTTCTGCCATTCCTCGTCATTGCTGTGAGCCTCACGAAGCTCCGGGAGAACTATGGTCCAGAGATCCTCCGTGAGAATCAGAGCTTGTTGCCCACCCGAGAAATCGCGATTCTCGTAGTTGCTTCGCCGGTAGGGTTGGAAGCCGCCGTCCGGGTAGAGCTCAAACTGGAACTCCGCATCCGGATTGGTTGCGAGCGCCGTGATCTTCGCAGGCCCAAACGCCTTCGTCCCGATCGCGACCAGGGCTGCCAACTCGACTCGGTCCACCGTCGCCTCGTCCTGAAACCGCGCCCCGCGAAGGCTGCGATCGAGCGAGTTGATCTCCTGAATCCCCGCCAGATATAGGTTTGCCGAAAGCTGCTGCTGCCACTGAAGGCGGTAGAGGAGCCACAAGAACAGGTCCTCTGTGATCGCTTCGGGAATCGCGTCCGTAACCACGGTTGCGTGCTCATCGCACTCGACAGCCAGGTCGCGAAGTGCAGACCGCAGTATTCCGAACTGATGGTCGTCGCGGACCGTAACGACTGCAGATACGCCATTCTCTGCAGGAAAGAGGATGACGTCGGCAGCGTTAAGGCGGTGGATCAGAGCTGGGTCGGCGGCTAATCCGTGCTGTCGGGCAGCCCTGTTGTCGAGCTGCCACCAGTAGTGACGAAGTGCAGTTGCTCCGGGAGTCCGAAGACCCGCGATCTGGTCACTCGCCGATGTAACGTCGAACCCAAAGGGCGAGGCTCCAAGCGCGTATGTGGGGTCTTCGATCGATCCCCAACCGACGTGGGATCCTGACTGGTCCTGGCTATCGTAGATCAGGGCCGCGGCAGCGTCTCTAAGCATTTGAGGCGATGCAGACGTCTGGATTCGAAGTGGGCGAACCGCAACTTGGTTACTCTGAAGCACTGCCAAGTGAATCTGCCTCCAATCGAACTCGCTGGACGTTTCCGTCCGCCACGATAGCGCGGTTCTTGGTTTTGACCGCGTAGGGCAGGGTGTTCTTGACGAGCGTCGTCGAGAAAGAGACCTCATCCTTCGACTCGGGGTGTCTCGGGAGAAGGTCAAACTGCAAGCGCGACTGGCTCTGGTCGCGGCTTCCGCGCACCTTCTCGGCTGTCGTGAGAGGGAGTGTGAGGTACTGGCGGGTTACGACGCGAGTTCCCTGGGCCTCATCGACTTTCTTGCACTCCGCGTTGCCTCTGTCGGAGCGTCCGGGTCGAATATCCGCTACGCCGACAGGAAGTAGCTCGATCCGAAGCTCGGCCCCTTGGCTCACCAGCTTTCTTAGAGTGCGTTCCGCCCAAAGAGATCGGCTGACTGTGGCGAGTTCAACGCTAAAGGCAACCTCCGGCACAGCAGGAGAGGTCGGAGTAGTCCGGCACCTGGCGGTACAGTCGCCGATCACCGACTTGCCGTCGATCTCCCAGCGAAGCACATACTTGGGGCCGCCCCAGACAAACACCGACAGGGCGACGGCAAGGCCCAATCCAACAAGCGGCATGACCCATCGAAGTAGCGCGGGTCCACCGTCCCAGGCGACGGCGATGCTCAGCGGAATCCCAAATAGTAAGCAGCTGACAATCGCTTCGCCGGCACGGTCTAGCCGCTCGCGAAGTTCAAGAGATCCCCGAATCAATGACCTGGCTCACCACCAAGTCAACAACACTCGAACTGTTGTCCGAGACGCTGATGCCACCGTCTTGCGTAATACGGACCGACGCGGGCGTGGGCTGTCTCCGGACAAGGTTGAGTGCGAGTAGACGGTGAATATGCCGCTCATCCATCAATGCGAGGACTTCCGAAGTCGACTTTCCGCTATTGAGATCAGCAAGCACAGCATCGACTGCTTCGGTGTCATCGAGACGTTCCCCGGACGCGGTGGCGAGCGTTGCGTCCGATGCCCTGAACCCGCTAGTCCGCATCCTGGACGCCAACTTAAGCAGACCATCGATGCCGAGGTACAGCGCTCGACGACCGTCCCCCACAACCTGTGGAGGTGGCAATTGGCGAGGGTTGGCGATAGCGGTCGTTCCCACAGATCCATCGCCTAGCACCGCTCGCGCTAGCTGGAGCTCTGGCATGAAGCCAGTATGAACCATGCGTCTGACGTTCGCATCCAGAGGCTGGGGCGCGGCGAGGAGCGCCCGGACCGCAGCGAAGCGAGGGCCGGACGCACCGCAGTGGCGCCCCACCCTCAGGAGGCCGCTAGGTGTACTGACCTCGACCGTTGTTGATTCGGTCGATGGGAGCGTGGCCTCCGATGCCGAGGTGGTGCCTGTCTAGGTTGTAGTGGTCGAGCCAGGCCGTCAACCCTGCTCTGCGGTCATCGTTTGAGGTCCAAGGGTGGGCGTAGGCCCACTCGTTCGCGAGGGTTCGGTTGAGGCGTTCGACTTTCCCGTTGGTCCAGGGGCAGTGCGGGCGGATGAACTTCTGTGTGATGCCGTGTGCGTTGATCACGGTCCGGAACGCGGTGGAGTGTCGGTAGGCGAACGCGTTGTCGCTGATAACCCGCTCGACCCTGACCCCGAGGGTGGCGTAGAACGCGATCGCTCGTTCCAGGACGCCTGCGGCAGTGGTGCCCTTCTCGTCGTCGTGGATCTCGGCGTAGGCGACGCGGGAGTGGTCGTCGATGACGGTGTGGACGTAGTCGTAACCCGCGCCGCGATGCCGATTCGGGCGTTCGCCACGGCCATGCAGACGCCACCCGCCGCCATCGGGGATCCGGCCGAGCTTCTTCACGTCGACGTGGATCAGAGACCCCGGATGGTCGTGCTCGTAACGCTGTGCGGACCGGCGGGTCGCACGGATCAGCGTCCCAGTGACCGGGTCCAGCTCGCGCAGCAGCGGCACCTCATGGCGATGCAGCACACGCCCGACCGTCGAGGCCTGCAGCCCGAGCTTGCCGGCGATGAACACCGGGCCACGGCATGATCCGTACCCGCATCTCCACGCACACCGCCGTCCGGTGAGGGTGCGAGTGAGCGACGCTCGACCGGTCCACCAGACCCGCCAGGCCGTGCTCCCTGAACCGTCTCCACCACCGCCACGCCGTCGTGCGAGAGACACCCATCTCCGCCGCGACATGCGCGACGGCACGCCCCGACTGGATGCGTTGAAACATGATCAGTCTGCCGGCTGGAGTCAGCCGGGCATTAGCGTGGGACACGAGAAGCCTCCGTGTGTTCGAGCTGCAGAACTAGACAGCTCCAACTCGACACCGGAGGCTTCTCCTACGTCAACAACGATCCGGGTCAGGACACCTAGCGCTCCCCGGCCGCCATACAGCTCATCCAATAGCTCCGTGTCGCAGCAGCAAGTGTCTCGGCGGTCTCATGCTCTGTTGCCATCGTGCCCACCTGAGTGCGAGGGTCTTCAGGGACGTGCGCGATCAGCCAGAGTTCAAACGAACGCATCAACACACTCACAAGCTCGGCACGGTCTGATCTAGCGGACAGAGCCTCCAAAGTCTCGTTCAGCGCGTCAACGGCCGAAGCGAATCGAGTCGGGACCATTTCGGCTTCATCCATGCGCCCACGCTAACAGGCGAGTTGCAGAGCAACCAGCGGCGTACATCACGAAGTAGGGTGGGTCGTCGCGAACCGCGAAACGTTGCCATTGGTCTTCACACCCGCAGTTCGCGAGTGCGTTTCCGGACCTTCGACCGGCACAAAACCGGCACAACCCTCCCCCACGCCACTCCGGACGGTCTCCCAAATACGACAAAACCCCCAGAATTCCGGGGGTTTGAATCTGTAGCAGGAGCGGGGCTTGAACCCGCGACCTCACGATTATGAGTCGTGCGCTCTGACCAGCTGAGCTACCCTGCCGCACTGCATCCGCATCGCAGATACGAACACTGTGAGCCCCGAGTCAGGATTGAACTGACGACCCCTTCCTTACCATGGAAGTGCTCTGCCACTGAGCTATCGGGGCGTGCTGCCCCTCGCGGGGCAACCACACGAGAATACCATCACAGTGGCGTTCTCATGAAATCGAGGCGGTCAGTCCAGCGTGTACCGGCCCGCGTTCGCCTTGAGCCAGGGAAGCGGGTCGATCGTCTTGCCGTTGACGATGATCTCGAAGTGCAGATGGGCGCCGAAGGAGTGGCCGGTGTTGCCGGTCAGCCCCACGATGTCGCCGACCTTGACGGTCTGTCCGGCCTTGACCTTCAGCGAGCCGTACTGCATGTGCGAGTAGTGGCTCGTGATGACCTGACCGTCGATGACGTGGTCGATGTAGACGGTCACGCCGTAGCCGCCGCCCTGCTCCGTCGCGATGCGCACGGTGCCGTCGGCGATCGCCTGGATCGGGGCGCCCTCTCCCGGCACGAAGTCGATGCCCTCGTGCATGCGGCCCCAGCGGGGTCCGTATCCCGAGCTCATGCCGACGCCGACGAGGAACGGCCACTGGATGGCCGCCTCGGGGTCGTTGGTGAAGACGGTGTCGGAGAACTTGATGCCCTGCTCGGACGCGAGGTCGACGAGAGAGACGGTCGAGAAGTCCTCGGCGCTGGCGAGCGTCTCGTTCTGCACGTCCGACGAGGTCACGAATGCCTGGATCGGAGTGTCGGACTTCTCCGCGCCGGCGGAGGCGGCGACGAGTGAGGTCGAGGCGACGCCGTTCGAACCGACGGCGGCCACCGCCTCAGCCGGCAGCGTCATCGAGACGGCGAGTAGTCCGGCGAGGCTCATCACGCCGACGGTCGCACCGACGGCCAGGAACTTGCGGGCGCTCGGACGGCGACGGGCCACGTGCTCGACGGTCGGAGCGTCCGCGACAGCGGGCTCCTCGTCGATCGGAGCGGATGCCGCGGCGTCCGCGACATCGCCGGAGACGGAGCGGAACGTGCGGGCAGCCTGCTCGAACGGATCGGCGGAGGTCTGCTCCCCCACCGTCGGCGTCTCGACGAAGGGCTCGGCAGCGGATTCTGCTGCGACAGGCTCGGCGGGTGCGGCTGCGATGTCGGGAGTCTTGTCGGCGGTGAGTGCGGCGACCATGGCGACCGCTTCGGCGACGGTCACGCTCCGGCGAACGGTGCGGCGCGTCATCGGCGCCGATGACACCGGTGCGCTGCCTTCGGAGACAGCTGCCGTCGCTCCTGCCGCGGGGGCCTCGGAGGCCGCAGTGCGGATGCGGCTGGAGCGGCGCGTGGGCGCAGGGGCAGCCTGGGGATTCTCGAAGGGCAAAACGATTCTCTCGGGTCAGACGTCAAGCAGGGGGGATGCTTGCACCCTCATCGCCTCGGGAACGACGAAGGTAACGATCGGATAAACAGTACCCTGAGCCGCCTGAGAAAGCCATGAGTTCGTCATGAATCCTCCAGAAGCTCCAGGAGCCGGGCGTGCACATCGATGCCGCCCGCGACGATCATCGGACGCGCCGACTCCACGTCGAGACGTGTGACCGCGCCGCCGGCCTCCTCGACGATCAGGGCCCCGGCAGCGAAGTCCCAGGGCTTGAGGCCCCGTTCGAAGTAGCCGTCGAGACGCCCCGCGGCGACGTACGAGAGGTCGAGGGCCGCCGACCCCGCACGGCGGAGGTCGCGCGCCATGGTCATCACGCGGCGCACCGTGGCCAGGTCGCCGTCGTGCGTCGAGGGGTCGTAGCCGAACCCGGTCGCCAGCAGCGCACCCGCGGGGGTCTCCGTCGTGACGGACAGACGCCGCTCCCCCAGCCACGCACCGCCGCCCCGACTCGCGATGAACAGCTCTCCCACCGCGGGGGCGAAGACGGCCGCGGCGAGAGCATCCCAGTCCTGCGGGTCGGCGCTTCCGCGCACGGCGGCGATGCTCACGCAGTACGCGGGGATGCCGTAGGCGTAGTTCACGGTGCCGTCGATCGGATCGACGACCCAGGTGATGCCGGTCACACCGGGATCGGCATCCGACTCCTCCCCGAGGAAGCCGTCGCCGGGGCGGGCCTCGCGGAGTCGCGTGCGGATGAGCTCCTCGACCTCGCGATCCGCGTCGGTGACGATGTCGGCCAGGCTGCTCTTGGTGGCTGCGAGATGCACACCTTCGTCTCGGCGACGACGTGCGAGCTCACCGGCTTCGCGAGCGATCTCCGCGGCGAGATCGACGAGTTCGAGGTCGGCGCTCACTGCGGCGGCAGCGGCGGCGCGGGCGGGAACGCCGTGGCGTTGGGAGCCGGCGGCGACTCCGGAGCGGCCGGAGCCGGAGGAGCGGCCTGCACCGGAGGAGCCGTGGGCGCGGGAGGACCCGCGGGAGCCGGTGGCGTCGCGGGGACCTGCGGCGCCGCCTGCGGAGCCGAGAAGTCCGGGATGGCGGGAAGCTGCGGAGCCGCGTACTGCGCGGCCGGAGCGGCGAGCTGCGGCTGCTGTGCGGAGGGGTGACCGGTGTAGTAGGCGTTCCAGTCGGGGGTGCCGTCGGGCAGCACGGGCAGCGGCGTGGCCCCGTCGGCATAGGTGGGCCAGGCCGGAGCCACCGGTGCGTACGCGTGTGCGACGACGGGCTTCTTCGGCGCGAACAGCGCGTTCAGCAACGGGATCAGCGTGGTGCCGACCGCGGTGAGGATGGTCAGCGCCACGAGGATGCGACCGTACAGGTCGCCGAACTCGAAGTTGTGCGTGAACGTGAGGAAGAAGACGAGCATCCCCACGAGGCCGACCAGGAACACGATCGTCGCGATGTAGATCACGCGGGTGAACGACGTGACGTAGCGGTTGGCGGCCGGAGTGAACAGCCGCACATGCAACAGCGCGAGCTGCAGGATGCCGACGACGAGCAGCAGCTGGAAGAAGCGCTCCCCGCCGCTGAACACCTGGCCGTCTTCAGGGAGCCAGATCTTGAACGCGCCGACGATGAGGGCCACGATCCACGTGACCATGCTCGCGAGAGCGAGCCAGTCGGGGCGGTTCGGCGCCAGTCCCGCCTCCAGGATCGCGATTCCCGCGAAGCCCGCGAGCAGCAGGATCGTGAGGAACGCGCGCCCGATCAGGCCGTCCTGATCGCCGATCAGCACCCAGACCACGCACACCAGAGCGGCGGCGATGAGCGCGCCGATGGCGATCCAGATCGATCCCCTGATCAGAAGGGACATGTTCTTCTTCGGTTCGGCCTGCACGGACTCCGGCTGCGACATGACGGTCCTCTCGACGAGCGGCGGTGTGTTCATCCTCGCATGCGGGGTCGCGGATGCCGCGAGCATCCGTGGCCCTGTGGAAACTTCAGGTCACCGATGCGCGTCAGACGGCCTTCTTCGTCGACGCCGCCGCGAAGGCCGCGATGCGCGCCTGAGCGTCGGGCGTCTCCATCGCCGCGCCGATCGAGCGCGCCTCCTCGCTCAGCTGCTCGACGAACGTGCGCTCGGGCTGAGAGCGGACGAGGCGCTTCGCCTGGCCGTAGGCCGCGGCGGCGCCGGCGAGCCAGAACCGCGCGACCTCCTCCGCCCTGGCGCGAACCAGGTCGGCCTCGGCGGCGGCATCCGCTCCCTCGACGGCCTCGGCGACGAGACCCCACTCGACGGCCTCCTGCGACGTGAGGAGGCGATCCTGCAGCACGAGCTGCAGCGCCCGTCGCTGGCCGATCGCGCGAGCGAGCTGTGCGGAGACCGAGAGGTCGGGGGTCAGCCCGATGTTGGCGTAGAGGCTGCCCAGCTTGGAGCGCGCGCCGACGACCGCGTAGTCGGAGCAGAGCAGGATGCCGAGCCCTCCACCAGCCGTGGCGCCGTGCGCTGCGGCGACGACGGGAACGGCCGATCCGGTGAGCGACCGGATGCCCGCGTTGATGACCTCGGCGAGCGCGGTGATGTCGTCGCCGGATCCCATCGTCATCGACATCTCGATCACGTCGCCGCCCGCGCAGAAGGCGGGACCGGCCGCATCCAGGAGGATCGCTCTGACGTCATCACGGCTCGTGACCTCTGCCGTCGCGTCACGCCAGGCGTAGGCGAGTTCGGCGTTGAAGGCGTTCAGCCGCGACGGACGGTTCAGCGTGAGCCGAGCCAGCCCCTCATCGACGGACAACAGGATGGCATCGCTCATGGCGTCTCCTTCGAGCACAGGACGGATGCCTCCAGGGTAATCGCGATCAGGACCGCTCCCACACCCGCGCGACGAAGGCCTCCATGCGGCGACGGGTGCCGTCGAGGCGGTAGTCGACCTGCCCCGGGGCCCGCACCTCGTTCGGCGCGAGCGGATGAGCCAGCCGGACGCTCTCGTGACAGGAGAGATCGGCGCAGATGTAGGTGCCGACCGAATCGCCCCGCTCGCCCTCGTCGCCCGCACGCCGAGCGGAGAACATCGCGACCTGGTTGCCCGGCTGCATCGTGTGGCAGATGTTGCACATCCCGGAGCGTGCGCGCCCCGGCTCGGAGACGCGCAGCACGACGCCCCTGATCTGACCTTCGTGCTGGATCAGCACGTACCCGCGCTTGCCGGCGCTCGGGTCGCGCCAGGCGAAGAAGTCGAGGTAGTCCCAGTCGACGAGCACGAAATCGTGCGGCATCTCCATGACCCGCAGCTCGTCGGCATCCGCATTGACGAACGAGGAGCGGACTTCTGCCTCGGTGAGCGCTCGCATCGCACCAGTCTAGGCAGAGCGATCAGAGCCGGATGCCGTCGATCTCCGACTGCCGGAGAGCGCGCAGCAGCTCTCGCGGAGGGTGCTCGGAGTCGGGCAGCGCGGAGATCTGCATGATCGCCGCGACACCGGCGACGGTCGGCCGGACGCGGCCGTCCTCTCGGCGCGCCAGACTCTGGGAGATCAGCGTCTCGAGCCTGCGAGCCTTCCGCGTGGAGGGGAAGGGACCGCCGATCGGCTCGTTCTCGAGGAACTCCTTCTCGGTGAGCGGCTCTGCGGTCGCCAGTTCGTGCTCGACCAGAGCGGAGAGCGTGAGACGCAGCGCATCGGAGAGCTCGGCCCCGCGCAGCTCACCGCGCAGGAGCTCGTCGTCGATGCTCACATCGAGGGCGGCACGGCGACGCAGCGGCGCCGCCCCGCTCTGCGGGAGCGGGGTGGTTTCGGGCACGCCGGGTAGGCGCCGATCGTCGGCGTTCATACTTGCAAGACGCGCGAGAACGCGTTCCATTACGCGGAATCGGTCGGAGAGTCGTCGGACGGCACCGGATCCGCGCGCAGATCACGCACCGATTCGCGCGTGATGAGCGGCATCGGAACCACGCCCGCAGGCGGAGGAGCTGGCCGCCGCTACTGCGTGAGGACGCGGGGCTCGGAGTCGTCGAAGCCGCTCTTGAGCACGACCGTGGTCCACGGCACAGGCGCGTCCGCGAAGATCGGCTCGAGGATCTCCCACATCCGCTCGGCGTCTCCCCCGGTGAAGTAGAGCGCGTACTCGCCGTCTCCGACGTCGTTGCCGTCGATCGCGCCGGCCTCGGCGGCGGCGAGCGCCTCATCGGCGGCGAGCTCCGTGGCGAGCATCTTGTCCATGAGGTCGAGGTCGAACCGCTCGTCGCGGCTCTCGAACTTCACGACGACCCAGCCTTCACCCGCCGCCTCGGACTCCACAGCCGGTGCGCCGGCATCCGGCTCCTCTGCCACCGGCGACGCGTTCGTCGAGCAGCCGGTCGTGAGCAGCAGCAGGACACCCGCGGCGAGCGCCGCCGACCAGAACCGTGAGGCAGACATGCGCCCGATGCTAGCGGGTCGCTCCCCGACCGCGATCGCCAGCGCCGGGTCAGCGACGCTGACGGGCGAGCTCGGCCTGACGGAGGACGCGCAGCAGCTCGCGCGGCAGACGCGGCCCCTCCAGCGACGACGGCCGCAGCACCGCGGAGATGCCGGCGACCGTGGCGTGCAGGCCGCGGCCCTCGCGGCGGACGAGGTTCATGCCAGCGAGAGCATCGAGCCGGCGACGGTAGCGCCCCGCTCCGAACAGACGGCGCGTGCGCACGGTGGCGAGCAGCTCGGCCTCGGTGAGCGGCTCCTCCTGCTTGAGCTCGTGCTCGACGACCAGCACCAGCGCCGAACGCAACGGCTCCTCGAGAGTGGCCCCCCGCAGGTCTCCGCGCACGATCTCCTCGTCGATGCTCAGGTCGAGCATCGCCCGTCGCTGCAGACGAGTCCCGACCGCGATGAAGGCGGCATCCGACTCAGGATCACGGAACAGGCGCGGCTCGATGATGCTCATACCGATGAGATGCAGAGAGGGGCCGTTTCATTACGCGAATCCGATCGATCTCATGCCGGACCCGGCATGCAGGCGGGGAGCGCCGACCGCGCGGCTACACTGGGCGCACTCGATCGCGACCCACCGGAGAAACATGCGCCTCACCGACTTCACGCCACCGGACACCGCGGCCGCACGAGGCGCGCTGGCTCTGCTCGACGACTTCCACACGCCGGCGATCGCGAACCATGTGGTGCGCTCGTGGCTCTGGGCCGAGGCCTTCGCGATCATCGAGGGCCGCACCGACGTCGATCACGAGCTGCTCTACACCGCTGCGATCCTCCACGACATCGGCCTGGTGCCCGCCTACGACAACCACGCTCTCGGCTACGAGGAGGCCGGCGGCTTCGTCGGCGAAGCCCTCACCGCGGGGGCCGGGTGGTCGCCCGACCGGCGCCGGCGAGTGAACGAGGTCATCGTGCGCCACAACTGGCCCGAAGTCGACCCCGACGAGGATGTCGAGGGCTACCTGCTGGAGATCGCGACCGGCCTCGACATCTCGGGGCGACGCGACGAGGAGATACCCCTCGACTTCCGCCGCGAGGTGCTCAACGCCTACCCGCGGCTCACGCTCGCCGAGGAGTTCGGCACGTGCGTGCTCGACCAATCGGCGCGGAAGCCCCGCAGCGCCGCGCGGCGCCTCGTCGACGGCGGCCTCATCCGCAAGCTGGCGGAGAATCCGCTCGAGAGCGTGTGAGCGGAAAGGCAGCGCGTGCGTCGACTCCGACCGGCCGTTGCGGGATCCTCCTGGGCATGCGAGCCTGGTGGCACTGGTGTGGACAGGGTCGTCGAGTGGAGTGAATGTGAGCGTTCCGGAACAGCGAGTCGAGCGCATGATCGAGCCTCGGCAGGTGACGGCCCGCCTGTCCCCCGCCGCTTTCGCCGCCGCACTGGTGCTCTTCGCCGGTGTCGCGACCGCAGCGGGGCTCCCCGACATCACCATCCGCTACGTGAGCTTCGCGGCGATGATCGCCGCGATCGTCTCCGGCGTGGTCGCGGTGCGATACGGCCCGGCGTGGGTCCGGGCGGTCAGCGCCGTCGTCGCCGTGATCGCCCTCATGCTCGGGTCCACGTTCTTCGGACTGACCTACTCCTGACGCTCGGCGCTGCAGCGCGGACGGTGATCAGCCGACTCTGACGACGCGAGCGAAGGCCCCCAGTGTCTCCCTTCGGTGCGATGCGGCGATGACCGTGCCGGGGAAAGCTCCGAGCACGTCGGAGATGATGCGCTCGGACTCCGCGTCCAGGCTCGCCGTGATCTCATCGACGATGAGGATGCGGGGCTCCCGGCAGAGCGCCCGCGCGAGCGCCAGCCGCGCCCGCTGACCCCCGGAGAGGCGCACTCCGTGCTCTCCGAGTTCGTCGTCGAGGGCGATCCAGTCGTCGGCGCCGACCCTGGTGAGGGCGTCCCGCAGCTCGCCGTCGCTGCGGATGCCGTCGCCGCGCAGCAGGTTCTCGCGCACGGTGCCGTGGAAGAGCCTGGCGTCCTGCTCCACGACGGCGACGACGCGTCGGAGGTCGGCGTCGCGGACACGGCCCAGCGGATACGCCGCCCCCGACTCGTCGGTGAGCGCGACCGCGCCGGCATCCGGATCCCACAGACGAGCCGCGAGGGCGATGACCGTGCTCTTGCCCGCGCCCGACGGGCCCGCCAGCCCGACGTGCTCGCCCGGTGCGACGTCGAGAGACCAGTCGTGCACCACCTCGGACCGATCGTCGTAGGAGAACGAGACCCTGCCGAACCGCACACCCAGCGGTCCGTCCGGCAGGGGGATCGGATCGTCGACCGGCGCGACGACCGGCGGACGACGGAGTCCGGCGCCCACGCGGTCGGCGCTCGCGATCAGCGGATGCAGCTCCGACACGGTGCGCGCGGCATCCGCGACCGCGGCGACCCCCGTGACGGCCAGCGCGACGAGCGCAGGGAGCAGCGCCGCGTGGGCGTCGTCCGTGCCGCGCTGCACGAGAGCCACCGCGATCACACCGATCACGACGACGGCCAGGATCAGCTCGCGCGTCCCGTCGACGAGGTGCGAGATGGCCTCCCGGCGACGGCTGATGCGCGCCGACCGCCGCGTTCCCGCGACCGCCTCCCGTACGACGCGGTCCTGCAGACCGTAGGCGAGGATCTCGCGCAGCGCGCCGAGCGCGTCCACCAGCCGCTCGGACTGCGTCTCCCGTTCCCGCTGCTCCTGGGCCCCGACGCGACGCGCGGGACCCGCTCCCGCCCAGGCCGTGAGCGCGACGGCGAGGGCTCCGCCGAGCATCACGAGCCCCACTGCCGGCATCACCGCGACGGCGCACACCAGCGCCCCGACGAACAGGGTGAGCGCCGCGCCGATCTGCGCGACCGTGTGCGCGTAGAAGAACTCCAGCTTCTCGATGTCGGTCAGCGCCACGGATGCCGCGCGCCCTGAGTGCTCCCTGCGGCGGCCGGGCACACTGCGCGAGTAGGCGTCGAACAGCGCCATCCGGAGTCGAGCGAGGACCCGATACGCGAGAGCGTGCGAGACATCCATCTCCCGCCAGGTGAGGACCGTGCGCACGAGCACGAGAGCGCCGAGAGCGATCCACCACGCCGCAGGCGGCCAGGATCCGTGCACCACCGCCCCGCCGACGCCCAGGGCGGTGAGCACGCCGATCGCCGCGAGGGCGCACAGACTCGCCGTGGCGATCGCGTAGCTGCCGACGATCCTCCGCCATTCCGGCCTCAGGGGCGGGAGCAGGCGGGCGAGCACGACGACGGCGGAGGTCACGATGCCTCCCTCACGAGCATCCCGTCGCGCAGGACGCGCACGTCGGCGACCCGCGCGAGGGCCTCGGGGCGGTGGCTGATCATGAGCACGATCCTCTCTGCGGCGACACGCTCCAGCGTCTCCGCGACGGTCAGGGCGCTGCGGTCGTCGAGGGCGCTGGTCGGCTCGTCGACGAGGAGCACGGGGCGGCGCGCGAGCAGCGCCCTCGCGAGGGCGAGCCGCTGTCTCTGCCCGCCGGAGAGGCTCGTCCCCGCCTCCGCCACCATCGCGTCGAACCCCTCGGGGATCGCTCTGATCTCGTCGAGCACGCCGGCGGCTGCGCAGGCCCGTTCGAGCGCTTCCTGCCCCGCACCGAACAGATCGACGTTCTCCCTGATGGTTCCCGCGAACAGGACGGGTCGCTGCGAGACCACGGCGACGTCGGAGGCGCGGAGCGGACGTCCGTCGAGCTCCACCGTGCCCGATGACGCCGGGAGGAACCCGAGGACCACGTCGAACAGCGTGGACTTGCCCGCACCGGAAGGCCCGGCGATCGCGTGCACCTCCCCCCGCTCGGCACGGAGGTCGACGCCCCGGAGGACGTCGGCGGCGGCGCCGGGGTAGCGATACGAGAGACCCGTGATGCGCAGCACCTCCCCCGCGGGTGCCGCGGGGTGGGCCTCGACGGGAGACCGCTCGACGTCGGGGCGTCGGAACGCCCCCAGCGCGACCAGCCCCGGCACGGCCGTGAGCCCGAGGAACCCCGCATGCCAGTGCCGCGAGAGCTCGCGCACCGGGCGGAACGCCTCCGACGAGAGCAGGAGCAGCGCGTAGACCTCGACGGCAGGGGGATGCCCCGTCATCACGGAGACGACGGCGAGGCCGGCCGCGACGACCACCCCGGCCTGCACGGCGAGATCGGTGATGGCCGTCTCCGCGAGAGACGATCGCATGACCCGCTCGGTGGCGAGGCGGAGGGCTTCGGATCTCGCATCCAGTCGGGAGCGCGTCGCGGGCACGTCGCCCAGCGCACGCAGCGTCGACATGCCGCGGAGCGATTCGAGCAGGTCGCCGCTGAGCGCTTCGTAGCTGTCCCAGTGCGCGAATCCGCGCCGCGCGAGCATCCTCTTCCAGAGCAGCGGACCGAGCACGGCGAGCAGGATGCCGAGCGACACGCACAGCGCGGCCAGGGGCGACAGCATCCCCACCAGTGCGACGGCGATCACGCTGCCGACGGCGAGCTGCACCACGGCGGGGATGTACTTCGACACGTAGGCGTCGGTCCCGTCGATCCCGTCGCCGATGGTGAGCTGGGTGGACCCGTCCCGGAGCGCCGCGTCGTGCAGGCGCCACGGCACGAGCACCGCCCTGACGGCGGCATCCCGCAGATCCTCCCTGACCCGCGCACCGAGTCGCGCGGCGACGTCGCCCTGAGCGAGCGTGAGCAGCACCCGGGTCGCGCCGATCGCGACGATCGCGCCGATGCCGGCCAGCGCCCCTGCCACGTCCGCACGCACGAACGCCGCGAGCGCCCAGGCGAGGGAGAGCGCCTGCAGGAGGTGCGTGGCGAACACCAGGAGCAGGAGCACGACGCTTCCGCCGAGCAGCCACGGATGCCGTCGCGCTTCGCGCCACAGCGGGGGGACGATCATCATCGTGGACCTCCAGGGGTGTCGAGGAGGGCGACGGCGTGGAGGATCCAGCGGTCGCCGGTCGAGGGGAAGCCGGAGACGGGACGGGCGCCCGCGTCTCCGGAGAGCGAGACCTCGTAGCAGAGGCGTGCGGCGGAGAGGTGAGACTCCCAGAGCGCGGCGGCGACGGCATCCGGAGCGGCATCCACCGGCACCGCCCAGGAGGAGATCGCCGATGCGCCGCGCACCCACGCCTGCCCCGCGGCGCGCGCGATGCGCTCCGCGTCGGGCCGAGGCGCCGGTCCGATGCGTGCGGAGAACTCCTCGATCGATGGTGAACGGCGGCCGGCGAGCGCCGCGCGGCGGGCGGGGAGCGACGCCGGGTCATCGGCGATCTCGACGGCGGCGAGAGGGATCTCCGGCGCGAGCCCGAGCGCGAGCCACGCCTCCGCGTCGGCTGCCCGCGGAACCCCCAGCATCCCGCGCAGGCGGTCGGACGGGCCGAGCTCGACCTGTCCGGTCTGCGCGCCCAGCAGGAACTGCACGGCAGCGAGTGCGTAGGCGGCGTCCGCGATCCACAGGGGCCAGGCCCGGTGACGATAGCGCCCGAACGATCGGCCCGGCTGCACGGTGAACACCAGCCTCGTTCCCGCGGTGCCCCGCTCCGACGCGGGCCACCCGGAGGCACCCTCCGCCTCGGCATCCCGCCGGAGGATGACTCCGCGCTCGTGGTCGAACACGCGTCTCGCACCCGTCCCGTCGATCACGTGCGTCTGCACCGGATAGCAGGCCCCCGCCGAGGGAACGGGTCGGCGGGGTATGCGGGTCGGCGTGCCGTCCGCTGCCCGATGGAGGGGCCCGGGGTGCCACAGGTCGTCGAGGAGATCCCGCACACCCTGCGACGGACCGTCGACGATGGCGCCCGCGGCGGCCCAGTCGTTCACCCTCGGTCCGGGCGGAAGCGGACCCGCCGGCGCGCGCGACGACATCGCCTCGGCGAGCGGACCGAGGATGCCGCGGCGCGCCTGTCTCATGACACTCACCGCGGCCCTCACATGTGCGGGGCCGGGAGGAGCGTGAAGTCCTCCGGTCCCCCGGTCCAGGTCGTGCGCCAGCCGCGCTCCTCCGCGGCGGCCCTGAACCGCGGCATCCCGAGATAGGAGAACGCGGCGGGCGCGTTGGGCACGAACCCCGTGACGATCGAGCGCACCACCCGCAGGTGCGTGCGCCGTACGTCGGAGGTGGTGAGGTCGCGCGTGAGCACCCGATGCCCCCGCTCGCGCAGTCGCCGATAGACCTCGTCCATCGTCACCGCAGACATCGCGCTCAGCGGGCGCACTCCCTGCACGGGCGCCTGGAACCGGCGCGCCTCGCCGTGCACGGCGGGATCGAGCCACACCTGCACGTGCGCGCCGAGATCGATCACGTTCTCGTACTGCGGGCCCGCCGCGGTCGTGTAGTCCGCGTCGGGGCGGTGGTCGAGCGTGAGGCCCTTCGCCATCAGCCCCTCGGCGACAGCACGGAACACCCACCCGTCGGCCGCAGTGCAGCCCTGCGTGTAGATCCACGTGTGCACGGCCTCCAGCACCGCCTTGCGTGCGGCGCGCTCCGGCTCGAGGGCTGCGGAGAACCCGGCCGCGTACAGGCCGCGCTCCTCGTCGTGCACGAGCGCACCGATCGCGGGGGCGAACTCCGACGGCATCGCGACGAGCCACACGCGCAGGCTGCTGCCCCGCAGGTCGTCGAGCAGACCGGGGACGGTGGCGGGGTCGATGCCGAATGCGGGGCCGTCGAGGTGCCACCAGACCTCCAGCGCATCGCGCTCCACGACCTCGAGCACTCCCCTGTCGCGCGCATCGTCGACCCCGTCGCCGGTGGCGATACCGGCGTAGTTCAGGTGGTGCGTCCGGGGCAGCGCGCGGAACCGGGACTGCCGCCAGTTCAGGTGCACGAGGGCGTCCGGCACCCAGACGGATCCGCCGCCGAGCTCGTCGCACCTCGCCCACAGCGTCGGGGTGTCGGGGAGCAGCCGCTGATACGGGAAGCCCGGCCGATCGAGCTGCCAGTCGGCGAACCGGGGCAGCGCGGACTCGTCGAGGACCGCCTCCCCTTGTGCTCGCAGCTCCTGCGCCGTGGTGACGCGCAGCTCGCCGGGTGGAAGGACATCCGGCAGCCAGTTGCCGCAGTACCGCTCGACGCCCTCGCCGATGGCGGCGATGCGCGCCTGAGCGCGGTCTCCGAAGGACGTGCCGAGTGAGACGCGGTCGGCCGGCCACTCGCCGAGGATGCGCGCGTCGGCGACGGATGCCGTGAGCGCGAGGTATCGGTCCGGTGCACCGGACGGATGCGGGACCTCCCGCACGGAGCGGATGATCCCGGTCTCAGGGTCGACCAGGACCTCGGCCGTCAGGGTGGGTCGCCCGGGGGTGCGGTGCAGGGTGTCGCTGGTCATGCTGTCCTCTCGTGTCGCCAACGACCGGCGTCGGCGTCGAAGGCGGATCGGGTGCGGCGGGCCCGATGCCCGTCAGGGGCGGCGGGAGCGGGAGACGCCGAGGGCAGGCCGTTCTCGGCCAACCAGTCGTCGAGCACGCCGCCGATCCCCCCGGCGCTGCGCAGCCGGGATCGCACGTCGTCGTCGACGATGTCGTCGGCCAGCCGATGCCCCCAGGGGCCGTCGACCACGCGGATGCGGGCACTCCACGCGTCGGCGAGTCGACCGGCGTCGGCGAAGAAGAAGTCGTGGTCGCCGCGGATGAGGAGCAGGGGCGCCCGGATCGCACCGTAGGCGCGAGCCAGGTCGACCGGAGGGGCGGACCAGAGGCGCCGCCATCCCGACAGGACGTCGTGCGTCCATCCCCATTCCTCGGCGGCGCGATGCACGCCCACCTCTCTCGCCCTGTTCACGCGCGCGGCGAGCTCCTCGTCGGCGAGCGGCGGCAGAGACCGGGATCCGCGCCCGTGCTGGTGCCACCACCCGATGCGGTGGAGGAGCTGCGGCTCTCCGTGTTCATCCCACGCGGTCTCGGCGAGGCCGAGCGCGGGGACGAGGAGCACCAGCGCGTCGACATCGACGACCCTGGCCGCTTCGAGCGCGGTGTGCGCGGCATATGAACCGCCGGACAGCACGACGGGGAGCCCCGGCTCGTCGCTTCTGATCGCCTCGACGACGGCTCGGCCGTCGCCGCGTTCGGCGAGATAGGGGTGCCAGTCCCCCTCGGAGGAGTGGCGGCCGCGGACGTCGTGGATGACGCAGCCGTAGCCCCGTCGCGTCCAGGCCTTCGCGGTGGCGCCGTGCCGCCAGGCACCGTACGGCGTGCGGATGAGCACCGTCCCCCTCGGCTCCTCCGGCTCCCAGACCCATCCGCGCAGGAGCACGCCGTCTGGGGCGACCACGTCGTGCCTGCGGGCGTCGCGCGGCGGCGTCATCGGATCACGCGCTCAGGGGCCGCGGGATACGCGAGCACCGTGTGCTCGGTGACGGCGCCGAGCGCGGGCACCAGCTTCCACAGGGTCGTGCGCAGCCGGTCGAGCGAGGGGTCGTCCTGCGCCCACGCGGCCGCGATCTGCAGCAGTCGCCCCAGCACGAGCACCCGCGTGGCGTCATCGACGGGTGCACTCGCCGTCGGCGCCGCCCGGTGCCAGGCCTCAGTCGCGGTCGGCGCGCTGCTCGCCGCCACGCGTCTCGTGGCGACCTGCACGGAGGTGGGGTCGTCGCCGTCGAGGGCGAGAGGTTCGATGAGGACGCATTCGCCGTCGCGGTGCGCGCGAAGCCAGGCCACGCCGCGCCGCGGCAGCAGGTCGTGATGCGGCCACCGCCGGCGACCCCGCGCGTCGTCGGCGTACGCGATCACGAGGGCCGCGTCCTGCGGGGGCTCCTCATCGGCGTCGAGACGGGTGACCGCCGCTCCCCAGGTGGCGAGGGCGCCACCCAGTTCATCCAGGATCGGGTCGGAACCGAGGAGGCAGACGGCACGACGCGCGGTCGGCCAGCGGCGGCTGGCGTCTTCAGCTTCCCGCGTGCGCACCTCCTCGGTCAGTCGATGGAGGTAGTCCGCAGCGTCTCCGTCCGGCCCGCTCTCGATGGCGGCGACCAGTCCGTCGGGCGGCGCATCGAGAAGCGTGAGACGCCCGGTGCGCAGCCTGACCCGGTGTCGGCCGTCGGCGCCCGAGACGAGGTGCGCCCCGGTGCCGGGGAGCGGATGGATGCGGGATTCGGCGGTCATGGATCCTCTCGAGGGTGGGCCCGGCCGGGCGAGGACGCCCGGCCGGGGTTGAGTGCGCTCGGAAGCGCGGCGGAAGGATCCGCGGTCAGTCGAAGGGGTTCTCGACCAGTGCGTTCGAGTGCGTCGCCGACAGGTGCGCCAGCTGCTCGGACTCTTCGATCTCTGCGAGGATCTGCTTTTCCATTTCGTGCTCCTTCTGTGAGGTGGTCCGCTCCGCGATCTGCG
Organism: Microbacterium sp. MYb72; assembly: GCF_002979415.1. GTDB lineage: Bacteria > Actinomycetota > Actinomycetes > Actinomycetales > Microbacteriaceae > Microbacterium > Microbacterium natoriense. The sequence continues at coordinate 21,920 of NZ_PCOT01000003.1, read as the reverse complement.
GGGCGGGGTTCACGGTGTGTGAACACTGACGACCCTAAATGATAATGATTCTCAATATCTACTAGGCTGACCCCCATGTCCTCTTCGCTCCCCCTCCTCGCCGCTGATCACCGGGCCGGAATCGTCTACGAGATCCAGAACGGCTCTCGGCGTGTCGTCGTCGCCGACGCCTGGCTCGCCGAGCACGCGGGTTTCCTCCGACTCCCCGCCGTCGCATCGGGAAGATGGGCCTTCGCGGACGATCGCGGAGGCGCCCTCGTCGTCGGAGGCGCCGGGGAGGTCCGCCGCATCCCGATCGCCATCCCCGCCGAACACCTCACCTGCGACGCATCGGGTCGGCACGTCGTGGTCACATCGGGCCTGGGGATGAACGAGGCCGCATGGAGCGACCTCGTGTCGGTCGTCGACCTCGCGGCCGGATCCTCTGCGCGATTCCGCGTCCGCACCGGCGAGCCGGGCGTCGTCATCGCGCCGGACCAGGCATCGGGCGACGCGATGATCGTGCTCCGCCACCGCGAGCCCGGCGCCGTCGAGGCGCTGCCGCTGGCCTCGGCGCTCGACGTGGGGCCGCACGCGCCGGTGCTCCGCGGAGCGATCCTCGACGACCTCGCTCCCGACGGTCACGGCGATGTCGTCGACCCCGTGTCAGGTGTCGTCGGCGTCGCGACCGGCCGCGGCCTCGAACGCTTCATCGTCGACCGCGGGGCGCCCCGGGCGATCGGCATCGTCCCCTGGCCCGTCGAGGGTCGCGCGTTCTACCTGCGCCTCGCCGGCGACACCGGGCGCGTCACGGGCATCGTGCGCGGTGGGCCGGCGTCGCCAGGAGCGTGGCCCGAATGGACCAACACCTTCGTCGAGATCGACCTCGCATCCGGAGCATCCACGGCGGTCGCCCTTCCGCCGGGGCTCGCGTTCCGGTTCGCCCTCGCCGCGGGTGTCGCCGCCGTCGCCGTCATCCACCCCGACGGCGACGCGATGGTCGTGATCGATCGGCAGCAGGCGCGCATCTCCCGGATCGTCCCGCTCCCCCCGATGACGGACCCGCCACAGGCCGGACGGATGCCGTGGGACGGCGTCGACGGACAGGCGGCGCAACGCCGATCGATCGCGATCGATCCGCTGACCGGCGCCATCGCGGTCACCAGCGGCGGCGACGGCATGATCCACCTGATCGACGATCACGAGATCACCACGATCGCGGTCCCCACCCCCCTCGACGAGGGCGGTCACCTCCTGTGGGCGGGCGACGACGACCGCGTGAACGATCTGGTCGGCCGATGAGCGCACACCGTGCGGTGCTCGACGCCGCCCTGTCCCGCGCCGAGCACCACGGTCGGCCGGGGCTCCCCATCGGAGGCTTCGTGCTGGGCCGCCGAGACGGCAGCCCTCGACGCGGCATCCATCGGCTCGACGGCACCCCGGTGATCGAGCCAGACGGCCACCTGCAGCGGATCCACCCCTCGCCCGACGGCCGCCTCATCGCCGTCGAGTGGGCTCCCTCCGCCGACGAGAACGCCGTCCTCGGCATCGTGGACGCGTCCTCCGGCACGATGCATCCGCACCCCGGCATCCGTCTCCGCTACGACACCGTGCTGTGGACACCGGACTCGCGCTCCCTCGACGTCGTCGCGAGCCGAGACGACGCTCTCGTCTCCCTCGACGTCGAGACCGGTGCGGTGCAGTCGACTGCCCTCGCCCCCGGGACGCGCGTGCGGCTGTTCCCCGGCGGCACGCGCGGCCTGCTCGCCCGCAGCCTCGCCGGGGGCACGAGGCTCAGCGACCGCGCGACGGAGACGACTCTGGGCCGATGGCCGGCGCTGCGGCGCGCATGGCCGCTCGCCGACGCGGTGCTGGTGCATCACGACGGAGGGCTCGACGCCGTGGGTCTCGACGGAACCGCGCTCTGGCGCTGGAGCGATCCGCTGGTGCAGGTCATCGACGCCACGGTGCACGGCGACCGGGTCGTCGTGCTCGCGGTCGCTCAGGGGTGCAGCGTGCTCATCGACCTCCACGACGGCGTCGAGGTCGGTCGCACGGAGGCCGCATCGTCGGCCGCCGACGCCCTCACCGTCACGGAGATCGGCGTCGACGACGGCGTGCTGCGCCTCTCGGTCGAGGGCCCGCTCACCCCGCCACGGATCGTGGAGCGGATGCCGCAGGGCGGTACGAGCCTCCCCGCTGTCGCCGCGTTGCCCGGGACCACCACCCGGTACGACCTCCCCGCCGACGACGGTGGGACCCTGTCGGTCCATGTCACCGTCCCGTCGGGCGCGGAGGGCCCGCTGCCGCTGCTCCTCACCTGCTACGGCGGCTTCGGCATCCCCCATCTCCCGGTCTACGAGCCCACCGTCTCCGCCTGGATCGCGCACGGGGGTGCGTATGCGACGGCGCAGCTCCGGGGCGGTGGAGAGCACGGAGCGGCCTGGCGCGACGCGGGCCACGGCGCCCGCAAGACGCGAACGGTCGCCGATCTCGCCGACGTCGCGCGCGGGCTCATCCGCAGCGGTGTCACCCGCCCCGATCTTCTCGTCCTCGTCGGAGCCTCGCTGGGCGGTGTCGTCGCGGCCTCGTGCGCGCTGCGGCATCCCGACCTGTGCAAAGGATTCGCGACCACGGCTGCTCCGCTCGATCTGCTCGCCCTCGACGAGCATCCGCTCGGGTCGCGCTGGCGAGCGGAGTTCGGCGACGACGGCGCCGCGGAAGCCCGCGAGCGGCTCCGTGCGCTCTCGCCCCTCGCCCGAGCCGAGGCGCTGCAGATCGGCGCGACGGTTCCGGCGTACCTGGGGATCGTGCTCGGACAGGACACGAGAGTCCTCGCCCGCGACACGCATCGGATGACCGCGGCGCTGCGACGCGCGGGCGGATCCGCCCGGACCTGGACGGCGGCGGATGCCGGGCACGGGGCGAACGAGCAGACCGTGCTGCACGAGCTGGGCCTCGCCGTGCTCGAGTTCGCCGCCGACGTCACGACAGGAGACTCACGATGACCGCATCTCCCGGCACCACGATGGAGAGCGCCGGTCGGAGCAGCCCGTCCTCCCGCCCTGAGCCGAGACGGCGTCGTCGCGGTCGGACGCTCCCCGTCGGCGCGACGGTGACGACGACCGCCCTGCTCTCCCTGCTCGTCCTCGTGCTCTCCGCGGCCGTCGGCCCCGTCTCCGTCTCCCCCGTCGACGCCGCGAAGATCGTGATCGGCCATCTCCTCCCCGGCATGCCGTGGATGACCGACGGCACGCTCACGCCGCTGCAGGATCAGGCGGTGTGGCAGTTCCGGCTGCCGCGCTCGCTCCTCGCCGGGCTCTCGGGCGCTGGGCTCGCCCTCGCCGGGGCGATGATGCAGGCGGTGGTGCGCAACCCGCTCGCCGAGCCGTACATCCTCGGCGTCTCCTCCGGGGCGAGCGTCGGCGCCGTGCTGGTGATCGTCTCCGGCGGCGCCACCTTCCTCGGCCTCACGATGAGCGGAGCGGCCTTCGTGGGCGCGGTCGTCGCGTGCCTGCTCGTCGCCGCCCTCGCCCGCATCCGCGGGGAGCTGTCGCCGACGAGGATGATCCTCGCGGGCGTCGCGCTCGGCTCGCTGCTGAGCGCCGTGACGAGCTACCTCACGCTGACCACCGATGCCCAGAACGTCGTCAGCGTCATGTTCTTCCTCCTCGGCAGCGTCTCCGCCGCCGACATGTCGTCGCTGGCGATCCCCGCCGCCGCCCTCGCCGTCGCCGTCATCGCGGCGCTCGGACTGTCGCGGTCGATGAACGCGCTTCTCGCGGGCGACGAGTCGGCCCTGGCCGTCGGCGTGCGGACCACACGGGTGCGCGGGCTGCTGCTGATCTTCGCGTCGCTCCTGACCGGCGCGATCGTCGCGGTGAGCGGGGGCATCGGCTTCGTCGGTCTCGTCGTGCCGCACATGGCCCGCCTCCTGGTCGGCTCCGACCATCGTCGGATGCTCCCGGTCACGATCCTCGGCGGCGCGCTGTTCCTCATGGTGGCCGATCTGCTCGCCCGCACGGTGGCGGCGCCGACGGAGATCCCTCTCGGCATCCTCACCGCGTTCGTCGGGGCGCCCTTCTTCCTCTGGCTGATGCGGAGCGGCGGCGAGCGGGCGGGGTTCGACCGATGACCGTCCTCTTCGACGACGTCAGCGTGGTGCGCGGCGGCCGCACGGTGCTCCACGGGATCGACCTCGAGGTCGGCACCGGACGCATCGTGGGGCTCCTCGGTCCGAACGGCAGCGGCAAGTCGACCCTTCTGCGCACCCTGTTCAGCGGGCGGCGTCCGCACCGCGGGCGGGTCGAGATCGACGGCGCCGACGTCTCGCTCATGGCCCCTCGGGCGCTCGCCCGCACCGTGTCGGTCATGCTGCAGGATTCGCCCTCCGAGTTCGATCTGACCGTGCGGGAGACCGTCCTCGTCGGACGCTCGCCGCACCGGCCGCCGTTCAGCCGCGACACTCCTGACGACCTGCGCATCGTCGACGACGCCCTCCGCACGGCCGACGTGCACGAACTCGGCGACCGCCTCGTGCGCCGGCTCTCCGGAGGCCAGCGCCAGCGGGTCATGCTCGCGCGCGCGCTCGCTCAGAGCGGAGAGATCCTCGTGCTGGACGAGCCGACCAACCACCTCGACATCGCGCACCAGCTCGACCTCATGCGCGTCGTCAGCGGGCTCGGCACCACGGTCATCGCGGCGCTCCACGACCTCAACATCGCCGCGGCGTTCTGCGATGACGTCGCGGTGCTCGACGAGGGAAGGATCGTGGCCTTCGGCCCTCCGGATGCCGTGCTCACCCCCGCCCTGGTCGACGAGGTGTTCCACGTCACCGCGCGCATCGCCGTCGAGGTCGACACCGGCGCCAGGGCGATGACCTTCCACCCCCGCGGGCCCGGCGACCGCTGAACCCGCATCCGACCCCCCTCAGAAGGAGAAGAAGAGAGAATGACACCCCGAACCCGAAGCATCCGCCTGCTCGCCGCCGTCGCGGTGGGAGCAGGATCCCTCGCACTCGCCGCATGCGGCACCGGCGTGACGTCGGGAGCCGCGCCGACCACGTCGACGGATGCCGTCACGATCGAGAACTGCGGCCGCACGGTCGAGATCCCGTCGACGCCCACGGCGGTCGTGGGACTGCACCCGTCGCAGACGGAGCTGCTGCTGAGGCTCGGCCTCGCCGATCGCCTCGTCGGCCAGGCCCAGGCCACGGCGCAGGAGCTGCCCGACGACGTCGCCGGCCTGGCGGCCGATGTGCCCGTCATCGGCGGAGACACCCCGCCGAGCCGCGAGGAGCTGCTCGCCGTCCAGCCCGACTTCGTGTACTCGCCGACCACGTACGAGTTCACCGCCGAACAGGGCTTCGCCAGCATCGAGCAGCTGACCCAGGCCGGCGTCGCCGCCTACACGGCCACCGGAGGATGCTTCGACCGCCGCATGGAGGGCACGGTCGACGACCTCTTCACCGACCTGAAGAACCTCGGCACGATCTTCCACGTCGAGGGCGAGGCCGACGACCTCATCGCCTCGTCCCGGGCCGAGCTCGCCGCGGTGGATGCCGCGATCGACGGCCGCGACCGGCCGCGCGTGGCGCAGGTCTTCGTCGAGGGCACCACCCTGACGGCCATCGGTGCCGGCATCGAGTACGACATCCTGCACCGCGCAGGGGCCGACAACGTGTTCACCCCCGACGACCCCGCATTCTCGGACTTCTTCGCCGCCGAGATCACGCCGGAGTCGCTCGCCGCCGAGGCCCCCGACGCTCTCGTCTTCGCGGTGTCGGACCCCGCGCACGAGTCGGCGGTCCGCGCGTACCTCGCGGCGACCTTCCCCGACATGCCAGCGGTGCGCGACGGACGACTCATCGCCGTCTCCGCCACGGACATGTTCCCCGGCACGCTCGGCAACGTCTCCGCGGTCAGGCAGATCGCCGAGGGCCTCTACCCCGACGCGGCCTTCGAGACGCCAGCGCCGTAGGTGATCCCGTGCGGCGCTCCCCGGCGGGGCGCCGCGCGGTGAGGGTGGGGGCGATGCGGGATAGCTCGCTGCTCGGTCCGCCCTACGCATGAATGAAGGGCCCCGCTTCGCGAGGCCCTTCATGTGGTGGCGAGTGAGGGATTCGAACCCCCGAATGCAGTGCAGTCTGATTTACAGTCAGATCCCTTTGGCCGCTTGGGTAACTCGCCATTGCGCACCCGTCCAACTTCGACAGCCAACCGGGGGCACGAGTGTCAATCATACCGGTCGGAACGTGGGGAGAGAAATCGAGAATCGAGGCAGGTCCCCGGTCGTCCGAGCCGGCGCTTCAGCTCCCGTACACGCCGCGGTCGGCGTCGCCCAGAGACTCCGGAGTGCGCAGCAGCCCGCCCTCCATGCGGCAGGTCGCAGCGGCCACGTCCATCGCTCTGCGCAGCAGCGCAGCCCAGTCGGATTCTCCCGCCACGAGACCAGCGGCCACTGCGGCGAGGGTGGCATCGCCCGCCCCCACGGTGTCGACGACCCGACCGGGTAGCGTCGAGATCGGGGCGCTGACGACGCCGGCATCCGACTCGATCACCGCGCCCTGAGACCCCGCCGTCGCGAGCACCGCCCGCGTGCCGAGACCTCGCAGTCTCGCACGCAGCGCATCGAGGTCGCCGTCGTACAGCAGGGCTGCGTCATCCGCCCCGACCTTCACGATCGCGGCGTCGGCGGCGACGCGCTCGAATCCGCGCACGAACTCGTCCCGGTCGCTCAGCATGCCCGCTCGGGGGTTCGGGTCGACGGCGAGACGCGCGCCCGTGACCGCCTCCACGAACGCGTCGGTCTCCGCCGGCACGTCGAACGGGAAGCAGCTGACCACCACGAGATCGGCCTGGGAGATCGCCTCCCTGGCCTCGTCGGAGTAACGGATGCTGCGCTGCTGCGCCGCCTCGTTGAAGACGTACTGCGGTTCGCCCTCAGCCGAGCGGGTGACGATCGCCCGGGAGGACCCGTGCGGCGCGGTGCTCGCGATCAGTCGCACGTCGTGGTCGGCGAGGTACTCGCGGATATGCGCTCCCGGCTCGTCATCGCCGACCATCGCGATCAGCGTCGTCGGCACCCCCAACCGGCGCAGCCCCACCGCCACGTTCAACGCGGCCCCTCCGACCAGTTCGCGGACGTTGCCGCCATCGCGGATCTCGTCGATCAGCGCATCGCCGATGACGACGACGCGTCCTTCAGCCGCAGAATCAGTGCTCATCCCGCCGACATTACCGCGCCGTCCTCCGACGCACACGCTGTGTCCCGTATCGCTCCGGCGACTCCTGACGGTACGGTGAGCGCATGAACGCTCGAATCGCCGCAGGAGCCGCCGCGCTGCTCTTCATCTCCGTCCTCGCCGGATGCGGACCCGCGGCGTCCAGCGGCGGCGGAGCGAGCGGCAGCCCGAAGCCGTCCTCCTCCGCAGAGGAGTCCGGAAAGCCGTCGCCCACGGCATCCCCCTCCCCGACCGCGACGACGAAATCCGTCGCCCTGCCCACCGACTGCCGGGCGATCCTGTCGGCGGACGTGCTCGCCCAGCTCGACGGCGTGCCGCTCAACGACGCGGCGTTCGGCCCGTCCGGCGTCGGATCCAACGGCACCCTCACCTGCATCTGGGCCGACCCGGGCGCCGACACGACGAGCCTGGTCACCACGATCTCCCGCATGAACCGCGGCCCCGCGCTCGACCTGCTCAACGGCCTCGTGTCCGACGAGGGCTTCAGCTGCTTCACGCCCGACGACGGCACCCGCTGTGAGAAGACCTGGCCCAACGCGCAGTACCCGGTCACCGACGGTCGCACGCTGTTCTGGCGCGACGACGTGCTCATCGACACCCGGTACTCGAACCTCGCTCCCAGCGGCTACACGTCCAGCATCATCGCGAAGCTCTTCGACTGAGTCCCGCTCGCTTCCGCCCGTCGCCTGCTCCAGCGCCGGTCGATCTCCCGCGCCGCTCGCGCTCGCGCGGCCGATCCGCCCTGAGGAGTCAGAGAAAGCCGGATCGGGGGCACGTGAGGCGACGATTCTCGGCCCCTCACGGTGCGACTCAGAGCACGAAGAAGGCCCCGGGCGAATCGCCCGGGGCCTTCTCACTCACTCAGCACGTCAGTTGCTTCGCGACTCCGTCGCTCGACAACCTCAATCGGCTCGGCCGGACGAGCAAGCTCGCCGGCTCTCGCCTCAATCAGTTGTACGTGCCCGGCGTGATGTCGTCCGTCGAGAACGCGTCGAAGTCGACGTAGCCGAAGTCGCCGTCCGCGTACGCGCCGTCGGATGCGAAGATCCGGTTCGGGTAGCGCTCGCTCTTGGCTTCCTCGGTGGCCTCGACCGTGACGTCGCGGTACTTCGAGAGACCAGTTCCGGCGGGGATGAGCTTACCGATGATGACGTTCTCCTTGAGACCGACCAGCGGGTCGCGCTTGCCCTCCATGGCGGCCTGCGTGAGCACGCGGGTCGTCTCCTGGAAGGATGCGGCCGACAGCCACGACTCCGTCGCGAGCGACGCCTTCGTGATACCCATCAGCTCCGGACGGCCCGACGCGGGGCGCTTGCCCTCTGCCACGGCCTCGCGGTTGATCGCCTGGTAGCGCTTGAGGTCGACCATCTCACCCGGCAGCAGGGTCGTGTCGGCGTGATCGACGACGGTGACCTTGCGGAGCATCTGACGGACGATGACCTCGATGTGCTTGTCGTGGATCGGCACACCCTGCGAGCGGTACACACCCTGGACGCCGTTGACGAGGTAACGCTGCACCTCGCGGGCACCCATGACGCGCATGACCTCCTTGGGGTCGAGCGTGCCCACCAGGATCGGCTGACCGACCGTGACGTGCTGCCCGTCCTCGACGAGGAGGGTCGCGCGGCGCAGGACCGGGTAGACCACTGCCTCGTCGCCGTTGTCGGGCGTGAGGATGACCTTCTTGGCCTTGTCGGTCTCGTCGATCGTGATGCGTCCATCGGCCTCGGCGATCGGCGACGCACCCTTGGGGGTACGAGCCTCGAAGAGCTCCTGGACACGGGGCAGACCCTGGGTGATGTCATCCGCCGATGCCGAACCACCGGTGTGGAACGTACGCATCGTCAGCTGGGTACCGGGCTCACCGATCGACTGGGCCGCGATGATGCCGACGGCCTCGCCGATGTCGACGGTCTTGCCGGTCGCGAGCGAGCGGCCGTAGCACTGCGCGCAGACACCGACAGCGGAGTCGCAGGTCAGGACCGAGCGCACCTTGATGGTCTCGACACCCGCCGCGACCAGCTTGTCGATGAGCACGTCGCCCACGTCGTCGCCAGCGGAGGCGAGGACCTCGCCGGCCGCGTTCACGACGTCGGAGGCCAGCGTGCGGGCGAACACCGAGTTCTCGACGTTCGCGTCGCGCACCAGCTCACCCTGCGAGTTGGCAGCCGCGATCGGGAGCTCGAGGCCCTTCGACGTGCCGCAGTCCTCTTCGCGGATGATGACGTCCTGCGAGACGTCCACCAGACGACGGGTCAGGTAACCCGAGTCGGCGGTACGCAGAGCGGTGTCGGCCAGACCCTTACGGGTACCGTGCGTCGCGATGAAGTACTCCGCCACCGACAGACCCTCGCGGTACGAGGAGATGATCGGACGCGGGATGATCTCACCCTTGGGGTTGTTCACCAGGCCTCGCATACCCGCGATGTTGCGGATCTGCAGCCAGTTACCACGGGCGCCCGAGGACACCATGCGGTTGATGGTGTTGTCCTCAGGGAAGTTCGCCTTCATCGCGGCCTGGACCTCGTCGGTCGCCTCAGTCCAGATCTTGATGAGCTCCTGGCGACGCTCCGAGTCGGTCGTGAGACCCTTCTCGTACTGCGACTGGACCTTCGCGGCCTGCTTCTCGTAGCCCGCGACGATCTCCGCCTTGTTCGGCGGCGTGAGGATGTCGCTCAGGGCGACGGTCACACCGGAGCGCGTGGCCCAGTAGAAGCCGGCGTCCTTGATGCGGTCCAGCGACGCAGCCGTCTCGACCTTGGGGTACTCCTCGGCCAGCTTGTTGACGATCTGCGACAGCTTGTTCTTGTCAGCCTGCTCGCGGACGAACGGGTAGCCCTTGGGCAGCGTGTCGTTGAAGATCGCCTGACCCAGCGAGGCGTCGACGAGACCGTGACGCTCGTAGCCCTCGGGAGCGTCGCCCTCGAGGAACGTCAGACCGGGGATGCGGATGCGGACCTTGGCCTGCAGGTCGAGGGTGCCCTCGTCCTTCGCCAGGATCGCCTCGCCCACCGAACCGAATGCACGACCCTCACCGGCTGCGCCCTCCTTGACCGTGGTCAGGTGGTGCAGACCGATGATCATGTCCTGCGAAGGCAGGGTCACCGGGCGGCCGTCGGACGGCTTCAGGATGTTGTTCGACGCGAGCATCAGCACGCGGGCCTCGGCCTGAGCCTCGACCGACAGCGGCAGGTGCACAGCCATCTGGTCACCGTCGAAGTCGGCGTTGAACGCCGCGCAGACGAGCGGGTGCAGCTGGATGGCCTTGCCCTCGACGAGCTGAGGCTCGAACGCCTGGATGCCGAGACGGTGCAGGGTGGGTGCACGGTTGAGCAGCACCGGACGCTCGCGGATGATCTCCTCGAGCACGTCCCAGACCTCGGGACGGGTGCGCTCGACGGCGCGCTTGGCAGCCTTGATGTTCTGCGAGTGACCGAGGTCGATCAGGCGCTTGATCACGAACGGCTTGAAGAGCTCCAGAGCCATCTGCTTGGGCAGACCGCACTGGTGCAGCTTCAACTGCGGGCCGACGATGATGACCGAACGGCCGGAGTAGTCGACGCGCTTGCCGAGCAGGTTCTGGCGGAAGCGACCCTGCTTGCCCTTCAGCATGTCGCTGAGGGACTTCAGGGCGCGGTTGCCAGTACCCGTGACCGGGCGACCACGGCGACCGTTGTCGAACAGTGCGTCGACGGCCTCCTGCAGCATCCGCTTCTCGTTGTTGACGATGATCTCGGGGGCGCCGAGGTCGATCAGACGACGAAGACGGTTGTTGCGGTTGATCACACGACGGTAGAGGTCGTTGAGGTCGGAGGTCGCGAAGCGGCCACCGTCGAGCTGCACCATCGGGCGCAGCTCCGGCGGGATCACCGGGACGACGTCGAGGACCATGGCGGCCGGGCTCATGCCGGTCTCCAGGAACGAGTTGACGACCTTCAGGCGCTTGATCGCGCGGATCTTGCGCTGACCCTTGCCCTCGGAGATCTGCAGGTGCAGGTTCTCAGCCTCGGCCGCGAGGTCGAAGGCCGCCAGGCGGCGCTGGATCGACTCGGCGCCCATGTAGGCCTCGAAGTACTGGCCGAAGCGGTCCTGCAGCTCGTGGAAGACGTCGTCCTCGGGGCGGAGTGCGCCGACCTCGAGCGTGCGGAAGTCCTCCCACACGCGCTCGAGCTTGGCGATCGCCTCGTCGGCACCCTTGCGGATGAGCGACATCTCCTTCTCGGCGGCGTCCTTGACCTTCTTCTTGACGTCGGCCTTGGCGCCCTCCGCCTCGAGAGCGGCGAGCTCCTCCTCCAGCTTCGCAAGGCGCTCCGCGATCTTCGAGTCGCGGCGGTCGCCGAGCGTCTTCAGCTCGAGGCGGATGTTGTTCTCCTGCGTGCCCAGGTCGCGGTGACGAGCATCCTCGTCGACCGAGATGACCATGTAGGCGGCGAAGTAGATGACCTTCTCGAGGTCCTTCGGCGCCATGTCGAGCAGGTAGCCGAGACGCGAGGGCACACCCTTGAAGTACCAGATGTGCGTGACGGGCGCGGCGAGCTCGATGTGGCCCATGCGCTCACGACGGACGGAGCTCTTGGTGACCTCCACGCCGCAGCGCTCGCAGACGATGCCCTTGAAGCGGACGCGCTTGTACTTGCCGCAGGCGCACTCCCAGTCGCGGGAGGGGCCGAAGATCTGCTCTCCGAAGAGACCGTCCTTCTCCGGCTTCAGGGTGCGGTAGTTGATGGTTTCGGGCTTCTTGACCTCACCGTACGACCACGCGCGGATGTGGTCCGCAGTGGCCAGGCCGATGCGAAGCTCGTCGAAAGTGTTTGACTCGAGCACAAATTCTCCTGTGTAGGAATTCTTCTGAAGAAATCGGGGAGGTGGGCCGCTGCCCTGGCGTGACGCTCAGGGCAGCGGCCAGAACCTTAGATCTCGTCGATCGAGGCGGCCTCGAAGCGGCTGGAGATGTTGATTCCGAGCTCCTCCGCTGCGCGGAAGGCCTCGTCGTCGGTGTCGCGGAGGTTGACAGCCGTGCCGTCCGCCGAGAGGACCTCGACGTTCAGGCAGAGCGACTGCATCTCCTTCATGAGCACCTTGAAGGACTCGGGGATGCCGGGCTCCTGGATGTTCTCGCCCTTGACGATCGCCTCGTACACCTTGACTCGGCCGAGGATGTCGTCGGACTTGATCGTGAGGAGCTCCTGGAGCGCGTACGCGGCGCCGTAGGCCTCGAGGGCCCACACCTCCATCTCACCGAAGCGCTGTCCACCGAACTGCGCCTTACCACCGAGCGGCTGCTGGGTGATCATCGAGTACGGACCCGTCGAACGCGCGTGGATCTTGTCGTCGACCAGGTGGTGGAGCTTCAGGATGTACATGTAGCCCACCGAGATCGGCGCCGGGAACGGCTCGCCGGAGCGACCGTCGAACAGCTGCGTCTTGCCGCTCGAGTCGATCAGGCGCACGCCGTCGCGGGTCGGGGTGGTCGCGTCGAGAAGACCTGCGATCTCCTCCTCGCTCGCACCGTCGAACACCGGGGTGGCGACCTTGGTGCCGGGGGCGGCCTCGAACGCGTCCTTCGGGAGCTTCACAGCCCACTCCGGAGTGCCCTCGACCTTCCAGCCCTGCTTCGCGATCCAGCCGAGGTGGGTCTCCAGGACCTGGCCGAAGTTCATTCGACCGGGGATGCCCAGCGGGTTCAGGACGATGTCGACGGGAGTTCCGTCCGCGAGGAACGGCATGTCCTCGATCGGGAGGATCTTCGCGATGACGCCCTTGTTGCCGTGACGGCCGGCGAGCTTGTCACCCTCGGTGATCTTGCGCTTCTGGGCGATGTAGACCACGACGCGACGGTTGACGCCGGAGCCGAGCTCGTCGTCGCCGTCCTCGGCGTTGAACTCCTTGACGGCGATGATCGTGCCCTGCTCGCCGTGGGGCACCTTCAGGGAGGTGTCACGGACTTCGCGGCTCTTCTCGTTGAAGATCGCGCGGAGCAGACGCTCCTCGGCCGACAGCTCGGTCTCGCCCTTCGGCGTGACCTTGCCGACGAGGATGTCGCCGGGGCGGACCTCGGCGCCGATGCGGATGATGCCGCGCTCGTCGAGGTCCTTCAGGAGCTCGGGGCTGACGTTGGGGAGGTCACGGGTGATCTCCTCCTTGCCGAGCTTCGTGTCGCGGGCGTCGACCTCGTACTCCTCGATGTGGATCGAGGAGAGGGTGTCGTCCTTCACCAGGTCCTGGCTGAGGATGATCGCGTCCTCGAAGTTGTAGCCCTCCCACGTCATGAACGCGACGAGGAGGTTCTTTCCGAGTGCCAGCTCACCGTTCTCGGTGGCGGGGCCATCGGCGATGACCTCTCCGACCTCGACGCGCTCACCGGCGTTGACGACGACCTTCTGGTTGTACGACGTGCCCTGGTTGGAGCGGTCGAACTTGCGCAGGTGGTACTCCTGCGTTCCGCCCTCGTCGAGCATGACGACGACGCGGTCCGCGGAGACCTCGGTGACGACACCGGCCTTCTCGGCGGTGAGCACGTCACCGGCGTCGATGGCCGTGTAGCCCTCCATACCGGTTCCGACGAGCGGCGAGTCGCTGCGGAGCAGCGGCACAGCCTGACGCTGCATGTTGGCGCCCATGAGTGCGCGCTGTGCGTCGTCGTGCTCGAGGAAGGGCACGAGCGAGGTCGCGACCGACACCATCTGGCGCGGCGAGACGTCGATGTAGCCGATCTCCTCGGGCAGGAAGAGGTCCACCTCGCCCGAGCCGCCCTTGGGGCGTGCGAGGACGTGGCTCTCGCGGAAGCGGCCGTTCTTGTCGAGCGGGGCGTTCGCCTGCGCGATGTTGAAGTCGACCTCTTCGGATGCCGTGAGGTAGTCGATGCGATCGGTGACGACGCCGCCCTCGACCTTGCGGTACGGGGTCTCGATGAACCCGAACGAGTTGATGCGCGCGAACGTCGCGAGAGCACCGATCAGACCGATGTTCGGGCCTTCAGGGGTCTCGATGGGGCACATGCGGCCGTAGTGCGACGGGTGGACGTCACGGACCTCGACGCCTGCGCGGTCACGGCTCAGACCACCGGGGCCGAGAGCCGAGAGACGGCGCTTGTTGGTCAGACCCGCGAGCGGGTTGTTCTGGTCCATGAACTGCGACAGCTGCGAGGTTCCGAAGAACTCCTTGATCGCGGCGACGACGGGGCGCACGTTGATCAGGGTCTGCGGCGTGATGGCCTCGATGTCCTGCGTGGTCATGCGCTCGCGGACGACGCGCTCCATGCGGGACAGACCCGTGCGGACCTGGTTCTGGATCAGCTCGCCGACCGCGCGGATGCGACGGTTGCCGAAGTTGTCGATGTCGTCGGTGGCGATGCGGATCTCGGCCTGCTTGCCGCCGCGGATGCCGTCGAAGCTCTCGACGCCTGCGTGGATGCGCACCAGGTACTTGATCGTCGCGACGATGTCGGCGACGGTCAGCACCGAGTCGGTGAGCGGAGCGTCGAGACCCAGCTTGTGGTTGATCTTGTAGCGACCCACCTTGGCCAGGTCGTAGCGCTTCGGGTTGAAGTAGAAGTTGTCCAGGAGCGCGCGGGCGGCCTCGGCGGCGACCTGCTCGCCCGGACGGAGCTTCCGGTAGATGTCGCGGAGCGCGTCTTCCTTGGTGACGATGGTGTCCTTCGCCAGGGTCTCCTCGATGGAGGGGAAGCCGGCGAACTCGGCGAGGATCTCCTCGCTGGTGAGGCCCAGGGCCTTGAGGAAGACGGTGACCGACTGCTTGCGCTTGCGGTCGATGCGGACGCCGACCTGGTCGCGCTTGTCGATCTCGAACTCGAGCCATGCACCACGGCTCGGGATCACGCGCGCAGACACGATGTCCTTGTCGGACGTCTTGTCGGGGGTCTTGTCGAAGTAGACACCGGGCGAACGGACGAGCTGCGACACGACGACGCGCTCGGAGCCGTTGATGATGAACGTGCCCTTGTCGGTCTGCAGCGGGAAGTCGCCCATGAAGACCGTCTGGGTCTTGATCTCACCCGTGAGGTGGTTCATGAACTCGGCCTCGACGTACAGCGGGGCGGCATACGTCTTGCCGCGCTCCTTGCACTCCTCGATCGAGTACTTCTCCGGCTCGAGGTACGGGTTCGTGAACGAGAGCTGCATCGTCTCGCCGAGGTCCTCGATCGGGGAGATCTCCTCGAAGATCTCTCCGAGGCCCGAGATCTCGTTGACGTCGGTGCGCCCCTCGGCCTTCGCCTCGGCGACGCGCGCCTTCCAGGCGTCGTTGCCGACGAGCCATCCGAACGACTCCGTCTGCAGAGCGAGCAGGTCGGGGACAGTCAGCGTGTCGGAGATCTTGGCGAACGAGAGGCGGGATGCTCCGCGTCCGTTCTTGGTGGTGGTGGATGTGGATGCGTTGCGAGCAGCAGCCAAGGGAATAACCTCCGTGAGCCCCGCAGGGCTTCTCGATTCCTTTGTCGTCAGGTGGAGTTCGCGCTCTGAAGCTCAACGAATGCCGACCACCATATGAGGGCACGGAGAAGCGAGCGCAACTACCAACTATACGTGCGATTCCACGACATGGCAAGTCAAATCCTTGACCAATTCAGGATGCTGCGGTATTGGCATCCGCTCCCCTGCTCAGGCGAGGGTCAGGACCACTTCCACGAGGCGAGCACCGACTCGGCGAGCGCGACCCGATCGGCCTGGGCGACCGTGCTGTTGAACGAGAACGTGACGACGAAGGTCGCCTCGTCGTTGCTCAGGTAGTACTGCTCCATGGCTGCGGTCACGCCGCCGCCGGACATCTCCGCCGACAGGTGCGCGGCCTCGGAGCCCGCGATGGTCTGACGGGGGTTCACCGTCACGTTCGATGCGCCCGCCGCCTTCAGCTCGGCGACGCCCGCGGACTCGACCTGGTCGGCGGTGACCACACCGGCCGGCGACTTCACGACGTTCATGTTGTCGGCGAAGCCGTCGGCATCCGCCACGTCGGCGACGATGCTGTCCGGCGTGAAGTTGGGGATCTCCTGCGTGGGCACCGACCACCCCTCAGGGGCGTTGAACGTGTACGCGGATCCCGTGATGACGGGGCCGGTCGACGGCGTGGCGCTCAGCTCGGAGGCCCCTGAGCCCGAGGACTCGGATGCCGACGCCGACGGCTTGTCAGAACCCGCAGGGGCGGGGATGGCCGACGAGCACCCCGTGAGCGCGAGCGACGCGGCGAGCAGGACGGCGGCGGAACGGAGCTGGGTGCGCATGCCGCTCAGCCTATCCACAGGATCCGACATCCGGGTCAGCCTCTTCCGCTGGGGTCCGCCAGTGCACCGGCAGACCCCAGCAAGAGAGTTTCGACCGGGGGGCGTCAGGACGCGAGGTTCACCTCGTTCCCCCCCCGGATCAAGCAGAGCCGACCGAAGGAACGAACTCCGAATCCCGCGTTATGCCAGGGCGCTTGACCACAAGAGATCGTCCAGATCCGTTGCACGCCACGGAGCGTAATCAGACGCCGCTGTCGCCACCGCCAGGAACCCGGGCGATCTGTGATTCACCTTGATCTGCTGACTCAACCAAGCGAAGTCGAAGCCACTGCTCTCACCCATGACCTTGCTCAACACCGCGTCCAGACCACCCCTCGCACTGTCGCGACTGTCGAGTGCTTGTGCGATCGAGAACGCAGTTCTAAGTTCAACTGCTCTCGGCTCTTCATCAGACACTGAAGTCAACAGACTCGCTGCGCCAAGTGCGGCAAGCGGGTCGTGCAGCGCAACGAGCCGCAAGATCCCCCAATGTCTAGGGCTACTCTCGAAGATTCTGAGTAGCTCAAGCACTGGAAGTTCGGCACGCGAGTCGCGTCCGATAGCCCACCGAGACAACCCCAGATTGTGGATCGCATCTAGATCGGCCGGAGTGACGCCACGCAAGCGGAAACACTTAGCGAGCCAAATCGCCCAGCGGTGCACGCTTTCAGGCTGCGCCACGAGTGATCGCAGTAGCCATTCTAGAGACGCGCTGCCGAGTTCATCGAGACCCTCTTCCTCCGACATGCCTCGCAGATACTGAGACAAGATGAACTCGAAGAGATGCCGGACGTCAGGAGAGAGCCGCTCACTGTCCGAACTCGTCTCCGTCACTGCTGTCGCAAGCAGCTTGAGTTTGGCCCATCCAGCATTTGGCTCCACGCTCGACCGAATCTCGCCTTGAAACTGGAACCCGGTTCCAACCACAGGAACGCCTGTGATTGCACACTTGCCGTCGAACGGCCTGTCGCGCCTCTCTGAAGCTGCCCACTGCTCGATGTGGCCCAGCTCTAGCGGACTTTGGGGCGGAGTCACCGACTCAGCAGCGACCCAGTCTTCGAATGACCCGAGTCCCCCCACTTCCGCCAGTTCCGACAGCGAATTGAGGGTCCCGGCCCAATCACCTCCGGGCCCGCTGTCTTCACCCGAGCGCGACTTCGCAAAGCGAATGCAAGCGCTGAGCACCCAAGGCATTCCTCGAAAGTTCACAATGAGCTCTTCATCCACCAAAGCCAGGAGACGTAGCGCCGTTGAGAGCGTGGACTGACTGGGCCGAAGCGCAAACGATGCGATCGCACGAAGCTCGGGCACCGACTGTGGACATGTCTGTTCGATCCAGCGCCATGCGTCGGCCTCGGATCCGAGCGGTGTCAAGGAAAACGTGATTGCGCTGCTTTGCAGTTCTTCGCGCCACACCCCGCTGCGATACGAAGTCAGGGCACTGAAGTGCTGAACCCAAAGCGGGCGCTGATCATCTTGGGCCGATCCAACTCGACGATACGAGCCATGACCGTTTATGCTTAGCAGGTCCCATGGCGCTTCATCCCAGATGAAGGGGCTACAGACTTCGGCAATTCGGGAGTTCCCTTCGACCCACGAGTAGTAGATCAGATCCCGCACTAGCTCGGGACTTGCTTGACCCACAAGATTGACTAGGTATTCGCCGCTGTCAGCGCGCTCCTCTTCAAGAAGGGAAAGCAATAAAGCGCGGTTCAACCAAGTGCGCCTATCTGTCGGAGTCATCGATCTTGCGCGGTCTCTAACCACCTGTTCGGAATAAGTATCGCGCAGTACCGCGAGCTTCCTTAACCTTTGCCCAGCCCGCGCGGAAACAATCTCGGCCGCGGTGTCTGCAAGATCTCGGGCGTACTTTGGGATAGACGCGCAACTCCCATCCGCAAGGATATCGGCGGCCAGATCCGCTCCGACCAGAACGCCGGTTTCCACTTCGCTTTCGCGATTCAAAGTGGCACAGAGCAGGGTTACCTCGGCTCGTAGATGCTCCTTCTTGGCGAATATTCCACCCACGGCGAAGAGCACCACGTTGCGCCAATGTGAGCTGCTGGCAAGCTTGTGGAGCGCTTCAGGGACTGAAGCTTCGGCGAAATTTATCACGTGTTCCGCAGCCATGAACTCCTGAAGACTGCGAAGTTCGAAACCTAACTTATCCGCCGTTCCGTAAGTCAAGAAGACAAGACGATCAGTGACCAACTGAGTAAAGTCGGACATCAGCGCGTTAACCGCAACCTCGTCGTGCCCTTGCGCGGCGAATCGGTCTCGCGCAATGGTTTCAAATTCGGTCCTAGTCAAGGCGGATGATGTTTCGCCGGGTTCCGAGCTACGCTGCTGCAATTCGTATCCGACTATTCGGTGAATGGCCGCGATGTCCGACTCGTAGCGCTGCAAGAGTTCGCTCAGCCCACCGGACTTCTCCTGCTCGCGACTAAGGATGATGTCGTAGTACGCGGAGAACAGTCTCCAACGATCTCCGGGAGCCTTACCCAGCTTTTCGAGCAGAATGGTCAGAATGGTCACCTGAAGCGGCGACGTGAACAACCTCAAGGTGCTGTCGTCCTCCGATGCCTTCTCAAGACGACTCATCACACGAGCCACAGTTGCGTGGGCTCCGACAAATCGCACTTCGAGCAGCGCGTGAGCACATTTGAGTGCGGTCGTGACGTCGAGCGGCGCAAGCTGCACGTGAGCGTAAGAGTCGACATGAAACTCGTTGGCGTAGCCCTGAGGTCTCGTCGTGGCAACGATGGAGACATCACCCCCCACTGTTGATGCGTCCACGAGGAATTCCTTGATAGCACGAACGACTTGCGCCCGGTTGCTCGACGCAGGTACCTCATCCAGCCCGTCGATGAAAACCACCCATGGATAGCGCTCGAGCCAGCGAATGAGATCCATGGTATCGATATGAACCGCGCTCCCGATGTTGATTTGGTCAGCGATAAAGTGAAGAAGTGATGCACCGTCATTCGCCGCGATAAAGTCGGCGAACTCTGTCAAGACAACCCGTGTCGGCCAGCGTCTCGACCGCAGCGATGGCATCCCCACCTCTGTGGCCCGACTCCGCACCTCCGCGATCAGAGGCGCGATGTCGCCGTTCTTTTCGAGCTCACTCCCCGAGAGAAAGGCGACCCTGTAAAGTTGCGCCAGCCACTGTGTAATGGTGCTCTTCCCCTGTCCAGGACCACCGACGAGAACAGTGTGTATCGGTCGGTTATGATCAGTCCCCGCAGAGCGAGATACGTTAAGAGACTCGACGATGAAACTTGCCGCACCCGGATCGACCGAGGCTACGCCGCTCCCTTCATTCCACAGCGAGCCGACGTTCGTTGCCTCTCCGTCGTACTCACTCAGATCCCAATCGAACCCTGCGGCCTCGAATGGGAGGTCAACGAAGACATCGGCAATTGTTACTCGAGTATCGTCCATCGCACCTGCTTGAGTCAGACCAATGTGCGCGTCCTCCATGAGCGAACGCCCCGCCGCTGATCGTAACGCTCTTGACGTCTCCCGATCACTCGCACTTGCAGCATCGAGCATCTGTGATAAAACGTCTCCCGCTGTGACGAAGGCCGCATACCTTCGGCGGATGTCGGACGAATCATCAAGTAGCCTAGAGATGTCATCAAAGTCCCAAACCCGAAAGTCCCTTATCGGCAGTTGCAATTCCTTGATCGTCTCCGTCAAAGAGTCGCGGATAGCATCCTTTCCTCCACCAGGGGAAGGAGAAAGTCGAACGTTTGTCGCAAACAACATGAAGTCTGGCTTTCGAATTCGAGCGTTTCCCTCTTTCGCCCAGTCTCGCAACTCTTTAGAAAGCGCCTTCTCAATCCAGTCATAATTTGCGGCAGGGGCAGCCGGAAACTCAGAATACTTGGCTTGTACTACCCCAAAGCCAGTCCAATCAGGTGCAACCCCAAGGGAAGCTGCCTCGCCATCCCAGGTCGCCTCTCGGCCACCATCGGCCCCAGCACCGAACGACGAGACGCGCGGGCCGATTGCCTTGGTCGCCAGAGCCTGCACCATGTGCTCAAATTCTTTCCAGCCCAGATTATCCAGATCGTAGGTCACACTGCCGATCGTGGCGGTGATCCCCCCAGTAGTCAAACTGCGCCTGCGATTCGATCCGCTGAACTCGCCGACGCCGCCGGCTGAGCTCTGTCGGCCGTAGGTCGCCCGCTGCAGTTGGATCGTCGGACCGGACCGGACCGGCCCGCGCCCCTTCAGGACGCGATGTTCAGCTCGTTGCCCGGGATGGACGCGAGCAGGCGCCGCGTGTACGGATCGCGAGGGTTGGTGAAGATCTCCTCCGAGGAGGCCGCCTCCACGAGCGAGCCGTCCTTCATCACGCACACGTAGTCGCTGATGAGCCGCACCACCGCGAGGTCGTGCGAGATGAACAGATAGCTCAGGCCGTACTCGCTCTGGAGGTCGCGCAGCAGCGTGAGCACCTGGTCCTGCACCAGCACGTCCAGCGCCGACACCGGCTCGTCGCACACGATGAGATCCGGAGAGAGCGCGAGCGCCCTCGCGATCGCGACGCGTTGACGCTGACCGCCCGAGAGCTCCGACGGGTACCGCCGCAGCATCGACTGCGGCAGCGCCACGTCGTCGAGGAGCTGACGGACGCGCTTGCGGCGATCGGCGCCGCTGCCCCTCCGGTAGAAGTCGAGGGGCTCGGCGATCAGACGCTCGATCGTGAACATCGGGTTCAGGCTCGAGTACGGGTCCTGGAAGATCGGCTGCACCCGCTGGCGGAAGTCGCGCGTCTCCGCCTTGCTCAGAGACGACACGTCCTTTCCCTCGAATCGGATCAGGCCGCTCGTCGGCTCGATCACCTTCAGCAGCATCCTCGCCGTCGTCGTCTTGCCCGACCCCGACTCGCCCACGATGGCGACCGTCTCCCCCCGCGGGATCGCGAGCGAGACGTCGTTCACCGCCACGAAGTCCTCGCCCCGACCGCGGACGGGGTAGACCTTCGTGAGGTTCTCGATCTCGACGATGTTGTCCACGGGAGCGGATTCCGCCTCGGCCTCCTCCTCGCGCTCCTTCGCGGCGGACACGAAGGCCTCCGGCCGCAGCCGCGCCGCGGCCACGGAGGGCGCGGCCTTCACCAGGGACTGCGTGTACGGATGCTGGGGATCCTCGAGGATCTGCCGCGCCGGACCCTGCTCGACGACCCGGCCCCTGTGCATCACGACGACCCGCTCCGCCCGCTCGGCCGCGAGGCCGAGGTCGTGCGTGATGAGCAGCACGGCGGTGCCGAGCTCGCGCGTCATCGCCCCGATCTGGTCGAGGATCGTCTGCTGCACCGTCACGTCGAGGGCGCTGGTCGGTTCGTCGGCGATCGTGTAGCCCGCGACGGTCGCGGCGACGCTGATGTCGTTCGACGAGCGCGTCGCCGCG
>NZ_PCOT01000029.1 GCF_002979415.1 Microbacterium sp. MYb72 | reverse complement strand
GACGACGCGAACGACCTCGTGCCCGCCCCGGTCCGATCCCCCGCGCCGTCGCCGCGGTCGTGCGCGGGGCGCTCACCCTCGCCCCGGTCCGCGCCGCGCTCCTCTACGTGGAGCGCCGGGGCCCGATGCTGGCAGACAGCGTCACCTACCGCGCGCTCTTCAGCGTGTTCGCCGGAGTGCTGCTGGGCTTCTCGATCGCGGCGCTGTGGCTCGTGGGCAACCCGGTCGCGTGGAAGGCGATCATCGACGCCGTGCAGGCGGTCGTGCCCGGCCTGATCGGCGAGGACGCCGTCGTGAAGCCGTCCGAGCTGCGCCGCCCCCTCTCGTTCTCGATCGCGGGCGCCGTCTCCATCGTCGCGCTGACCGGTTCCGCCCTCGGTGCGATCGGCTCGCTGCGCACGGCGGTCCGCGTTCTCGCCGGCACGGCGCAGGACGACATCCTCTGGATCTGGGTGATGCTGCGCAACCTGCTCCTCGCCGTGGGCATCGGCGCGGCCTTCGTGCTCGCCGCCTTCCTCACCGTCACCGGCCGCGTCGGCATCACGTGGATCAGCGGCCTGCTCGGCCTCCCCGCCGACTCCGCGGTCGCGGAGTGGAGCGTCAGGCTGGTGTCGCTGCTCGTCGTCTTCGCGATGGACGCCGCACTCATCGCGGCCGTGTTCCGACTGCTGTCGGGACTGCGGGTCTCGAGGCGGACGCTGTGGACGGGATCCCTGCTCGGGGCCGTCGGTCTCCTCGTGCTGCAGGAGCTGTCCGGCCTCTTCGTCGGCGGAGCCGGGAGCAATCCCCTCCTCGCGTCCTTCGCCTCGCTGCTCGCGCTGCTGATCTGGCTCAACCTGTCGGCTCAGGTCATCCTGATCGCGTGCGCGTACATCGTCACCCTCCACGAGGAGCAGGGCGACAGGGTGCGGTCCCGCTACGGCGCCACGACCTTCGAGGCGCGGCGGGTCCAGCGCGCAGAGGTCGACCTCGCCATCGCGACCGCGGCGCTCCGTGCGGCGCAGGACGCCGCCTCCTCCGCGAAGCCCTGACGGACCGCCGCGGCGCCGACGGGGTCAGCCCCGGGGGCAGGTTCCCGGCTGCTGCAGGCTGTCGTCGGTGACGATGGCGCCGTTCACGTCGACGTCGATGACCGCACGCGTGCCCGTGATCTTCAGCCCCGTGATCGTGATGCCCGCCGGGAGCTGATCGGCGATGCAGATCGTCTGCGTCTTCGTGAGGGCGGCGCCGACGGAGCCGAGCGTGTCCTGGACCCGGTCGGCGTCGAGCACGATGCCGCCCACGCTGATCCCCTGCGGCGTGAGCTGCAGGTCGCCGTCGACGACGCCGGGGGTCACGGTGACCGAGACCGGGAGCGCGAGTCCGAGAACCTGCACGCTGCCGCTGACCGTGGCGTCCGGTGCGTCGAAAGCGACCTGATCGACCGGGAGGTCGGTGGACGAGAGCAGCGTCGTGAACTGGCTCTCGTCGACGGTGATCGTGCCGGAGGCTCCGGCGAGATCGCCGCCGCGCAGCGGGACGCCCTTCGCCGTGACGTCGGCGGCGCCCGTGATCCCCTGGATCGTCACGGAGTCCGTCGAGAGGTGCAGGCTGTCGAGACGGCCCCCGATGAGCTGAGGCAGCAGGATGCCGTAGGCGTCGACGTCGAGCTGCTGGTCGGCGGGGAGGTCGAGCTGCTCCACGACGATGGAGCGCACAACACCGGGAAGGATCGCCCGGACGAGGAGCTCCCCCGCGACGGCGAGGAGCGCGAGCACCACCACGATGATGAGCAGCACCCACGGCCACCGCTTGCGCCTGGCGGGGGCGGCGGCATCCGCCGTCTGCGCCCCTCCGGGGATCACGAGGGTGGGATGCTCGGCATCGGCCTCGGGATACGGCAGGGTCGGGTTCTCATCGCTCATGCCCCAATCCTGCCGTACCCGGGAGGTCACATCCGTTCGGGCGCGGAGACTCCGAGGAGGTCGAGGCCGTTGCGGAACACCTGCCCTGCGGCGTCGTTCAGCCACAAGCGGGTGCGGTGCACGCTCTCGATCGGGTCGTCGCCCTGCGGGATCACACGGCAGTTGTCGTACCAGCGGTGATACAGCCCTGCGAGCTCCTCCAGGTAGCGCGCGACCCGGTGCGGCTCGCGCACCTCTGCCGCGAATCCTACGATGCGCGGGAACTCCTGCAGCGCGCCGAGCAGAGCGCTCTCGGACTCGTGGGTGAGCGTCTCCGGAGCGAACTCGGAGCGGTCGACACCGGAGTCGGCGGCGTTGCGGGCGACATTGTGCGTGCGCGCGTGGGCGTACTGCACGTAGAAGACCGGGTTGTCGTTGGTGCGCTTCTGCAGCAGCTCGGGGTCGAGGTCGAGCGGCGAGTCGGCGGGCGAGCGCTCGAGAGCGTACCGCAGCGCATCGGTGCCGATCCAGGACTGCAGGTCGTCCATCTCGATGATGTTGCCCGCGCGCTTGCTCAGGCGGGCGCCGCGGATCGACACCAGCTGGCCGATCAGCACCTGGATGTTCTTCTCCGGGTCCTCACCCGCGGCCCCGGCGACGGCCTTCAGCCGGTGCACGTAGCCGTGGTGGTCGGCGCCGAGCAGGTAGATCTTGTTCTCGAAGCCGCGGTCGCCCTTGTTCAGGTAGTACGCGGCATCCGCGGCGAAGTAGGTGTACTCGCCGTTGGAGCGGCGGATCACGCGGTCCTTGTCGTCGCCGAAGTCGGTGGTGCGCACCCAGACCGCGCCGTCCTCGTCGAAGACGTGCCCCTGCTCGCGCAGACGGTCGAGCGCCTGGTCGATGAGGCTGGTGCCGTCCTCGCCCTTCGCGTGCAGCGTGCGCTCCGAGAACCAGACGTCGAACGGCACGTTGAAGCGGCCGAGGGATGCCTGGATCTCGGCGAGCTGGAACGCATAGGCCAGGTCCCGCGCCACGACGAGCTGCTCGTCCTCGGGCAGCCCCAGCAGGTCGGGACGAGCCTCCAGCACGCGCCCCGCGAGCGTCGTGATGTACTCGCCGGGATACCCGCCCTCCGGCGTCGGGCGCCCGTTGGCCGCGGCGACGACGGACAGCGCGAAGCGCTCCATCTGCGCCCCGGCGTCGTTGATGTAGTACTCGCGGACCGCATTCGCGCCGCTGGCGAGCAGCAGCCGGACGATCGAGTCGCCGAGGGCGGCCCAGCGCGTGTGCCCGATGTGCAGCGGCCCGGTCGGGTTCGCCGAGACGAACTCGACGTTCACGCTCACGCCGCGCTGCGACTCGTTGCTCCCGTAGGCGTCGCCGGCGTCGACGATGACCTTCGCGAGCGCTCCGGCCGCGGCAGCGTCCAGGCGGATGTTGATGAACCCGGGTCCGGCGACCTCGGTGCTCGCGACGCCCTCGACCTGCGCGAGGCCGTCGGCGATCTGCTGGGCGAGCTCCCTCGGGTTCGTGCCGAACGGCTTGGCGAGGCGCATGGCGATGTTCGACGCCCAGTCGCCGTGGTCGCGGTTGCGAGGGCGATCCAGCACGATGTCGGATGCCGAGAGCCCGAGCGGCTCGCCCGGACGTCGCTCGGCGGCAATCGGTGCGAGGACGGCGATGAGGGCATGGGCGAGCGTTTCAGGATTCATAGGCTCCCTAGTTTACGGCGCGTCGACGGGTCGGAATTTGCGCGGAACCCGGCGTGATCTACAGTCATGCCATGAATCCGGTGTTCGACCGTCGTCGTCTGCTCCTCGCGGGGCTCGCCGTCGGAACCGTGCTCGTCCTCGCGGCGGTGGTCCTCGGCGTGTGGAAGCCGTGGTCTCCTGGGCCCTCGAGCGCAGCCGTGGCGGGCGCCGGACACGACGATGCGGTGACGATCGCCCCTGCACCGCTGACGCTGCCCGAGCATCCGACCGTCCTCGTCTTCGGCGACTCCTGGACGTACGGTTCCGCCGCGAGCGAGCCCACACTCGGCTACGCCTACCTGCTGGCGGACCTCGTGCACGGGACGACGATCGTGAACGGCGTCCGCGGGAGCGGCTATCTCAAGCCCGGCATCGACGGCCCCGCCTTCGGCGAGCGCATCGCCGCGCTCGACCCCGCTCTCGCACCGGACCTGATCATCATCCAGGGCTCGATCAACGACAGGGCGCAGGGAGAAGCCGGGTATCGCGAGGCGGTGACGGCGGCGTGGGACGCGATGGCGGCGAAGTACCCCGAGGCGCAGATCGTCATCCTGGGCCCTGCACCGCACGAGCTGCCGGTGGGAGCCGCGACGGCGCGCATCGACAGGGATCTCGCCGCGCTCGCCGGCGCGCGCGGCTGGTGGTACATCTCCCCCGTCGCAGACGGCTGGATCACTCCGCAGAACTACCGCGACGTGATCGACGTCGACCTCGGACGCAAGCATCCGTCCACCGCAGGACACCGCTACCTGGCCGAGCGACTCGCCGCCGCGCTCGCTGAACTGAGCGGCGCGCCGGTGACGGTGGCCGGTGGTTCGGAGACCACCCCCGAGCAGTGATATTGTCGATCGGTACGCCTCCGTAGCTCAGGGGATAGAGCGCCGGTTTCCGGTACCGTAGGTCGGGGGTTCGAATCCCTCCGGGGGCACACACGGGTTGAAATGTGCGAGCGAGAGCGTCGCGATGTGAACCCAGAGACACGGAAGGGCCCCGCCTGATCAGGCGGGGCCCTTCGTCGTCTCAGGCCTGCGCCGGCCGAACGGCGTCGCGGACGAACGGTGCACCGCCCTTGCGCATGAGCCAGACGGCCGCGGCGAGCGTGAGCACCCAGCCGATCACCTCGATGAGCAGGTGATCGGTCGCGTTCGGCACCGACTGCAGCAGGTACACCCGGATGCTGTTGATCGCTCCGTGCGTCAGGACGGCGGGCCACACGCTGCCCGACCGCCAGCGCAGCGCGAGCAGGAGCGGAGCCCAGGGCAGCATCCCCGCGAAGTAGATCACGATGTCCCAGAACGGGAGGTCGCCGATGACGGCGAGGACGGGCAGGTGCCAGACGATCCACACCAGGCCGCTCACGACCGCCAGCGGCCAGAAGCCCCACGATGCGGCGCGTGTGGCCAGCCAGCCCCGCCAGCCGAACTCCTCGCCGATGGCGAAGACCGACTGCATCACGAACACCGGGAGTATCCACACCGCAGTCCCGATGATCTGATCCACAGGGTTGAGCGTCCAGATCCCCGTGGCCACCGCGATGGCGGTCTGGATCGCCGCGATCGCCGCGATGAGGCCGATGCCGATGCCGGCCCAGCCGAACGCTCCGCGCCAGCCGGTCGCGAAGGTCGATCGGAAGGTCCCCGGCCTCCGGATGAGCCACATGATGATCGCGGCGAGCAGCGGCGTCATCTGCATGATCGGGGTGATCACGTTGTAGAGGTCTGTCGGGACGAGCCGGAAGACCATCGGCACGGAGATCGCGAAACACAGCAGGATCGCGATCGTGAAGAACCAGGCGACATCGGCGCCGAGGGGACCGGCGGGTCGGCTGCGTGTGGGAGACACCTTCATGGAGACCTCTGTTCGTCGACGGGAGCGGGCGAACTTTCGTCGCCTCTGGCACCGTAGGCGTGGGCTCTCGACGGCAGGAACGGGGGTAACCCGACGACTCCCGGGGGAAACCCGGAATCACCGATCTCCGACCCTGAGGACGGTCAGTTCAGAGCTGCGGTCTCCGCGATCAGGTCGAGACGGGAGAGGAGGAGCTCCCCCGCCGTCCCCATGGCCGCCACCGCGCACACGATCACGACGAAGCCGATCAGGACGAAGAGGACAAGCCCTCGTCGTCGCTGCACGATCGTGAGCGCCACCGCGGCGAGCGCGCCGAGCATCGCGACGGTCTGCCCGGCCACGGTCGCGAACGCCATGCGCATCGCGGACTCCTCCGTGAGCGCGCCATAGCTGTTCAGCAGCACAGACAGTGCCGCTGGGAGCACGAGCACGCTCATCAGGAGCACGAAGCGGCGGCGCAGCCACCATCGCGGCATCGTCGATACGACGGGGGCATCCACGGCGACTGCGCTCATGGGGCCACCTTAGAGGTCTCCGACGTCGACGGACAGCCGTCATTAAATTGTGCACAATTGAATTGTGTGCAAGACTCGCATCATGCCGATCACCGAAGAGATGGTGTGCTTCTCGCTCTACTCGGCGGCGCGCGCCACCACACAGGCCTACCGCACCCTGCTCGCTCCGTGGGGGCTCACCTACCCGCAGTACCTCGTGCTGGCGATCCTCTGGAACGAGGGAGAGCAGACCGTCGGATCCCTCGGCGACGCGATGCAGCTCGACTCCGGCACCCTCTCCCCCCTCGTGCGCAGGCTCGAACACGCGGGCCTCGTGACGAAGCAGCGCAGCACGGCCGACGAGCGCGTCGTCACGGTGCAGCTGACCGAAGCCGGTCGCGCGCTGCGCGCCGAGGTCGCCCCGATCCGTGCGCAGATCGCCGATCTCGCCGGCGTGCACGACGATGACCGCCGCCGGCGGCTGATCGCCGAGCTTCAGGAACTCACCGCGCTGCTCCAGAAGAGCACCGCGAACTGACCACTCGAAAGGAATCCACACGATGGACGCTCTCTACACCGCAGAAGCCCTGGCGACGGGCGCAGGCCGCAACGGCCGGGTCGCCACGTCAGAGGGTCGACTCGACTTCGACCTCGCCGTACCCAAGGAGCTCGGCGGCAGCGGAGACGGTGCGAACCCCGAACAGCTTTTCGCCGCCGGCTACGCGGCCTGCTTCCACTCCGCACTGCAGACCGTGGCCCGCGCGCAGAAGGTCGCGATCACCGATTCCTCGGTGGGGGCGCGCGTGCAGATCGGCTCGAACGGCGAGGGCGGGTTCGGGCTCGCCGTGCAGCTCGAGGTGGTCATCCCCGACCTTCCCCACGAGCAGGCCGTGGCGTTGGCGGATGCCGCGCACCGGGTGTGCCCGTACTCGAACGCCACCCGCGGCAACATCGACGTCGACATCACCGTCTCCGACGACTGATCCCACAAGGAGAAAACAGACATGCGTGCACTCATCCACCACACGTTCGGCGAGCCCGAAGAGGTCCTCGCGGTCGAAGACCGCCCGCTTCCGGAGCCCGGTCCGGGGCAGGTGCGCCTGCGCATCCTCCTCTCCCCGATCCACAACCACGATCTGTGGACCATCCGCGGCACCTACGGCGTCAAGCCCGAGCTGCCGGCGGCATCCGGCACCGAGGCACTCGGCATCGTCGACGCGCTCGGCGACGGCGTCGAGAACCTCACGGTCGGCCAGCGCGTGGCGACGGGCGGAACCTTCGGAGCCTGGGCGGAGTACATCGTCACCACGGCCGCTGGCCTCGTACCGGTGTCCGACGCGATCCCCGACGAGAGCGCCGCACAGCTGATCTCCATGCCGTTCAGCACGATCAGCCTGCTGCAGTTCCTGGAGGTCGGCGAGGGCGACTGGATCGTCCAGAACGCCGCGAACGGCGCAGTCGGCCGGATGCTGGCGCAGCTCGGGGCTGCGCGCGGCGTCAACGTGCTCGGCCTCGTGCGCCGCACCGAAGGCGTGGAGGAGCTCCGCGCCCAGGGCATCGAGAACGTCGTCGCGACCGACCAGGACGACTGGCGCGAGCAGGCGACGGCGCTCACCGGCGGCGCCCCGATCGTCGCCGGCGTGGACTCCGTCGGCGGAGCCGCATCGGGACACGTGCTCTCGCTGCTCGCCGAGAACGGCACGCTCGTCGCCTTCGGCGCGATGAGCTCGCCCGTGATGGAGATCGCCTCGGGCGACGTCATCTTCAAGCAGGCCACCGTCAAGGGCTTCTGGGGAAGCAAGGTCAGTCAGGCGATGGATGCCGCCACGCGCGGCGCCCTGTTCGGGGAGCTGATCCAGCGCGTCTCCGACGGCACCCTCACCCTGCCCGTCGCCGGAGTCTTCGACGCGGCCGACGCCGCGGATGCCGTCCGCGCGAGCAACACGCCCGGCCGAGTCGGCAAGGTGCTCCTGAAGTTCTGAGCGTTTGCGATGTCGAGGGGCGGGGCGCACAGCGCTCCGCCCCTTCTCGTGCTTCACGCAATGTCCGCGCCCAGGGCCACACTGGGGCCATGGACACCATCACTCTCCTGCAGCCGGACGGCCTCGTCGTCAGTCCCGCGTTCAGCCACGTCGCCGTCGTCCCACCCGGCGCGACGACGATCTACGTCGGCGGCCAGAACGGCGTCGACGCGACCGGCGCCGTCGTCTCCGCAGACGCCGGCGAGCAGTCGCTCCGTGCGGTGGAGAACGCCCGCGTCGCGCTCGAGGCCGCCGGGGCGGGTCTCGACGACGTGGTCAGCTGGACGGTGCTGATCCAGCAGGACGCGGATCTGCGTGCCGCGTACGGCGCGGTGGCGTCGAAGCTGGCACGCGAGGGCGCACCTCCCCTCGTGACCGCGGCGCTCGTCGCGGGTCTCGGCGTCCCCGGTGCGGTGATCGAGGTCAGCGCCGTCGCCGCGGTGTTCCGCGACTGAGCGCGCGCCGGGCCTCGCCTCCCGACGTCAGATCCTGCCGCGCACCGGCGTCCGCTCCGCGGTGTCGGCGTCATCGGGCATGGTCATCTCCGCGCGGACCCCGAGCAGTCTGACCTCGCGGTCTCGATCGAGTGTGCCGCCCAGCTCGAGAGCAGCGGCGACCACCTGGTCGCGGTCGAGGGTCGGCTCGGCCAGCTTGCGTCCGAACGTCTTCGTCTCGAAGGGCGCGTACCGCACCTTCAGGTGCACCCGCACGACCGCACGATCCTCGGCCGCGCAGTCGTCGAAGGCACTGGTGGCGAGCTCGCGGATCGCCGCCTCGACCTCCTCCGCGGTCGTGAGATTCCGCTGAAAGGTCGTCTCGCGGCTGTGGCTGCGCGCCACCCAGGGAGTGTCGTCGACGATCGCGGGGCCGCTCCCCGCGCCGAGATCGCGGTACCAGACCCCCATCCGCGGCCCGAACTCCGCGACGAGCTCCTGCTGATCGGCATCCGCGAGCTGGCGCACGGTGTCTATCCCGTGCGTCGCGAGCCGCTTCTGCACCTTGGGTCCGACGCCCCAGAGGTCGCGCGTGGGCTTCTCCCCCATCACCTCGAACCAGTTCGCGGCGGTGAGGCGGAACATGCCGCGAGGCTTGCCGAACTCCGTCGCGATCTTGGCTCTCACCTTGTTGTCGCCGATGCCCACCGAGCAGTGCAGCCCTGTGGCCTCCCGCACCGCCGTCTGCGCATCGCGTGCGACCTGCTCCGGATCGTCGGACTCGACCCCGAGGAAGCACTCGTCCCAGCCGATCACCTCCAGCACGACGCCCGGCAGCGAACGCAGTGCGGTCATCACCTCGCGCGAGGCGGCCTCGTAGGCCTCATGGTCGACGGGGAGGAAGACGGCGTCATCCGGAGCCTTCCTCGCCGCGATCTTGAGCGGCATCCCCGAACCGATGCCGAAGGCTCTCGCCTCGTACGACGCCGTCGACACGACGGCGCGCTCCGTGGGGTCCCCCCGCCCTCCCACGATGATGGGGAGGCCGGCGAGCTCGGGGCGGCGCAGCACCTCGACGGCCGCGATGAACTGGTCCATGTCCACGTGCAGCACCCAGTCGGCCATGACACGAGTGTGACGGCTGCGAGCCGCGGTGTCACCCCCGGGGACGCGACGACGTCAGGAGACGGCGACGCCGATCGCGGTGGCGACGACGGCCAGCAGCGGCAGCGTGCCCTGCATGAGCGCGGCACGGGTCTTCGACCGGTCCGACAGGACGAGCACGAGCGCGGCGGCGAGCATCATGCCCGTACCGGCGAAGACGAGAGTGAGCCCGACGGTCGCGCTGCCCATGATGTACAGGCCCACCCCGAGCAGCGCCGTGAGCGCCAGGAAGAGGTTGTAGAAGCCCTGATTGAAGGCGAGCTGCTTCATCGTGACGGCATCCGCTTCGCTGGCGACGCCGAAGATCTTCCTCGTCTCCGGCTCCGTCCACTTCAGCGATTCCAGCGCGAAGATGAAGACGTGGAAGGCAGCCGCGGCGGCGGCGAGGACGAGTCCGGCGATGATCATGACTCGATTCTCCCACCGGCGGGACCGGGAGACGTCGTCAGACGAGGAAGATCGGCAGCAGCCCAGGGTTGTGCGCATGCACGAGCACGCCGAAGACCACCGCGTCGAACAGCAGATGCACCGTGACGACGTAGGCGAGCGAGTGCGTGCGGACGAAGATGAACCCCTGAAGCAGGGCGAACGGGATCGTGAGGACGGGCCCCCACGCGCGATACCCGAGCTCCCAGAGGAAGGACACGAACACGATCGCCTGCAGCACGTTGGCGACGGCATCGGGGAAGTGCCGGCGCAGCAGGGCGAAGACCGTGCAGATGAAGAACAGCTCGTCCCAGATGCCGACGGCCCCGACGCCGACGAACAGTCGGGCGATCAGATCGGGAGAGTCCACCACGGGCCAGTTCTGGTAGACGCCGCTGGCGATGAAGTAGAACGGCAGGATCAGCCATCCGAGCACCAGGACGGCGATGAGCCATCCCCACTGCAACCGCCCCCAGCGACGATGCGCGCGCCAGGGGAACCCGATCGCGCGGTCGCGGAACAGGTATCGCGACACGACGTAGGGCACGGCGACCGCCCCGCCGAGGGCGAGGGTGAAGCGCAGCATGGCGAGGTTGTCGAGTTCGGCGGCGAGGGGGATGACGCTGACGATCAACAGTCCGATCGCGATCAGGGAAAGGTCGCGCGTGAGCGAGGGCTGCCGACGGATGCCGATCTGCCGCGCCGTCTCGCGCCGAGCTCCCATGCTGACGATCTGGTCGTCGACGGCCTTCCCGCGTTCGCTCAACCAGGCCGTGCCGATGCCGAGCGCGAGGAGCAGCCAGCCGAGCCACGCGATCTGGAGCACGAAGAACGCCGGCGCGGCCGCGCAGACGAGAAGGGCGGGCGCGATGCCGGGCCATACCGCCGTGCCGCGCCCCTCCGCGCTCATGCGCGGTCTCGCCTCCGGTACACGAGGTCACGGATGTCCCGCCCCTTGGCGATGCCCTTGCGCTCGAAGGCGGTCATGACGCGCCCGTCGAAACGCTCGGCCCACTCCCCTTCGAACGCCCGCTCGAAGAGCGGCTCGGCATCCAGGACCTCGCGCATCTGCAGCGCGTAATCCTCCCAGTCGGTGGCGAGCCGCAGCAGTCCGCCATCGCGCAGCGCACGCGCCGCTGCGTCTCCGAACCCGGGGCGCACCAGCCGACGCTTCGTGTGCTTCTTCTTGTGCCAGGGGTCGGGGAAGAAGATCCACACCTCGGCCGCGGCTGCGTCGGGGAGATACGACGAGAGCACCTCCGGTGCGTTGGCCTCGACGACCCGCAGGTTGCGCGCGCCCTCCCGGTCCGCATCGAGCATGGTGCGCGCTAGGCCTGCGCGGAAGACCTCGACGGCGAGGAAGTCGTCTTCCGGGCGCGACGATGCCGCCGCCACGATCGCGTGGCCCTGGCCTGAGCCGATCTCGATGTACAGATCGGCCTCGCGGCCGTACTCGGACGACGGATCGAGCCGAGCGTCGGGGTGGACGGAGGTCCACGCGATGTCGCGAGGGACGTCGAGCAGGTACTGCGGGGCGAGCTCTGCGAAGGCGCGCTCCTGCGCATCGGACATCCGACCGCTCCTGCGTACGAAGGACACCGGCTCGTCGCGGAAGATGCGGGGTTCGGGCATCCTTCCAGGGTAGTAGAGAGGCGCGGCGGCATCCGCTCCTCCTATCGGGCTACCGCGGCGCGGGGGCCGTCACGAAGTCGATGAGCTCTTCGACCCTGCCGAGCAGAGCCGGTTCGAGGTCGCGATAGGTGTGCACCTTGGAAAGGATCCGCTGCCACGCGATGCCCGTGTCCGCCTGCGTCTCGTACGGCCATCCGAACGCCCGGCAGATTCCGGTCTTCCAGTCCGTGCCTCGCGGGATCTCCGGCCACTTCGCGATGCCGAGCGCCCGCGGGGTGACGCACTGCCACACGTCGACGAACGGGTGCCCCACGATCTTCACGTGACGACCGTGCGGGCCGCGGGAGACGGCGTCGGCGATCCTCGACTCCTTGGAACCCGGCACGAGGTGATCGACGAGCACGCCGTAGCGGCGGTCCGCGCTCGGCGGCTCGGCGGCGAGCAGCTCGTCGAGCAGATCGACGCCCTGCAGGAACTCGACGACGACGCCCTCGACGCGGAGGTCGGCGCCCCACACCTTCTCGACGAGCTCGGCATCGTGCTTGCCCTCGACGAGGATGCGGCTGGGCAGGGCCACGCGGGCGCGCTGGTCGACCACGACGAAGGAACCGGATGCCGTGCGCCGGGGTCCCTGCTCCACCGCCTTCGGCACCGTCAGCCGCACAGGGCGCCCCTCGATCAGGAAGCCGCCGCCGAGCGGGAACAGACGCTTGCGCCCCTTCCAGTCCTCGAGCTCCACGGTGCCGCCCTGCACCTTCGTCACCGCGCCGCAGTAGCCGTCGTCGGCGACCTCGACGACCAGATCGAGGTCGGCTGGCACCTCGGGCACCGGCTTCGCCGCGCGCTCGCGCCATCCCGCGGCGAGCACATCCGATCCGTATCTGTCATCCATGCCATCCAGCGTATGTGTCTCCGCTGAGGGCGAACGGCGATCAGCGCCCGAGTGCTGTCGCGTGTCGGCCCGTATGCATAGACTCGACCCATGGGGCACGGCCACCGGTCGGAGGGACAGGCATGAAGACTCGCTGGCTGACGTTCGGTGCGCTGGTGCTCGCCGCCACCGCCGGACTCATCTCGTCTGGAGCCGCGTACGCGACCGATCCGCTGACGCTCGACCAGGGCTACGTCACCGATGCCGCGGGAGTGCTCAGCGCCGACGAGGAGAGCGCGGTCGAGGCGCGGCTGCAGACCCTCTCCGAGAACTCGTCGGCCGACCTCTTCGTCGTGCTCGTCGACGACTTCACCTCCCCGTCGGACAACGCGCAGTGGGCGGACCTCGTCGCCGAGAACAACAACCTCGGAACCGCGCAGTACCTCCTCGCGATCGCCGTGGAGGGGCGCAGCTATTACATCTCCGCCGCCCCCGGCGGCCCGCTCAGCGACAGCAAGCTCGATGACGTCGAAGACAAGATCCAGCCGCTCGCGAGCCAGAACGACTGGGAGGGCGCGATCGTCCTCGCCGCAGACGAGATCCAGGGCGACGGCGGCGCCGGCGCCCTGCGCACCTTCTTCATCGTCCTCGCCGTCATCGCCGCCGCGCTGCTGATCTGGCTCGTGATCTTCCTCGTGCGGCGGTCGCGTCGCGCCGCCGCGATCCGCGAACGCGGAGGAATGCCCGAGAAGCCCGACCCGAACGACCCGTTCTCGACGCTCACCGACGAGCAGGTGCAGACCCAGGCCGGCGCGGCGCTCGTCCAGGCCGACGATGCGCTGACCTCGAGCAAAGAGGAGCTGGGATTCGCCGTCGCGCAGTTCGGCGATGGCCCCACGTCCGAATTCACGGCCGTGATCGACGCCGCGAAGGCGAAGATGTCCGAGGCGTTCGACCTCAAGCAGAAGCTCGACGACGAGATCGAGGACACGGTCTTCGATCGTCGCGCGTGGCACATCCGCATCATCCAGCTCTGCGCCGAGATCGATGCAGTCCTCGACGCCAACACCGATGCGTTCGACGAGCTCCGCAAACTGGAGCAGAACGCTCCCCAGGAGCTCGAGAGAGTGCGCGCAGAGCGCGCGGCGTTGACGCCGGTGCTCGCGGGGGCCGCTCCCGCGCTCGCCTCGCTCGCCGCGGCCTATGATCCGTCGGCGCTCAGCACGGTCGCGGACAACCCGGCGCAGGCTCAGGAGCGCGCTGCGCTGGCCGACCACTCCATCGAGGCTGCCGCCGCGGCCATCGCCGCGGCAAAGACGGGCGATGCCGCGTTCGCGATCCGTACGGCGGAGCAGTCCGTCGCCCAGGCGACCCAGCTCGTCCAGGCCATCACCTCGCTCGGCGCCGAGCTCGCATCCATCGAGACGCAGGCCCAGGCTCTCATCACCGAGCTGCAGGGCGACATCGCGACAGCGCAGCAGCTCCCCGACGGCTCCGGCACGATCGCGCAGGCCGCCGCCGCGACGCAGCAGCAGCTGCAGCAGGCCCAGGCGAACCTCACGGGTGCCGCGCGCAGCCCTCAGCGGGTTCTGGAGGCCCTCACCGCGGCGAACACGCAGATCGACGCGGCGATCGCGCAGGGCAGGGAGACCGTCGAGCGCGCGCGCCGCGCACAGCAGATGCTCGAGCAGACCCTCGCGCAGGCCGACTCCCAGATCCGCGCGACCAGGGACTTCATCGAGACGAGGCGCGGCAGCGTGGGCAGCACCGCGCGCACCCGGCTCTCTCAGGCCGAGGCGGAGCTCACTCAGGCGCTGAGCCTGCGCGCGAGCAGTCCGGAGCAGGCCCTCGCCTCCGCGCAGAACGCCGTCGAGCTCGCACGCCAGGCCAGCTCCTCCGCGCAGTCGGATGTCTCGTCGTACGTCGCAGACGACAGCTGGGGCGGCAGCCCCTACGGCGGCTCCCGCTCCGGCGGCTCCGGTCTCGGCGGAGACATCCTCGGCGGCATCATCGGCGGACTCCTGTCCGGAGGCGGCGGTGGCGGCGGCGGCTCCTCACGGAGCAGCTGGCGGTCCAGCGGCAGCGGCGGCTTCCGCAGCTCCGGGTTCGGTGGCGGCGGCGGACGTTCCAGCGGGGGCGGACGCTCCGGACGCTCGGGCGGACGACGCTTCTGAAACTCATAGACGCATAAGTGAAGATCTCGATCAGGACCCTCTGAAAGGAAAACCGCATGACCAAGCAGTCCATCTTCGGACGAATCTCGACGCTCGTCCGCGCGAACATCAACGCGCTCCTCGACTCTGCAGAAGACCCGCAGAAGATGATCGACCAGCTCGTTCGCGATTACACCAACAACATCGCCGACGCCGAGTCCGCGATCGCCGAGACCATCGGCAACCTGCGCCTGCTCGAACGCGATCACGAGGAAGACGTCCAGTCGGCCACCGAGTGGGGCAACAAGGCCCTGGCCGCGAGCCGCAAGGCCGACGAGATGCGCTCGACCGGAAACGGTGCGGATGCCGACAAGTTCGACAGCCTCGCCAAGATCGCCCTCCAGCGTCAGATCAGCTCGGAGCGCGAGGCCTCTGCGGCCGAGCCGCAGATCGCCGCTCAGACCGAGATCGTCGACAAGCTCAAGACCGGCCTCAACGGCATGAAGGAGAAGCTCGGCGAGCTGAAGAACAAGCGCAGCGAACTGCTCGCCCGCGCCAAGGTCGCCGAGGCGCAGACCAAGGTGCAGGACGCGATCGGCTCGATCAACGTGCTCGACCCCACCAGCGAGCTGGGCCGGTTCGAAGACAAGGTCCGTCGCCAGGAGGCTCTTGCGCAGGGCAAGGCCGAGCTCGCGGCATCCAGCCTCGACGCCCAGTTCGAGAGCCTCGAAGACCTCGGCGAGCTCACCGAGGTCGAGGCGCGCCTCGCCGAGCTGAAGGCGGGCGGCTCCGCCCCCCGCACGGCCATCGAAGGCTCCTGATACACCCCGCGGATGCTCCGGACCCTCCCGGTCCGGAGCATCCGCTCCTTCCTCTCTGGAGGCACCCATGGTGCGTTTCCTCGTCGTCCCGCAGTGGCAGGGTTCTCCCGCCGCCCGCGCGATGCTCCTCATCGACGGCGCCACCGCCATCGCGGGTGATCTCCCCCGCGCCGCGACCACCGTGCTCGACGTCCCGGTCGAAGCCGGCGAGTCGCTGGGCACCGGTGTGCGGCGCCTGAGCGCCTTGCTGCGCACCCGCGACCTCGTCCGCGATGCGATGACCTCCGATACGGTCGTCATCGGCGGCGACTGCAGCGTGACCGTCGCCGCCCTGGCGGCACTGCCCGGAGGCACCGACGACCTCGCCGTCGTGTGGTGCGACGCGCACCCCGACATGCACACCCCCGAGACCTCGCCGTCCGGGGCCTTCTCCGGTATGGCGCTGCGCGCCGTGATCGGCGACGGCGAGCCTCAGCTCGCCCTCTCCCCCGGGATCCCGCGCGAGCGCATCGTGGCCGTGGGCCTGCGCAACCTCGACGACTCCGAGGTCGCGGAGACCGATGGGCTGAACATCCTGTCCGCCGACGACCTCGAATCCGCCGACGCGCTGGCCGACGCCGTCCTGGCGACCGGAGCCGCACGGGTCTGGGTGCACATCGACGTCGACGTTCTCGACCCATCTGAGCTCTCCGGCGTGTCCGAGGCCGCGCCGTTCGGCCTGGCCACGGCCACGCTGAGCGCGGCGATCCGGAGGCTCCGTGAGAGCGTGCCGCTCGCCGGCGCCACCATCTCCGGCTTCGCGCCGCGGACACCAGCCGATGCCGTCGACGACCTCGGCGCGCTGCTGCGGCTCGTCGGCGCGGTCGCGTGATCGACGACTGGCGACCCGCCGCCGAGGCGGCGCTGGTGCGCGGGCGGCGATTCGATCGACGCATCCCGTCGTTCCTGCTCCGCTCCCCGGTCAGCCGCATCGGCTACTGGTGGGGGACGTCCGTCGGCTGGCTCTGGGGATCCCTGTGGAGCACGGGGCCGGTCGAACGCCGCGCAGGGCTCTGGGTGTTCCGCGGGATGCCGAGCTGGACGTTCAATCGCGGCGGGGTGTGCGTCGGCGGCTGCTTCCTCACGGGCGATGACGACCCGAGCGACGCCGTGCTGCGTCACGAAGCCGTGCACAAGGCGCAATGGCTGCGGTACGGCTTCCTGATGCCCGTGCTCTACCTGTTCGCAGGCCGGGACCCGCTGCGCAACCGCTTCGAGATCGAAGCCGGTCTCGAGGACGGCAACTACGTGCGTCGCAGTCCTGCTCGGCGCACCGCAGCGCGCAGCGCAGATCACTCCCCCGCGTAGGCTCTGCCTCCCGGACGCGCGAACGGGCGAGGCCGCTGTGCAGCCCTGGTCAGCAGTCGGGGATCAGCGCTCGATCGGGAGCAGACCGAAGCGCTCCGGCGCGTGGATCTGCGTCGGCTCGACGTCGAGCGTCGAGGTCAGGTGCTCGATGATGTCGGCTGTGCCGAGGAATCCGCCGAGCAGGGTGACGTGCGTCTCGAACTCGTCGTCGATGAGCATCTCGTCGGCCCAGGCGCAGGTGGCGCGCGCGAGCGCCTGCCCCGGTGCGCATGCACGACCGGTGCCGGGTGCGCCGCTGCGGTCGCCGCGGGCGAGCCACGTCACGGTCATCCGACCGGGAGCCTCGATCACGCCGATGTCGGAGGCCTGAGGAACCTCGATGAAGATCCGCCCCGATGCGCACAGGGGCAGCGTGGTGAGGAAGACCTCCAGCTCGGCGAGCGAGTTCTCATCCGCCGTCACGAGGTGGTGGGAACGCCGACGAGCCGCGCGGCGCTCTGCGCGCGTGCTGCGAGTGTCGAGGGAGGTGTTCATCGTGCCTCCATCGTATCACCCAGTGAAGGCTTGCCTAACCTTGGTCGGCAGGTTCGACCAGCGCAGCCCGCAGCGCGTCGAGTTCGGCATCCGTCAACCCGTTCGCGCGCAGGTAGTCGGCCGCAGACCCCCACCGCTCGTCGACGCGCTCGAGCAGGCGGCGCATGACAGGGGCGGGCGACTGCGTCGCGAGGGCGACCGCGTGCACGGCCTCCGGGTGCTGCGAGCGCAGATACGCGGCGATCCGCTGCGAGCGCTCTGGCGGCAGCTGCGACTCCGTGAGCGCGTAGTCGGCGATGATCGCCTCGCGGTCGGCGTCGACCGCGGCGAGCGCGAGGGCGACGGTCACCCCGGTGCGGTCCTTGCCGACGGTGCAGTACACGAGCGTGGGGTGCCCCACGGCGATGATGCGGACGGCCGCGACCAGCCGTTCGCCGCTCTCCTCGAGCAGGTGGAGGTACAGGTCGTCGAGGCTCGTGTCCGCCTCGAAGAACGAGCGCACCGAGCCGAGGAAGAGCGGAAGGTGCGTGGTGTCGGGTCCCGCGATCTCGGTCGGCTCCGCGGCGACCTCCTCGCCGTCGCGCAGATCCACGATGTGACCCACCAGCTCGCTCAGCGCGACTGCGCCGCGCGGGGTCGCCGTCGACAGCTGTCCTGAGCGCAGCAGCACCCCGGAACGGATCCTCCCTCCGGCCGCGGGCATCCCGCCCACGTCGCGGACGTTGTTCACGCCTTCGACGTCGATGACCGTCATGCCTGAGCCTGGGGCGTGCGAGGCGGGACCGGGTAGCGTCCGGCGATCACGATGCGGTTGAAGGCGTTGATCGAGACGCAGGCCCAGCTGAGGGCCGCGTACTCCTTCTCGGTGAAGACCCCTCCGACGCGGTCGTAGACCTCGTCGGAGATGCCCTCCTCGGAGATGAAGGTGAACGCCTCCGCGAGCTCGAGCGCCGCCTGCTCCCGATCGCTGAACACGCCGCTCTCGCGCCACGTCGCGATCTGCATGAGCGTGTCGGTGTCGATCCCGGCCTTGAGCGCGCGGTCGACGTGGATGCGCGTGCAGTACCCGCAGCCGTTGAGCTGGGAGCAGTGGATCATCACCAGCTCCTTGAGCCGCTCGTCGATGCCGTTCGCGGCGCAGATGTCGCCGACGGTCCGGGAGAACTCGTCCAGCGCCCGGTACGCGGTCGGCTCGGTCTTGGACAGGTGCACTCGCGTCTCGCTCATGACTCCATGCTATTCGCTGCGAGAGCGACTGCGGCATCCGGCGATTCCGTCGCCGGATGCAGACTGCTCGATCAAAGCGCAACATGAAGACCGAAAATGCAACACAAGGTCATCTTCTGCTTGTCGATATGCTCCCGAGTTTCCGTGCAGCCCCGAAGCGGGAGCAGAATATGCAGGTGGCGATCGACATCAGCGAGTTCAGCTATCTTCCCGCACAGGCCGAAGCGCTCGGGGTTCCCCTCCCCCGTGTCGAGCGACTCACCCTCTCCCTTCCCGACGGACGCACGCTCAGCGCCCTCCGCTTCGGCACGGAGTCCCCCCGGGTGACGCTCCTGCACGGCGCAGGCCTCAACGCCCATACCTGGGACACCACGGCTCTCGCCGTCCAGCAGCCTCTCCTCGCCATCGATCTCGCCGGCCACGGCGACTCGTCCTGGCGCGACGACCTCGACTACACGCCACGGCCGCTCGCCGCCGACGTCGCTGCGGCGCTCCAGGCATGGACAGACACCCCTCAGCTCGTCGTCGGCCAGTCCCTCGGCGGCCTCACCGCCGCAGCACTCGCCGCCGCGCATCCCGAGCTCGTCGCCGCGGTGATCGTCGTGGACATCACACCGGGAATCGACGTCACCGCCGGCCCCGCGGCTCTGCGCGAGTTCTACGCCGGCCCGACCCACTTCGCCACGCGGGACGAGCTCGTCGACAAGGCCATCTCCCTCGGGTTCGGCGGCACGCGTCCCGAGACCGAGCGCGGCGTCTTCCTGAACACACGGGTGCGCCCCGACGGCCGCGTCGAGTGGAAGCACCACTTCGCGCACCTCGCCGCCCAGGCCCTGGCCGCGCACGACCCCGGGTCCGCGGCATCCCCGTCCGTCCTGCACGAGACCGGCTGGGACGACCTCGCCGCCGTCACCGCCCCGATCACCCTCGTCCGAGCGACGCGGGGCTTCGTCAGCGAAGCGGATGCCGACGAGTGGGAGCGTCGCGTGCCCGGCGCGCGTGCGATCGCGATCGACGCGACCCACAACGTCCAGGAGACGGCGCCGAAGGAGCTCGCCGAGTTCCTCACCCGCGCTTTGTGACGTTCCGTTCCACAGACGACCCTGACCCACCCGACTGATCCCTAGGCTCGATCCACCGGCACACAGCATCTGCCGCACCGAGAGGAAAATCCATGTTCCGTCGCACCCGACGACTCGCGTTGATCTCCGCGATCGCGGCCACCGCCGTGATCCTCAGCGCCTGCACCGGCACCAGCTCCCCTGAGCCCACCGCCACGGCCACCGGCAAGCCCGACCCCGACGCCACCCTGCAGGTCGGGCTCGTCCTCGAGCCGACCAACCTCGACATCCGCCACACCAGCGGCGCCGCCCTCGAGCAGGTCCTCATCGACAACATCTACGAGGGACTGGTCAGCCGCACGCAGGACAACGAGATCGTCGACCGGCTGGCGTCGAAGCACACGGTCTCGGCTGACGGCCTGACCTACACGTTCACGCTGAACGACGGCATCACGTTCCACAACGGCGCGGCGCTCACCTCCGCCGACGTCGTCGCCTCCTACGAGGCCGTGCGTACGGATGCCACCCTGCAGGGCAACTCCGACTTC
Organism: Microbacterium sp. MYb72; assembly: GCF_002979415.1. Lineage (GTDB taxonomy): Bacteria > Actinomycetota > Actinomycetes > Actinomycetales > Microbacteriaceae > Microbacterium > Microbacterium natoriense. The sequence continues at coordinate 31,461 of NZ_PCOT01000029.1, read as the reverse complement.
GCCTCGGTCGCCTCGATCTCGGCGCCCGACGCCGCCACCGTGCAGATCGTGCTCACCGAGCCGAACCAGAACTTCCTCTTCGCGCTCACCGGCCCCGCGGGGCTCGTGTTCCAGGCTGGCGATGCGACCGACCTCAAGACCGCCGAGAACGGCACGGGTCCGTTCACCCTGACCCGCTGGAGCAAGGGCAGCTCGATCACCTTCGGACGCTACGACGCGTACTGGGGCGAAGCCGCCGGCGTCAAGACCGTCGAGTTCCTCTACATCCCCGACTTCACCGCCGGTGTGAACACCGCTCTCGACGGCGGCGTGCAGGTGCTGACGGCGGTCGATCCCAACCTGGTCTCCCAGTTCGAGGGCACCGACTTCACTCTCACCACCGGTCGCACCACCGACAAGGCGACCCTCGCCTTCAACAACAAGAAGGCGCCGCTCGACGACGTGCGGGTGCGTGAGGCCCTCCGCCTCGCCATCGACCACGAGGCGCTCGTCGAGGCCGTGGGCGCCGGCTCCACCCTGTACGGACCGATCCCGGAGCTCGATCCCGGTTACGAGGACCTCTCCGACGTCATCTCCTACGACCCCGAGAAGGCGAAGGCCCTGCTCAAGGAGGCAGGCCAGGAGAAGCTCGAGCTCACCCTGACGATCCCGAACTTCTACGGAACGACCGTGCCGAAGGTGCTGATCTCCGACTTCGCCAAGGTCGGCGTCACCCTCGACGTGAACTCCGTCGAGTTCCCCGCCTGGCTCGAGGACGTCTACACGAACCACGACTACGACCTCAGCTTCGTGCTGCACGTCGAGCCGCGCGACTTCGGCAACTTCGCGAACCCCGACTACTACTTCGGCTACGACAACGCCAAGGTGCAGGAGCTCTACGCCCAGGCGCTGAAGGAGGTCGACGCCGACAAGTCCGCGAAGCTCCTCGAGCAGGCCGCTCGCATCGTGTCCGAGGACCACGCCGCCGACTGGCTCTACAACGGCGCCACCATCACCGCCGTGAGCCCGCAGGTCTCGGGCTTCCCGAAGGACTCGATCAACTCGCGCATCGACCTCAGCGGCGTGACCGTCGCGACCGAGAAGTGACGGCGGCCTCCGCTCCGTGATCCGCTATGCGCTCGTCCGAGGAGCCCTGCTCATCGCAGGGCTCCTCGTGTCGAGCGTGCTCATCTTCCTGACCCTGCGGGTCTTCCCCGGCGACGTCGCCCAGCTCATCGCCGGCACCCAGGCGTCGCCCGCCGAGGTCGAGGCCCTGCGTGAGTCTCTGGGTCTCAACCGCCCGCTGCCGGCCCAGTACGTCGAGTGGATCGGCGGCATCCTCCGCGGCGATCTCGGCACGTCGCTGCTCTCCGGCGCCTCCGTGGGCGAGGAGCTGGCACTCAAGGCACAGGTCACGGTCCCCCTCGGCCTCATGGCCCTGTCCATCGCCGTCCTGATCGCCCTGCCGTTCGGCGTGCTCTCCGCGCTGCAGCGCGGCCGTCGCGGCGGCACCGCCCTGAGCGTCGGGGCGCAGGCGCTGGCCGCGGTCCCCGTGGTCTGGGCGGGCATGATGCTCATCGTCGTGTTCTCGGTGTGGCTGGGGTGGCTGCCCCCTCAGGGCTTCCCCCGCACCGGCTGGTCGACCCCGGGCAAGGCGATCGAGTCGCTGCTCCTCCCCGCGCTCACGATCGGCATCGTCGAGGGCGCCATGCTCATGAGGTTCGTCCGCAGCGCCACCCTCCAGGCCGCGGGGCAGGATTTCGTCCGCACCGCGGCAGCCAAGGGCCTCACCCGCACGCGCGCCCTGATCCAGCACGGCATCCCCGCTGTCGGCCTCTCCATCATCACGGTCCTCGGCCTGCAGGTCGCCGGCATCATCGTGGGCTCCGTCGTCATCGAGCAGCTGTTCACCCTCCCCGGGATCGGGCGGATGCTCGTCGCCGACGTCGGCACTCGGGATCTGGTGAAGGTGCAGAGCGAGCTGCTCGTGCTCACCGGCTTCGTGCTGGTCGTCGGCTTCCTCGTCGACCTCGCCCACCGCGCGATCGATCCTCGGCAGCGGGAGGCCGCATGACCCCGCAGTGGCTCCGCAGACTCTGGAGTACCTCCACGGGACGCTTCGGGCTCGTCGTCGTGGCGGTCGTCGTGCTCCTCGCGCTCGTCTCGCTGTTCTGGACGCCTTTCGACCCCCAGGCCTCGGAGATCAGAGACCGATGGATGCCACCGGGTTGGCCGCACCTGCTCGGCACGGACGACACGGGGCGGGATATCCTGAGCCTGATCATGGCCGGCGCGCGCACGACGGTGTTCGTGAGCGTCGGCGCCGGACTCGTGGCGACGTTCGTGGGCGTCGCCCTCGCGGCCCTCGGCGCGCTCACCGCGCGCTGGCTCCGCGAGACCGTCGCCGTGTTCGTCGACATCCTCATCGCCTTCCCCGTGCTGCTGATCGCGATGATGATCTCGTCGGTGTGGGGCGGCTCGCTGTGGGTCGTGATCTGGTCGGTGGGCATCGGCTTCGGAGTCAACATCGCCCGCGTCACCCGCCCGGAGCTGCGCCGTGTGCAGCAGAGCGACTTCGTGCTCGCGGCCAGAGCATCCGGGCTCACGACGAGGCAGAACCTCGTGCGGCACCTGCTGCCGAACGTCGCTCCCGTGTTCATCGTGCAGCTGTCGTGGTCGATGGCCGTCGCCGTGCTCGCCGAGGCGGGGCTGTCGTATCTCGGCTTCGGCGCCTCCGTCGTCGAGCCGAGCTGGGGCATCCTGCTGTCCGACCTGCAGCGCTACATCGGCGTGCATCCGCTCTCGGTCATCTGGCCGGGTCTCGCGATCACCATCACCGTGCTGGCGCTGAACCTCCTGGGCGACGGGCTCCGCGAGGCCACCGATCCGACGCTGCGTCACCGCGCGGCCGAGGTCCACACCCCGGCGGTGGTCGCATGAGCCTGAGCGTCGACGGCCTCGTCGTCGAGATCGATGGTCGCCGCGTCGTCGACGGCGTGTCCTTCGAGGTCCCCGACGGATCACGGCTGGGGCTGATCGGCGAATCCGGCTCGGGCAAGTCGCTCACCGCCCTGGCGATCCTCGGTCTGCTCCCCGACGGGGCGACGGCATCGGGCAGCATCCGCTGGAACGGCGTCGAGCTGATCGGGATGCCCGACAGGGACCTCGCACGGCTCCGCGGGGATGAGATCGGCATCGTCTTCCAGGAGCCCCGCACCGCTCTCAACCCCATCCGCACCGTCGGACGGCAGATCGCCGAGTCGATCCGCATTCACGAGCGCATCGGACGTCGCGAGGCCAGGGAGCGTGCGATCGCCGAGGCGGCCCGCGTGCGGCTGCCCGATCCGGAGACGATCGTCGACCGCTATCCGCACCAGCTCTCCGGAGGGCAGCGCCAGCGCGTCGCGATCGCGATGGCCCTCGCCTGCCGACCGCGTCTGCTGATCGCCGACGAGCCCACCACCGCCCTGGACGTCACCATCCAGGCCGAGATCCTCTCCCTGCTCCTCGACCTCGTCGAGGAGCAGGGCATGTCGCTGGTCTTCATCACGCACGACCTCGCCGTCCTCGCACAGGTCGCCGTCGACGGCGTGGTGCTCGAGCACGGCCGCGTGGTGGAGTCCGCCCCGGTGGCGACCCTGCTCAGCGCACCGCGCTCGCCGATCACGCAGGGGCTGCTGCGCGATGCGACCGCGACGCTCTGGCGACCGGATGGAGCAGCATCGTGAGCCTCATCGAAGCACGCGCGCTCCGCCGCGACTTCGTGGTGCCGAAGAGGTCCGCGTTCGAGCGCACGCGCACCCAGACGGCGCTCCAGCCCACCGACCTCGACGTCGTCGAAGGCTCCTCCGTCGGCATCATCGGGGAGTCCGGGTCCGGCAAGTCCACCCTGATCCGCCTGCTGCTCGGCCTCGACCGCGCCACGTCGGGCACGGTCGCCGTCGACGGACGCACCGTGGATGCCACGGCGTCCGCCACCTCGCTGCACTGGCTGCGGCGACAGACCGGGCTCGTCTTCCAGGACCCCTACGCCTCCCTCGACCCGCGGATGACCGCAGGGCGCATCATCGGCGAGCCGCTGTGGGCTCTCGGCATCGAGGGCGACCGCCGCGCGAGGGTTCGCGAGGTGCTGGAGCAGGTGGGGCTCGAGCCCGACATGGCCGACCGGTACCCGCACGAATTCTCCGGAGGCCAGCGTCAGCGCATCGCCCTGGCACGCGCGATCGTCCACCGCCCGCGCATCCTCGTGGGAGACGAGCCGCTGTCGGCGCTGGACGTGACCGTGCGCGCGCAGATCCTCGAGCTCCTCGTCGAGCTCCGGCGCACGACGTCGCTGACGCTCATCACGGTCTCGCACGACATCGGGGTCGTGCAGAACCTGTGCGACACGGTCGTCGTCATGAAGGACGGAGCCGTCGTCGAGCGCGGCACCACGGCGGAGGTGCTGCTGTCGCCGACGCAGGACTACACCAGGACCCTGCTGGCGGCCATACCGGTGATCCCGCACCCCGACCGCTGACCCGCGCTGCGCCGCTCAGCGTCCGAACAGACGCCGCCGCCCCGTCGGCGTGAGCGCCTTCTTCATGTACACCGTGCCCAGATCGCGCCCGAACTTGTGGCCGACCCGTCCCATCCGTCCGGCTTCGACGAAGCCGAGCTTCGCGTGCAGCCTGATCGACGCCTCCGCCTTGCTGTCGCTGATCACGGCGACCATCTCACGGATGCCGAGCTGCTGGCAGGCGTCGATCAGCGCCTGCAGGAGCACACCGCCGAGTCCTTTGCCGCCCGCCCCGGGGCCGAGGTAGATCGAGTCCTCGACGGTGTAGCGGTAGGCGTTCTTGCCCGCCCACGGCTGAGCGAGGGCGTACCCGAGGACCACACCCGACGGCGACACCGCGACGAGGAACGGCAGCCCGAGCCTCGTCAGCATGGCGAACTTCTCGCGCCAGTACGGGATGGAGCTGCGCCGCTCGTCGAGGGTGACGACCGAGTTGCTCACGAAGTGGTTGTAGATCTCCCTGACGTGCGGGAGATCGGAGGCGCGTGCGGGGCGGATCGAGTACGAGAACACCTCGGGGGCGGGAGTCGGACGCAGGTGGCGCGGCAGAACACGTCGGCGGTCACCCGGTTCGAACTGCATGCGCTCAGCCTAGAGGCTGCTCTCCGTCGACGCGCCAGTCGACGGCATCCGCGCCCTGCTCCTCCAGCAGGGCGTTCGCGCGGGAGAACGGACGGGAGCCGAAGAAGCCCCGGCTCGCCGACAGCGGAGACGGGTGCGCCGACGCGATCACCGGCGTGCTGCCGAGGAGCGGCTGCAGGTTCGCGGCGTCCCGTCCCCAGAGAATCGCGACGAGCGGGCGGTCCCTGGCGACGAGAGCGCGGATGGCGAGCTCTGTGACCTTCTCCCAGCCCCAGCCCCGATGGGATGCGGCGAGGCCCGGTCGCACGGTGAGCACCCTGTTCAGCAGCAGCACGCCCTGATCGCTCCAGGCCGTGAGGTCGCCGTGCGGGGCCGGGGGGATGCCGAGGTCGCTCTCGCGCTCCTTGTAGATGTTGCCGAGGCTCCTGGGCAGCGGACGGACGTCCCGGTCGACCGCGAAGGAGAGCCCGATGGGATGCCCGGGGGTCGGGTAGGGGTCCTGACCCGTGATGAGCACGCGCACCTCGCTGAGCGGGCGGCGGAAGGCGCGCAGCACGTTCGCCCCCGCGGGGAGATATCCGTGGCCGGCGGCCTGCTCCGCGCGCAGCCGCTCCCCCAGCTCCGTGATCACGTCCTGCGCGGGCGACAGCGCCTCGGCCCAGCCGGGATCGATCTCGCCGTCGGCCGCGAGCTGCGCGAGGGTCCGCCCCGGCATCAGTCGTCCGTGCGCACGCGCAGCGGGCCGCGCGCGAGCAGGTGGTTCGCAGACTGGGCCACGGGGCGCATCGTGATGAGGTCGAGGTTGACGTGCCCGGGAGCATCGAGCGCGTAGGCGATCACGTCGGCGACGTCGCTCGCGGCGAGCGGCGAGACGACTCCGGAGTAGACGGCCTCCGCGGCGACGGCGTCACCGCCGAGACGGTTCAGCGCGAACTCCTCGGTCTGCACCATGCCCGGCGCCACCTCGGACACACGGATCGGCTCGCCGTTCAGCTCCAGGCGCAGCGCGTGCACCAGCATCGCCTCCGCTGCCTTCGCGGCGTTGTAGCCGCCTCCGCCGGCGTAGGCGAGCTGCGCCGCCGTCGACGTGACGAACACCGTGTCGGCGTGCCCGTCGACCGCGGCGGCTCGCCGTAGGAGCGGCAGCAGGCCCTTGACCAGGCGCTGCGTGGACAGCACGTTCGCGTCGTACATCCACTGCCAGTCCTCGGTCGAGGCGTCCTCGATGCGGTCGGTGCCCCTGGCGCCGCCCGCGACCTGCACGAGAGCGTGCACGGGGCCGCTCGCCTCGACATCCGCGACGAGCGCGGCCACGGCATCCGCATCGGTGAGGTCGCACGGGATCACCTGCGCACCGGTCTCCGCGGCGAGCGCCGCCAGCCGGTCAGCGCGTCGCGCCACGCCGACGACGTCCCAGCCCCGGGCGCGGAGCACACGCACCGTCGCCTCGCCGATCCCCGAACTCGCACCCGTCACCACTGCACGTCTGCCTGTCATGCCTCCACCGTATCCGGGACGCGCGGATCGCGCGGCAGGACCCTCAGACCGTGTCTCCCTGCCGTCACTGCGCGTCGGGAGCGGGAGCCGCTCCCCTGCCCTCTTCCACGGCCGCGCCGATCTGCGGCACTCCGATGATGGATGCGGCCAGCATCCGAGGATGCCTCCGAGGTGTTACGTCACATTTCCCCGTCCTTGTTGACAACGGCCGATATTCCGTACTGTCTCAACAACGGCATTCGCCACAGACCTCTTCAACAGTTCCAGGGGGAACACATGTCCGCACCCGAGACCTGGCGTTTCGAGACCAAGCAGATCCACTCCGGCGCCGCACCCGACCCCGTCACCAAGGCCCGGGCCACGCCGATCTACCAGACCACGTCCTACGTGTTCGACAGCGCGGACCACGCAGCCAACCTCTTCGCCCTGGCCGAGTTCGGCAACATCTACACCCGCATCCAGAACCCGACCCAAGACGTCCTGGAGCAGCGCCTCGCGGCCCTCGAAGGGGGCACCGGCGCCCTCGTGCTCTCCAGCGGCCAGGCGGCGTCGACCTTCGCCATCCTGAACATCGCCGAGGCCGGCGACCACTTCGTCGCCTCCAGCTCGATCTACGGCGGCACCTACAACCTCTTCAAGTACACGCTCGCCAAGCTCGGCATCGAGGTCACCTTCGTCGAGAACCAGGACGACCCCGAGGAGTGGCGTCGCGCCGTCCGCCCGAACACCAAGCTGTTCTTCGCGGAGACGATCGGCAACCCGCAGATCAACATCCTCGACATCCGCGCCGTCGCCGACATCGCGCACGAGAGCGGAGTGCCGCTCATCGTCGACAACACGATCGCCACGCCGTACCTGATCCGCCCGTTCGAGCACGGTGCGGACATCGTCATCCACTCGGTGACGAAGTTCCTCGGCGGCCACGGCACCACCATCGGCGGCGTCATCGTCGACGGCGGCAAGTTCGAGTGGTCGAAGAACGTCGAGAAGTTCCCCGGCCTCACGGTTCCCGACCCCTCGTACCACGGCGCAAGCTACACGGCCGCGGTCGGCGACGCCCTCGCCTACATCATCAAGGCCCGCGTGCAGCTGCTCCGTGACCTCGGCTCGGCCATCGCCCCGCAGAGCGCCTGGAACCTCATCCAGGGCGTCGAGACGCTGTCGCTGCGCATCGAGCGCCACGTGCAGAACGCACAGGAGATCGCCGAGTGGCTCGACAACCGCGATGACGTCGCGACCGTCAACTACTCTGGGCTGCCGTCGTCGCCCTGGTACGCCAAGGCGAACGAGTACGCCCCCAAGGGCGTCGGCGCCGTGCTCTCCTTCGAGCTGAAGGGCGGCGTGGAGGCCGGTCGCGAGTTCGTGAACAGCCTGTCCCTGTTCAGCCACCTCGCCAACATCGGCGACGTGCGCTCGCTCGTCATCCACCCCGCATCGACCACGCACGCGCAGCTCACCCCCGAGCAGCAGCTCACCGCTGGCGTCACGCCGGGTCTTGTGCGCCTGTCGGTCGGCATCGAGAACATCGACGATCTGAAGGCCGATCTCGACCAGGCCCTCGCCGCGGCTCGCCGCGTGTCGGAGGCTGCACGCGCCTGATCGACTCCACAGACGCAGAGATGCCCCGGGTTTCGGCTCGGGGCATCTCTGCGTGCGGCCGCGCCGACCTCTGCTCGGCAGGCGCACAGGCGGGGCCCACGAGAATGGAAGACCCCGCCCTGCCGTGAGGAGCACATGATCGACGCCGACACCCGGACCGCCGTGGTCCGGAGACCCCGGACGCGGGCCGCGCGGACCCTCGCCGTCGCCTGCTTCCTCCTGCTCGTCGCCGTCGTGTGCACATGGATTCCCGGGCCGATCGGCACGGCCGGAGCCGCAGCGCTGCCGTGGCTCGGCGCGGCGCTGCTCGTCGTGGCGGTGCTGGCGCTGCTGCTCGCCCGCCGCGTGCTCCTCGTCCTGCTCGTCCCCGTCGTCGTCTGGGCGATGGCGATGGCGCCCGCCCTTCCCTCCTTCGGGGCCGCCGGCACTCCCGCCCTCACGATCGTGAGCCAGAACGTCCGGGCGCACTCCGGCGGCGCCGCGGCATCCGCCGACGAGCTCGCCGACACCGGCGCCGACGTGATCGCGCTGGTCGAGCTCGACGGCGACAGCCTCGCCGTCGCCGAAGGCGCGCTCGCCGAACGCTATCCGCACTCCTACGCGGTGGGCACCGTGGGGATCTGGAGCAGGTATCCGCTCGCGGATGCCGAGCCCCTCACCCTCGGCCTCGGATGGAAGCGGGCGATCAGGGTCACGGTCGAGGCTCCGGATGCCGCCACCGAGGTCTACGTGCTGCACGCGGCGTCCGTGCGACCCGGGCATCAGGACGCCCGCGACACCATGCTGTCGGGGCTGGCGGCGACCGTCGCCGCCGACCCTGCGGAATCCCTCATCGTCGTCGGCGACTTCAACGCGGCGTCGACGGATCCCGCGCTGAACCCCCTGCGCGGAGAGCTGGACTGGGTGCGCCCCACCGATGCGAGCCTGGGGCTGACCTGGCCCGCCGCCTTCCCCCTCACCCGCATCGATCAGGTCTTCACCCGGGGGCTGAGCACGATCTCGTCCACGACACTCCCGGCGGGCAACAGCGATCACCTCGCCACGAAGACCGTTCTCGGCCGATAGCCGCGACTCTTCCGCGTAACCTTCGCCGCGGGGCCCGCCGCCCGGGCGAGAATGGAACCATGGACTGGCAGACGACCTCTGAGGACACGGTGCCGTCGGCGCCGGTGACGGAGGCCGACGTCCGCCTTCTGCGCGCACGCCCCCCGGCGACCGGGGCCTGGCGCGACGGCGACACGATCGGCGGACGCAGGTTCGCGTCCTTCGGCGCGTTCGGCACGGAGAGCGGCGTGGAGCTGCCCGGCATCCGACTCGCCTTCGAGACCTGGGGCGAGCTGAACGCCGCGCGCAGCAACGCGATCCTCGTGCTGCACGCCCTCACCGGAGACAGCCACCTCCGCGGCGACGCGGGGGCAGGGCATCCGACCGCCGGCTGGTGGGAGGACATCGTCGGTCCCGGCGCCCCCCTCGACACCGACGAGTGGTTCGTGATCGCGCCCAACATGCTCGGAGGATGCCAGGGCTCGACGGGCCCGGCGAGCATCGCCCCCGACGGCTACGAGTGGGCCTCGCGGTTCCCGTACCTGACGATCCGCGACCAGGTGGCGGCGCAGGTGCGCCTCGCCGACGCGTTCGGCATCGACACCTGGGCCGCGGTCATCGGCGGCTCGATGGGCGGCATGCACGCGCTCGAATGGGCGATCTCCCACCCCGAGCGCGTCGATCGCCTCGCCGTGCTCTCCTCTCCTCCGGTCACCACGGCCGACCAGATCGCCCTGAACACGGTCCAGCTCGAGACCGTGCGGATGGATCCGCGGTTCCAGGGCGGTGAGTACTACGACCTCGCAGACGGCGACGGCCCGCACAGGGGGCTCGCCCTCGCTCGTCGCATGGCTCTGCTGAACTACCGCAGCCCGATCGAGCTCAACCAGCGTTTCCAGCGCTCGTGGCAGTCCGACGTGTCGCCGCTCGGCCACGGCGGACGCTTCGCCGTGGAGTCGTACCTCGACTTCCACGGCAACAAGTTCACGCGGCGCTTCGACGCGAACAGCTACATCACTCTCGTCGAGGCCATGAACTCGCACGACGTCGGTCGCGACCGCGGCGGCGTCGAGGAGGCGCTCCGCACGGTCACCGCGACGACGCTCGTCCTCGGGATCGACAGCGACCGGCTGTTCCCCGTCGACGGGCAGCACCGCATCGCCCGCAGCATCCCGAACACGCTCGACGGAAACGACGCCGTCGTGCTCACCAGCGACTTCGGCCACGACGGCTTCCTCATCGAGACAGATGCCGTCGGCCGCCACCTACGACGGCTGCTCGGCAGCTAGGGTCCAGGGCAGCGTCCTGGTCTCGAGGGCGAGCCCGTCCCACCGGAACGCCGAGCCGTCGATGCGGGTGCGGTAGAACGCGACCTCCGCGGTCGTGATCGCGTCCGCGGCTCGTGCGAACCCGAGCAGACCGTGGAGCGTCATCCACGTCGGAGGGAACAGCGACCACTCCCCCGCGCCGTGCCGCGCGAGCGCGTCCGCAGGTCGCACCCAGGCCACGTCTGCGACCTCGGCGGCAGAGGGCCGCACCTCGTCGTCGAGGGATGTGGCGAGGAAGAACCAGGTGCGGAAGCGCTTCGGGGCCTCGGCGGGCGGTGTCCAGCACGACAGCACCGTCAGATCGTCGATGACGACCCCGACCTCCTCGAACGCCTCGCGGGCGGCCGCCCTGCGCGCGTCCTCCTGCTCCGTCCCGCCGGGTGCCCGATCGGATGCCTCGACCGCTCCACCGGGGAACACCCACGCACCGGCGAACGAGCCGCGGTCAGGGCGGCGCATGAGCAGCGTCTCCGGACCGGCATCGGTGTCGCGCAGCAGCACGACGGTTCCGGCGACGGGAAGGTCTTCGGGGGCGTCCACCCCCACACTCTACGACCGGACGATCGCCGTCTTCCGCGACTCCACGCGGAAGGAGAGCAGGGCGATCAGCAGTCCGGCCACCGCGAGCGCCGCGCCGGTCCACGACGGCGCGGTGAAGCCCCAGCCCGCGGCGATCACGAGGCCGCCGAGGAACGCCCCCATGCTGTTGCCGATGTTGAGCGCCGAGTGGTTGAGCGCCGCGGCGATCGACTGGTTGTCTTCGGCCACGTCCATCAGGCGGGTCTGGATCGTCGGAGCGAGGACCGAGGACACGAATCCGACGACGAAGACGAGCACGGCGAGAGACACGATCCAGAACGAGAGCGCGGCGAGCAGCGCGAACACGGCCGCCATGATCGCGAGGCCGAACAGCAGGGTGCGCCGGAGATCGATGTCGGCGAGGTGACCCCCGACGATGTTGCCTCCGGTCATGCCGAGCCCCATCAGGACGAGCACGATGGGCACGACCCACTCCGGCGAACCGGCGACCTCCGTGACGAGAGGGGCGATGTAGCTGTAGACCGCGAAGAATCCGCCGAAGCCGATGGCGCCGACGCCGAGGGCGAACCACACCTGCGGGATGCGGAACACCCGCAGCTCGGAGCGCATCGTGCGCCCCGGCTCGCCCGGGTGCTCCGGCACGAAGAACGAGATGCACAGCGTCGCGAGGGCGAAGACCAGGGCGACCACGCCGAACGCGGCGCGCCAGCCCCACTGCTGGCCGAGGAAGGTCCCGAGCGGCACGCCCACGACGTTCGCGACCGTGAGGCCGGTCAGGATGAAGGCGACGCCCTTGGCCCTGTTGCCCGGGCCCATGACGTCGGCCGCCACGAGAGCGCCGATGCCGAAATAGGCTCCGTGCGGGAGGCCGGCGAGGAAGCGCGAGGCCCCGACGAGCTCGAACGTCGGCAGCACCACGGTGAGGGCGTTGAAGACGGTGAGGGCCAGGGCGAGGCCGATCATGACACGGTGCCGAGGGAAGCGGGCCACGAACCCGGCGATCGTCGGCGCACCCACCACCACACCGAGCGCGTAGAGGGAGATCAGCCAGCCGGCCTGGCTCAGCGCGTCCTCCGGGCTCGACGCCCACAGGGTCGGCAGAAGGTCGCCGGCGATGTCAGGGAGCAGGCCCATCACGACGAACTCGGTCATGCCGATGCCGAAACTGCCGATAGCGAGAGAGAGGAGCGCCCTCTTCGCCGCACCCCTCGTGTCAGTCGAGGGATTCACCCGTAAAGACTACCGGTCGCGCGCGATCACTCGGGCAGCCAGCCGCGGTAGATCAGCTCCGCGCCGTCGTGGCCGCGAGCGGCGTCCCAGAGATCCAGCCAGCGGCGCCTCGTCCCTGCGGGTCTCCACGGATCGGGACGCAGCTCGCTCGGGATCAGCGGGTCGTCTCGGAGCGCGAGCTCCAACGCATCGGCCAGGCGGAGCTGGCGGGCGACCGGCGACAACCCCGCAGGCAGGGCCACGAGCGCGCGATCGAGCTCCGCGTACGCAGCGAGGGTGGGCTGCGCCGGCCACAGCGACTCCACGATCTCCTGCGGATCCGTGACCCCCCTCATCGTGAGGTCGCCGGATGCGGCTGTCACGAGATACGGACCGGCGCCGGCCGGAAGGAACGCGGTCAGGTCGTGCGGCGTCACGTACAGGCCCGTCGAGAAGGGAGCGGCCCCGAGACTCACGATGTCTCTGCGGAACGCGTCGCGGATCGCACGGTGCGACTCCGGTGCGCTGATGCCGAGGAGCCGCCAGAATCCGTCCCAGGGCGCCTGCCCCGCGTCCTGGGCGAAGGCCAGCCGGACCGCGATCCGGTCGATGTCCAGCCGTGCTCGTCCGGACTCCGTGAGCTCGACGACTCCCGCACGTCCGCGACCGCGCTGCTCGAGCTCACCGGCGGAGATGAGGCGCCTGAGCGCCAGCCTCACGGGCTGGTCCTCGATCCCCAGTTCGTTCGCGGTGGCGTAGATCAGAGCGAGGTCGACCTCGCCGGCGAACGGCAGGTGCGCTTCGATCAGGGTGCGCGGCGAGATCTGGTCGGTCATGAAGACAGCTCCTTGGTCAGCACCGTGTATCGATCGAAACCGTACACGAACCCCAGGAGACCCAGAGCGCCCGACTCGATCGGCACGAAGCCGCGACGCATGTACAGCGCGCGGGCGCGGGGGTTGCTGTCGACCACCGACAACCGCACGGACGTCGCACCCCTGTTCCGGGCAAGACGCTCTGCGACATCGAGAAGCGAGGTGCCGATGCCTGCACCGCGCTGGTCGGCGTCGACGCAGATCCCGTCGAGCACGAGCGAGCCGGGATGCTCTTCGCGAGCGAGCACGCTGAGGACGAGTGCCGCGCGCAGCGCTCCCCCGATCGAGAGGTGGCTGCGCAGGGACTTCATGCTCAGCTCCACGGCGCCGGTGCCATCCGCGTGGAAGCCGCACACGCCGACGACGCCTCCCTCGGATCGCGCGACGAGCATCCGATCCGAGCGCATCGCCGCACGGATCACGCGGAGCCCCACGGCATCGTCGCCGAAGGCGGGACGCAGCTTCCTCCGGAACGCCTCCCAGTACAGCGCGCCGATGCCCTCCCGCTCGGACTCGTCGAATCCGAGGTCGATCTGCACAGCGTTCATGGTTCATTTCTATCAGATAGGCTACGTTCGTGCGCAATTCAAACCCTTGGCGAAAGCCCGTCATCATCGCCGGCATCGTCCTCGCCGTGGTGCTCGCCGCCGCGGGCGTGGTGCTCCTCGGAAACGACTACCGTTTCACCCAGACCGCGGTGCAGATCCCGACCCCCGACGGTCGACTCGACGGCGTGCTCACCATGCCGCGCACCGACTCGCCCCGAGGCCTCGTCGTCATGGTGCACGGCGACAGCGCCGTGGATGCGACGCAGGACGGCCTGTACTCCCCCTGGTTCGAGGGCGCGGCCGACGCGGGATTCGCAACGCTCTCCTGGAGCAAGCCGGGAGTCGGCGGATCGACCGGCGACTGGCTGGACCAGTCGATGGACGATCGCGCCGCCGAGGTGAGCGTCGCCATCGACTGGGCCCTGGGACAGACCGGCATCCCGACCGAGCGGATCGTCCTGTGGGGAGCCAGCCAGGCGGGGTGGGTCATGCCGAAGGTCGTCGCCGAGCGCGACGACATCGACGGCGTGGTCGCGGCGGGGACGGCGATCAACTGGCTCACGCAGGGTCGATTCAATCTCCTCGCCGACCTCGACCACGAGAACGCGACCGAAGCCGCCCGCGCGCAGGCCATCGCCGAGAGCGACGCCGTGCGCGGGCTCCTCGACCGCGGCGCCTCGTACGAGGAGTATCGCGAGATCACCACCGACGATCCGCCGATGACCGCCGAGCGATGGGCGTTCGTCGCCCGCAACATGCACGCCGACGCCACCGCGGACCTCCGCGCCTCCGCGGTGCGGGAGATCCCGGTCCTCCTCCTCATCGGCGAGCACGACCGCAACGTCGACGTCGATGAGACCGAGCGCGTCTACCGCGACGTCTTCGGCTCGGCGCTGAGCGTGCGTCGGGTCGACTCGGCGCACTCCCTGGCGCGTCCGGTCGTCGAAGACAACGCGTTCGTCGGAACACTGATCGGCACGGTGTGGCCGAGAGCTCTCCTCGCTCCGGGCGTGATCGACGCCTACACGGGCTCTCTCCGCGCCATCGACTGAGACTCCGAGACCCTTCGGGGCAGTTCGTCTGGCGCGGCGCTATTCGGCGGACTCGTCGATCGCCGCCTCCAGGCGCTCGATCTTGGCGTCGAGCTCGCCGGAGTAGCCGGGGCGGATGTCCGCCTTCAGCACGAGCGAGACGCGGGAGCCGAACGGCATCACCGCCTCGGTGGCGCGCTTCACGACATCCATCACGGAGTCCCAGTCCGGGCCCTCGATCTCGGTGAACATGCTCGTGGTGCGGTGCGGGAGTCCCGACTCGCGGACGACGCGGACGGCGGCGGCGACCGCGTCGTGCACCGACGCGTCGTCGCGTTCGGATCCTCCGGACGGTGTGCCGCTCGGGGCGACGGAGAAGGCGATGAGCATGTTCACTCCCTGGTGTTCGATGTGGGGCGGGCTGGCACCCGCAGCAGCGCGCGGATGCCGAGGATGAAGAGGACGACGAGGAGGACATTGCGCAGCGACAGCACGATGACGGGCAGCAGCTCTGCGCGCAGCAGGGCGTCGTAGTTCAGCGGATACACGAGGCAGGTCAGCAGCGCGAGAGCCAGCACGACCCCTGCGGGTGCCTTCGCTCTGACGCGATCGAGCACGAGCCAGAGGATGACCGGCGCGAGCAGCCAGGTCTGGAACTGCGGAGACCCCACCTTGTTCATCACGATGAGCGTCGTCGCCAGCGACAGCGCGAGCGGCGGGAACAGCCGGGAGAAATCCGCCCCGCGTATGGCCTTGACGGCGCCGATCACGGCGATGACGAGGACGACGAGCGCCATCAGCGGGGTGAGCGCGGCGCCGACAGCATCCGCCCCCTGCGCCGAGATCTGGAAGGTGAGGATGTCGTAGCTGTACTCGATGCGCGCCGAACCGGCGACGGCGAGCCAGAGGAACGGCGTCGCCGCCACCGCCTCGATCTGCAGGCCGCGGCCGGTCTGCTCGGAGAGGAACCCGAGGATCTCCTGCCGGGCCCCCAGCAGGTACAGCGCGACGATCACCGCGGCGGTGACGGATGCGGCGGCGAGGAGCATTCGCACCCGCGCCTTGAACGCCACGACGGCCGCGAGCAGCAGGGCTCCCGGCCAGATCTTGATCCACGCGCCGACCGTGAGCAGCGCGGCGGCGAGCGCGGGGCGACGGGTGAGCCAGAGCCCGGCGATCACCACGAGCGGCACGGTCACGGCATCGATGCGGTACAGCGCGATGGGGCCGAGAAGGAGCAGGGCCACGATCCAGAACCATGCGGCGACACGTCGCGGTCGTGCCGGAGAGCGCCCGAGCAGCACGCCGAAGGCGATCGCGTCGAGGGCCGTCACCATCGCCGCCCACGCGAGGAGATAGGCGCTCGATGCGCCGAGAGCCGGGATGAGCGGCAGCGACATCGCCTTGGCCAGCAGCATGGGCAGGAGGGCGAGCTGCGGATACACCCAGGTCTCCGTGACACCCACGATCGGTCCACCCGACAGGGCGGATGCCGCCCACGGCTCGTACACGAGCACCACGTCGCCCATGGGCTGGCTCGGGTACACCCAGCCCACGACGACCGTGAACAGGTGCACGAGCAGGAAGGCCGTCCAGAGCCCGACCAGTCGGACGTCGCCGGAGCGATTCACGAGAGCAGGTCCCCGATCGCACGGGGAAGCGCGGCGGCGACGTCCAGGGCGACGATCGGATGCCCCTGACCGGTCGCCTCCGTGCCGATGACTCCCGCGGCGAGCCTGCCCGCGCGGCCGTGAAGCCAGGCGCCGGCGGCGGCGATCTCCGCGATCGGAGCCTCAGGGCACGCCGCGAGCAGTGCGCCGATGACCCCCGCGAGGACGTCGCCGGTGCCCGCCGTGGCGAGCCAGCCGGTGCTCTCTCGGACGCTCAGGACGACCCCGTCGCGATCGGCGACGAGCGTGCGGGCGCCTTTGAGCAGCACGGTGCCGCCGAGCGCTGCAGCGACCTCGGCGACCGCCGATTCAGGGCTCTGATCTGCAGGGCGCAGCCGCAGACTCTCCCGAAGACGCGCGAACTCCCCCGCGTGCGGGGTGACCACGAACGGCGCCGCCGCGCCGAGAGCGAGATCGAGAGCACCCGCGTCGACCACGACGGGCGCGGCGTCCGCGAGGACCTCCCGCAGCGCGGTCGTCTCCTCCTCGGTACGCAGAGCGGCATCGGTGCCGGACCCGATCACCCACGCGCCCACGCGCGAACGACCGGCATCCTGGGCGATCACCGTCTCAGGGCGGCGCGCGAGCACGGCATCCGCTGCCCGGCCCGGCCCGACGTACCGCACGAAGCCGGCCCCCGCCCGCCACGCAGCCTCGACGCCCAGCACGGCCGCGCCCGGGTAGGCGTCCGACCCTGTGCGCAGGGCGACGACGCCGCGCGAATACTTGTCAACGGCGTCCGAGGGCGCTCTCAGGAAGCGCGCGGTATCGCTCCGCGACCACTCTCGGACATCGACCATGACTCCACGTTAGTGCGACGACCCTCGGTACCTCCCGCAGCGGCTAGCGTCGGAGGAGTGAGCATCCTCTTCTCTCCCCTGAGCGTCCGATCCGTCACCCTCCGCAACCGGCTCTGGGTCTCACCCATGTGCATGTACAGCGCGGTCGACGGCGTCGTGCAGGAGTGGCACCACACGCACCTCGCCCAGTTCGCGTCCGGCGGGGCCGGGCTCATCATCGCCGAGGCGACGTCGGTCGTCCCCGAGGGGCGGATCTCGCCGCGCGACGCCGGCCTGTGGAACGACGAGCAGCGCGATGCGTGGGCGCCGATCGTGCAGGCGATCCACGACCGCGGCGCCGCCGCCGGAATCCAGCTCGCCCACGCCGGGCGCAAGGCGTCGACGTGGTGGCCGTGGGCGGCGGAGCGCGGTTCGGTGCCCGCCGCAGAGGGTGGCTGGACCACTCTCGCGCCCTCCGCCGTGGCCTTCGACGGCTTCGCCGAGCCCCGCGCTCTGGATGGCGCCGGGATCGACGCGGTGGTCGAGGCCTTCGCGGCATCCGCTCGTCGCGCGCTCGACGCCGGGTTCGACGTGCTCGAGATCCACGGCGCGCACGGCTACCTGCTGCACCAGTTCCTCTCCCCCCTGTCGAACCTCCGGGAGGACGAGTACGGTGGCTCGCTGGAGAACCGGGCGAGGCTGCTGCTCCGTGTCATCGACGCCGTCCGCGCCGAGGCGGGGGCCGACGTGCCCGTGTTCGTGCGGATCTCGGCGACCGACCACGCCGACGGAGGCTTCACAGCCGAGGAGGCGACGACTGTCGGCACGTGGTCCTCCGAGCACGGCGCCGACCTCATCGACGTGTCCAGCGGCGGGCTCGTCGCTCATCAGCGGATCGACGTCTTCCCCGGCTACCAGGTCGCGCTGGCCGAGACCGTGCGCCGAGGCGGGAGGGTCCCCGTCTCGGCGGTCGGACTGATCACCGCGGCCGAGCAGGCGGAGCAGGTGCTCGTCGACGGTGCGGCCGATGCGATCTTCGCCGGCCGGGAGTGGCTGCGCGATCCGCACTTCGGGCTCCGCGCCGCGCACGAGCTCGACGCGCAGACGACCTGGCCTCCCCAGTACGAGCGCGCCCGCTGGCGCTGAGCCCCGGAGGGCGCGCGGTCAGTGACCGCGCACCCTCCTGGTCGCGTCCTGGACCTCGCCGACGAGCTCCTCGAGGATGTCCTCGAGGAACAGCACGGCGGTGGTCTCGCCCTCCGCGTTCCGCACCTTCGCCAGGTGGCGTCCGGCGCGGCGCATCACGGCGAGCGCATCCTCGAGGTCCGTGTCCTCCTGCACCGGCACCATGTGGTGGATGCGCTTCGCCGGCAGCGGCTCGGCCATCCTCACCTCGGCGTTCGGCCCCTCGGAGGCGCGCAGGATGTCCTTGAGGTGGACGTACCCGATCGGGGTGTCCTCGGCGTCGACGATCACGTAGCGGGAGAACCCGTAGCGGGCGACCGCCTTCTCGATGTCGTCGGGCGTCGTCGACTGCGGCAGCGTCACCAGATCGCTCAGCGGCACGGCGACGTCGCGCGCCTTCTTGTCGGTGAACTCGACGGCGGCCGCCACGGTGCCCGCCGAGTCGGCCAGCACGCCCTCGCGGCGGGACTGGTCGACGATCGTCGCCACCTCGCCCAGGGTGAACGTCGACGCTGCTTCGTTCTTCGGCTCCACGCGGAACAGCCGCAGCACGCCGTTCGCGGCGGCGTTGAGCACCCAGATGACCGGCATGAAGACCTTCGACACCCAGACCAGCGGCGGGGCGAGCAGCAGCACGGCGCGGTCCGGCAGCGAGAACGCGAGGTTCTTCGGCACCATCTCGCCGAACACCACGTGCAGGAACGACACGATCAGCAGCGTGATCGTGAAGGACACGGCGTCGACGACGGCATCCGTCCACCCGAACGCATGCAGCGGAGCGGCGAGCAGATGGTGGATCGCCGGCTCGGAGACGTTCAGGATCAGCAGCGAGCAGATCGTGATGCCCAGCTGCGAGGTCGCGAGCATGAGCGTCGCGTGCTCCATCGCGTACAGCGCCGTCTTGGCCGAGCGGGAGCCCTGCTCCGCGCGCGGCTCGATCTGCGAACGACGAGCCGAGATGACGGCGAACTCGGCGCCGACGAAGAAGGCGTTGCCGATGAGCAGCACCACGAGCCAGACGATTCCCGCCCAATCGCTCATCGGGTCACCTCCTCATCCGCGTCCTCTGATCTCGGGACGTAGCGGATGCGGTCGACCCGTCGGCCGTCCATGCGCACGACCTGGAGCACACCCGATTCGAGAGGCACCTCGTCGCCCACCGCGGGCACGCGCTCGAGGACGCTCATGACGTAGCCGGCGACGGTGTCGTAGACATCGCCCTCGGGCACCTCGACGCCCGCACGGCTGCGCAGCTCGTCCGGTCGCAGCTCGCCGGGGAAGGTCACGCCGTCGCGACCGACGATGACGCCCGCGCGGGTGCGGTCGTGCTCGTCGGACACCTCGCCGACGATCTCCTCGATGAGGTCCTCGAGGGTGACCAGACCCGCGGTGCCGCCGTACTCGTCGACGACGACGGCGAGCTGATAGCCGCGGGCCCGCAGCTCGGAGATGAGTCCGTCGATGTGCACCGTCTCCGGCACGCGCAGCGGCTCGGTGGCGAGCGCGCCCACCGGCACCTCGGAGCGACGGTCGCGCGGCACCGAGATGGCGGCCTTCAGATGGACCACGCCGGTGATGTCGTCGAGGTCGTCGTCGTACACGGGGAAGCGGCTGTGCCCGGTGCGCCGAGCGAGCTGGATGACGTCATCGGCCGAATCACCCGCGGCGATCGCGTGCATGCTGGGTCGTGCCGTCATGACGTCGGCGGCGGTGAGCCGTGCGAAGGTCAAAGTGCGGTCGAGCAGCGTCGCGGTGTCCTCTTCGAGCAGGCCGGCCATGGCGGAACGGCGGACGAGCGAGGAGAGCTCCTCGGCGGTCCTGGCGCCGGAGAGCTCCTCCTTGGGCTCGACGCCCATGCTGCGCAGCACGCCGTTCGCGCTCCCGTTGAGCACGACCACGGCCGGTTTGAACACGGTCGTGAACGCCACCTGGAAGGGGATGACCATCTTCGCCGTCGCCAGCGGCAGCGCGAGGGCGAAGTTCTTGGGGACGAGCTCGCCGAGGATCATCGACAGCGAGGTCGCCACGACCATCGCCACGACGGTCGAGATCGGCGCGATCGCCGCCTCGGGGATGCTCCACGCGACGAAGGTCGGGCGCAGGAGGTTCGACAGCGCGGGCTCCATCGTGTATCCGGTGAGGAGCGTCGTCAGCGTGATGCCGAGCTGCGCCGCCGACAGGTGCGTCGACGTGTGCCTGAGCGCACGGATCGTGAGGGAGAGCCGGGTCTCGCCGCGAGCCTGACGCGCCTCGAGTTCGGCACGGTCGAGGTTGACCAGCGCAAACTCGCTCGCGACGAACAGGCCGGTCCCGACTGTGAGCAGGAGCCCCACGCCCAACAGGATGTAATCCATCAGAGATTCCTCTCGCTATCGAGAGGCGGGCGGTGGGGCGATGTACTGCAACTGGGAGGGTCGTCCATGGTGAGCACGATTGTACAGAATCCGGCTGAGGGTCAGGCGCGCCCGTGACGACCCTCGTGCCTGAGGCTCTCGCGCCGACGTCCGCTCGGGCGCAGCACCCCGCGCGACGGGGTTCTCGCGGCGCGCCTACCAGCTGACGGGCAGGGCCTTGCCCTCTTCGTAGCCCGCCGCCGACTGAAGACCCACGAGTGCGCGGTCGTGGAACTCCGGCACAGACGACGCACCGGCGTAGGTGAACGAGGAGCGGACACCGGAGGTGATCATGTCGAGCAGATCCTCGACGCCCGGACGCAGCGGGTCGAGGTAGATCTTCGACGAGGAGATGCCCTCGGCGAAGAGCTCCTTGCGCGCGCGCTCATAGGCGTCCAGCCGACCGAATCGGGCCTGGACGGCCTTGGTCGACGCCATGCCCCAGGACTCCTTGAAGATCCGCCCGTCGGCATCGCGCTGCAGCTCGCCCGGCGCCTCGATCGTGCCGGCGAACCAGGAGCCGACCATGACCGACGCGGCCCCCGCGGCGAGCGCCAGCGCCACGTCGCGCGGGTAGCGCACTCCCCCGTCGGCCCAGACGTGGGCGCCGAGCGACCGCGCTGCTTCCGCGGTCTCGAGCACGGCGGAGAACTGCGGACGCCCGACGGCGGTCATCATGCGCGTCGTGCACATCGCGCCGGGGCCGACCCCGACCTTCAGGATCGTCGCTCCGGCGTCGACCAGGTCGCGCACGCCGTCGGCGGTGACGATGTTGCCGGCGACGATCGGCAGCCCGAGGTCGAGCGACGACACCTCGCGCAGCGCGCGCAGCATCCCCTCCTGGTGCCCGTGCGCGGTGTCGACGACGAGCACGTCCACACCGGCGGCGGCCAGCGCACGGGCCTTGGACGCCACGTCGCCGTTGATGCCGACAGCCGCGGCGACCGCGAGACGGCCGTCCGCGTCGAGGGCGGGGCGGTACAGGGTCGCTCGCAGCGCGCTGCGAGCGCTGAGGGTGCCGACCAGGTGTCCGTGGCGGACGATCGTCACCATCTCGACACCGGCGTCGGTGATCACGTCGAACGCGTGCCGCTCGGAGCCGATGTCGTCCGCGTCGAGCGAGGGCGTGCCCGTGTGCACGAGATCCCCGAGCTGAGCGTCCATCAGCGCGGTCGCAAGGCGTGCGGCGGGCAGGATGCCGAGGATCTGCTCGACCGTGTAGGGGGCCGTCCCCTTCGCCACGACGATGCCGTGCCCCGCGGTCGCGGGGAGCAGCCGGAGCGCCTCGGAGACGGATGCCGTCGGCGGGAGCACGAGGGGCGTGTCCCAGAGCACCGGCTGGTCCTTGACGTCGCGGATCGCGGCATCCAGATCCTGCAGCGGCATGTCCTGCGGAAGCACCCCGAGCCCACCGCGTCGCGCGAGCACGGCGGCGAGCCGCGGCCCCGTCACGGAGTTCATGTTCGAGGCGACCAGCGGCAGCGTCGCCGGGGTGCCGTCGTTCGGGGCGAGATCGACCTGCAGACGGCTCGTCACGCCGGATCGGCGCGGCACGAGGAACACGTCCGAATAGGTCAGATCGACGGTGGGCTGCTTGCCTGCGAACTCCATGACTCCACGGTACCGAGATCATCGGCATCTTGGCGTGCCGCGACGACGAATCCCCCGGGGAAACACGTTAGGCTTGTGGGTCGAGAGTGTGCAGACCCGGGCGCATCCTGCGTCCTTGTGAGCACACGTTGAGATTCAGCGATGAAAGAGGGCGATCGAGCGTGTCGAACCAGGTGACCGGCGTCGGGGGCGACGGGGGGTTCGGAGCCAATTCCTGGCTCGTCGAAGAGCTCTACGAGCAGTTCAAGGTGAACCGCGACTCCGTCGACAAGGAGTGGTGGCCGATCCTGGAGAAGTACCAGTCGGATGCCGCGACCGGCACCGCCGCAGCCGCATCTCCCGCTCCCGCTCAGCCCGCGCACCCTGTGACGGCTCCGATCCCCGTCATCGGCGCGCAGCCCGTCGCACGCACCACGGCCAAGCCCGCAGCAGCCGCCCCGATCCCCGCCCAGGCGCCGAAGCCCGAGGCGAAGGATGCGGCAGTCGACGCGGCCGAAGAGGACAAGGTCACCCCGCTGCGCGGTCTGCCCAAGACCCTCGCCGCGAACATGGACGAGTCGCTGACGGTTCCGACCGCCACCAGCGTCCGCACCGTTCCCGCGAAGCTGATGATCGACAACCGCATCGTCATCAACAACCACATGGCTCGCACCCGCGGCGGCAAGATCAGCTTCACGCACCTCATCGGCTGGGCGCTCATCCGCACGCTCGACGAGTTCCGCAGCCAGAACGTCTTCTACGCCGAGATCGACGGCAAGCCCTCGGTCGTCGCCCCCGCGCACGTCAACCTCGGCATCGCGATCGACCTTCCCAAGCCCGACGGCACCCGCGCCCTCATGGTGCCGAGCATCAAGCGCGCCGACACGATGACGTTCAGCGAGTACCTCGTCGCGTACGAGGACCTCGTCACCCGCGCTCGCAACAACAAGCTCACCGCCGCCGACTTCCAGGGCACCACGGTCTCGCTCACGAACCCCGGCGGCATCGGCACCGTGCACTCCGTGCCGCGTCTGATGAAGGGCCAGGGCTGCATCATCGGCGCCGGCGCGCTCGAGTACCCGGCCGAGTTCCAGGGCGCGAGCGACAAGACGCTGAACGAGCTGGCGATCGGCAAGACGATCACCCTCACCAGCACCTACGACCACCGCGTCATCCAGGGCGCCGGATCCGGCGAGTTCCTGAAGAAGGTGCACGAGCTGCTCATCGGGCAGCGCGGCTTCTACGACGACATCTTCGCCGCCCTGCGCATCCCGTACGCGCCGATCCGCTGGAACGCCGACATCGCGGTGGACCTCGCCGAGCGCGTCGACAAGCAGGCTCGCGTGCAGGAGCTCATCAACTCGTTCCGCGTCCGCGGACACCTGATGGCCGACATCGACCCCCTCGAGTACGTGCAGCGCTCGCACCCCGACCTCGAGATCGAGAACCACGGCCTCACCTTCTGGGACCTCGACCGCGAGTTCGTCACCGGCGGATTCGGCGGACGTCGCATCGCGAAGCTGCGCGACATCCTCGGCGTGCTGCGCGACTCGTACTGCCGCACGCTGGGCATCGAGTACATGCACATCCAGGACCCGGAGCAGCGCCGCTGGTTCCAGGAGAAGGTGGAGGTCAAGTACCAGAAGCCCGGTCACGACGAGCAGCTCCGCGTCCTCCGCAAACTCAACGAGGCCGAGGCGTTCGAGACCTTCCTGCAGACCAAGTTCGTCGGCCAGAAGCGCTTCTCCCTCGAGGGCGGCGAGTCCCTCGTCCCCCTGCTCGACGAGATCCTCCAGGGCGCCGCGAACGCAGGGCTCGAGGGCGCGGCGATCGGCATGGCCCACCGCGGCCGCCTGAACGTCCTCACCAACATCGCCGGCAAGACCTACGGCCAGGTGTTCCAGGAGTTCGAGGGACACCAGACCCCGGGCAACCAGCGCGGCTCCGGCGACGTGAAGTACCACCTCGGCACCGAGGGCACCTTCATCGCCGAGGACGGCGCTCAGCTGCCCGTCTACCTCGCGGCGAACCCCTCGCACCTGGAGACCGTGGACGGAGTGCTCGAGGGCATCGTGCGCGCGAAGCAGGACCGCAAGCCCATCGGCACCTTCACCTGGCTGCCGATCCTCGTGCACGGCGACGCCGCGTTCGCCGGACAGGGCGTCGTCGTCGAGACGCTGCAGATGTCGCAGCTGCGCGGCTACCGCACGGGCGGCACCATCCATGTCGTCGTGAACAACCAGGTCGGCTTCACCACGACCCCGAACGACGGCCGCACGTCGGTGTACTCCACCGACGTCGCCAAGACGATCCAGGCGCCGGTCTTCCACGTGAACGGCGATGACCCCGAGGCCGTCATCCACGTCGCACAGCTGGCGTTCGAGTACCGCGAGCGGTTCCACCGCGACGTCGTCATCGACCTGGTCTGCTACCGCCGCCGCGGTCACAACGAGGGAGACGACCCCTCGATGACGCAGCCGCTGATGACAGACCTCATCCAGGCGAAGCGCTCGGTGCGCAAGCTCTACACCGAGTCCCTCGTTGGGCGCGGCGACATCACCGAGGAGGAGTACGACCAGGCGAAGGCCGACTTCCAGAACCGTCTGGAGATCGCGTTCGCCGAGACGCACGCCGCCGAGACCGGTGCGACCCCGATCGCCCCCGACCTGCTGCCCGTCGACGAGCAGATCGGCGCGCCCGAGGTCACCGGCGTCGCGAAGGAGGTCATCCAGCTCATCGGCGATGCCTTCGTGAACAAGCCCGAGGGCTTCACGGTGCACCCGAAGATCCAGCAGCTGCTCGACAAGCGCCTCGACATGAGCCGCAACGGCGGCATCGACTGGGGCTTCGGCGAGCTGCTCGCCTTCGGCTCCCTGCTCGTGGAGGGCACTCCGGTGCGTCTCGCCGGTCAGGACTCCCGTCGCGGCACTTTCGTGCAGCGCCACGCGACCCTGCACGACCGCGCGAACGGCCAGGAGTGGCTGCCGCTGTCGAACCTCTCCGACGCCCAGGGTCGCTTCTTCGTCTACGACTCGCTGCTCAGCGAGTACGCCGCCCTCGGCTTCGAGTACGGCTACTCCGTCGAGGCGCCCGAGGCGCTCGTGCTGTGGGAGGCGCAGTTCGGCGACTTCGTCAACGGCGCCCAGTCCGTCATCGACGAGTACATCTCCGCCGCGGAGCAGAAGTGGGGCCAGCAGTCCAGCGTGACCCTGCTGCTCCCGCACGGCTACGAGGGCCAGGGACCCGACCACTCGTCGGCGCGCATCGAGCGCTTCCTGCAGCTGTGCGCGCAGGAGAACATGATCGTGGCCCGCCCGTCGACCCCCGCCTCGCACTTCCACCTGCTGCGCCGTCAGGCCTACGCACGTCCGCGCAAGCCGCTGATCGTGTTCACGCCGAAGGCGATGCTGCGTCTGCGCGGCGCCACCAGCCCCGTCGAGGCGTTCACCAGCGGGCGCTTCGAGCCGGTCATCGACGACGACCGCGGTCTCGACCGCAGCGCTGTCAAGCGGGTGCTCGTGCACTCGGGCAAGGTCCACTGGGACCTCCGCGCCGATCTCGAGAAGAACCCGAACCCGGAGGTCGCGCTCGTCCGTCTCGAGCAGCTGTACCCGACCCCGATCGACGAGCTGAAGGCGATCACCGACTCCTACCCGAACGCCGAGCTGGTGTGGGTGCAGGAGGAGCCGGAGAACCAGGGCGCCTGGCCGTTCCTGGCTCTGGCCTTCGCCGACGTCCCCGGAGACCGCACGTTCCGCCCGGTCGCCCGCGCGGCGTCGGCCTCCCCCGCGACCGGCTCGTCGAAGGTCCACGCGGCCGAGCAGGCGACGCTGATCCGCGAGGCGCTCACCGTCTGAGCATGTGAAAAGGGCGCCCCGACGTCGGTCGGGGCGCCCTTTCGCGTATCTCTCCTGATTCAGCGGAGGGATGCCGTGGCCGGCATCCGCTGGGCGAAGCGCTCGTCCGTGCTGAGCCCCGTGCTCGCCCGCGCGAGTGCTTCGGCATCCGCTCCCGCGTCGCCGAGCGCGAGCAGGGCGGCTCCGAGCACCGGCGGGGCGTCGACGATCGACAGTCTCGCGAACGGGACCCGCGCGGCGAGCCCCTCAGTGATGCCCGCCAGCAGGAGCGGGTCGCGCGCTCTCGCGACGCCTCCGCCGAAGACGACGGGGACGTCGGCATCGAGGAGTCCGAGCCGGTCGATGCACGCGGCCACGTACGCGACGACCTCCTCCGCCTGACGCTGCACGACGGAGCGGGCCACGGCGTCGCCGGCGTGAGCGGCCTGGAAGATGAGCGGCGCCAGTCGGGCGAAGCCCTCGTCGGCCCGGCGGCCGAGGTGGACGTCCTCGATCAGCGCGCTCACGCTCGGCGCATCGATCGCGTCGAGCAGCAGCGGACGCAGCGCGGTCGCTGGCCCCCGTCCGTCTTCGGCGCGTGCCGCATGCCACACCACGGCGTCGCCCAGCTCGCTCCCGCCGCCCCAGTCGCCGGACAGCGGACCCAGCGCGGGGAACCGCACCGCGGCGCCGTCCGCGCGTACCCCGATCGCGTTCATGCCCGTCCCGCAGATCACCGCGACCGCGTCGCCCGAATCGGTGCCCGCCCTCAACAGGGCGTGCAGGTCGTTCTCGGCGATGACCGAGCCCGCCGCCCAGGGCAGAGGGGCGATCGCCGACCGGAAGGCCTCGATCTCATCGGTCAGGTCGAGCCCGGAGAGGTACAGGCCGACATGGACGAGCCGCCGCGGATCTCGATCGCCGAGTGCCTTCACGACGAGCTCGTCGATGATCCTCACGGACTCGTGGAGGCCTTCGAGCTGCGGACTCGAGCCGTGGCCGCGCTCCCAGGCGATCACGGCGCCGGACACGTCGAGCAGCACGACATCCGTCTTGGAGCCGCCTCCGTCGACGGCGAGGACGACATCGGATGCCGCGGTCACGCCCACTCCAGGAACCGGGAGTTCGCCGCCAGCAGCAGATCGGTGAGCTTCTCCGCTCTGTCGTGCTGCAGGACCAGCGGGTGCGCGCGCATCGCGCGGAGCACTCGATCGCGGCCCCCGTGGACCGCGGCGTCGAGGGCGAGGCGCTCGTACCCGGCGACGGCGCTGATCAGTCCGCTGATGTCGTCGGGAAGAGGGGCGACCGGCTCGGCGACGAACCGTCCGTCGATGTGCCTGGCCGGCACCTCGATCACATGGTCGTCGGGGAGGAAGGGCAGCACGCCGTCGTTCCGGAGGTTGACGACCCTGGGCAGCTCGGTGCCACCGCGGATCGCGATGAGCAGCTCGATCGCCGCCTCCGAGTAGAACGCGCCGCCGCGCTTCTCCAGGATCTCGGGCTTGGTGTCGATGGCGTCGTCGGCGTAGATGCCCAGCAGCTCCTGCTCGATCGCGCGCACCTCCTGCGCCCTGGTGGATGCGTGCAGCTGCTCGTGCAGCACCTCGTCGTGCGCGTAGTAGTAGCGCAGATAGTACGAGGGGATGACACCGAGCTGCGAGAGCAGCGCGGGTGCGAGCTCGACGTCCTCTGCGAGCTCGCCCAGACGCGTCTCGAGCGCATTCGGCAGCATGTCGACGCCGTCGACGAACACTCCGCGCTCCCAGGTGAGGTGGTTCAGCCCGACGTGCGCGAGCGCGACACGGTCGGGGGCGACTCCGGCCTCCGAGGCGAACCGGCGCTGGAAGCCGATGGCGACGTTGCACAGACCGACGGCGCGGTGCCCCGCCTGGAGCAGCGCACGGGTGACGATGCCCACCGGGTTCGTGAAGTCGACGATCCAGGCGTCGGGCTTCGCGTGCGCGCGGACCACCTCGGCGATCCGCAGCACGATCGGAACCGTGCGCAGCGCCTTCGCGAGTCCCCCGGGGCCTGTGGTCTCCTGACCGATGCAGTCCACGTCGTGCGGCCAGGACTCGTCCTGCTCACGGGCATCCTGCCCCCCGACGCGCAGCTGGATCAGCACGGCATCCGCGTCGGAGACGCCGGCGACGAGGTCGTCCGTCGTCGTGAGGCGGGCAGGGTGCTCTCCTCGCAGCAGCATGCGACGTGACATGCCTCCGACGAGCTCGAGCCTCGTGCGGTCGGTGTCGACGAGCACGAGCTCCTCGATGGGAAGTTCCCTCTGAAGTCGGATGAAGCCGTCGATCAGCTCCGGGGTGTAAGTCGATCCACCGCCGACGATGGCGAGTTTCATCTGCTCTCCTTGTGCTTTCTTCTGTGCGCCCGTGCGGGTCACTGTGTGGGGATTCGGTCTTCGAGCCGGCCGCGGATCTGCTCCACGAGCAGACGCCGGGCACCGGCGAGAACGGCGCTGTCGCCGGTCGTGCTGAGTCGGACGGAGGGAGTCGGCCGCTCCTCGCTGAGGACGATCTCGCCGACGAGCTCGGCGAGGCGATCCCCGCCCGCGAGCGAGGTCGGACCGCCGAGCACGACGAGCTGCGGATCGAGCACAGCGAGCACGGGCTCGATGGTCACGGCTATGCGCCCGGCGATCTCCCGCAGCGCGCGCTCGTCCCCTGCGATCGCGGCGACGCCCTGCGGATAGCGTGCCGTCGACGGCGCTCCGGCGAGGTTCATGACGTACGCGGAGCCGAGCAGGGCGGTGGTCACGGCACCCGGCTCCCCCGGTCTGCCGGCCACGGTCAGGTAGCCGATCTCACCGGCTCCGCCATGAGCGCCCCGATGGATGGAGCCGCCGAGGTCGACCCCGATGCCGAGTCCGACGCCGATCCAGAGGAGAGCGAAGCTGCCGGCATCCTGAGCGACCCCGAAGGCCCGCTCGGCCATGGTGGCGAGATTGACGTCGTTCTCCAGGGTCGCCGACACACCGAGGCTCGATTCGATCCGTTCTCGGGAACCCTCCGACGGCCAGCCGGGGAGCGTGTCGGTCAGGGACAGCGTGTCGGAGCCGCTGCTGACGGCGGCCTGCAGTCCGACGGTCACGGCCTCGACCGTGCTCCGTTCGGCACCGGATGCCGCGCACGCCGCCTCGATGGCCCGGCCGACATCGCTCTCCGGCGACCGCTCCACGTCGTGGACCGGCAGCTCGATGATCGGATGCGGTGTGCCGAGAGCATCGACGAGAACCGCCTGGATGCCGTCGTCGAGCATGTTGACGGCGACTCCGTTGATCCGGTCGTTGCGGACGCCCCAGCTCACGGCGCTCGGACCTCTGCTGCCGGCGACCTCGCCGACCGGGGCGACGAGGTCGGCGCGCTCCAGACGGGCGATCATCTGCGTCGCCGTCGGCTTCGACATCCCCGAGAGCTCTCCGAGGCGCGTGCGCGTGAGCGCGCCGTGCTCGAGGAACAGGCGAAGGGCTTCGCGGTCGTTCCTGGTGCGCAACCAGGACGAGGTGCCCGGGTCGATCTGTGACATGGATGCTCCTTTCGCTGATCGGGATGGTCGTTCGGGTCGCCGGATCCGCCTCCCCGCTCGTGCGGGGTGGCGGGCCGTGCGAACGGTGTCAGTGGATGCCGAGCTCGGCGCGGACCTCGTCGCGGAGCCGGCCGAGGTTGTCGGGTTCGGGGGCGGCGGCGAGGAGGGTGCGGGTGTACTCGTGCTGAGGGTGCAGGATCACGTCGTCCGCGGGACCGCGTTCCACGACATCCCCCTTGTAGAGCACCATGATCTCGTCGCTGAAGTGGCGGGCCGTCGCGAGGTCGTGCGTGATGTACAGCACGCCGAGGTTCTCCTCCCGCTGCAGATCCGCGAGCAGATTGAGGACTCCGAGCCGGATCGACACGTCCAGCATGCTCACCGGCTCATCCGCGACGATGAACCGGGCGCCGGGGGCGAGGGCGCGGGCGATCGCGACGCGCTGCCGCTGCCCGCCCGACAGCTCGTGCGGACGCCGGTCCACGTAGTCCGCGGCGGGCGACAGGCGCACGCGATCCAGCAGCCCGAGCACACGCTCCCGCACCTGCGCCGACGACAGACCGGGGTGGTGCAGGCGTATCGGCCGCTCCAGGTGGTGACCGATCGTGTGGAACGGGTTCAACGACGCGAACGGATCCTGGAACACCATCTGCACGTCCGACCGGTACGCGGCCAGAGCCCGTCCCCTGGTGGGCGTCTCGACCCCGTCGATCAGGATGCTCCCCGACGTCGGCGTCTCCAGCTTCATCAGCATCCGCGCGATCGTGGACTTCCCCGATCCGGACTCCCCCACCAGAGCGACGGTCCGCCCGGCCTCGACGGTGAACGACACGTCCTTCACCGCATGGAGGACGGTCGAGCGGAACCCCGATCGCAGATGGAAGTCCTTGCTGAGATTCCGCGCCTCCAGCGACGCCACCGCTTCCGCGCTCATCGGACACCCTCCTGGCTCGCGCCTGTGCGCACGAAGTCCCCGCGCTCACCCGTCAGCGACGGGAAGCTCGACAGCAGCCGCTTCGTGTACTCGTGCTGCGGAGACCGGTAGATGTCCTCCGCGGTCCCCTCCTCCACGATCTGCCCCTGCAGCATCACCGCGATCCGATCGCTGATCTCGATCAGCATCGGCAGGTCGTGCGTGATGAAGATCACCGCGAACCCCAGCCGCTCGCGCAGCCGCATGATCTCCCGGATGATGCCCCGCTGCACGACCACGTCCAGCGCCGTCGTCGGCTCGTCCATGATCATCACCTGCGGGTCCAGCGCCAGAGCCATCGCGATCATCATGCGCTGCCGCATGCCGCCGCTCAGCTCGTGAGGGAAGGAGGTCAGACGCGCCGGATCCACACCCACCAGGGTGAGCAGCTCCTCCGCGCGCGCCTGCTTGTCCCGCCGCGCCATCCCCGGGCGATGCGTATCGAAGATGTCGAAGATCTGCGCCCGCACGTCGATCACCGGGTTCAGGGAGTTCATCGCGCCCTGGAACACCATCGAGATCTTGTCCCACCGGAACGCCCTGAGGCCCTCGCCGTCGAGCGCCACGATGTCGATGTCCCGACCGTCGCGGTCGTGGAACACGATCTCGCCGCTCGTCATCAGCGCCGGAGCCTTCAGCAGCCGGTTCAGTCCGTACGCGAGAGTGGTCTTGCCGCACCCCGACTCCCCCGCGAGCCCCAGGATC
>NZ_PCOT01000028.1 GCF_002979415.1 Microbacterium sp. MYb72 | reverse complement strand
TGCGCCCGAGCCGGAAGCCGTGAATGAGCCCGAGCCCGAGCCCGAGCCCGAGGACGCCGTCGCTGCCGAGGCGGCAGCGGCCGCTGCCTTCATCGCGCGTGCGAAGGCCGATCTCGAGGCCAAGGCGACGGCTCTCGCCCCTTCACCGTCTGTCGCATCCCGAAAGGAGCTCCCCGTCGTGAACGATGCGAAGGAGAAGTCCGTGGCGACGCAGCCCACCCGTGCGTCGCGCACCGAGGTGGCGCTCTCGTCGAAGCGCCTCGACGATCTGGGGGAGGCCTCGCGCGAGAGCGCCGATCTGCTCACCGCCGACCGTCTGCTCGACCCGAGCCGCGTCACCAGGCCCGAGCCGGAGGGCGCGTGGAGCCACTTCCTCTACACGGTCTCCGGGCGTCGCATCAACATCGGCGACGGCAGGCGTGCTCGCGAGCGAAAGGCGCTCAGTGCGAGGATCGCGGCCCCGCTGTCCGGCGGCGCGCGCTTCGTGCCCGTTCTGTCGCGCAAGGGCGGCGTCGGCAAGACGACGATCACCGCGCTCCTGGGGATGGCGCTCGCGGATGCTCGCGAGGACAGGGTCATCGCGGTCGACGCCAACCCCGACAGGGGCACTCTCGCCGATCGCGTCGTGCGGTCGGCCCACAGCCGGACGGTGCGCGACCTCGTGCGCATCCACGATGACGTGAAGGGCTACCACGACATCTCCTCGATCGTCGCACGCGACGCCACCCGTCTCGATGTGCTGGCCTCGGATTCCGACCCCCGCATCGCGGAGGCGTTCAGCGACAGCGACTACCGCGACGTCGCAGGCGTCGCGGCGCACTACTACTCCCTCGTCCTCACCGACACGGGCACGGGCATCGTCCACTCCGTGATGTCGGCGACGCTCGACCTCGCCGACCAGGTCGTGATCGTGTCGGGTCTCAGCGTCGACGAGGCGCGACTGGCGTCCGAGACGCTGACCTGGCTGGAGACCAACGGTTACGCGGAGCAGGCGCGGGAGGCCATCGTGGTGCTCAACCAGTCCACGCCCGGTGCGCCGTTGGTGCGGCTGAACGAGCTCGAGGCGCACTTCCGCACCAGGGCCAAGAAGGTCGTCCGGGTGCCGTACGATTCCCAGATCGCGGGAGGCGGCACGATCGTCTTCGCGAACCTGCAGCCGGAGACCCGTGTCGCGGCGCGAGAGCTCGCGGCGCTGCTGGTCGAGGGCCTCCGGGCGAAGGCCGCCTGATGGCCGTCCGTGAGATCCGCGTGTTCGGCGACCCCGTGCTGCGCACCGTGTGCGCGCCGATCGAGGTGATCGACGACGGCGTGCGCGCCCTGGTGACCGATCTGGTGGAGACCGTGGAGCTGCCCGGACGGGCGGGCGTCGCCGCGCCGCAGATCGGCGTCGCGCTGCGCGCCTTCAGCTACAACATCGACGGCGACATCGGCTACGTGTTGAACCCGGTGCTGACGGAGGTCCGCGGTGAGGCCGTGCCGACCGGCGAGGGCTGCCTCTCGGTGCCAGGGCTCTGGCACGACGCTCTGCGGCATCCGTGGGCCCGTGTGGAGGGCATCGATCTCGACGGCAACCCCGTGGTGCTGGAGGGCGACGGTCTGCTGGCCCAGGCCCTGCAGCACGAGACGGATCACCTCGACGGCAAGCTGTACCTCACCCGCCTCGATCCGGAGACCCGCAAGGTCGCCATGCGCGAGGTGCGCGAGAGCTCCTGGTTCTGACCGGTCATGCAGAAGGGCCCCGCCTCGGCGGGGCCCTTCTGCATGACCATGGTGGATCCGAGCTCAGCCGCCGATCGCGACGTTCGTGGTGGCGACGGGCTCGTCGTAGATCGCCGAGATCTCGTCGGCGAAGTCGCTCATGATGACGTTCCGCTTGATGGAGAGCTTGGGCGTGAGGTGTCCCGAGGCCTCAGTCCACTCGCTGTCGAGGATCGTGAACTTGCGGATCGACTCCGCGCGGGAGACGCGGGTGTTCGCGGCATCCACCGCCTTCTGCACCTCGGCGCGCACGGCGGCGTTCGTCGACGCCTCCTCGAGGGACATGTCGGCCGGGAGCCCGTTGTTGCCCAGCCAGGTCGGGAGCATCTCGGGGTCCAGCGTGATGAGGGCGGAGATGAACGGCTTCTGATCGCCCACGACGACCACCTGACCGATGATCGGGTTCGCGCGGATCGGGTCCTCGAGCGCGGCGGGGGCGACGTTCTTGCCGCCCGCCGTCACGATGATCTCCTTCTTGCGACCCGTGATCGTGAGGAAGCCCTCGGCGTCGAAGGTGCCGATGTCGCCGGTGCGGAACCAGCCGCCCTCGCTGAACGCGTCGGCGGTCGCCTGCGGGTTGTTCCAGTACTCCTTGAACACGTTGATGCCGCGGACCTCGATCTCGCCGTCCTCGGCGAGACGGATGCCGACGCCGGGGAGCGCGGGGCCCACCGTGCCGATCTTCGACTTGTCCGCGAGGTTGACCGTGGCGGGCGCCGTGGTCTCGGTCAGGCCGTAGCCCTCAAGGATCACCACGCCGAGGCTGTGGAAGAAGTGGCCGAGACGCGCGCCGAGGGGGGCGGAGCCGGACACGGCGTAGACGACGTTGCCGCCCATGGCCTCGCGCAGCTTGCTGTAGACGAGCTTGTTGAAGAGCGCGAACTTCAGGCGCATGCCGAACGGGATCGGCTTGCCGGCCTCGAGGAGCTTCGAGTGCTCGATCGCGACCTCGGCGGCGGCGCGGAAGATCTTGCCCTTGCCGCCGGCCTCGGCCTTCTGCTCGGCCGAGTTGTAGACCTTCTCGAACACGCGGGGCACCGCGAGGAGGAAGGTCGGTTTGAAGGATCCGAGCGCCGGCAGCAGCTGCCGGGTGTCGGGCTGGTGGCCGGTGCGGACGCCGGCGTGCACGTCGAGGATCGAGATGAAGCGCGCGAACACGTGCGCCGTGGTGATGAACAGCAGCGTGGAGGCTCCGGGCGTCTGCACGACCTCGTTGAGGGACTTCGCCGCGTTGCGGGAGAGCTCGACGAAGTTGCTGTGGGTGAGAACGCAGCCCTTGGGGCGGCCGGTCGAGCCCGACGTGTAGATGAGGGTCGCGATGTCGCTGCCGACCGCGAGGTTGCGTCGACGCTCGATCTCGTCATCCGTCACC
Source organism: Microbacterium sp. MYb72 (assembly GCF_002979415.1). Taxonomy (GTDB): domain Bacteria; phylum Actinomycetota; class Actinomycetes; order Actinomycetales; family Microbacteriaceae; genus Microbacterium; species Microbacterium natoriense. Next base: position 50,641 of record NZ_PCOT01000028.1, on the reverse strand, counting down.
GCGGCACCCTGCGCGGTGAGGGCGTCGATCGCTCCGAGGTGCATCTGCCAGACCTCGCGGATCAGGGGGAGGTCGCCGCGGACCTCGTCGACCCGGGAGAAGTGCTCGGGGGACTCCACGAGGAGGGCGATGGCGCCGGAGTCCTCGAGGATCCACTGGATCTGCGACGGCGAGCTGGTCTCGTAGATCGGGACCATCACGGCCCCGGCGTAGAACAGCGCGAAGTCGACGAGCGTCCACTCGTACGTCGTGCGAGCGAGGAAGCCGACCTTCTCTCCCGGCTGGATGCCGGCGGCGGCGAACCCCTTGGCCAGGGCGATCACGGCCGTCTGGAAGTCGGCGGCGGTGATGTCGCGCCAGCCTTCTCCTTCGGGCACGGAGAAGAGCGCGAGGTTCGGAGTGGCTTCGACGCGCTTCGCCAGGATGTCGGAGATGTTCGCATCTGGGTCGGCGGGGACGACGGCGGGGACTTCAAACTGGACCACGGCAGCTCCTTCGGTACCGGTCGGGCACGTGTTCACCCGAGTCTAAGGCATGGGACTGAATTTCATTCAGGATGAAACTCAGTCGCCACCGTGAATGGAAGCCATCCACGGCGCTAGACTTCACCACGATGTTCTACTGGCTGATGAAGTACGTCGTGATCGGCCCTCTGGTGAAGGCGATCTTCCGACCATGGGTGGTGGGCCGAGCGAACGTGCCCGCCAGCGGCGCGGCGATCCTCGCCAGCAACCATCTGTCGTTCGCCGACTCGATCTTCCTGCCGCTCATGCTCGACAGGTCCATGTCCTTTCTCGCCAAGAGCGACTACTTCACCGGACGCGGCATCAAGGGCCGTGCGACGAAGTTCTTCATGAAGGCCACGGGTCAGCTGCCGATCGACCGTTCTGGTGGCAAGGCATCCGAGGCATCCCTCAACACGGGACTGCAGGTGCTGGGCGGCGGCGACCTCCTCGGCATCTATCCCGAGGGGACGCGCAGCCCCGACGGCAAGCTGTACCGGGGGCGCACCGGCATCGCCCGGATGGCGCTCGAGGCCAAGGTCCCCGTCGTCCCGGTGATCATGGTCGACACCGACACGGCGATGCCGATCGGCCGGCGCATCCCGCGGATCATGCGCGTGGGGATCGTCATCGGAGAGCCGCTCGACTTCTCGCGCTACGCGGGCATGGAGAACGACCGCTACATCCTCCGATCCGTCACCGACGAGATCATGGTCGCGCTCCAGCGACTGGGGGAGCAGGAGTACGAAGACGTCTACGCGTCGACCGTCAAGGACCGCCTTCCGGTCGCTGCCACACGGCGCTCCTGAGCCTCAGCTCCCGCTAGGCTGGGGGCATGCTCCCGCACCACATCGACGCCCTTGACGCGTGGCGCTCGCTCCCGATCAAGCAGCAGCCGCAGTGGCCCGACGCAGAGCGCGTCGCCGAGGTCTCCCGCCAGATCTCGACCCTCCCTCCGCTGGTGTTCGCCGGTGAGGTCGACAACCTCCGGGATCGCCTCGCTCGCGCGGCATCCGGCCGGGCGTTCCTGCTGCAGGGCGGCGACTGCGCCGAGACGTTCGCCGGAGCGACCGCCGAGCAGATCCGCAACCGCATCAAGACGGTGCTGCAGATGGCCGTCGTGCTCACCTACGGCGCGTCGATGCCCATCGTGAAGATGGGACGCATGGCCGGGCAGTTCGCCAAGCCGCGCTCCAGCGACTCCGAGACCCGCGGCGACGTCACGCTCCCCGCCTACCGCGGCGACATCGTCAACGGCTACGACTTCACCGAGGGATCCCGTCAGGCCGACCCCGGCCGACTGCTGCAGGGGTACCACACGGCCGCGTCCACGCTGAACCTCATCCGCGCCTTCACACAGGGTGGTTTCGCCGACCTCCGCGAGGTGCACTCGTGGAACAAGGGCTTCGCGCAGAACCCGGCGAACCAGCGCTACGAGCGCATGGCCGCCGAGATCGACCGCGCGATCAAGTTCATGGAGGCCGCGGGTGCGGACTTCGACGAGCTCAAGCGCGTCGAGTTCTTCACCGGTCACGAGGGCCTGCTGATGGACTACGAGCGGCCGATGACGCGCATCGACTCCCGCACCGACACCCCGTACAACACCTCGGCGCACTTCCTCTGGATCGGCGAGCGCACCCGTGAGCTCGATGGCGCGCACGTCGACTACTTCTCGAAGATCCGCAACCCCATCGGCGTCAAGCTCGGCCCGACGACGTCGCCCGACACGGCGCTCGCGCTGATCGACAAGCTCGACCCGAACCGTGAGCCCGGTCGCCTGACCTTCATCACGCGCATGGGCGCCGGCAAGATCCGCGATGCGCTTCCGCCGCTGCTCGAGGCCGTCCGTGATTCGGGTGCGCAGCCGCTGTGGGTCACCGACCCGATGCACGGCAACGGCATCACCACGCCGACCGGGTACAAGACCCGTCGCTTCGACGACGTCGTCGACGAGGTCCGCGGATTCTTCGAGGCGCACCGCGCGGTGGGCACGTTCCCCGGAGGCATCCACGTCGAGCTGACCGGCGACGACGTCACCGAGTGCCTGGGCGGTTCCGAGCAGATCGACGAGGCCGCGCTCGGCACCCGTTACGAGAGCCTGTGCGACCCGCGTCTGAACCACATGCAGTCGCTCGAGCTCGCCTTCCTCGTGGCCGAGGAGCTCGAGAAGCGCTGACACGCGCCGAACGCCGAATGAAGAAGGGCCGGAACCTCCTGGGTTCCGGCCCTTCTCCGTGTCGGGTCAGGAACGCGTGCGGCGGCGGACGATCAGCAGCACGGCACCCGCGAGGAGCAGGATGCCGGCGCCCACGGCCACCGGCAGGAGCCAGGACGCGTCACCGCCGGTCGTGGCCAGGTCGCCAGGTCGCACGGAACCTCCGGTGCCGGGGGTCGTCGCCCCGCCGGACGCGGTCACCGTCAGCGGGGTGCGGGCCGTGACCTCGCCCGCGACGGCGACGATCTCGTGCGCTCCCGGCGCGGTGCCCGCGGGGACCGCCCCGGTGAAGCGCAGGGCGCCCTGGGCGTCGGTCGAGGCGGTGCCCAGCACGACCGGATCGCTGTGCAGCTCGATGCGCACCTCCGTCGAAGCGGGGAACCCCGTTCCCGTGACGGTGAGCTCGGCGCCGGCCTTCACGCTCGACGCGCTCAGGGTGAGCGAGGGCACCGCGGGCGCCGACGTGTCGGGGAAGACCTCGGAGGCGGCGCCCAGGCGCAGGAACACGGTCTCGCCCGTGGCGTCCTTCAGACCGTCGTTGTCGGTGACCCCGTACAGGCGGCCGTCCGCGGCGATCGCGAAGCCCTCGAGCTTCTCCTGGGTCCAACCGGCCGTCGCCCTCAGCTGCGGCAGCACGTCGATCGCGGTCGTCTTCTCGAGCACGGTCAGAGGCTGTCCGAACGCGCTGGGCGCAGCATCCGCCGGGATGTCGACGCGCGTCACGCGCTTCACCGCGGCCGAGGGGCCGTTGAGCTTGTCGCGCTCGATGATCGCGAACGTGTCGTCGTCGATCGCCGTGATCTCCGACAGCCCCATCCAGTCTCCCTGGGCGGTCGTCGCGTCGAGGCGGTAGCCGAACCACTCCCATGCGCCCGTCGCCGGGTCGAGGCGGCCGATGCGGGTGATGTCGGCTCCGTCCACGGTGCCGGCGGCGAGGTTCGATGGGTCTGTCCAGAGCGGACGCTGGATGACGCTCCACACACGGAGGTCGGCGCCCTCGCCGGTCACGCTGACGCCCTCGAAGCCCCACTTGCCGACGTGCGCGGCGACCTCGGCCGGCAGCGGGTGACGCGAGAGCACGGTACCTGCGGCATCCGTGTGGACGATGGTGTTGCCGGCTCCCGCCGCGCCCTCCACGGCCAGCCAGAAGGTGCCGTCCGCGGCGGTGGAGATGCCCTCCACATCCAGAGCGATGGGCGAGCCGCTCTCGGTGACGGCCGTCGAGGCGGTGATGCGGGCAGGAGTCTGCGACACGTCGACGGTGTAGATCGTCGCCGGGGAGACGACGGCGTCGCTCGCGGCGTAGACGAGCGAGGAGTTCGTCGGGTGCCCGGAGAGCGCGCCGAGCGCGGACCATCCGATCGGCGCGCCGCCGACCGCATCGGACAGGATGCTGGGCTGCGCGGGCGCACCGGCGCCGAAGGAGAACAGGCTCACGGAGGCGCGGACGCCGACGCTCGCGTCGTCCGTCTCGCTGGACACGACGAGCAGATCGCGCCCCGGCACCGGGAGGATGCCCTCGGGGCCGTTGGTCGTGAACAGGATCTGATCGAACACGGGGGAGGCCGGGTCGGTCATGTCGTACACGGCGACGAAGTTGGAGCGCTCACTGGCGACGAACACGTACGGCGTGCCGCCGAACTCGGCGAACGCGAGCCCTTCGGGCTCGGCCCCCTTCTTGGCCGCGCGGTCCTCGTTGTGCAGGCCGTACTGCACGGCGATGTTCGCGAAGCTGTTCCCCGCGTCCCACACCGGCAGACCGGTCGCGGTGTCGAACACCGTCCAACCGCGGGTGCCGCCCTTCCAGTCGCCCTCGTTGGCCGTGGCCACCAGACCGTCGCCGACCCACGCGATCGAGTCGGGCTCGCGAGGCGTCGCCGGCAGCGATCCGGTGAGGTCGATGCGGCCGTCCTTCACGGTGTCCACGCCGCTGAGCGCGACCGCGCCCGCCGAGAAGACGGACGTGAGCGTCTTGGTCTCCAGGTCGATCACGGCGATGCCGTTGTTCTCCTGGAGCGTCACCGCGAGCCGGTTGCGATCGTCGATGGTGACGTACTCCGGCTCCGGGTCCTGCGGGGTGTCGATTCCGGATGCCGCGACGATTGGCAGCGGGCTGCCGTCCTCGGCGAGGAAGCGCACGGGGGTCGTGGTCCAGGCGGCGGGGTCCTCGCCGAGGTCGAGCACCTGGACGAATCCGCCGGGCAGCTGGGGGAGATCCCCCTTCTTGCCGCCGGCGGGCTTGATCTCCTCGTCGCGCTGGTTCTCCATCGCGATCGCCGCGTACGCGCCGTCGTGCGAGATCGCGATGGAGTCGGGCTGGCCGCCCAGATCGATCGAGCGCACGAGGGAGCGGTCGGATGCGCGCAGCACGTCGAGCCGCCCGTGCGGATCGGTGAACTGCCCGCCGGTCTCGTCGATCACGACGAGGATGTAGTCGCCGTAGGAGGCGACCGACGTGGGCTGGTCGTCGGGGTGGCCGAGGTCGGCGAGGGAGACCGTTCCGGTTCCGCGGGGGTTCGACGGGTCGGTCACATCGACGAAGCCGATCCGCTTTCCGAGAGCGTCGGTGTAGACGACGGTGCCGTCGGCGGTGATCGTGGAGATCTCCGCGACGGTGGCGGATGCCGGGTCCACCCCCGCAGGAGCGTTAAGGTACACGGGGTAGGTCGCGGCGCGGGAGAAGACGTCGGCGGTGCGGGGGGCCGCGGAGGCCGGGACGGCGGCGACGGTGATCGTGCCGGCCAGAAGGCAGGTCGCGAGCACCGCGGCGGAGAGGGGACGAGAGGGCATGGCACACTCCGGGTCGGCGAGTACGGGGGTACTCGACAGAGTGTGGGCGTCAGGCATCCGGCAGATGCCGGGGGAGTTGCCCCGCCGTGGCCGGGAGGTGAACGGCGGGTGACGCGCAGCGGATGCTAGCCGCTGAGTCCCATCTGGAGCACGATGGTGGTGCTCTTGCGCTGCGGCTCGGTCGGGCTGTAGGAGACGACCTTGGTGTTCTTGTTGTCGAGCAGGTCCCACGCGCCATCCGGGATCATGGTGTCGCTGGTGTAGCTCCACTTGAACCCGGCGTTGGTGAGGGCCTCCTTCGCCTTGTCCCGCGTCATCCCCTTCACATCGGGGACGTCGAACAGCTCGGGCCCCTTCGAGACGATGAGCTGGATGGTGTCGCCCGGTCGCCAGGATCCCGCCTCGGCGCGGTCGGCGTACCCGATCACCTTGTCCTTGGCGACGTCCTCGCTGAACACGGTCTGGCTCTCCGGGTTGACCACGAGACCCTTGTCGGTCAGCGTCTTGGTCGCCTGGTTGACGTTCATGCCGCTGACGTCGGGGACAGGGCCCACCGACACCTGGATGGTCGCCGTGTCCTTCTCGTGCACCGTGCAGCCCTGGTCGCAGCCGAAGGCGTCGCCGCCGCCACGAGGGGTGATGCGCACGTTGAGGACCATGCCGTCGTCGAGGTCGTCGAAGTACTTCTCGTCGTCGGTGATGTCGAGGTTCGCCGCGTCGAGCTGACCGCGGACGGTCTCGACGTCCACTCCGGCGACGGGGGCGAGATCGTGCGGTGCGGGTCCGGTGGAGACGATCACCGTGACCGTCACGCCTCTGTCGAGACGCTGGCCCTCTCCGGGGTCCGTCTTGATGACCTCTCCTGCGGGGATGTCGACGGAGAACTCGTCCTTCTGCACCGGTACGAATCCCTCGGACGTCAGCGTATCCGCGGCGTCCTGGTACGACATCCCGGCCACACCGGGCACGGCCACGAGCGAACCGGGGCCCGATCCGAACCACCAGCCGACGCCGCCGGCGACCGCGGCCAGCAGCAGCACGAGCGTGAGCAGGAAGGCGCCGCGGGCACGTCGCTTGGACGACCGGCGACGCAGCAGCGTCGCGTTGTCGACCGTCTGCGGCACGGGAGCCGTGGGGTCGGCGATGGGCAGCGTTCCCGGCATGACCTTGGTGAGATCGCCGGAGTCGGCGTGCGCGCGCTGTGGCGCGGTGGCGGAGGCGACAGCGGGGGCGATGCCGAGAGAACGCTCGATCTCGCGCAGGCGCTCCAGCATCTGGCCCGCGTCGTCCGGACGGTCGTCTGGGGACTTCTCGGTGGCCCAGAGCACGAGCTCGTCGAGCTGCTCTGGCACGCCGGGGTTGCGCGCGCTCGGCCTCGGCACCGATTCCGTCGCGTGCTGGAAGGCGATCTGCATGGGCTGCTCGCCCTTGTAGGGCTGCTCGCCGACCAGCATCTCGTAGAGCATGATGCCGAGCGCGTAGATGTCGCTGCGGGCATCGGCGGTGCCGCGTGTGACGAGCTCGGGGGCGAGGTAGGCGATCGTGCCGAGCAGCTGCTGACCGGTCGCGGTGTTCGCCGTGGTGGCACGTGCGAGGCCGAAGTCGCCGATCTTGATGCGGCCGTCCTCGGCCAGCAGCACGTTCTCGGGCTTCACGTCGCGGTGCACGATGCCGGCGCGGTGAGCGGCGGAGAGCCCGGAGAGCACCGCATCCATGATCGTGATCGTCTGCGAGATCGTGAGGCGCTTCTGCTCGCGGAGGAGCTCGCGCAGGGTGATGCCCGGCAGGTACTCCATCACCAGATAGGCGAGCTCGCCGTCCTGGCCCTGGTCGAAGACGTTGACGACGTGCGGGTCGGCCAGACGCGCCGCCGAACGGGCCTCCTGGATGAACCGGCTCTGGAAGGCCGAGTCGTCGCTGAGGTGCGCGTGCATGACCTTGAGGGCGATGCGCCGCTCGAGGCGGAGGTCGGTGGCGACGTACACCGTCGCCATGCCGCCTCGCGCGATCCGGGCCCTGACCCGGTACCGACCGTCGACGAGCCGCCCGATGAGGGGGTCGGCCTGCTGATTGGTCGTCACGTCAAGATTCTATGGAAGACAGGCTGAAAGCCTGCGGAACGGCTCGCCCCTGAGGGCTGCGGGTTTGCCGGGAGGTTCACCCGAGGTGGGCGAGCCACTGGTATGCCTGGGACTCCCACTGGCCGTAACGCAGGGGATACGCGGAGATCTGCACCGCCTGGGCGGCGTCTGTGAACGCCATGCCGTCCCATCCGGGGATGTCGAGCAGACCTCGGGAGTTCTGCCCGTTGGGGTCGCTCTGCCCGCCGTAGAAGACGCGGGTGCTGCGGTCGGCATCCATGATCTGCTCCGCGGCGCCCCACCCGGTGCTCGGGCGCTGCTGGAAGAGTCCGAGCGAGTCGCGGTCTCCGTAGGAGAGGTTGCGCATGCCCGACTCGACCATCGCGGTGGCCAGTGCGATCGCGACGCCGCGATCGGAGACCCCGAGCTGGCGGCCGATGCGGACGATGAGCGCCGCGTTCGCCGTCTGCTCCGCGTCGAGGCTCGCGCTGAGCTGCTCGGTGCCGGATGCCGCTGCGGCAGGGGGAGCGGAGACGGTGATGCTCTGCCCCGGATAGATGATCGATCCCGGGCCCAGGCCGTTCCACGCGTACAGGTTCGCGGTCGAGGTGCCGTACTTCTGGGCGATCGCGGAGAGCGTGTCGCCCGCGACCACCGTGTAGGCCTGCCCGCCCGTCGGCGCCGGTGCGGCGACGACAGCGGGAGCCGCTGCAGGGGCCAAGGCTCCGGTGACAGCAAGGGTCTGGCCCGGGTAGATCACGGATGCCCTGGTGAGACCGTTGGCAGCGAGCACGGCGTCGACCGTGGTGCCGTACTTCTGCGCGATGCCGTAGACGGTGTCCCCGGCGACGACCAGGTGGCTCTGCCCGACTGCAGCCGACGGCGCGGGAGAGGCGGGCGCTGCGGCGCCCGTGAGGGTGAGCGTCTGGCCGGGGTAGATCACCGAGCGCCAGGTGAGGCCGTTCCATGCGAGCACATCGGTGGTGCGCAGACCGTGCTGCTGCGCGATGGCGGACACCGTGTCGCCAGGCTGCACGACGTAGCTCGTCGGCGAAGCCGTGGCGGGCACGATCCGAAGGCCGGAGAGATGGAGACGCTCGATCTGCGTCGATGACGCGTCGGCGGATGCCGGGGCTGCGGCGATCGTTCCGGCGAGGGTGCCGAGCACGGCAGCGGGCACCCCCAGCTGCAGGTAGCGCATGCGTCGCGCTGCGGAGTTCGGTCTCACGGGTCCCCCTTGTTCGACGTCTGCCCACGCTGACACGTAAGTAAACAGAAGTCAACAATAGTGACTCAAGTGAAAGATGTGACGGGTGTGACGATATGCGCCGCGCGCGCAGAGGTGAGATAGTGGGCAACGTGTCTGAGAACGTCGCTGCATCCACCGAGTCCGCCTGGCTGACCATGCCCGATCTCGTCGAGGTGCTCGATGTGCCGCTCGGCCGCGTGCGCCGCCTGATCGACGAGCACTACCTGATCGGCTCCAAGCGCAGCGGCGTCTTCGCCGTTCCCACGGAGTTCATCGTGGACGGCCACCCGCTCCCGTCGCTGCGCGGCACCATCATCGCGCTGCAGGACGCCGGGTTCAGCGACGACGAGGTCATCGACTGGCTCCGCGGCGAAGAGGAGACGCTCGGCCGCTCGCCGATCGCCGCGCTGCTCGCCGGGCACAAGAGCGAGGTGCGGCGCATCGCGCGCGCGCTCGCATGATCAGGCCGATCGCGTCGTCGCCGCCCTGGCGAGGTCGCGCAGGCCGCTGACGGCGGCGTTGTCGAGCCGAGCGCCCGAGAGCGCACGGTCGGCATCCTTCGCATAGGCGTCGATCATCTCCTCGACGCGGGCGAGGGCGCCGGAGCCGTCGATCGTCGCCTGCAGGAAGGACACCTGCTGCGCGTCGAGATCCGGATCCCCGAGCATCTCGTCGAACAGATTCCTGGCGGAGGCGTCGAGGGTCTGCCTCGTCAGTGCGACGAGGACGGTGCGCTTGCCCTCACGGAGATCGTCTCCGGCCGGCTTGCCGGTGACCGCCGTGTCGCCGAAGACGCCGAGGACGTCGTCCCGCAGCTGGAACGCCATCCCCACCGGATGTCCGAACCTGCGCAGCGCCCGCAGCTGCTCCTCGTCCGCGCCCGCGAGGGACGCGCCCAGCACGAGCGGCTGCTCGATGCTGTAGCGGGCCGACTTCAGGGAGACGACGCGCAGTGCGCGCTCGACGTGGGAGTCGGCGGCGTTCACGCTCCATGCCGACTCCTCCGCGATGTCCAGGAATTGGCCGACCGTGACATCGCGGCGCATCCGTGCGTACTCCCGTCGCACGCGAGCGGCGTGCGGATGCGTCTCCAGCGCGTCCTCCAGCAGATCGTCGCTCCACGCGACGAGGAGGTCTCCGAGCAGGATGGCTGCCGAGCGTCCGAACGCAGCGGCGTCTCCGGTCCAGCCCGAGCTCTCGTGAGCACCCTCGAGGGCGCGATGCGCGGCCGGCCGGCCCCGTCGCGTGTCGGAGTTGTCGATCAGGTCGTCGTGGACCAGCGCGGCCGACTGGAAGATCTCCAGTGCGGCGCAGACGTCCCAGAGAGAAGAGGTCTCGGCGGCGTCGCGGTCGCGGAACCGTGCTACGGCGCTCCAGCCCGAATGGCAGAACCGGGCGCGCAGCCTCTTGCCTCCGACGAGGGTGTCCGCGGCCGCGTGGAGCATCGCGGCCGCGTCGGGACCGTACTCGACGGACTCGACGCGCATCCTCTCGATGAAGAGATCGAGGCGTTCGGCGACGGCGTCGGGGACGGGAGTGGGTGACGGCACGACTCCCAGCATACGTAAAGGGAATCCGGGCACGAACGGCTACCCCGAGGCGCCGAGGCGCGCGTAGAATGGTCGGAAGAAACCCGAGGGGGACGAAATGCCACTCTCCGAACAGGAGCAGCGTCTGCTCGATGAGATGGAACGCCATCTCCTCCACAACGACGCGGATGTCGTGAGCGCGCCTACCGGCGACCGCACTCTGAGCTATCGCAATCTCGTCTACGGAGCCCTGCTGCTCCTGGCAGGCGTGGGCGGTCTGATCGTCGGCGTCATCCTCGGTGACGTCTGGGGGATCGTGGTCGGCGTCGTCGCCTTCGCCGCGATGCTCGGCGGTGTGATGCTCGCCGTCACCCCGGTTCGACGCCCCGTCTCCGCCGTTCCCCGCGAGCGCGCGAAGAAGCAGCAGCAGAACTCGGCCTCCTTCATGGATCGCATGAACGATCGATGGGATCGCCGCCAAGACGGTCACTGACCGCAAGAACTTCTCAAGGCCCGGATGCTCAGCATCCGGGCCTTTTTCGTGTCCGGTGTGGCGCTGGAGGGGGCTGGAGCCGTCCTCCACGGGCTTCCACCCGTCCTCCACTGGCACTCCACTCTCCTCCACCGCGTCTTTCCGCGGAAACTTGGGGTGCCCTGACCGGACGATGCTGGTATTTCACCGAATTGTCGTAGGAAAGTGGAGGGAAGTGGAGTAAAGTGGGGCGCACCTCGAGTTGGCCGGACGGAGAGGGGGTGATGGCCGATGCTGCTGGGTACGCACTCACCGAAGCTGGACGACAAAGGGCGGGTCATCCTGCCCGCGAAGTTCCGCGAGGACCTGGGCGGCGGCATCGTCGTCACCCGTGGTCAGGAGCGCTGCCTCTACGTCTTCAGCACGGCCGAGTTCGAGTCCATGCACGAGCGGATCCGTCAGGCGCCGCTCGCCAACAAGCAGGCGCGCGACTTCATGCGCCTGTTCCTCTCCGGTGCAAGTGCGGAGATGCCCGACAGCCAGAACCGCATCACCATCCCTGCTCACCTGCGTCAGTACGCCGGGCTTCAGAAGGAGCTCATCGTCACCGGTGTCGGCGCACACGCCGAGATCTGGGACGCCGAGAGCTGGAACACCTACCTCGCCGCCGGCGAGGAGACCTACTCCGAGCTGGAGCAGGAGGTGATTCCGGGACTCTTCTGACCACGGCTGTGATGCCCCGCCGCTCCCGCCCCGACACACTTCCCCGGTGCCGGGTCGAGCAGCGGAGGGGGATCAGAGCCGAAGGTCACCCCGAGAAAGATCATGAACCTCCGAGACATACACACCCCCGTCCTGCTCGAGCGCTGCATCGAGCTGCTCGCTCCCGCCCTCCAGGCGGACGGAGCGGTGCTCGTCGACGCCACCCTCGGGATGGGCGGGCACTCCGAGGCTCTGCTCGAGCGGTTCCCGAACATCCGCCTCGTGGGTCTCGACCGCGACACCGACGCCCTCCGCATCGCGGGGGAGCGGCTCGCCCGATTCAAGGACCGCATCACCCTCGTGCACACGGTCTACGACGAGATCGGCCTGCACGCGCAGGGCGCCGCGGGCATCCTGTTCGACCTCGGCGTCTCCTCCCTGCAACTCGACGAGGCCGAGCGCGGCTTCGCGTACTCGAAGGATGCGCCGCTGGACATGCGCATGGATCAGACGAAGGGCATCACCGCCGCCGAGGTCATCGCGACCTACAACGAGGGAAACCTCCGTCGCATCTTCGAGCGATACGGCGAGGAGAAACTGGCCGGCCGCTACGCGCGCTTCATCATCGATGCGCGGCAGAAGCAGCCGATCGCCCGATCGGGAGAGCTGGTCGAGATCCTCATCGCCGCGACACCGGCGGCCGCTCAGCGCGCGGGGCACCCCGCAAAGCGGGTGTTCCAGGCGCTGCGGATCGAGGTGAACGCCGAGCTCAACGTGCTCGCCGACGCCATCCCTTCCGCGATGGACGCGCTCGCGGTCGGCGGGCGGATCGTGGTCATGTCCTATCAGTCCCTCGAAGACCGCCTGGTCAAGCAGGCGTTCGCGGCGGGCGCGGCATCCACCGCTCCGAAGGGGCTGCCGGTCGAGCTTCCCGAGCACGCACCGAAGTTCCGCATCATCACGCGGGGAGCAGAGCTCGCCGACGACGAGGAGCGCGCGCGCAATCCGCGTGCGATCCCGGTACGGCTGCGCGCAGCCGAGAAGGTGCGGGAGAGCGCATGAGTCTGAACGCCGTCGTCCGCACGCCCAAGGTCGCCCCCGAGGCGCCGTCTCGGGCGCCCCGTGCGCGTCTCGAGCCGGTCACCGCGCCGCGGGCTCGACGCAAGCCGAAACTCGCCTACGCGCTCGTCGCGCTCGGGGGAGCGATGGCGATCGGCGCCGCGCAGATCGGGCTCTCGCTCGCGATCACCCAGGACTCCTTCACGCTGGCCTCCCTGTCGTCGCAGCAGGGGGATCTGAACCTGCGCACGCAGGCGCTGCAGGAGGAGCTCACCGGAGTGAGCTCCCCGCAGGCGCTGGCGACGGGCGCCTCCGCTCTCGGCATGGTCGTGGCGGGCGCTCCTTCGTACCTGCGGCTCAGCGACGGCGCCGTGATCGGTGCGGGCACCGGCGCGGGATGGGCCTCGACGGTCGATCCGAACGGAGCGGGAGCGGTGAGCAACTCCCTGTTGCAGGCGCCGACGAACGACGCGACCGACGGCCCCGTGACCGAGGACGCGACGACGCCCACAGAGCAGCTGCCGCCGGCGATCACCGACGGCCTTCCCAGCCCCACGACCCACTGACACCCACGACCACCATCTGACGGAGAGAGTCCATGACGACACGAGCCACCCGGAGTCCCCGGCGACGCACCGTCGTCGCACTCGCCGTCATCCTGTCGATCCTCTGCGTGTTCATCGTGCGCCTGGTCGACATCCAGGTCGTGAGCGCCGACGAGCACGTCAACCAGTCGCTGAAGTATCTCGGCGAGGGAGACTCCATCCCCGGGCAGCGCGGGGACATCGTGGACGCCGACGGCACGGTGCTCGCCGAGAGCGTCACGGTCTACGACTACGTCATGGACCCGAAGGCGATGAAGACGGTGGAGGACAACGAGAAGAACCCGCCGAAGCTCCCGTGGGCCGAGGCCTCCACGAAGATCGCCGAGATCATGGGCCTGAACGCCGACGAGCTGCGCGCAGGCGTCGCCGCCGCTCAGGCGGAGAACCCCGACACGCAGTGGTACCAGCTCGCCAAGAGCATGAACGCCGAACAGCACACGCAGCTGCGCGCACTCAAGTTGCCGTACCTCCACTTCGAGAAGCGCGAGAAGCGGGTGTATCCGAACGGCGCTGTCGCGGGCAACCTGCTCGGCTACCTCGACGGCTCCGGCACGGCTCAGGCCGGCGTCGAGAAGATGGAGGGACAGTGCCTCGCTCCCAGCAATGGTGAGAAGAGCTACCGCAAGGGCATGGACGGCGTCGTGATCCCCGGCAGCGAGCGCACGGTGGATGCGGTGAACGGCGGCACAGTGCAGCTCACGATCAACAGCGATCTGCAGTGGTACATGACGCAGATGATCGCGGAAGAGGCCCAGGCTCAGGGAGCACAGGGCGGCACCGTCACCGTCGTCGACGTCAAGACCGGCAAGATCCGCGTCGCCGCCGAGTGGCCAACGATGGACCCCAACGACCTCGATGCGTCCGCGCCGAGCACCTGGGGCAGCAAGCTCTTCACCTACCCCTTCGAGCCCGGTTCGACGTTCAAGGCGGTCACGGCTGCGGCGATCATGGAGAACGCCGGCGTGACGCCGACCAGCCCCACCGTCACCGCCTCCTCGAAGGAGAAGTTCGAGAACGGAGCCGTCATCAACGACGCCTTCGTGCACCCGACCTACAACTACACGCTCGCAGGGGCTCTGATCGACTCCTCGAACGTCGCGCTGTCGAAGTTCGGCACCATGGTCAGCCCCGACGTGCGCTACGACTACCTGCAGCGCTTCGGCGTCGGCACACCGACCGTCGGATTCCCGGCCGAGTCCGGCGGCGAACTGCACCCCACCAGCGAATGGGACAACCAGTCGCTGTACACCACGACCTTCGGCCAGCACTTCACCGTCACCGCTCCGCAGATCGCCGGCGCATACCAGGCCATCGCGAACGGCGGAGAGAAGATCGACCTCTCGCTCATCGAGTCGTGCACCGACGCCGCCGGCACCGTGCACGAGGCGGCTGCACCGAAGAAGGAGCAGATCATCAAGCCGGAGACGGCTGCGGAGCTCACGCGCATGCTGGAGAACGTCGCGGTGCAGGGTGGCAACGCCGAGCGGATCAAGGTTCCCGGCTACCGGGTGACCAGCAAGACCGGTACCGCGCAGATCCCCGACGGCAACGGCGGCTACAAGTCGGGCGTCTACTACACCAGCATGGTGGGCTTCGCGCCGGTCGACGATCCGCAGTACGTCGTGATCGTCACTCTCGACCAGCCGACTAGAGTTACATCGTCCGCTGCGACGGCATCCGCCTTCCAGAAGGCGATGACGCAGGTGATGAAGACCTACCGCGTGATGCCCTCGACCGTCCCCATGGACGCCCTTCTTCCCAAGTTCGAATAGCCGGCACCCCCATGCCGCGCCTGGAGATGTCATGATCGCCCTGTCGCTCGCTGAGATCGCCGCCATCCTCGGCGGTGAGCTGCGCCTCATCGGAACCGATACGGCGGAGACCGTCCTGGACGGTGTCGTCGACACCGACTCCCGCACGATGTCCGCGGGGTCGATCTTCGTCGCCAAGCCCGGCGCCGAGACCGACGGCCACCGCTTCGTCGGCGCGGCTGTGACCGCGGGCGCCCGCCTCGCCATCGTCGAGCATCCCGTGGACGAGCCGGTCTCGCAGATCGTCGTGGCCGACGCCGTCGCAGCCCTCGCCGATCTCGCCCGTGAGGTCGTCTCGCGCGTGCGCGCGCGGGGAGATCTCAAGATCGTCGGCATCACCGGATCCAACGGCAAGACCACGACGAAGAACTTCCTCGCGCGCATCGTCTCGGACGAGGGCGAGACGGTCGCCCCGATCAACTCGTACAACAACGAGGTCGGAGCGCCGGTGACGATGCTGCGCGTCACGGAGAGCACCCGGTACCTGGTCAGCGAGTTCGGGGCCGCCGCTCCCGGCAGCATCGCGCGTCTCGCGGGACTCGTCGAGCCCGACGTCGCCGTCGTCCTCATGGTCGGCATGGCGCATGCGGGCGGCTTCGGAGGCATCGAGGAGACCGCCAAGGCCAAATCGGAGCTGGTCGCCGCGGCGACGCCGAACGGGGTCGCCGTGCTCAACCTCGACGACCCGCGCGTCGCAGCGATGCGCGAGCTCGCCGAGTCCCGAGGCATGAGCGTCATCGGCTTCGGCCAGACCGCTGCGGCAGACGTGCGGGCCCACGACCTCGTCGTGTCGGCATCCGGAACCTCCTGCATCATCGAGGCGGACGGACAGCGGATGCCGCTGCACCTGCGCGTGCTCGGAGCCCATCACATCAGCAACGCCCTCGCCGCGATCGCGGCAGCCGGAGCACTCGGCATCCCGGCCGCCGATGCGATCGCCCGCCTGGAGACGCTCGACATCGCCGAGCGCTGGCGCATGCAGCCGATGGGCAACGACAGCATCCGCATCATCAACGACGCCTACAACGCGAGCCCCGACTCGATGGCGGCCGCCCTGAGGACCCTCGCGCAGATCACCGGACCGGGGGAGCGCACGGTCGCGGTCCTCGGCGCGATGAGCGAGCTCGGCGAGACCGCGGGCGAGGAGCACGACCGCATCGGCCTGCTCGCGGTGCGACTCAACATCCAGCGCATCGTCGTGGTCGGACCCGAGGCGCGTCGGCTGTATCTCTCCGCCGTCGGCGAGGGGTCATGGGACAGCGAGGCCGTGCATCTGCCGGATCAGGATGCGGCATTCGAGTATCTGCGCACCGAGCTGCGCGACGGGGACAGGGTCCTCGTGAAGTCATCAAACTCCGTAGGCCTCAGGCATCTCGGCGATCGTCTGGGAGAATTGTTCTCGTGAGGTCTCTCATCATCGCGGCGGCGATCTCGCTCGCCTTCACCCTGTTCCTGACCCCCGTCTTCCTGAGACTCTTCCGGAAGTGGGGATGGGGGCAGGTCATCCGCACCCCCGAGGCGGTCGAGAACCCCAGCCACGAGGCCAAGCGCGGCACCCCGACGATGGGCGGCGTGATCTTCATCGTCGGCACCATGGTCGGCTACTTCGCCGGTGTCTTCGCCGGCGGGCGGGTCCCCGCGCTCTCGTCGATCCTGGTGATCTGGCTCATGGTCGGCTTCGGCGTCGTGGGGTTCATCGACGACTACATGAAGGTCCGCAGTCAGCGCAGCCTCGGCCTGTCGGGCTGGCGCAAGGTGATCGGCCAGCTGCTCGTCATCGTGCCCTTCGGCATCGTCGCGCTCAACTTCCCGAACCACGCTGGGCAGACTCCGGCGTCCGGGGCCGTCTCGCTGTTCCGCGACATCCCGTGGCTCAACTTCTTCGCGTTCGCCGCTGTCATCGGCTGGGCGCTCTACCTCGTCTGGATCTCGGTGATCGGCGTCGCCACGTCGAACAGCGTGAACCTCACCGACGGGCTCGACGGCCTCGCGGCCGGCGCCGGCATCATCGTCGTCGGCGCCTACGGCCTCATCTCCTTCCGACAGTTCCAGCAGTCCTGCGTCGGCGAGTCGATCGAGAAGGCCGCCCTCGGAGGCTGCTACGAGGTGCGCGATCCGCTGGATCTCGCGATCGTCGCCGCCGCGTTCGCCGCCGGCCTCATCGGCTTCCTGTGGTGGAACGCCCCCAAGGCCAAGGTGTTCATGGGCGACGTCGGCTCGATGGCGATCGGCGGCGTGATCACCGCGATGGCGATCCTCACCCGCACCGAGCTGCTCCTGTTCGTGATCGCCGGCGTCTTCGTGCTCTCCTCCGGCTCGGTCATCCTGCAGCGCACCTACTTCAAGATCACGCGTGGCAAGAGGCTCTTCCTCATGAGCCCCTTCCACCACCATCTCGAGATGCGCGGCTGGTCCGAGGTCACGATCGTCGTGCGGATGTGGATCATCGCCGGACTCCTCGCGGTGACGGCGGTGGGCCTGTTCTACGTGGAGTGGCTGACGCGTGTCAGCTGAACGCCTCTCGACCCTGACGAGCTGGCACTCCGACTGGTCCGGTCTGCGGGTCGCCGTGCTCGGACTGTCGATGACGGGCTTCTCCGTCGCCGACACCCTCGCCGAGCTGGGCGCCGATGTCCTCGTCCTCAGCGAGTCCGCCGAGGAGGAGTACGCGCGACTGCTCCCGGTGATCGGCGCGCGCCTCGAGCTGGGCTCCCTCTCCGAGGTGCCCGAGGCGCTCGAGAGCTTCGACGCCGACGTCGTGATCGCCTCGCCGGGGTTCTCTCCGTCGCATCCGGTGATCCGCTGGGCGCAGGAGTCGGGGATCGCCATCTGGGGCGACATCGAACTCGCCTGGCGCGTGCGCGACAAGGTGACCCGTGTCGATGGCACTCCGGCAGAGTGGGTCCTGATCACGGGCACGAACGGCAAGACCACGACGACGCAGCTCACGGCATCCCTCCTCGTCGAAGGCGGGCTGCGAGCCGCGCCGTGCGGCAACATCGGAGTGCCCGTGCTCGACGCCGTGCGCGACCCCGCCGGGTTCGACGTGCTCGTCGTGGAGCTCTCCAGCCACCAGCTCTGGTACATCGGCCAGTCGAGCGCGGAGGGCGAGCTGTACCCGTACGCATCGGTGTGCCTGAACCTCGCCGACGACCATCTCGTCTGGCACGGCAGCGCCGACGCCTATCGCGAGGCGAAGTCCTACGTGTACCGCAACACTAGGGTCGCGTGCGTCTACAACAAGGCGGATGAGGCGACGAGGCGGATGGTCGAGGACGCCGATGTGATCGAGGGGGCACGAGCGATCGGCTTCGACCTCGGCACCCCCGGCCCCAGCGACCTCGGCGTCGTGGAGGGACTGCTCGTCGACAGGGCCTTCCTCGACGATCGCGCGCGCAGCGCCCTCGAGCTCACGACCCTGCGAGATCTCGACGATGTCGGCCTCGCCGCGCCGCACATCGTGCAGAACATCCTCGCCGCGAGCGCGCTCGCTCGGTCCCTCGGCGTGGAGCCCGAGGCGATCCACTCCGCGCTGCAGAAGTTCCGTCTGGACGCCCACCGCATCCAGGTGATCGCGCGGCACGCGGGCATCACGTGGGTCGACGACTCCAAGGCCACGAACCCGCACGCCGCGGCGTCGTCCCTGCGCGCCTACCCCGGCGCGGTCTGGGTGGTCGGCGGCGATCTCAAGGGCGTCGACATCGCTGAGCTGGTCGCCGACGTGGGCGGCACCGCCCGTGCGGCCGTGGTGATCGGCGTCGAGCGCGAGGCCGTCGTCGCGGCATTCCGGCGACACGCGCCGACAGTGCCGGTGTTCGAGGTGGATGCTGGCGAGACTGGACAGGTCATGAACCGCGTCGTGGAGATCGCTGCGGGGATCGTCGACGAGGGCACCGTACTGCTGGCCCCCGCCGCGGCATCCTTCGATCAGTTCTCCAACTACGCGGATCGCGGCCACCGCTTCGCCGAAGCGGTGCGGGAATGGATCGACCGGGGGAGCACCGATGACGCAGGTGGCTCGCACACCTCGCTCTGATCCCGCGCGCTCCGAGTCGCGCGGTCTCGCCGCCAGGGTCTCGCTCGGTCGCCGGTTCACCCCGGTGTCGACCGAGTTCATGATGATCGCGTCGACGGCTCTGCTGCTCACGATCTTCGGCCTGGTGATGGTGCTGTCGGCGACGAGCGCCGTCGCCGTATCCAAGGGCGAGAACCCCATGGACGGCGCGCTCCGCCAGGGCATCTTCGCAGTGCTCGGCATCCCGCTGATGTTCGTCATCTCACGGTTCCCGATCGACTTCATCAAGAAGATGGCGTGGCCCGCCCTGTTCGGCGCCATCGCACTTCAGTTGTTGGTCTTCACCCCACTCGGCAAGGCCGACGGCGGCAACAGGAACTGGATTCTCGTCGGAGGTTTCACCCTCCAGCCCTCGGAGTTCCTCAAGCTCGCTCTCGCTCTCTGGATCGCCTACGTGCTGCTGCGCAAGCGGACCATGCTCGGCACCTGGCATCAGGTGTTCATCCCGGTCGTTCCGGTCGGGGCGCTGGCGATCGGCACGGTCCTCGCAGGCAAAGACCTCGGCACGGCGATGGTGCTCGTGCTCATCCTCCTCGGCTGTCTGTTCTTCTCCGGGGTGAAGCTGCGGCTGTTCATCATCCCGGTGCTGCTCGGCGTGCTCTCGGTGGTCCTCCTCGCGGTGACCAGCACCGACCGGATGCGCCGCATCACCGCGGTCTGCTCCGACATGAACAACTACACCGGCGACTGCTACCAGTCGATCCACGGCATGTGGGGAATGGCATCCGGGGGGATCTTCGGCGTCGGACTCGGCAACTCCCAGGAGAAGTACGGCTGGCTGCCCGCCGCCGGAAACGACTTCATCTTCGCGATCGTCGGCGAGGAGCTCGGGCTCATCGGATGCCTCGTGGTGCTCGCCCTGTTCGCCACCTTCGCTGTCGGCGTGTTCCACATCATCCGCAAGACGCAGGATCCGTTCATACGGGTCGCCGCCGGCGGAATCACGGTGTGGATCGTCGGCCAGGCGATCTTCAACATCGGCGTCGTGATCGGGCTCTTCCCGGTCATGGGCGTGCCGCTGCCCTTCATGTCGCAGGGCGGTACGGCGCTGCTCGCCGTGCTCATCGCGTGCGGCGTGCTGCTGGCCTTCGCACGCACGATCCCCGCAGCCGAGCGGGGTAAAGTCACACGGTGACCACGTACCTTCTCGCCGGCGGGGGCACCGCCGGCCACGTCAATCCCCTGCTCGCCGTCGCCGATGGGCTGCGCGAGCGGGACGCCGACGCATCCGTCCTGGTGCTGGGCACGGCCGAAGGCCTCGAGGCCCGTCTCGTCCCCGCCCGCGGCTATGAGCTGCTGATCGTCGCCAAGGTGCCGTTCCCACGTCGCCCGAACGGGCAGGCCCTCGCGTTCCCCGGACGCTTCCGCCGTGCGATCGCACAGGTGCGGGAGCACATCCGGACGCACAGCGTCGACGTCGTGGTGGGCTTCGGCGGCTACGCCTCGGCTCCGGCCTACGTGGCGGCGCGCCGAGAAGGCGTTCCCTTCGTCGTGCACGAGGCCAACGCGAAGCCCGGACTCGCGAACGTGCTCGGCGCACGCCGTGCCGCCGCGACGGGAGTCGCCTTCGACGGCACCCCGCTGCGGGGGAGCGAAGTGGTGGGCATGCCGCTGCGCCGCGAGGTCATCGAGCTCGATCGCGCCGCTCGCCGCGCCGAGGCCGCCGAGTACTTCGGCCTCGACGAATCCCGCCCCGTGCTCCTCGTCTTCGGCGGATCGCTCGGGGCGCAGCGTCTCAACGAGGCGCTGGCGGGCTCGTGGGGCGACATCCTCGCGTCCGGGTGGCAGCTGCTGCACGTCACGGGGGAGCGCAGCGACCTGGCGGACCCCGGAGTGCCCGGATACGCGCTGCGGCGCTACGTCGACCGGATGGACCTCGCGTTCGCCCTGGCCGATCTGATCGTCTCCCGCTCCGGAGCCGCGACCGTGAGCGAGGTGAGCGCCCTCGGCATCCCCGCGCTCTATGTGCCGTACTCGGTGGGCAACGGGGAGCAGCGCCTCAACGCCGCCTCCGCTGTGGCCGCAGGCGCCGCTGAGCTGCTGGACGACCCGACCTTCGACGCCGACGCTGTGCGCCGCATCGTCGTGCCGCTCCTCGGCGACTCCGGGCGGATCGCGCGCATGGCCGCGGCCGCCGAGCGCGTCGGAACCCGCAGCGGCACTGACAACGTCATCGCCCTCATCGACCGCGCGCTCGACGCCTCGAACTAAACTGAGACGGACATGATCAGACCCGACCTCTCCCTCCCGATCCCCGAGAACATCACCTCCGCGCATTTCATCGGCATCGGCGGTTCCGGTATGAGCGGCCTCGCCCGGATGTTCCTCGACGCCGGCATCCGCGTCTCCGGTTCCGACCGTGCGGACAGCGACAACCTGCGCGCCCTCGCCGCGGCAGGGGCCACCGTGCACGTCGGACACGACGCCGCCCACCTGGGCGACGCCGACACCGTGGTGCACACCGGAGCGATCTGGCCGGAGAACCCGGAGTTCCTCCTCGCCAAGGAGCGCGGGCTGCACGTCATCCACCGTTCGCAGGCCCTGCACTGGCTCATCGGCTCGCGTCGACTGGTCTCGGTCGCGGGAGCCCACGGCAAGACCACCTCGACCGGCATGATCGTGACGGCGCTGCAGGCACTGGGCGCCGACCCCAACTTCGTCAACGGCGGCGTGATCGAGCAGCTCGGCCTCTCCAGCGCCACCGGAGCGGACGACCTCTTCGTCATCGAGGCCGACGAGTCCGACGGCACCTTCCTGCTGTACGACACCGCGGTGGCTCTCATCACGAACGTCGACCCCGATCACCTCGACCACTACGGCTCCGACGAGGCCTTTCACGACGCCTTCGTGCGGTTCGCCGATGCCGCGTCCGAGGCCGTCGTGATCTCCAGCGACGACGCGGGCGCTCTGCGCGTGGGTGCGGGACTCTCGCACCGCAACGTCATCACGTTCGGGCAGGCCGACGACGCCGACGTGCGCGTCTCCGACGTCGTCGCCGCGGGGCCGGTCGCCGCGACGATCACGCGCGGTGACGACAGCGTCCGGCTGCAGCTCGCGGTCCCGGGGCTGCACAATGCGATCAACGCCGCGGGCGCCATCGCGGTGCTGGGCGCACTCGGCTACGGCCTCGAGGAGTCCGCCCGTGCCGTCGAGGGCTTCGCCGGCACGGTTCGCCGCCTCGAGAAGCACGGCGTCGAACGGGGCGTGTCCGTCTACGACGATTACTCGCACCACCCGACCGAGGTGCGCGCAGCGCTCGAGGCGATGCGTTCCATCGCCGACGGCGGACGTGTCATCGCGATCCAGCAGCCGCACACGTACTCGCGCACGCAGCACATGTTCCGCGAGTTCGCCGAGGTCCTCGAGCACTACGCCGACCACACCGTCATGCTCGACGTGTACGGCGCGCGCGAAGACCCGGTGCCCGGCGTGACGGGCGAGCTCGTCAGCGACGCCTTCCAGGATCAGGGCAACGTGCACTACGTCGCCGACTGGCAGCAGGCGGCCGACTACACGGCGAGCGTCGCACGCGACGGCGACTTCGTGGTCACGCTCGGATGCGGCAACGTGTACCAGATCATCCCGCAGGTCCTCGAGTCTCTGCGCGCGTCGTCAGAGGACTGAGCCGATGCGTCGCCCCGCTCCGCTCCCGGCCGCGCGGGAGAACCCGGACGAGAAGGAGACTCCGCTGCGGCCGGTCTCCCGCATCCGGGGGCGTGCAGAGGCGGATGCCGTATCCGAAGACCTGAACGACATCGACGAGGCGAGATCGGGGCAGGAGCCCGAGCTGCAGCCGACATCGGCGCGCGACGTCTGGCGCGCTGCTCGCGCTCGTCGCAAGGCGCTCCGCGCCGAGATCCGCCGCTTCACCCAGCGCTCCCGGCGCCGCAGGATCATCTGGCTCAGCGTGATCGGCGCCGTGCTGCTGCTCATCGGCGGCAGCGTCGCTGCGGCGTACAGCCCCCTGTTCGCGGTCCAGCGCATCACGGTCGTCGGCGCGACGACGCTGGACCCGGCTGCCGTCGAGGCCGCGCTCGCGGACCAGATCGGCACGCCGCTGGCGCTGGTCAGCACGAGCGAGGTCAAGGCCGCTCTCCTCGCGTTCCCCCTCATCGAGACGTATGCGCTCGAGGCGAAGCCGCCGAACGATCTGACGGTCCGGATCGTCGAGCGCACGCCGATCGGCGTCATCCGCTCCGACGCCGGGTACACCCTCGTCGATGCGGCAGGGGTCGCCCTCGCGACGACGACGGATCAGCCCCCGGGGCAGCCGCTGCTCGACATCGACGGCGGCATCGACTCCCGCGCGTTCGAGAGCACGGGGCTCGTCATCCGGTCCCTCCCCGCCGACGTCCGGGCTGCACTGACGGGGGTTCGTGCGAGCACGGCGGACGACGTGACCCTCACGCTGAACAGCGGGCTCACGGTCATCTGGGGGAGCTCCGACGAGTCGGCGCTGAAGGGCCTGACACTCGCAGCCGCGATGGCCGCGAACCCCGGCGCCGCATCGATCGACGTCACCTCGCCGCACGTCGCCGTCATCGGCTGACCGCGCCGCGGTCGCGTGATCGGCGAATCGGCACGCCAAACAGACGACACGCCCGTGTCGCTGCGGGCGCGCGCGTATGCGGCGCTTACCTTCGAACAAGAGAAACCAATACCGGGAAATACTTTACACCTCTAGTTGAGGTTTAAGGTTCAACCCTCGGTATTCGTCAGAAATCCAGGCTCGAATACTTCGGAGGCCGGCCATGAGCCAGAACCAGAACTACCTCGCCGTGATCAAGGTCGTCGGCGTCGGCGGTGGCGGCGTCAACGCCGTGAATCGCATGATCGATCTCGGCCTGCGCGGTGTCGAGTTCATCGCAGTCAACACCGACGCCCAGGCGCTGCTCATGAGCGACGCCGACGTCAAGCTCGACGTGGGCCGCGAGCTCACGCGCGGCCTCGGCGCCGGCGCCGACCCCGAGGTGGGTCGACGTGCGGCGGAGGACCACGCCGAGGAGATCGAGCAGGCGCTCACCGGCGCCGACATGGTCTTCGTCACCGCGGGCGAGGGCGGCGGAACCGGCACCGGCGGCGCACCCGTCGTCGCGCGCATCGCCAAGTCGATCGGCGCACTGACCATCGGTGTCGTGACCAAGCCGTTCTCCTTCGAGGGGCGTCGTCGGCAGAGCCAGGCCGAGGCCGGCGTCGCGAAGCTCAAGGAAGAGGTCGACACCCTCATCGTCGTCCCGAACGACCGACTGCTGGAGATCAGCGACCGCGGCATCTCGATGATCGAGGCCTTCGCGACGGCAGACCAGGTGCTCCTCGCCGGTGTGCAGGGCATCACGGACCTCATCACGACTCCCGGTCTGATCAACCTCGACTTCGCCGACGTGAAGTCGGTCATGCAGGGCGCGGGCTCCGCGCTCATGGGCATCGGCTCCGCCCGCGGCGCCGATCGTGCGATCAAGGCCGCCGAGCTCGCGGTCGAGTCGCCGCTGCTCGAAGCGTCGATCGAGGGCGCGCACGGTGTGCTCCTCTCGATCCAGGGCGGTTCGAACCTCGGCATCTTCGAGATCCACGACGCGGCCGACCTCGTCAAGGAAGCCGCTCACCCCGAGGCGAACATCATCTTCGGAACGGTCATCGACGACACCCTCGGCGACGAGGTGCGCGTGACCGTGATCGCGGCGGGCTTCGACGGCGGAGAGCCGTCGCTGCGCCTCGACCCGATGGTCGTGTCCCGCCCGGCGACGACGACGCTGCCGGAGGTCGCCCTCACCGAGGAGCCCGAGAGCGCATCGTCCGAGAAGGTCGACGCCGAGCCGGTGCAGCGCTTCACCACGACGAGCATCGAGCCCGCCATCGTCGACGACGACATCGACATCCCCGAATTCCTGAAGTGACCGACCTGGGAGCGCGGCTGTCGGCGATCGACGAGCAGATCGCCGACGCCGCGCGCCTGGCCGGAAGGGACGCGGACGAGATCACCCGCATCGTCGTCACGAAGTTCCACCCGGCATCCCTCGTTCGCGAACTCCACGGCCTCGGCGTTCGCGAGGTGGGGGAGAACCGGCAGCAGGAGCTCAGCGCGAAGAGCGTGGAGCTGTCCGAGCTTGACGACCTGCGCTGGCACTTCATCGGGCAGGCGCAGACCAACAAGGCGTCGGCGATCCGGCGCAGTGCTCAGGTCGTGCACTCCATTGATCGCGATCGGCTGGCGGATGCGCTGCACCGAGCGGCCGAGGACGACACTGTGCTCGATGTCCTGGTGCAGGTGAACCTCACCGACGACGTCGGACGCGGAGGCGTCGCTCCCGACGCCGCTGCCGCTCTTGCCGAGCACGTGATGACCCTCCCCTCCCTTCGTCTGCGCGGGGTCATGGCGGTCGCACCGCTCGACGAGGAACCGGCATCCGCCTTCGCACGTCTGCGCGGCGTCGCCGACGGCATCCGCGCACTCGACCCATCCGCCACCTGGATCTCCGCCGGCATGACCGGCGACTTCGTCGAGGCGATACAGGCGGGCGCGACACACCTGCGGATCGGCTCCGCAATCACCGGACCCCGGCCAGACCGGGGTTAACCTGTCACAAGACCAACCCGAATCGTTCGAACCGGAGGACACAATGGGTAACCCGCTGAAGAAGACCATGGTGTATCTCGGCCTCGCCGACGAGGAAGAGGTCTACGAAGAAGAGACGCAGGCACCGGCCCGCTCCCACCGGGAGCGCGAGCGCGCGAGCGAAGAGCCGACCCCGGCTCCCATCACGCCGCTGCGCCGCCCGGTCGCCGTGCGTCAGCCCGCAGGAGGGGCAGTGAACGAGATCCTCACCGTGCACCCGAAGCAGTACCGCGACGCTCAGCTCATCGCTGAGAGCTTCCGCGAGGGTGTGCCGGTCATCATCAACCTCTCGCAGATGAGCGACGCCGACGCGCGGCGTCTCATCGACTTCGCCAGCGGGCTCTCGCTCGGCCTCTACGGCCGTATCGAGCGGGTCACCTCGAAGGTGTTCCTGCTGTCTCCGGAGAACATCGCGATCTCCGGTCACGGGGGAATCGCGCACGCAGACGCCGAGTCTGCGGGCTTCGATCAGTCGTAGCCCGTGGAGCTGGTCTCCGTCGTCGCCAGCATCGTCCACCTGGCGTTGCTGCTGTACCTTCTGGTTCTCTTCGCGCGCCTGATTCTCGACTACATCCCGATGTTCAACAGGGAATGGCGTCCCAAGGGCGCCGGCCTCGTCGCCGCCGAGTTCGCCTACACGCTGACGGACCCGCCGATCCGGTTCTTCCGGCGGTTCATCCCTCCGCTGCGCATCGGCTCGATCTCCTTGGACTTCGGCTTCTCGCTGACGATCCTCGTCGTGCTGATCCTCATGAACATCGTGCGGATCTTCATCTGAGAGATTCCCGACTTTCGTCGCGCCCTGGTGTTGCGGCGTCGCGGCTGACAGGAGCGAGGACTATGCTTGGCTCCCAGGTGCGCGCCCCGGGTTCGCGCCACATCACGACCGCGCCATTCACAACTGGCAACCGAAATCATCGAAGGAGCCACCATGGCACTCACCCCGGATGACGTCGTCACCAAGCAGTTCCAGCACGTCCGCTTCAAGGACGGCTTCGACCCGGACGAGGTGGACGACTTCCTCGACGAGATCGTCATCGAGTGGCGCAAGGCCATCGAGGAGAACACCGAGCTGAAGGCGAAGCTCGCCGCTTACGAGTCCGGCGCAGCGCCCGCAGAGGCCGCGCCTGTCGCCGAGGCTCCCGCCCCCGCTCCCGTCGCAGAGGTGCCCGCTCCGGTCGCCGCAGAGCCCGCTCCGTCCGGCTCCGCCACGGCTACCGCCGGCATCATCGAGCTCGCGCAGCGTCTGCACGACGAGCACGTCGCCGAGGGTGAGGCGAAGCGCAACCAGCTCATCGCCGACGCCGAGAACGAGGTCAACCGCATCCGCACCGAGGCTGAGGCGAAGCAGCGCGAAGAGACCGCTCGTCTCGAGCGCGAGCGCAACACGCTCGAGGCCCGCATCACCGAGCTCCGCAACTTCGAGCGCGATTACCGTTCGCAGCTGCGCGGCTACATCGAGGGTCAGCTCCGCGACCTCGACGAGAAGTCGGCGTCGACGGACTCCACGCCGGTCTCCGCGATCGGTCTGTAAGGCGCCCTCTTGTCAGGACGCCGTCCCCTTCGTCGGTCGGCGGCCGGTGCGATCGTTGCGATTCTCGCAGCGGTCGTGCTGGCCGCCGATCAGTTTGTGAAGCACCTCACCATCGAGAACCTCCCCAAAGAGGAGGCCGTACCGGTCCTGGGTGACTTCCTGCAGCTCTTCTACATCCGCAACTCCGGCGCCGCGTTCTCGCTCGGCTCCGAGGTCACGTGGATCTTCACGATCGCGCTCACCGTGGTCGCGGGCGTGATCGTCTGGAAGGCCTTCGGCCTGCGTTCGCGCCTGTGGGCCGTCGTGCTCGGCGCGCTGCTCGGCGGCGTGCTCGGAAACCTCACCGATCGCCTGTTCCGCGAGCCCGGCTTCGGCGTCGGGCACGTCGTCGACATGATCTCCATGCCGTGGATGCTCCCGGCGATCTTCAACGTCGCGGACATCTTCATCGTCACCGGCATGATCTCCGTCGCCCTGCTGGTCGTGTTCGGACTGCGCTTCGACGGCACGCGTGAGCGGGATCACGTCGTCGTCGAGACCGACGAGGAGGCCGAGGCGGTCGCGATCGCCGAGCGTCGTGCAGAGGGCCAGGATCGCGTCGACGGAGAACCCGGCGACGACGCGCCCTCCGAGAGCCGCTGACCGTGGAATCGCGGTCCCTCCCGGTCCCGGACGGGCTCGACGGCGTACGCGTCGATGCGGCTCTCGCGAAGATGCTCGGGTTCTCCCGAACCTTCGCCGCCGACGTCGCGGCCGCGGGCGGTGTGCGGCTCGACGGCGCGCTTCTCGACAAGTCCGATCGCCTTCGCGCTGGCGGCTGGCTGGACGTCGAGTGGCAGCCGAAGGAGGAGCCGCGGATCGTGCCGATCGCCGTTCCTGAGCTCGGCATCGTGTACGACGACGATGACATCGTCGTCGTCGACAAGCCCACCGGCGTCGCGGCGCACCCTTCTCTGGGCTGGGAGGGACCGACCGTCGTCGGCGCACTGGCCGCGGCCGGCTTCCGCGTGGCGACGACGGGCGCCCCCGAGCGTCAGGGCGTCGTCCATCGGCTCGACGTCGGCACCAGCGGCCTCATGGTCGTCGCGAAGACGGAGTCCGCGTACACCGCCCTGAAGCGGGCCTTCAAGGAGCGTACGGTCGAGAAGATCTACCACGCGGTCGTGCAGGGGCACCCCGACCCGCTGGTCGGGACGATCGACGCCCCGATCGGACGGCATCCGAACCATTCGTGGAAGTTCGCCGTCACGCCGGACGGCAAGTCGTCGGTGACCCACTACGAGACCCTCGAGGCGTTCCCCGGCGCCTCTCTGCTCGAGATCCATCTCGAGACGGGGCGCACGCACCAGATCCGCGTGCACATGGCCGCTCTGCGGCATCCGTGCGTGGGCGACCCGCTCTACGGCGCCGATCCGACTCTCTCCGCGCGGCTGGGACTCACCCGCCAGTGGCTGCACGCCCACCAGCTGGGGTTCGCCCATCCCGCGACGGGGGAGTGGGTGCAGTTCGAGTCGCCGTACCCCGCGGACTTCCGGCACGCGCTCGCTGTGCTGCGCGGCGAAGTCGGCGTCTAGAAGCGGGCTCTCCCTGCGGCGTCCACGACGCCGTCCAGTGTCTGCTCCAGGAACTCGACGACCGCGTCGTCATCGGCGCGGCGATCGACGATGAGCTCGAGCAGGGTCTCCTCGGTGAACGACACCCACGCGCGCAGCGCCACCCGGAGCGCCGCGGAGTCGGGTATGCCGAGTTCGGTGAAGGCCTCGAGGAGGCGCAGGGCGTTCAGCTCGCGCGACTCGTCGACGATCGCGCGCACGGCGGAGTCGCCGCTGGCGACGCCCCGGACGAGCGAGGAGAACGTCCCGCTGTGCTCGCGGACGAATCCGGCGATGCGCAGGAGCGTGTCGTGGATGCGCTCGCGCGGCGGCAGGTCAGGGCGGGGCTCGCTGGCAAGGAGGAGGCTGTCGCGCGCGGTGGTCACGATCGCGCGTTCCACGCCCTGCCTGCTGTCGAAGTAGTGGAAGATCAGTGCCTTGGACACTCCCGCGCGGGCGGCGAGCTCCTCGATCGTCAGCTCCTCCAGCGGGTGCTCGGCGAGAAAGCCCACTCCGATGGCGATGAGCTGCGCGCGGCGCTGATCGGGGCTGAGGCGAGATCGCTGCTCGGAGGACATGCGAGAAGCCTAGCCAGAATGGTATTGACTCCTGGTCAATTGTGCTTAGTATCGAGATATCGCGTGGACGCCGTCGTCCGTGCGAAGGAGGAGGATCGATGAAGTTCCCGAAGCTCTCTCAGGCGCTGTCGAAAGCCACGGCATCTCACGCCGGCCGGATCACGCTCGTCGCCGTCCCCGTCGGCATCGTCGCGGCATCCCTGCTCGGGGGAGTGGCGCAGGGCGCCGTTCCCGTGTCGTTCGCCGTATCGGGAAGCCAGTTCCAGATCGGCGCCAGCCAGCTCGAAGGCACCGGCTTCTCGCAGTACGCGGGAGTGGCCACGGACTCCGAGGGCGTCGAGCACACGGTCGCGATCGCGAACATCAAGAGCGCGACGCTGAGCGATCTCTGCCAGTCCGTCATCACGGAGACGCCCCTCGGCACGGTCGGAGTGCTCATCAAAGCGGGGGGCGGCGGCAACCCGGCGACCGCGAGCGATCTGCAGATCGGCATGACCGGACTCAAGGGCGATGCCTCCTTCGGCAAGATCAGGATCGGCGTCGACGCCTCCACGGTCAACACCGAGGCCAAGGGCAGCGCCGGCGACTTCGCCCAGGACTCCGACACGGTCTCGATCAAGAACCTGCAGCAGACGGCATGGAGCACCCAGGCGTCCGTGTTCACTCTGACCGGGATGACGCTCGAGCTCACGGACGGTTCGCAGGGATGCTTCTGAACGGAGCGGATGCCGTGATCGATGAGGAAGCCGCAATGGTTCCTGCCGAGCCCGGAGGATTCCGATCCTGGCGCAGGCGGCGCCCCTTCATCGGCGGGGTGCTCGTCGCGCTCGGCGGCGTGGAGATGTTCTTCTCCGGGCAGCTGGACATCGGGCACCTGCACGTGCAGATGGGCATCGAGGGCATGCAGGCCACGATCATCCCGGTGCTCCTGCTGCTGCTCGGCATCCTCGCCATCGCGATGCCGACGCATCACATCTTCTACGGCGTCATCGCCCTCGCCGTCGCGATCTATTCGCTGATCGGGGTGAACCTCGGCGGTTTCCTGATCGGCATGCTGCTCTCGACGGTCGGCGGAATCCTCGTCGTGGCCTGGATGGGACCGAAGGCGACATCCGCGGCGGCGCCGGACGGAGCGGACGAGGTGACGACGTCGTGACCTCCCGCCGCCCGAGCCTCGCCGCTCTGCTGGTGGCGTCCCTGGTCGTGATGCCGTCGATCCTCGGCGCCGCGGCGGCGCCGCAGTACCGCGACGCCGGCTTCTGCATCCCGCTGATCTACTGCCCGTCGCCCTCGCCGAGCCCGACACCCTCGGCGCCGTCCCCGACGGATCCGGCGCCGCCCACCGCCCCGGAGACGCCCACGGTTCCGACACCCTCCGTCGGTCCGGTGGCCCCCGTCGATCCGTCAGCGACACCGGAGCCGTCCGAGCCCGTGCCTGCGCCGATCGACGAGGGCGCGCCGGTGTTCACGGGCACGCCCGCGTCGATGGGGTCGAGCTTCCTCTCGTTCACGGGGCTGAAGGGGATATCGATCGTCAGCGTGCCGACGGTCGGCGGAGGCAGCGTCCGCGCGCTGAAGATCACCGCCGACTCCATCACGATCGAGGGCTTCTCCCTCACCGTGCGGCCGCCGAACGGACCGGGCCTGGTCACGACGGCCGACACCATGTCCCTGCAGGGCGATGTCACCGTCTACATCGGGTCGGTGACCGCTTCGTCGATGGGCGGCGCCCCGCTGACGCTCGGCACCGACACGCCACCGCCGCTCACCGACGTCGAGCCGGGGCTGCTGAACGTCAGCATGGGCCTCGTAGGCAGCATCGCGGATCGGATCACCTACTCGAACACCGATCAGCGCATCGTCGCGGCGAAGTAGAAGGCATGTCGGAGGCGTGCGCGAGACTGGGCGCATGAGCATCGAGGTGCGTCCGGCGACCGAGTTCGACGATGTGGCGCTGCTCGTCGGCCCCAAGAAGCCGACGTCCAACGTGTGCTTCTGCCTGAGCTACCGGATCGGGAACAAGGAGAACGTCTCCCTTCGCGGCCCCGAGCGCGCAGAACGGGTGCGCGGGCTGTGCCACCAGGATCCGCCGCCCGGGGTCATCGCCTATCTCGACGGGGAGCCGGTGGGGTGGGCCGCGCTCCACCCGCGGCGGGACACGAGCTTCGCGACCAATCGGCTCATCCCGCAGGTCGACGATCTCGACGTGTGGTCGCTGTGGTGCTTCCGGGTGCGTCCCGGGTTCCGCAAGCAGGGTGTCTCGCACGCCCTGATCCAGGGCGCGATCGCTTACGCGCGCGAGAGAGGCGCCCCTGCCGTCGAGGGGTATCCGGTCGACAACGACGGCGAGAAGGTGAACCTGACGATGGCCTACGTCGGCACGAGGAGCCTCTTCGAACAGGCGGGTTTCACGAAGGCCGCCGAGACCGGGTCGGTGCTCGACGGGTACCCACGGGTGCTGATGAGACTCGACCTGAGGTGAATCTCCTGTGAATGGAGAAAACGTGAACTCATCGGAGACGCTCAGACAATAGACAGTGTGAGCACAGACAGCGAGATCATCCAACGATCTCTTCATCAGCCGGCGGCGTTCGCAGAGCTCTTCGATCGGCACGCGCGTACGATCAACGCGTTCGCGACCTATCGTGTCGGCCGCGGAGCGGCGGAGGACGTGCTGAGCGAGACGTTCCTCGTGGCGTTCCGCAGGCGCGCCGACTTCGACGTCGATGCCGAGTCCGCCTCGCCGTGGCTGCTGGGGATCGCGTCCCGCCTGATCCGCAGGCATCGTGCCGTGGAGGCGAAGCAGTGGCTGTCGTTCGCGGCATCCGTCTCGCGGCAGGATCACTCATCGCTTGGAGGGTTGGAGGATGCGATGGCTCGCGTCGACGCCGAGCGGGAGGTCGCGACGCTCAAGACGCGCATCGCCGCATTGGCCCCCAAAGATAGGGAGACCCTCTTGCTCTACGCGTGGGAGGGGTTGAGCTACGACGAGATCGCGGTCGCACTCGACGTCCCTGTCGGCACTGTGCGTTCGCGGTTGAACAGGGTGCGCAGACGTCTGGACCCCGAGCGCAGGATCCGCGCATTCGAGAAGCAGGAGCAGAAGGGAGAGTCCGTTGGACGTGTTTGAGAAGGTGCGGGAGACCAAGCCGGAGATCGATGGCGCCGACGAGAACCTCAGCGCGGCGCGCTCGCTTCTCATGGCGGAGATACGGGGGGAGCAAAGGCCCGCGAGAACCCGAGTGGCACGCCGCCCGTGGATTGTCGCCGGATCACTTGTCGCCGGAGGCGCGGCCGTGACGGCCGGTGTGATCCTGGGGTCCATGATGTCGGCACCGGAACCCGTGAGCCATGCGAATCCAACGAACCGGCCGGCACACAGTGCGGAACCTACACGGACCCCTGCGGAATCGTCGCCGACCCCGCAGCCGCTGACGGTGAAGGGCGTGCTCATGGGCGCAGCGAGCGCCTCCGCAGCGCACGAGTCCCCGGTCGCCGGTCCTGGGCAGTATCTCAAGATCGAGCACCAGACGCGCCATCTCGTTCTCTGGTCGCCGGATGAGCCGGTGAAGGCAACCCGTGAGCAGGCGACCGCTGGATGGGTCGCCGACAGCTCCTACACTTCGTACATCCCGGCCTCGGTGACAGACGACTGGGTCGATGTGTTCCATGCACAGATGTCCGTCACCGAGCTCTTCGGCGCCGATGCGGCTGCACAGTCAGAGCGATGGCTTGACGGTGTCTCATGGATGCAGGAGTCGGTGCAGCGCACCCCTGGGGGGTCCGGATCCTCGAACGCCAACATCGCGGCCTATCCGATGATGCCGCGGGATCCAGTTGCGCTGCTCGATTGGACGCGGAGCTGGTTGGGGCCCCACGATGGCATGGATGAGGACGCCCTCATCGCGAACTCATTCATCCAGGAGCTGCAGCTGAACGCCGCTCCGGCGGATCTGCGTTCCGCGATGTTCCGCGCGCTCAGCATGGTGCCGGGAGGGCGGATCGACAGTGTGAACGACAACGCCGTCACGCTGAGCTACTTGACCAATGCCGAGCAAGAGCGACGCGAAGCGATCGAGATCGACACGCGCACAGGCCTTGTTCTTCGGTATGCGGTCACCTTCGGCGAAGGGACGAACGGGGCAGTCGTGCCGGATGACGTGCCGGACTACGTGACTGTGCGCACGGTCACCGTCGTCGACGACGCACCCTGAGTCGAGATCGAAGCGGAGCCGGCGAGCGGATCCGCTTCGCTGCGCAGGACTCAAAGGACGCACCGTGACCTTCGAGTTCTACCTCCCGGCAGGCGGAAGTACGGCATCCTCGGTGAGCCGCCAGACTTCGACCATAGAGATGGCGACGGGGCTCGCGATCAAGGTCACCTCGATACCCCAGGCGACCCAGGGGATGGTCCCCGAAGTGGCCCTGATGTCGAGGTCATGTGCTCCGCGAACGTGGTGGAGCGTCTTCCCTGATCGTCCAGCGTCGCTGCGACGGATTTCGAACTGGTTCGGTTCTCTGAGGCAATACATAGTGTGAGCACAGACAGCGAGATCATTCAGCGGTCGCTCGGGCAGCCCCGGGCGTTCGCTGAACTCTTCGACCGGCATGCCGGGACGCTGGGCGGCTATGCCGCTCGGCGTCTTGGCGCGGATGCAGGTGAGGACATCCTCAGTGAGACGTTCCTCGTCGCCTTCGCGAGGAGGGCCACGTTCGACACGTCCTGGGACTCGGCGCTTCCCTGGTTGTACGGGATCGCGTCCCGGCTGATCAGGAAGCACAGGGCGCAGGAGGCGAGGTATCTGCGGTCGGCGATCCACTCAGCGGGCCGCGAGGAGCATGTGTCGGCGGGACATGTCGAGGCGACCAATGCGCGGCTCGACGCCCAGCTCTCCACGAGGGTGCTCGCCCCCGTGATCGCCCGGCTGTCAGCGAAGGACCGCGACACGCTGCTGCTCTACGCGTGGGGCGATCTCACATATGAGGAGGTCGCCGCCGCGCTCGGCGTTCCCATCGGCACTGTCCGATCGCGGATGAACAGCATACGTCGACGACTCGACCCCGGCCGGGCCGGGGCTCGCACTCGCGTCATGAACGAGAAGGAAGGAGAGACCGATGGACGTGTTGGAGCAAGTGCGTGAGGTGAACGCGGATACTGCGCTCACCAAGGATCAGATCCGAGGAGCACGTTCTCGGCTTGTCCAGCGCATCGACGAAGGAGGCGCAGCGGCACGAACGAGGAGCGGCCATCGGCTGCTCCTCCCGATCGCCGGGCTCGTCGCGGGAGTGGCCGCAGTGACGGCGACCCTCATCGTGGTGAGCCAGCTCGGCGCGCCGACAATCCGAGTGGAGGCTGTCCCGACTGGGACGATCTCTCCTCGACCGCAGGGGGAGATCATTCCGCGCCCTGATCCGACGTCCGGTACGACAGCGACCGAGCCGTTCCCCGGAACCACGCCGCAGGCGGGGCAGTACCTGCGTGTCGTCACGACCGACGAGCGCGTCCTCTACCGAAGTCAAGGCCAGTCGTGGTTCTACGAGTGGGCTTACCGCCCAGCGCAGTCCGTTCCCCTGTCGGCTGCCGTGTACCGGAACATCGACACCCTGTACATGCCGGGAGACCGTAGCGGGGTGTGGGTCGGAAGGTACGGGCCCTCCAATGAACGCGTCACCATCTTCTCTCGCGAACAGAGCACGGATGACGGCGCGGCCTGGGATGCCATGCTCCCCTTCCGCGCCGGAGTCGAAGAGTGGACCTACACCGGGGGGATCGGCGGAGAGATACTCCCGTTGACCGGGTCGCTCGAGTCGTATGATCAGTATCCCAACGACCCAGCAGCTCTCGTCCGATGGTTCCATGACAGGGCGGTATCTTTCGGGTCGTCAGAGGAAGAGGCCGAGGAACTGGCGGCGAGCAACATCATCGACGTTCTCACGACCAACTACGCCCCTGCCGACATCAGGGCCGCCTTCGTCGAGGCGCTGCCGCTCACAGGGGAGGCGGAGCAGATCGGCTCAGTGGGCAGCGTCGTCACTTACCGTTTCCGGTTCACTCACATGAGCGATCCGTGCGCGGTGACGTTGTCGATCGATATGGCGACGGGATGGGCGGTCGAGTACACGTCTCGGTTCGACCGCATCGGAGACGCGTCCGTCGATCTGGCGCCTGCTGATGTTCCGGACATCCGGAGGACCTTCGAGGTGGGCGTGGTCGACTCGCGGCATTAGCCCGATGGGGTACCGGCTCCGCCTCGGCTCGGCCCCGGCACCGGCCTTCGGTGTCGGGGCTCCGCCGTAGACTCGAAGCATGGCATCCGACTCCTTCGTGCACCTGCATGTCCACAGCGAATACTCGATGCTGGACGGCGCTGCGAAGATCGGTGCGATGACCCAGGCGGCCGCCGACTACGGCATGCCGGCCATCGCCGTGACCGACCACGGCAACACCTTCGCGGCGTTCGAGTTCTACCGGGCGGCGCAGGCCGCGGGCGTCAAGCCGATCATCGGCCTCGAAGCCTACGTGACCCCCGGGACGCACCGCAGCGACAAGTCCCGTGTGCAGTGGGGATCCCCCGACCAGAAGAGCGACGACGTCTCCGGCTCCGGCGCCTACACCCACATGACGCTGTGGAGCCAGAGCACCCAGGGCATGCACAACCTGTTCCGGCTGAGCTCGCGCTCGAGCATGGAGGGCTACTACTTCAAGCCCCGAATGGACCGCGAGCTGCTGCAGACCTACGGCAAGGGGCTCATCGCGACGACCGGATGCCCGTCCGGCGAGGTGCAGACACGCCTTCGCCTGGGGCAGTACGACGCGGCGCGCGCGGCGGCGGCGGAATTCCAGGACATCTTCGGCAAGGAGAACTACTTCGCCGAGATCATGGATCACGGCCTCTCGATCGAGCGCAGGGTCATGACCGACCTGCTGCGGCTCTCGAAAGACCTCGGCATCCCTCTCGTCGCCACGAACGACTCTCACTACACGCACCAGCACGAGGCCGACGCGCATGCGGCTCTGCTCTGCGTGCAGTCCGGCTCCACTCTCGACGACCCGAACCGCTTCAAGTTCGACGGTGACGGCTACTACATCAAGACCGCCGCCGAGATGCGCCAGATGTTCCGCGATCACCCGGAGGCGTGCGACAACACGCTGCTGATCGCCGAGCGCTGCGAGGTCGAGTTCAACACCTCGGCCAACTTCATGCCGCGCTTCCCCGTGCCCGACGGGGAGACGGAAGACAGCTGGCTCATCAAGGAGGTCGAGAACGGCCTCCAGTACCGCTACCCCGGCGGCATCCCCGACAAGGTGCGCAAGCAGGCCGAGTACGAGACCGACATCATCCTGCAGATGGGATTCCCCGGCTACTTCCTCGTCGTCGCGGACTTCATCAACTGGGCGAAGGACAACGGCATCCGCGTCGGACCCGGGCGTGGCTCCGGTGCCGGATCGATGGTCGCCTACGCGATGAAGATCACCGACCTCGACCCTCTCGAGCACGGCCTCATCTTCGAGCGTTTCCTCAACCCCGATCGCGTCTCGATGCCCGACTTCGATGTCGACTTCGATGACCGTCGTCGTGGCGAGGTCATCGACTACGTCACGGCGAAGTACGGGTCTGAGCGCGTCGCGCAGATCGTCACCTACGGGACCATCAAGTCCAAGCAGGCGCTCAAGGATGCCGGACGCGTCCTCGGGTTCCCGTTCAGCATGGGGGAGCGGCTGACCAAGGCGATGCCGCCGCCCGTCATGGGCAAGGACATGCCGCTCGACGGCATGTTCGACTCGGCCCACCCCCGTTACAAGGAGGCCAGCGAGTTCCGCGCGCTCATCGAGACCGACCCCGAGGCGAAGACGGTCTTCGACCGCGCCCTCGGTCTCGAAGGCCTGAAGCGCCAGTGGGGTGTGCACGCGGCCGGTGTGATCATGTCGTCCGAGCCGCTGCTCGACATCATCCCGATCATGCGCCGCGAGCAGGACGGCCAGATCGTCACGCAGTTCGACTACCCGTCGTGCGAGACCCTCGGCCTCATCAAGATGGACTTCCTCGGTCTGCGCAACCTCACGATCATCTCGGATGCGCTCGACAACATCCGGATGAACCGTGGTGAGGAGCTCGACCTCGAACACCTCGCCCTCGACGATCAGGGCGCATACGACCTGCTGGCCAAGGGCGACTCGCTGGGCGTGTTCCAGCTCGACGGCGGGCCCATGCGCGCGCTGATGCGTCTCATGAAGCCCGACAGCTTCGAAGACATCTCGGCACTCATCGCGCTGTACCGACCGGGACCCATGGGTGCGAACTCGCACACGAACTACGCGCTGCGCAAGAACGGCCAGCAGCCGATCACGCCGATCCACCCGGAGTTCACAGAGTCTCTCGCCGACATCCTGGAGGAGTCCTACGGTCTGATCATCTACCAGGAGCAGGTCATGGCCATCGCACAGCGCGTGGCGGGCTTCTCTCTCGGTCAGGCAGACATCCTCCGTCGCGCGATGGGCAAGAAGAAGAAGTCCGAGCTGGACAAGCAGTTCGAGGGCTTCCAGGCGGGCATGCATGCCAACGGCTATTCGGATGCCGCGGTCAACGCGCTGTGGGAGATTCTGCTCCCGTTCTCCGATTACGCCTTCAACAAAGCGCACTCGGCTGCCTACGGTGTCGTGTCGTACTGGACCGCCTACCTCAAGGCGCACTATCCCGCCGAGTACATGGCGGCGCTCCTCACGAGCGTCGGCGACTCCAAGGACAAGATGGCCCTCTACCTCAACGAGTGCCGTCGCATGGGCATCAAGGTCCTCCCGCCCGACGTCTCGGAGTCGATCAACTTCTTCGCCGCCGTCGGCGACGACATCCGCTTCGGGCTCGGCGCCGTCCGCAACGTCGGCAGCAACGTCGTCGACGGCATCGTCCAGTCGCGCAAGGACGAGCGGTTCACATCGTTCCACCACTTCCTCGACAAGGTGCCTCTGCACGTCGCGAACAAGCGCACGGTCGAGTCCCTGATCAAGGCCGGAGCCTTCGACTCGATGGGCGACTCCCGACGAGCGCTCATGGAGATCCACGAAGACGCCGTCGAGGCCGCGGTGGACCGCAAGCGCAACGAGGCACAGGGCGCCATCGGATTCGACTTCGACAGCCTCTACGACGAGATGGAGGAGGCGCCGCCGGCGAAGGTCCCCGATCGTCCGGAGTGGATCAAGAAGGACAAGCTCGCGTTCGAGCGCGAGATGCTCGGTCTGTACGTCTCCGACCATCCCCTCGCCGGACTCGAGGTGCCGCTCGCCAAGCACGCCTCGATCTCGATCCACGACCTCAACAACTCCGAGGACATGCAGGACGGAGACCAGGTCACGGTCGCAGGACTGGTGACCAGCGTCCAGCACCGCGTCGCCAAGGCCAGCGGCAATCCGTACGGCATGATCACGGTCGAGGACTTCAACGGCGAGGTCACCGTGATGTTCATGGGCAAGACCTACACCGAGTTCCAGCACATCCTGCAGCAGGACTCGATCCTCGCGGTTCGGGGGCGCGTGTCTCGACGTGACGACGGTCTGAACCTCCATGCGCAGTCGGCGTTCGCTCCGGACATCGGCTCCTTCGACGCCGCAGGACCGCTCGCCCTGGTGCTCGCGGAACAGCGTGCGACCGAGCGGGTCATGAACGAGCTCGCCGAAGTGCTGCGCAGGCACAACGGCGAGACGGAGGTCGTGCTCCGCGTCCACCGCGGGGGGACCGCCAAGGTGTTCGACGTCCCGATGCCGGTCAAGGTGTCGGCCGACCTCTTCGGTGACCTCAAATCTCTGCTCGGACCTTCCTGTCTAGGGTGAGCGGGTAATATCGGGACGCGTTAGGCTCGCGGGTCCCCTCGCCGCGCGCCGTGACGAAAGGAACACCATGACCGATCTGCCGGAGACTCCCGAATCCGACACCCTCGACACCGACAGCGGATTCGTCGACGACGGCGTGCTGTATGACGACGACGTGACGCCGGAGTACGGCATCCTCGGATTCACCCTGCGCGAGCTGCTCATCGTGGGCGTCTGGCTGGTGACGTTCGTGCTGTCGTTCTTCCCTCTGGGATGGTCGCCGGCGCTGTGGGCGCAGGGGGTGGCCTGGATCCTCCCCATCGGCGTCCCCACTGCTGCGGTGTTCCTCATCGTCCTCCGACGCTTCTCGCCCGACGGCATCCGCCGGGTCGGATCCCTCGGGATCGACCAGTTCGCCTCAGTGGCCTTCTCCGTCGCCGCGGTGTGGTGGGTGCAGATGCTGTGGGAGTACCTCGCGACAGTGATCGCGACAGGACTCGACGCCGTCGTCTGGGTGCCGTGGGCGCAGCTCATCCTCTCCCTCGCACTCGTGGCGCTGACCGTCTTCGCGCCGATCATCCCCGGCCTGAAGGACGACTTCCACGGTCGGCTGGTCACGCTCGCGCACCGCAACGCCAACCCCGTCCGGCCCGTCATCCCGCGCCCCCGACCGGAACCGGTCGTCGCGGCCGAGCCGGCCGCGGTCGATGACGCCGAGGCAGGCGTGGAGCCCGCTGCGGCTGCTGAGGCCGAGCCCGCGCCGTCGGAATCCGTCACCGTCGCCTACTCGCCCGCTGCCGAGCTCGACGTCGAGCTCTCCGGCCAGCACGCGACCGACGAGATCGCCCGTGTCGACCTGGCCGCACAGGTGCCGCTGGCGGCCCACGCCTCGGGCGGGGGAACCGGCACGGAGCAGGTGACCGCAGACGAGGAGTACACCCCGGTCTACTCCCGTCGGTCGCGAGGCGAGGAGATCGTCTCGGACACCGACAGCATCGTCGCGCTCGTGACCCCCGACACCGACGCGGTCGAGCCGATCGCCGTCGAGCCGACCCCCGACACCGACGCGGTCGAGCCGATCGCCGTCGAGCCGGTGCCGTCGCGACGGTCGGGGCGTGACGCGGATGCCGAGGCATCCGACGTGGACGTCGAGGCGACGAACCCCCGCGAGTCCTCGGCCGACAGCGCTCGGGAGGCCGCCGTCGAGCCGCAGCAGCCGTTCTGGGTCCTCGCCCCGAGCGAGCGCGATGTGCACGACGAGCGCGGTGATGTGATCTTCACGATCGGCCCGACCGCGTGGGCGCTGGTGATCGAAGACCGCGGCGGCGCATTCGTCGTGCGACATGACGACGGCCGCATCGGCTATCTGCACGACATCTCCGACATCACGAAGGGCTGACATTGCGCACGATCGATCTGCGGGGGCGCGAGCTCTCGCCGGCTGACATGCTCGCCGCCGTCCCTCGCGCCACGCAGGCGCGGGCAGAGGCGCTGGACACGGCGGCACGCATCGTCGACGACGTCCGCGACCGTGGTGAGGAGGCGCTGCGCGAGCAGGCTGATCGCTTCGACCGCGTGAGCGGACACGACATCCGCGTCCCCGCCGCGCACATCGCCGAGGCGCTCGAGGTGCTCTCGGCAGACGTCCGCGCCGCGCTGGAGGAGGCGATCCGTCGCGTGCGGATCGCGTCGGCCGCACAGGTGCCGCAGACGCAGATCACCGAGATCGGCCCCGGTGCGCGCATCACGCAGCGCTGGCAGCCGGTGCAGCGCGTCGGCGTCTACATCCCCGGCGGCAAGGCCGTCTATCCGTCCAGCGTGATCATGAACGTGGTTCCGGCGCAGGTCGCCGGCGTCGAGCAGATCGCACTCGCCTCTCCTCCGCAGGAGGATCAGGGCGGCCGCATCCACCCCACGATCCTCGCCGCCGCCGGTCTCCTCGGCGTGACCGAGGTGTACGCGATGGGCGGCGCCGGCGCCATCGGCGCCTTCGCGCACGGCGTGCAGGGGATCGGCCTGGATCCCGTGGACGTGGTCTCGGGCCCCGGCAACAACTACGTCGCATCGGCCAAGCGCGCCGTCGCGGGTGTGGTGGGCACCGACTCCGAGGCCGGAGCGACCGAGATCCTCGTCGTGGCGGACGCGCCCGCGGATCCGCGTCTGATCGCGGCCGATCTGGTCAGCCAGGCGGAGCACGACGAGCAGGCCTCCGCCGTGTTCGTCACCGACTCTCCCGAGCTCGCGGAGCGCGTCGCGGTGGAGGTCTCGGAGCACGCGGCCAGGACGCGCCACTCGGCGCGCGTGTCCGCGGCCCTGGACGGCCCTCAGTCGGCGATCGTCCTCGTCGACGACCGCGCCATGGCGACCGCATTCAGCAACGCCTATGCGCCGGAGCACCTGGAGTTGCACCTGCAGGACGCGGAGGACGCAGCATCCGCCTTCACCAGCGCCGGCGCCGTCTTCGTCGGCGACCAGACCCCCGTGAGCCTCGGCGACTACATGGCCGGGAGCAACCACGTCCTGCCGACAGGTGGGCAGGCGCGCTACGCCCCTGGACTCGGGTCGTACACCTTCCTTCGGCCGCAGCAGGTGATCTCCTACGATCGCGACGCGCTCCGCGCCGTGCGGGAGGGCGTCGTCGCGCTCGCGAACACCGAAGTGCTCCCCGCGCACGGTGAGGCGATCGAGGCCAGGTTCACGGCGTAGGATCTTCAGGTGCATTGCCCCTTCTGCCGTCACCCAGACTCGCGCGTGATCGACTCCCGCACGAGCGATGACGGACTCTCCATCCGTCGTCGTCGTCAGTGCCCCGAGTGCGGCGGCCGCTTCACGACCACCGAGACGGCGAGCCTGAACGTGATCAAGCGTTCGGGTGTGATGGAGCCGTTCAGTCGCGACAAAGTGATCCTCGGCGTCCGCAAGGCGTGTCAGGGGCGTCCCGTGACCGAAGCCGACCTGGCGATCCTCGCGCAGCGCGTCGAGGAGGCCGTGCGTCAGACCGGAGTGTCCCAGCTCGACGCGAACGAGATCGGACTGGCGATCCTCGGTCCGCTCCGTGATCTGGACGAAGTCGCCTATCTGCGCTTCGCGAGCGTCTATCAGGCATTCGACTCTCTCGAGGACTTCGAGAGCGCAATCAGCGACCTCCGGGCCGATCACGCCGAGTAGGCACGGCGCCGCGCGGTAATCTGGCAGTGATGTATCCGCTGCTCTTCCGCGCTGTCCTCTCGCGCTTCGATCCCGAGTTCGCCCACCACGCAGGCATGGCGGTGATCCGCGTGCTCGGCGTACCGCCCTTCTCCTGGGCGACCCGTGCGGTCACCCGGCCCGATCCGTCGCTCTCGGTCGAGGCGCTGGGTCTGACCTTCCCCTCGCCGTTCGGGATCGCCGCCGGCTTCGACAAGAACGCGGTGGGAGTGCGCGGCCTGGCAGCGCTCGGCTTCGGACACGTCGAGGTCGGAACCGTCACGGCGATCCCGCAGGACGGCAACCCGAAGCCGCGGCTGTTCCGTCTGATCGCCGACCGAGCTGTCATCAACCGCATGGGATTCAACAACGAGGGAGCGGATGCCGCCGCTCGCCGACTCGCGACGCTGCGACGCGGCGCGCCTGACACGGTGATCGGCGTGAACATCGGCAAGAGCCGCGTCGTCGAGGTGGAGAACGCCACCGCCGACTACGTCGCATCGGCTACGCGTCTCGCCCCCCTCGCCGACTACCTCGCGGTGAACGTCTCGTCGCCGAACACCCCCGGCCTGCGCGGACTTCAGGCGGTCGAGACCCTCGCGCCGCTGCTCCGCGCGGTGAAAGCGGCATCAGGCAGCACACCTCTCCTGGTGAAGATCGCCCCCGACCTCCCCGACGACGAGATCACGGCGATCGCGCAGCTCGCGGTGGACGAGGGTCTCGCGGGGATAATCGCGCACAACACGACGATCTCCCGTGAAGGACTGCTGACGGATGCCGCCGTGGTCGAGGCGGCCGGTGCGGGCGGGCTCTCCGGAGCGCCGCTGAAGGAGCGGTCGCTGCAGGTGCTGCGGCTCGTGCGCGATGCCGTGCCCGAGGACTTCTGCGTGATCGCGGTCGGGGGAGCGGAGACCCCCTCCGACGTGCAGGAGCGTCTGGATGCCGGGGCGACTCTGGTTCAGGGTTACACGGCGTTCCTCTACCGAGGGCCCTTCTGGGGTCGCGAGATCAACCGCGGGCTCATCGCCCTCCGGCGTCGAGCCCGCTGAGCCGGCGGGTCAGGCGGGGTAGTCGCCGCGCTTGACCTGCGGCTTCGGCAGGCGCATGAAGCGCATCTGCAGCGATCGCATCGCGGCGTACCAGCCAAGACCGCGCTCGAGGCGGTCCTTGCCGAACTTCGCCGCCGCCTTGCTCTTCACGCGGATGCCGAGCAGGACCATCCCGCCGATCGCGAGCACGATGTACCCCATCATGACGAGGTACGCCCAGTAGGCGATGGCGGTGACGGGGATGAGCGAGGCGACGATGACCAGCACCATGATGCCCATCACGAACTCGGCGGGGTGCCAACCGGCGTCCACGTAGTCGCGCACCCAGCGGCGCTGCGGGCCCTTGTCGCGAGCGGGGAGGTACTTCTCCTCGCCGGCGGCCAGCCCGGCCTGAGCGCGGTTGCGGCGCTCGTTGAGGTCGGCGCGGGCAGCGGCCCTGGCCTCCTTGGTGTTCGCGACGAGGGGGCGGCGTCGAGCCGCCTCCTGCTCCGCGCGGGTCGGCGTCGCGCGTCCCTTGCCGACGGCAGGCGTCTCGGGGGCGTCGTCGTTCGTCGAAGGGGAGGCGGGGTTGTTGGGCACGAGGTTCCTCGGTTCGCTTGCGGTGGATCACCTTAAGATTACTCGCATGACCTCTCCCGTTCCTCCCCGTGATAACGACTCGACGATCCTCGACGCGGTGGCCACCGGCATTCCGGCGGCTCTCAGCGATCTCGGGCACCTGGTGCGCATCCCCGGAATGGCGTGGCCGGCGTTCGACCAGTCCCAGCTCGAGCGCAGCGCGGACGCCGTCGCGGCGCTGGCGACGGCGACCGGAGTCTTCGACGAGGTGCGGGTGCTCCGAGCGGCGATCCCGGGAACGGACGAGCACGGGCAGCCCGCGGTCCTCGCGACGCGCGCGGCGCGCGGCGGCAAGCCGACGATCCTGCTCTACGCCCACCACGACGTGCAGCCCCCGGGGGACGACGCGCTGTGGGAGACTCCGCCTTTCGAGCCGACCGTCCGCGACGGACGGCTCTACGGTCGC
Organism: Microbacterium sp. MYb72; assembly: GCF_002979415.1. Lineage (GTDB taxonomy): Bacteria > Actinomycetota > Actinomycetes > Actinomycetales > Microbacteriaceae > Microbacterium > Microbacterium natoriense. Next base: position 6,169 of record NZ_PCOT01000028.1, on the reverse strand, counting down.
GGCGCCGCGGACGACAAGGCCGGGATCATGGCGCACATCGCATCGATCCGCGCGGTCGCCGAGGTGCTCGGAGACGACCTCGAGCTCGGTATCGCGATGTTCATCGAGGGGGAGGAGGAGTACGGCTCCCGCTCCTTCGCGCAGTTCCTCTCCGACAACAAGGAGGCCCTGCGGGCCGACGCTATCGTCGTCGCGGACTCGGGCAACTGGGACTCGGTCACCCCCGGACTGACGGTCTCACTCCGGGGCAACGCCCGCTTCACGATGCGCGTCCGCACGCTCGACCACGCATCGCACTCCGGGATGTTCGGGGGAGCGGTGCCCGACGCGATGATGGCGACCGTCCGCCTGCTCGCGACGCTCTGGAACGAGGACGGCTCCGTCGCCGTCGCCGGGATGACCTCCAGGAATGCCGACACGCCCGAGTACACCGAGGGGACGCTGCGCGATGAGGCAGGACTCCTGCCCGGCACCTCGCCGATCGGCGAAGGCACCATCCTCAGCCGGATCTGGAACAAGCCGTCCGTCACGGTGATCGGCATCGATGCGACGAGTGTCGCCGCGGCATCCAACACCCTTCTCCCCGAGGTCACCGTCGTGATCAGCGCTCGCGTGGCTCCCGGGCAGACGGGCGAGGAGGCCTACCGTGCGCTCGAGGAGCACCTCCGTGCGCACGCCCCGTACGGCGCAGAGCTGACCTTCTCCGACGTCGATCTCGGCAACGGATTCCTCGTCGACACCAGCGGCTGGGCCGTCTCGCTCACCCGCGACGCGATGCGCGACGGCTACGGCGTTCCGCCCGTCGACCTCGGCGTCGGAGGCTCGATCCCGTTCATCGCCGATCTCGTCCGGGAGTTCCCCGCCGCGCAGATCCTGGTCACCGGGGTCGAGGACCCGCACTCCCGCGCGCACAGCCCCAACGAGTCCCTGCACCTCGACACGTTCCGCCACGCGGTCGCCACCGAGGCGCTGATGCTGTCGCGGATGAACGAGATCACCCTCTGAACCGCCCCTCCGGACACGCCGGAGGGTAAAATCGAAGCACCTGCCGTGCGAGCGGCGCCCGTCACAAGGAGCGACATGAGCGACACCACCCTGACAGCAGCAGACACCACCCGCGCACACGGCGTGAGCCTCACCGACGCCGCGGCGACCAAGGTGAAGAACCTTCTCGAGCAGGAGGGCCGCGACGACCTGCGTCTGCGCGTCGCCGTCCAGCCGGGCGGATGCTCGGGCCTGATCTACCAGCTCTACTTCGACGAGCGCTATCTCGAGGGCGACGAGACCGTCGACTTCGACGGCGTCGAGGTCATCATCGACAACATGAGCGTGCCCTATCTGGACGGCGCGTCGATCGACTTCAAGGACACGATCTCGGAGCAGGGCTTCACGATCGACAACCCCAACGCGGCGGGCAGCTGCGCCTGCGGCGACAGCTTCCACTGACCCGATGGGCCTCGGTCAACCTGCGTGGTTGGCATGAATCAGGTGTGAGGTTGCCCTAGACTTGGGTGTGCCCTGTCCGCAATCTGAAAGGTGCATCGTGCCCTCGAAACGCCGCCTTCGTTGGGCCGCACTCCCCGTGGGAGTCGTGGCAGCCGTGATCCTGGCGGGATGTACCACCACCGAGCTGAACGGCTACCTGCCGGGCTTCGTGGAGGGTGAGCCTGCGGCCACCAACCAGACCGAGCGCGTGTCGTCTCTCTGGGTCAACTCCTGGATCGTCCTGCTCGCCGTCGGCGTGATCACCTGGGGCCTGATGGCTTGGGCCGCGATCGCCTACCGTCGCCGCAAGGGCCAGACGGGTCTGCCGGTGCAGATGCGGTACAACATGCCGATCGAGATCTTCTACACGATCGTGCCGCTCATCCTCGTCCTGGGCATGTTCTTCTTCACCGCTCGTGACCAGACCGAGATCGAGACGAAGTGGGACAACCCCGACGTCGAGATCACGGCGATCGCCAAGCAGTGGGCGTGGGACTTCCAGTACGACGGCGAGAAGGAGGACAACTCCGACGCCGTCTGGACCATGGGCATCCAGGCCCAGCCCGACGCCGAGGGCAACATCGACCGCTCGACGCTGCCGACCCTGGTGCTCCCGGTCGACCAGAAGGTCACGATCAACCTCCAGTCGCGCGACGTCATCCACTCCTTCTGGATCATCGACTTCCTCTACAAGAAGGACATGTTCATCGGGAGGGACAACTCCTGGTCCTTCATCCCGACCCGCATCGGCGAGTACGACGGCAAGTGCGCAGAGCTCTGCGGCGAGTACCACTCGATGATGGTCTTCAACGTCAAGGTCGTCTCCCAGGCGGACTACGAGGCCTACCTCGAGTCCCTCAAGGAAGAGGGCAACACGGGCGACATCACCGAAGCCTACGATCGCCTGTCGAACTATCCCGGAAAGACCGGCGCGACCGGCACCGAGGAAGGAGAGGAGTAAGCCATGTCGACCACTGAAGCACCCCGCACCGACGAGGCTCCTCGCTCCCGTCCGACTGCTGTTCCCGCGCGTCAGGCTGCTCTGATGAGTTCCTCGCGCGTCGAGCAGAAGGGCAACATCGTCGTCAAGTGGATCACCTCCACTGACCACAAGACGATCGGGTACATGTACCTCATCGCCTCCGTGCTGTTCTTCCTCCTCGGCGGCGTGATGGCTCTCGTCATCCGCGCCGAGCTGTTCGCGCCGGGCATGCAGATCATCCCGACGAAGGAGCAGTACAACCAGCTGTTCACGATGCACGGCACGATCATGCTGCTGATGTTCGCGACGCCGCTCTTCGCCGGCTTCGCGAACGCGATCCTGCCGCTGCAGATCGGCGCCCCCGACGTCGCGTTCCCGCGTCTGAACGCCTTCGCCTTCTGGCTCTTCCTGTTCGGCTCGACGATCGCCGTCGCCGGCTTCCTCACCCCGCAGGGTGCGGCCTCGTTCGGCTGGTTCGCCTATCAGCCGCTCGCGAGCGCCTCCTTCTCGCCGGGTGCGGGTGGAAACCTCTGGATGCTGGGACTCGGCATCTCCGGTTTCGGCACGATCCTCGGTGCAGTGAACTTCATCACGACGATCATCACGATGCGCGCCCCCGGTATGACCATGTGGCGCATGCCGATCTTCTCGTGGAACACGCTCATCACGAGCCTCCTGATCCTGATGGCGTTCCCCGTGCTCGCCGCGGCGATCTTCGCCGCAGGAGCCGACCGCGTCCTCGGTGCGCACATCTACGACCCGGCCAACGGCGGTGTCCTGCTCTGGCAGCACCTGTTCTGGTTCTTCGGGCACCCTGAGGTGTACATCATCGCGCTGCCGTTCTTCGGCATCGTCTCCGAGATCTTCCCGGTGTTCAGCCGCAAGCCGATCTTCGGATACAAGACCCTCGTCTACGCGACCATCGCGATCGCGGCGCTGTCCGTGGCGGTGTGGGCGCACCACATGTACGTCACAGGCTCCGTGCTCCTGCCGTTCTTCGCCGTCATGACCATGCTCATCGCGGTCCCGACCGGTGTGAAGATCTTCAACTGGATCGGCACGCTGTGGCGCGGCTCGGTGACCTTCGAGACCCCGATGGTCTTCGCCCTCGGCTTCCTCGTCTCGTTCGTCTTCGGTGGTCTGACCGGTGTCATCCTCGCGGCTCCGCCGCTGGACTTCGCCCTCTCCGACTCGTACTTCGTGGTCGCTCACTTCCACTACGTCGTCTTCGGCACCGTCGTCTTCGCGATGTTCGCCGGCTTCTACTTCTGGTGGCCGAAGTGGACCGGCCGGATGCTCAACGAGCGCCTCGGCTACATCCACTTCTGGATGCTGTTCATCGGCTTCCACATGACGTTCCTCATCCAGCACTGGCTGGGCGTCGACGGCATGCCGCGTCGTTATGCCGACTACTCGTCGTACGACAACTGGACGTGGCAGAACCAGGTCTCGACGATCGGTGCGATCATCCTCGGCGCTTCGATGCTGCCGTTCTTCCTGAACGTCTGGATCACGGCACGCAAGGCGCCCAAGGTCACGGTCAACGACCCGTGGGGCTACGGCGGATCGCTCGAGTGGGCGACCTCCTGCCCGCCGCCGCGCCACAACTTCACGTCGATCCCGCGCATCCGCAGCGAGCGTCCCGCGTTCGACCTGAACCACCCGGAGGCGGCCGACTTCCCGGTCGCGGCCGGCGAGCGAGAGGTGCACTGAGCCATGCGCGACAACGTCATCCTCTGGTGGGTCCTCACCGCGTTCTTCGCCCTCATCGGCGTGATCTACACGGGCTGGCACATCCTGGCCACGCCGTCGGACAACTTCGCCGAGCGCATCGAGTGGGTCGGCACGGTCGCCCTGTTCTTCGCGGCGTTCATGGGCGCGATGGTCGCGTTCTACCTCGACCGCACGCACCACGCACAGCAGGGCGAGCTGCCCGAAGACATCCTGACGGCCGACATCGACGACGGCGATCCCGAGCTCGGCGAGTTCAGCCCGTGGTCCTGGTGGCCGCTGGTTCTCGCGGCTTCCGCCGCTGTGTTCGTCGTCGGCCTCGCCGTCGGGCACTTCCTGCTCCCGATCGGTCTCGCGATCTTCGTGGTCGCGATCGTCGGATGGGTCTACGAGTACTACCGCGGCAACTTCGCCCGCTGATCCACATGCGGAAGGCCCCCGGAGACATCTCCGGGGGCCTTCCGCATGTGCGGGGTATGTCCCTCGCGCGTCAGGCTCGAGTGCGTACGCGCGCGATTCCCGTGAGCGGGTCGACGGGACGCCGATGGACTCCGTCTGCGTCTTCGATGGGGTAGCCCTCTCGCACCCAGTACTCGAATCCGCCGATCATCTCGCGGACCTCGTACCCGAGCTTAGAGAACTCGAGGGCCCCCTTGGCGCCGGCGTTGCAACCGGGGCTCCAGCAGTACACGACCACGGGCGCCCCCGCGGGGATCTCGGCAGGCGCGCGGGTGGCGATCTCGCTGTAGTGCATATGGACGGCTCCGGCGACACGACCCTGAGCCCATGCCTCATCGGAGCGGACGTCGATCACGTAGATCGTCTCGCCGGCCGTGCGAGCCGCGTGGACATCGCTGGCATCGGTCTCGTAGGCGAGCTTGGCGGCGTAGTAGTCGGCACGTTCGATCATGCCCTCAGCCTAGAGCGGGGTCCAGCGAGACGTCGCCGACTTTACGGACGCGCGAGCGAGGAATGCTGCCAGTCGCCGAGGCGAGCCGTCATCTGCACGCGCGGACCATGGTCGAAGAGTCCCAGAGCACGCTCCACGTCGACGAGAGACCGCAGGAAGTGCGTGTCAGGATCCGTCTCGATGAAGCCGCAGGAGGCGTAGAACGGTGCGTTCCAGGGGACGTCCGCGTAGGTGCGAAGGGTGACCTCCTCGTATCCGCGCTTCGTCGATTCATCGAGTGCCGTCTGGACCAGACGACGTCCCAGACCCTGACGCGAGAACGACGGGAGAACCGAGAGCTGCTCGAGGTGAGCATGTTCATCGATCTCCAGCACCTGCACGAATCCGACCGCCTCGGCCGTGTCCTGGTTCTCGGCGACCAGGACGAAGCCGGGAGCCGCCTCGCGCTCCGCCGCACTCGTGGCGCCTGGCCAGTCCTGAGCGGCGAAGCGGTCGATCAGGAGCGCGTCCGCAACTGCCTCGATGCGTTCGGTCGCACCGTAGTCTCGGGACTCGGCGAGGCGGATGAGGAAACTCACAGCAGCCCGTCCTTCACCGCGGCGACCGCCTCGATCTCGACGAGCTGATCCGGGTATCCCAGCACGGTCACTCCCAGCAGGGTGCTGGGGACATCGTGGTCGCCGAAAGCGGCGTGCACGACGTCCCAGGCGGCGACGAGGTCGGAGCGAGACGTGGAGGCCACGAGCACGCGCGTGCTGATCACGTCCGTGAGCTCAGCGCCTGCGGCCGTCAGGGCCTCCCTGAGGTTCGTCACACAGCGTGCGGCCTGTGCGGCATGGTCGCCGGGGGAGACGGTGGCTCCGTCGGCGTCCAGAGGGCAGGAGCCGGCGAGGAAGAGGAGCCGCGCATCCGCGGGTGCGGTGGCGGCGTAGGCATACGGAGCATCGGCGAGAGCGGGGGCGCGGAGCAGCTGGACTACAGAGGTCATCGATCCATCCTGTCAGGCCGGGGCGGCGGGGACGAAGAAGGCCCCGGTCGTGCTGAACGGATCAGCACGACCG
>NZ_PCOT01000027.1 GCF_002979415.1 Microbacterium sp. MYb72 | reverse complement strand
GGCGCCCGCCTCGCGCACAGCGCTCTCGACCTCGTGTCCACCGTCTTCACCCGCGAGCTCGGTCTCGACGACCTGGACGAGTCCGGTGTCGACGGCGAGCCCCGCGATGAGGGCGTCGCTCCAGTGGGTCCTGGGAGGCTGCGAGGAGATGGTCACGGATGCCGCGGCGTGTGGGCTCAGCCGCACGACGTCTCCCACCACGATCACGGCGGGGGAGCGCACCTGGCGGGAGGCCGCGAGCGAGGCGATCGTCCCGAGGGTGCCGATCGTGATGCGCTGGCTCTCGCCGAAGCCGTCTTCGATGATCGCGACGGGGCAGTCGTCGCCGCGGGCGCCGGCGGCGAGAACGTGGGCCGAGTGCCCCAGCGTGTTCACCCCCATCAGCAGCACGACGGTGTGGTCGGAGCCACCGGGGATGCGCTCGATCTGGTCGTGCGCGCTGACCACGGTGAACGAGGCCGCCAGGCCGCGATGGGTGAGCGGGATGCCGGCGACGGCGGGCACCGAGACGGCGCTGGTCACGCCGGGCACGACCTCGACCGTGACGCCGGCCTCCTCGCAGAACAGCTGCTCCTCACGGCCTCGGCCGAAGACGAACGGATCGCCGCCCTTCAGGCGCACGACGTCCCGACCCTCGCGGGCCAGGGAGACGAGGAGGTCGTTGATGCCGTCCTGGGGCACCGGGTGGTGGCCGGGGAGCTTGCCGACGTCGACGACCTCCGCCGTCAGCACGACGCCCTCCTCCGCGAGCTGCTGCAGCACCTGCCGCGCGCCGAGGCGGTCGGCGACGATGACGTCGGCATCCTGCAGCGCCCGCAGGCCGCGGAGCGTGAGCAGGCCGGCGTCTCCCGGTCCCGCCCCGACGAGGGTCACTCTTCCGGTCATCGTGCACCTCCGAGGAGCAGCCCGCGATTGCGCAGCATCCGGCGCTCGAGCGGGGCGAACAGGACCAGCTCGATGACGATGCCGATCGCGAGGATGAGCAGGATCGTGCCGAGCACGCTCGCGAGGTCGGCGAGCTCGCGCGACTGGTTGAGCATCGTGCCCAGCCCGAATCCCATCGACCCGCCCATCGTGATGATCTCGGCCGCCATCAGGGAGCGCCACGAGAACGCCCACCCCTGCTTGAGGCCCGCGAAGTACCCGGGCAGGGCGGCGGGGAGCGTCACCGCGGTCGCCAGCTGCCAGCGGCTCGCGCCGAGCACGATGCCGACGCGACGCAGCTGCGGCGGCACCTGGTCGATGCCGGAGAGCAGCCCGTTCACGATCGAGGGGATCGCCCCCATCAGGATCACGAAGTACGCGGTGCCGTCGGTCAGGCCGAACCAGATGATCGCGGCGGGCACCCAGGCCACGGAGGGCAGCACGGTGAGTCCCGAGATGAGCGGGCCGGCGGCACGACGCAGCAGCTTCCACTCGGCGAGCAGCATTCCGAGAGCGGTGCCGCCCACGATCGCGATGAGGAAGCCGATGACGCCGCGTTCGAGGCTCGTGAGCACCGCCTCCTGCAGGCGACCCGACTCCCACGCGTCGCCGAGCGCCGAGGCGACCGCGAGCGGGCTCGGAGCCTTGTCGGGGCGGGGGTTCGCGATGACGACGTAGAGCTGCCAGACGGCGAGCAGCACGACGAGCAGCGTGACCGGAGGCAGCGTCTTGGCGAGCACGTCGCGCCACCGCGGTGTGCGCTGCACCTCGTCGGACTGCAGGCGGTCGAGGCCGGTCGACAGCGTGCGCAGGTCGCCGTACGCATCGCCGCTCGCGGTGTCGTCCGCCGGGCGGAAGACGGTGGTCTCATGAGGCATTGCGGGCGATCTCCTTCCGCAGCTCGGCGGTGATCTCGGTGGCGAGGGCCGCGACCTCGGGCGACTCGATGCGGCGCCCCGAGGTGTTCGCGATGCGCCACTCGCCGGCGATGCGACCTGGGCGACTGGAGAGCAGGATGACCCGCTGACCCAGTCGAGCGGCCTCTCGCACGTTGTGCGTGACGAACACGATCGTGCGGCCGGTGGCGCGCCACACGCGCTCGAGCTCCTCGTGCAGCAGGTCGCGGGTGATGGCGTCGAGGGCGGCGAAGGGCTCGTCCATGAGCAGCACGGCGCGATCCTGCGCGAGGGCGCGGGCGAGGGCCACGCGCTGGCGCATGCCGCCGGAGAGCTCGTGCGGCCGCTTGTCGGCGGCCTCGGCGAGGTTGACGGTGCCGAGCAGACGCTCGGCCTCCGCGCGTCGGTCGCCCCGGGGCACGCCGCGCAGTCGCAGCGCGAGCTCGACGTTCTGACGGGCGGTGAGCCACGGCATCAGCGCGGACTCCTGGAACATCACGGCCGCGCCCCCGTCGGGGGTCTCGATCCCGCCGCTGGTGACAGGCTCGAGCCCCGCGACGAGGTTGAGCAGCGTCGACTTGCCGCAGCCAGAGGCTCCGAGCAGGCAGATGAACTCACCGGGGGCGATGTCGAGGGAGACGTCGTCGAGGACGACCGGCCCCGATCCGTAGCGCTTGGTGACGTGCGAGAGGCGCACCGCGGGGTCGACGGAGGGCGCAGGCGCGGCCAGGGGGGTGACGCCGTCGAAGCTGGGCGTCAGCCTGGTCGCGGATGCTGGCAGGGGAAGGTCCCTGAGCCCGCCGAAGGGCCCCGCGGGCGCGCTCATCAGTCCTCCCCGAGCCCTGCGGCCGAGACGGTGTCCTCGCCGGCCTTCTTCAGGAGCGCGTTCAGCGGCGTCAGATCGAACAGCCCGTCGATCGAGCCCTTCTTCTGCGTGCCGGCGGCCAGCCCGTTCTCCACGAGCTTCGTGAAGGTCTCGGCGTGCGGGTCGACCGTGAACGTGACGTTCTCGAGTGCGCGGGCCAGCACCTCATCGGAGAGCTTCTTGCCCGTCGCCTTCTCCAGGGCGTCGTTGATGACGGCCGGGGCCTCGTCGGCGTGCTCGTCGAGCCACTGCACCGCGGCGATGTGCCCCTCCAGCAGCTCCTCGACGATCTTCGGGTGCTCCTCGGCGAAGTCCTTGCGCACGAGCAGCACCGTGGTCGGGAACGCGCCGTCGGGCCAGAGGTCGGCCTCGTCGACGAGCACGTGGGCTCCCGCCTCGACGACCAGTCGCGACACCCACGGCTCGGGGAGCCAGGCGCCGTCGAGCTGCCCGTCCTGGAACAGCGTCAGCGTCTGCGCGTTCTCGGTGGGCGTGATGGCGACGTCGCCCCCGCCGGAGGTCGAGGTCTCGAAGCCCTCGTCTGCGAGCCAGCTGCGCAGCGCCACGTCCTGCGTGTTGCCGAGCTGGGGCGTCGCGATGTTCGCGCCCTTGAGGTCCTCCGGCTTGTCGATGCCGTCGCGCACGACCAGCGCCGCGCCGCCCGAGGTCGCTCCGGCGATGATGTTCGCCGACTCGCCGCCCGACTGGATGAACGTGTTGATCGCCGGGTTGGGCCCGATGTAGGTGGCGTCGATCGCTCCGGCCGAGAGGGCCTCGATCGCGGCCGGTCCGGCGTTGAAGACCTCCGTCTTCACGTCGACGTCGCCGAGAGCATCCTGGAACAGCCCCTCGGAGAGCCCGACCAGCGCCGGCGCGTGCGTGACGTTGGCGAAGTAGCCCAGACGCACTTCGGAGAGGTCGTCCTTCGCGGCGTCTGACGCGCTCGGCGCGGCGGATGCCGAGGCGCAGCCGGCCAGAATCATGGCAGCGAGTCCAAGGGCTGTGAGTGCGGTGGTCCTGCGGGTGATCTTCACGGTGTCGCCTCCTTAGCGAGTGGTGGGGTGGTGCGGGTCAGTCCCCGACGACGGTCGCTGCGGCCAGCGTCGCGCCGTCGGCGGGGTGGATGAGCACGAGGGAGCCGCCGGAGCGGCTCTGCTCGTACGGTTCGAGGGGGAGGTCGGCGGCGAAGCGCAGACGCACGCGGCCGATCTCGTTGACCGCGAGCGCGTCGGCGTCGAGGTGGCCGAGCGTGTCGAGGTCGCGGCGGTCGATGACCTCGGACACGAGCGCCTGCACGGTCAGGGTGCCGTGCTTGACCAGCACCCTGGTGCCCGCGGTGATCGTGCGCGGATCGAGCTGGAAGAGCTCGACGACCGCCTCCCGGCGCCCGGCGGGAACGGTGCCGGATGCCGCGATCACGGCGCCCCGTGCGGCGTCCAGCTCATCGGCGAGCGTCAGCGTGACCGACTGCGGAGCCGTCGCGGCATCCGCCTCCGCCCCCGCGACGTGGATGCCGGTGACCGTGGTGGCGTGCCCTCCGGGGAACACCTCCACGATGTCGCCGACGCGCACGGAGCCCGCGGAGATGCGGCCGGCGAATCCGCGGAAGTCCCGGTAGCGTTCGGCGTCGTCGGCGCTCACGGTCGGCGAGAGGCCGCCCTGGGGGCGCAGCACGAGCTGCACGGGAAGGCGGAAGTCCGAGGCCGCGGCCTCCGACTCGTCGATGGTCGGGAGGGTCTCCAGCAGCTCGATCAGCGTCGGCCCCTGGTACCAGGGCGTGCGCTCCGACCGGTCGACGATGTTGTCGCCTTCGAGCGCCGACACCGGCAGCACGTGGATGCCGGTGAGGCCCAGCTGCTCGGCGACCCTGGCCGCCTCGATCTCGATCTCCACGAAGACGTTCTCGTCGAAGCCTGTGAGGTCGATCTTGTTCACCGCGATGACGACGTGGGCCACGCGCAGCAGGGAGACCACGGCGAGGTGACGGCGGGTCTGCTCCACGATGCCCTTGCGGGCGTCGACCAGCACGATCACGGCATCCGCGGTGGCGGATCCGGTGACCATGTTGCGCGTGTACTGCACGTGGCCGGGGCAGTCGGCGAGGATGAAGCTGCGCCGATCGGTCGCGAAGTAGCGGTAGGCGACGTCGATCGTGATGCCCTGCTCGCGCTCGGCTCGGAGCCCGTCGGTGAGGAGCGCGAAGTCGAAGTCGCCGTGCGCGAAGCCGCGCTGACGGCTGGTGGCGGCGACCTGCTCCAGCTGGTCGGCGAGGATCGCCTTCGCGTCGTGCAGCAGTCGGCCGACGAGCGTGGACTTGCCGTCGTCGACGGAGCCGGCCGTCGCGAAGCGGAAGAGCGTCTGCTCTGCGGTCACAGCGGTCATCAGAAGTACCCGTCCTTCTTGCGATCCTCCATGGCGGCCTCGCTGATCCGGTCGTCGGCCCGGGTCGCTCCGCGCTCGGTGAGGGTGGAGCGCTGCACCTCGGCGACGACGGATGCCGTGTCCGCGGCATCCGACTCCACCGCACCCGTGCAGCTCATGTCGCCGACCGTGCGGTAGCGCACCGTGCGGCGCACGACGTCTTCGCCGGTGCGCGGCTGCGAGAACTCGCCCACGGCCCACCACATGCCGTCGCGACGGAAGACCTCGCGCTCGTGCGCGTAGTACAGGGGAGGGAGGGCGATGCCCTCGCGCTCGATGTAGTTCCAGATGTCGGTCTCGGTCCAGTTCGAGATCGGGAAGGCCCGCACGTGCTGGCCGGGGAGGTGGCGGCCGTTGTACAGGCTCCACAGCTCGGGGCGCTGGTTGCGCGGGTCCCACTGGCCGAACTCGTCGCGGAGCGAGATGATGCGCTCCTTCGCCCGTGCCTTGTCCTCGTCGCGGCGGGCGCCGCCGAACACGGCATCGTGCTTTCCCGCGGCGATCGCGTCGAGCAGCGGCTGCGTCTGCAGCGGGTTGCGGGTGCCGTCGGGGCGCTCGGCCAGGCGGCCGTCGTCGATGTAGTCCTGCACGCGCGCGACCTCGAGGTCGATGCCGAGGCGGGCGACCGTCTCGTCGCGGAAGGCGATCACCTCGGGGAAGTTGTGGCCGGTGTCGACGTGCAGCACGGGGAACGGCACCTTGCCCGGCGCGAAGGCCTTCGCCGCGAGGTGCAGCACCACGACGGAGTCCTTTCCGCCCGAGAACAGCAGCACGGGGCGCTCGAACTCGGCGACGACCTCGCGGATGATGTGGATGCCCTCCGCCTCGAGCAGGTCGAGGGCGCTCAGCCCCTGGGTCCGGGTGGCGACGCTCATAGGTGGAGTCCGCATTCTGTCTTGGAGAGCCCGGCCCATCGGCCGGAGCGTGGGTCTTCGCCGGCGGCGACGGGCTTCGTGCACGGCGCGCAGCCGATCGACGGGTAGCCGTTCGCGATCAGGGGGTTCACCGGCACCGCGTTCACGGTGGCGTAGTCGATGAGGTCGTCGAAGCTCCACGCGGCGACCGGGTTGACCTTCACGAGGCCGTTGCGCTCGTCCCACACGATCAGCGGGGTCTCGGCGCGCGTCGGCGCCTCCTCGCGGCGCACACCGGTGAACCACACCTCGTACTCGCCGAGCGAGCGCTGCAACGGTTCGACCTTGCGCCGCGCGCAGCACAGGCCGGGATCGCGCTCGAACAGGTTCGCGCCGAACTCGGCATCCTGCTCGCGCACGGTCTGCTCCGGCTTCACGTCGACGATGCGCACGTCGAGCTCGCGCTCCACCTCGTTGCGCGTGAACGTGGTCTCGGCGAAGTGGTAGCCCGTGTCGAGGAACAGCACGTCGACACCGGGGAGGCCCTGCGCGACGAGGTGCGGCAGCGCGGCATCCGCCATCGAGCAGGCGACGGCCGCCTGCGAGACGTCGAAGTTCTCGGCGATCCAGGCGACGACCTCCGCCGGCGTCGCCTCGTCGGGCTGCCGACTGCGCAGCTCGGCCGCCCCGCGCTCGGCGAGGGCGCGCAGCTCGTCGACCGAACGCCGGGGAGGTCGCGCGGAGCGGATGACGACCGGAGTGCTCACTGCAGCGCCTCCTCGTCGGCCCTGTGCGCCCACTGCGCGAAGCTCTCGGCCTCCTCGCGGTCGGCGAGGTAGCGGCGGATCACCCGCTCGGCGTAGTCGGCGATGCCGTCAGCGGCGACCTTGAGGCCGCGCACGGTGCGTCCCAGACCGGCCTCCTCGCGGTCGACGCCCGCGAGGCCGCCGCCCAGGTGCACCTGGTAGCCGGGGACCTGCTCTCCGTCGATCGACACCAGCTGGCCCTTCAGCCCGATGTCGGCGATCTGGATGCGGGCGCACGAGTTCGGGCAGCCGTTCACGTGCAACGTGATCGGGCGGCCGATCTCCGGCTCGAGCGCACCGAGGCGCTCCTCCAGCTGACGGATCGCATCGGCCGCGTTCGCCTTGGTCTCCACGATCGCGAGCTTGCAGTACTCGATGCCCGTGCATGCGATGGTGCCGCGGCGGAACAGGCTGGGCCTGGCCGAGAGCCCGAGGGCGTCGAGGCCGGCGACGAGGCTCTCGACCCCGTCCTCCGGCACGTCGAGCACCAGCAGCTTCTGATGCGGGGTGGTGCGGATGCGCTGCGATCCGTGCTGCTCCGCGAGGTCGGCGAGGGCCGTCAGCGCGCTGCCGGAGACGCGGCCGACGAGGGGAGCGGCGCCGACGTAGAAGCGTCCGTCCTTCTGCCGGTGGATGCCGACGTGGTCGCCGATCGTCGTGGGCTTGGGGGCGGCCGGTCCGTCGGGGAGGGGAGCGTCGAGGTACTCGGTCTCCAGCACCTCGCGGAACCTCTCGACTCCCCAGTCGGCGAGCAGGAACTTCAGGCGGGCCTTGTTGCGCAGGCGGCGATAGCCGTAGTCGCGGAAGATCTGCGTGACCCCGTGCCACACCTCGGCGACCCGCTCGGGGGCCACGAACGCGCCGAGGCGCTCGCCGAGCCGCGGCACCACCGAGAGCGCGCCGCCGACCCAGATGTCGTAGCCGATGCCGAGCTCTGGATGCTCGACCGCGACGAACGCGCAGTCGTTGATCTCGTGCACCACGTCCTGGCTCGGGTGGCCGGTGATGGCGGTCTTGTACTTGCGGGGGAGGTTGGCGAGCGACTGGTCGCCCACGAAGCGCTCCGCGATCTCGAGGATCTGCGGGGTGGGGTCGATGATCTCGTCCGCGGCGATGCCGGCGACGGGAGAGCCCAGGATCACGCGCGGCACATCGCCGCACGCCTCGGTCGTGCTGAGCCCGACCTCTTCGAGACGGCGCCAGATCTCGGGCACGTCTTCGACCTGGACCCAGTGCAGCTGCACGTTCTGACGGTCGGTGAGGTCGGCGCTGTCGCGGGCGAACTCGGTGGAGATCTCGCCGATCACGCGCAGTTGATGGGTGGTGAGCTGCCCGCCGTCGATGCGGACCCGCAGCATGAAGTACTCGTCCTCGAGCTCATGCGGCTCGAGCTGGGCCGTGCGGCCGCCGTCGATGCCGGGCTTGCGCTGCGTGTACAGGCCCCACCAGCGGAAGCGCCCGTGCAGGTCGGTCGGGTCGATGCTCGCGAACCCGCCCTGCGCGTAGACGTTCTCGATGCGCTCGCGGACGTTCAGGCCGTCGTCGGCGAGCTTCCACTCCTCGTTCGCGTTCAGCGGCTCCGTGCCGTCGACCGCCCACTGCCCGTGGGGTTTGGTCGGAGTCCTCGTGGTGCGCGTGCGGGCACCACGGATCGGCGTCGGCTGCTGGATGGTCATGAACGGCTCCCTGGGATGGCTTCGCATCACGGTAGGGAGTTGGACGGTGTTCAAGAACCTTGGACGACATGTGACGTCAAGGATCGTCACACAGCGTCATGCAGCACGGAATATGCCCGCAGGGTCTGGTGCGGGGCGACGTTCTGTGCTGTGCAGCCGGCGGATGACGGCGGCGGTGCTCAGAAGCGGGCGGCGGCGTCCTCGTAGCGCGCGACCACCAGATCGACGAGCGGCTGCGGCACGGGCCCGCCGTCGAGCAGAGGGAGGCTGAGGGCGCGGCCGTCGCCCTGCTGCACGGCCAGATCGTAGAAGTAGCCGCGGGCGAGGAGGAAGGTCGCCACGGGGGAACCCGGATGCTCGCGCAGCGCGGTCGGCAGATCGGGGTCACGCGCGGCGAGGTAGGCGAGCGCGACGTCGCGGCCCAGTCGCTCGGCGAACAGGGACGCCATGCCCTCGGCATCCGTGAGCGAGCGGGGGTCGCGGGATCCGGCGACGGCCAGGACCACGGGGCCGCCCGCGGCCGCGTCGGCGGTCGCCGCGAGGCGCTCCGCGAGCACGTCGGCGAGCCGCGCGTCTGGTCCCAGGGGGTCGGCGACGACGGCATCCGCCCGCTTCGCCGCGATGCCGTGCAGATCATGGTGCACGTGGAAGCCGCTCGACAGCAGCAGCGGCACGATGACGAGCTGTCCGCCGATCGCGGGGGCGAGGTCGGCCGCATCGGGCTCCTGCACGTCGACGTACGCCTCCCGCACTTCGACGTCGGGCAGCGCCGCGCGTACTTCGGCGACGAGGGCGGCGATCGCGGTCGAGCCGTCGGCATCCGCGGTCCCGTGCGAGACGGCGAGCAGTGTCGGTCGGGGCATGCCTGAGACTCTAGCTCCCGCTCTCCTCGGCGCCGGGATCGGTCAGGGATGCGGCTTCATGGGCGGGGGAGCAGCATTGGTGCCCGGTCACCGGCGTTCGTCGAGGATGGGGAGGGCGATCCGTGCGTCGAGGAGCGCCCGGCGCAGCGGCAGGACGCCGGTGAAATGGTGCGTCGTGATGCCGAGCTCGTCCGCCCCGGTGAGCGTGGACGGGGAGTCGTCGGTGAAGAAGACCTCCTCCGCGCGGAGCTCCAGGGCATCCAGTGCGTGCTGGAAGGCGCGCGGATCCGGCTTGGCGTAGCCGATCTCGGCGGAGTTGACGATGCCGTCGAGGTGGGCGTCGAGCCCGCTGTCCCTCAGCTCCCGGGGGATGGTGTCGGTGCCGTTGGTGAGGATCATGCAGCGGATGCCGGTGGCTCTGAGCGCGTCGATCACCGCGAGCACCTCGGGGTCGAGGCGGAACGGCGTGCGTCCCCACTCCTCGGCGGCGGCGGGAGCGGTTCGCTCGGCGATGCGCGCGATCCATTCGGCGCGGGTGATGCGCCCGGTCGTGACCTCTTCGATGAGAGGGGAGGCGAAGGCGACGCGCGCGATGTCGCCGTCGTCGAGGCCGTGTCGGCGTTCGAGGTCGGGGTCGTGGTCGAAGTGGCGCACGACCCCGTCGAGGTCGAAGAGCACGGCGCGGATCATGGACCCATCCTGCCCTGCCCCATCCTCGTTCAATCCCGCCGGGATCGGTCAGAAACGCAGCTTCGTGAGCCTCGGGAGCAGCACTTCTGCCCGATCATCGCGGTTCGGGTGTCAGAGGACGTCGGCGGACGAGAGCCAGGAGCGCATCACACTGCGGAACTCGGCGGGCTGCTCGACCCAGGGGTAGTGACCGCAGTCCCGGATGAAGGCGACCTCCGCGCCCAGCGCCGCCGCGTAGTCGCGGACGGGCTGCACTCCGGTCAGATAGTCGCGGTCGCCGCCGATCACGAGCGTCGGCGGAATCCGCGCGGCACGCACCTGCTCGACCGCGTCGGCGGGGATGCCGGTGAACCAGGCGCTGGTCGCCGCGAGGCTGACCGAGCCGATCGTCGCGTGAGCCTGTTCCACCGGAGACCAGTGAGCGTAGGTCGCGGGGGTCTGGCGGAGGAAGGCGGCGGTGAACTCCGACTCCGTGGCGGGGTCGTCTTCCTGCAGCGCATGGATGGCCGCCGCGACCGCGGGGTTCGTGCGATCGAGCGGAATCGAGTCGCCGTCGTGCGGCGTCCCGGTGATCCAGGTCGCAGGCGGCGTGATGAGGGCCATGGATCGGATCCGCCCGGGGAAGCGCGTCGCCGCTGCGAGGGCGAGCCTGGTGCCGGCCGAATGGGCCACCACCTGCGCGTGCTCCAGCCCCAGGGCGTCGATGACGGCGATCACGTCGTCGGCATCCGCCCACCATCCTCGGGACACGTCGGTGCTGCCGGGGACGCCCCGCGGGTGCAGCACGACGATCGGGCAGGTGTCTCCGAGGCCGGCGAGGTCGCCGAGGTAGGCGGGGTCGCGACAGGGCCCGCCGGGGAGGACGACGACCGGATCCCCGGTCACCCGTCCGATCCGCGAGAGGGCGACGGGCAAGTGGGCGAGGTCAGCGCTCATGCGTCCAGCGTGGCAGAGGAGCATGGGCGATCGGCATCCGCGGTTCAGGGGAAAAGTTGAGCCGATTCATATCAAGTTTGTTTGACAGTATCCGAGCGTCGGAGTACAGTTGAGTCATCGCGACTCAGGTTTCCCTGGTCGCCGCAGGTTTTTCAGATCACCACACACTTCGAACACAAGGAGAGAACACATGGCACGTGCTGTTGGAATCGACCTCGGAACCACGAACTCCGTCGTCAGCGTCCTCGAGGGCGGCGAGCCGAAGGTCATCGCCAACGCCGAGGGCTTCCGCACGACCCCGTCGGTCGTCGCATTCACCAAGGACGGCGAGGTGCTCGTCGGTGAGACCGCCAAGCGCCAGGCCGTCACCAACGTCGACCGCACCATCTCGTCCGTCAAGCGCCACATGGGCACCACCTGGGGCTTCGACGTCGACGGCAAGAAGTGGACGCCGCAGGAGATCTCCGCGCGCATCCTCATGAAGCTCAAGCGCGACGCCGAGGCCTACCTGGGCGACACGGTGACGGATGCCGTCATCACCGTCCCCGCGTACTTCAACGACGCCGAGCGTCAGGCCACCAAGGAGGCCGGCGAGATCTCGGGCCTCAACGTCCTGCGCATCATCAACGAGCCCACCGCTGCGGCCCTCGCCTACGGCCTCGACAAGGGCAAGGAGGACGAGCTCATCCTCGTCTTCGACCTCGGCGGCGGAACCTTCGACGTCTCCCTCCTCGAGGTGGGCAAGGACGACGACTTCTCCACCATCCAGGTGCGCTCGACCGCCGGTGACAACCGCCTCGGCGGCGACGACTGGGACCAGCGTCTCGTCGACTACCTGATCAAGCAGTTCAAGGAGACCACGGGCGTCGACGTCTCCGGCGACAAGATCGCCCTGCAGCGTCTCAAGGAGGCGGCGGAGCAGGCCAAGAAGGAGCTCTCCTCCTCGACCTCGACGAGCATCAACCTGCCCTACCTGTCGCTGACCGAGTCGGGTCCCGTCTCGCTGAGCGAGACCATCACCCGCGCGAAGTTCGAGGACCTCACGAAGGACCTGCTCGACCGCACCAAGAAGCCCTTCGAAGACGTCATCCGCGAGGCGAACATCAAGGTGGCCGACATCGACCACATCGTGCTCGTCGGCGGATCGACCCGTATGCCCGCCGTGGCCGAGCTCGTCAAGCGCGAGACCGGCAAGGAGGCCAACAAGGGTGTCAACCCCGATGAGGTCGTCGCCGTCGGCGCCGCTCTGCAGGCCGGTGTCCTGAAGGGAGAGCGCAAGGACGTCCTCCTCATCGACGTCACCCCGCTGAGCCTCGGCATCGAGACCAAGGGCGGCATGATGACCAAGCTCATCGAGCGCAACACGGCCATCCCGACCAAGCGCAGCGAGACCTTCACCACGGCAGACGACAACCAGCCGTCCGTCGCGATCCAGGTCTTCCAGGGCGAGCGCGACTTCACCCGCGACAACAAGCCGCTCGGCACGTTCGAACTCACGGGCATCGCTCCGGCTCCCCGCGGCATCCCGCAGATCGAGGTCACGTTCGACATCGACGCCAACGGCATCGTGCACGTGTCCGCGAAGGACAAGGGCACCGGCACCGAGAAGTCGATCGTCATCTCCGGCGGCTCGTCGCTGTCGAAGGAGGACATCGAGCGCATGGTGCGCGAGGCCGAGGAGCACGCCGCAGAAGACAAGGCGCGCCGCGAGGCCGCCGAGGTGCGCAACCAGGCCGAGACGCTCTCGTACTCGATCGACAAGCTGATCTCCGAGAACGAGGACAAGCTGCCCGAAGACGTGAAGACCGAGGTCAAGGCCGACGTCGACGCGCTCAAGACGGCACTGGCCGGCGACGACGACGAGGCCGTGAAGACCGCGTTCGAGAAGCTGAACCAGTCGCAGTCCAAGCTGGGCGAGGCCATCTACGCGCAGTCCCAGGCGGAGCCCGCACCGGGTGCAGCCGAGGGCGAGGCCCCCGCGGGCGATGCATCCTCCGACGAGGACGTCATCGACGCCGAGGTCGTCGACGACGAGGACGAGAAGAAGTAACCATGACCGACAAGAACTTCGACAACAACGAGGTTCCTGGGAGCGAGGGGTCGGATGCTGCGGCATCCGGCCCCGCGCCGCAGAACCCGGACTCCACCGAGGCCAGGGCCGCGGAGGGCTCCGACGAGGAGCTCACGGTCGACGACATCCTGGGCACCGAGCAGACCGGTGAGGCCGCGGCGGAGGACGCCGTGCTCGCCGACCTCGAGTCCACGCTGCTGAACGACCTCAAGCGCCTCCAGGCCGAGTACGCGAACTACCGTCGCCGCACCGAGGAGCAGCGCCAGGTCGAGATCGAGCGGGCGAAGGGCGAGGCCGCCAAGGGCCTCATCCCGGTGCTCGACGACCTCGGCCGCGCCGCCCAGCACGGCGATCTGGTCGAGGGCACGCCCTTCGCCGCGATCGCCGACAAGGTGCGCGGAGTCGCCGAGCGGCTCGGAGTCGTCTCCTACGGCGAGGCGGGCGAGGACTTCGACCCGCAGCGCCACGAGGCGATCTTCCAGCAGCCCACCCCGGGTGCCGAGAAGACCACGATCCTCGAGGTCGTCGAGGTGGGATACCGCCTCGGAGACGTCGAGCTGCGTCCTGCGAAGGTCGTCGTCGCTGTACCGGCTGAGTAGGCAGGTGATCGATGGCTAGCCAGGACTGGTTCGACAAGGACTTCTACAAGACCCTCGGGGTCTCGAAGGACGTCAGCGACGCCGATCTCAAGAAGACGTACCGCAAGCTCGCCCGCAAGTACCACCCCGACTCCAATCAGGGGGATGCCGCGGCCGAGGCGAAGTTCAAGGAGATCAGCGAGGCGTACTCGGTGCTCTCCGATGCCGAACAGCGCAAGGAGTACGACGAGATCCGCGCCATGGGCTCTGGTGCCCGCTTCACGGCGAGCGGCCAGGGCGCAGGCGGCTTCGAAGACGTGTTCAGCCGGTTCGGTCAGCAGGGCCGCGGCCAGACGGCCGACTTCGAGGACATCTTCTCGATGTTCAATCAGGGCGGCGGGAGCTTCGGCACCGGTCGCTTCGGCCAGACGTCGGGCGGTTTCCGCGGCTACGGAGGCCCGCAGCGCGGCGCCGACGTGACGGCGCGCACCACGCTCGACTTCGCCACGGCCGTGCAGGGCGAGACCATCACGCTGCAGGGCGAAGACGGCAAGCCGTTCAAGGTGAAGATCCCCGCGGGCGTCGCCGACGGACAGAAGATCAAGCTGCGCGGCCGCGGTCGCCCCTCACCGGACGGTGGGGAGAACGGCGACATCGTCGTGCAGATCGCGGTGCGCCCGCATCCGGTCTTCACGCGCGAGGGCCTCAACCTCCGCGTCGTGGTGCCGGTGACGTTCACCGAGGCCGCGCTCGGCGCGACCATCGAGGTGCCGACGCTCGGCGGCGACACGGTCAAGCTCCGTGTGGCCCCCGGCACGCCGTCCGGACGCGTGCTGCGCGTCAAGGGACGCGGCGTCACCACCACCAAGGGCACCGGCGACCTGCTCGCCGAGCTGCAGATCGCCGTGCCATCGCACCTCGACGAGGCGGCCCGCGAGGCACTCGAGAAGTTCCAGTCGCTGGAGCCGAACGAGAACCCGCGCGCCGACCTCATGGCGAAGGCGCGGCGATGAGATCACTCCGGTCGTCGAGCGGGCGACGCGAGACGGGACGTCCCACAGCGGAGTGTTCCGTCTCGTCGCCGCGCTCGCTCGACGGCCTGGGGCGCGCCTCGTCGGGCCGCGCCTCGCTCTACGGCCGAGGGCGGGTGACGCGTCATGGCTGAGCAGCGCATGGATGCCGACACCCCGGTGTTCGCGATCGCCGTCGCGGCCGAGCTCGCCGGCATGCACCCGCAGACCCTGCGGCAGTACGACCGCATCGGCCTCGTCGTGCCAGGGCGCACCTCCGGCGGCTCCCGCCGCTACTCGACCCGCAACATCGAGCAGCTCCGCGAGGTCGCACAGCTCTCCTCCGAAGGGGTGAGCCTGCCCGCCATCGCACGGCTGCTCGACCTGGAAGACGAGAACCGGATGCTGCGTCGCCGCGTCGCCGAGCTCGACACGGCGCTGCGAGCCGAACGGGAGAATCGCCCCGGCGTCCGTGTGTTCGCCGCGGGGTCGGCCGGTGTCGTCCCGATGCCCGGCGGCCGGCGCATCCGCCGCTCCACCGAGGTCGTGCTGTGGCACCCCGGGGGCGGGCGCGACTGATCCCCTGGAGAGGCGGATCCAGGGCGATCGCCGGCGCTGTGGAGAACGCGTAGACCTCGCCCCTGTGTGGACGACGGATGCGCGCGCGGTATCGTTGCGTCACGATGAGGATGACGCGTCGCACTCTGCTGATCGGCGCCGGAGCCGGCGTCCTGGGAGTGCTGCTCGCCTCCTGCACCCCGGAACCGGTGCCGTCTCCCACGCCCGATCGCTCCCCGTCGCCGCGCCCGACCGGCAGCACGATCGCTCCGCTCGCCTTCGCTCGCAGCAGGTGGGCCTCCGATCCGTTCGCCCTGGGGTCGGCCAGCTTCACTCCCGCCGGCGTGCAGGCGAGCGCGCGCGACGCCCTCGCCGCGTCCGTCGACGGACGGCTGTTCTTCGCCGGGGAGGCGACGGATGCCGATGCTCCGGGAACGATGTCGGGTGCGCTGCGCTCCGGCACGCGAGCGGCGGAGGAGCTGCTGGCCGCGGCCGAGTACGGAGAGCGCATCGCCATCGTCGGTGCGGGCCTCGCCGGGGCGGCAGCGGCCGCACGGCTCTCGGGAACGGGTTTCGAGCTCACGGTCTTCGACGCCAGGGACCGTGTCGGCGGGCGCGTGCAGTCCGTCGTCGATGAGAAGTCCTGGCCGGTGCCTGCTCAGCTCGGCGGCTGGCTCCTCGGTGCGCAGGATGCCGACGTCAGCGAACAGCTGAACGCGCTCGACATCCGCACGGGGTCGCTGTCGGCATCGCTCTGGAAGTCGACGGAGGGCGACGTCGAACCCGTCGCCGACCAGGTGCTCACCGACGCGATCGCGTCGGCGCAGGCCCTCCCCGCCGACATCCCGCTGGCGCAGGCCCTGACCGACGCAGGCGCCGACCCCGCCGAGCCCGGCCTTGCCGCTCTGCTCGCCTCCCTCTCGGCCTCCTCCGGCTCCGACGCCGACCAGGCCTCGTCGTGGTTCCCTCCCGTGATCCCTCCCGCAGAGCGCACGGCGGTGCTCGGCGATCTCGGTGCGCTCGCCGCCCACCTGCTCGACGACGTCAAGACGAGCCTGTCATCGCCCGTCAGCCGCGTCGCGTACGACGACGCGGGGGTGAGCCTCGGCATCGCGACGGGCGAGTCGCTGTCGTTCGATCGCGTCGTGATCACCGTGCCGCTCGGAGTGCTGCAGAGCGACGGCATCGAGTTCTCGCCGAAGCTGCCCTTCGGTCAGCGCGGCGCGATCGCGGATCTGAGCATGGGTTTCATCGAGACGGTCTGGCTGCGTTTCGAGGAGCCGCTGCTCGTCACCGATGCCGCCATCTGGCATGTCGTCGGAGGCGACGCGACCATCCGCACCTGGTTCAACCTCGCACCGCTCACGGGCGAGAACATCCTGGTGGGACTCGTCGGCGGTGCGGATGCGGCGGACTTCGCCGACCTCGACGACGACGCCGTGCTCGCCGCGGCCGCGGCATCCCTGGCGCCGTTCCTCGCACCAGCGAGCTGAGCTCTGTTCACGCGGCGTCGGTGCGCCCCCGCCGCGTCCGGCTGATGAGCACGATCGCCGTCGCGACCAGCGCGAAGATGGCGAGCGCGACGGCGCTGGTGAGCAGGAACTCCGGCGGTCCCGAGACCTGCCGCGGGTCGAGGAAGTAGTACGGGTACCAGCCGACGAGGGGACCGCGCCACAGCGTCACGGCGCCCCATGCGAGGGGGAACGCGAGCGACGCGGGCACGACCCACCACGGCACCTCACGGTGCCCCGGGGTCAGCGCCCAGGCGAGCGCCGTGCACGCGGGGAGCCAGAAGTGCAGCAGCTGGTCGGACCACGGCACGTCCACGCGGATGCCGCGGATGCCGGCCTGCCACACGATCAGCGCGAACGCGAGGCCCGCGGTGATCGTCCACGTGAGCACGAGTGCCAGGCAGACGGAGAACCAGC
This sequence comes from Microbacterium sp. MYb72, assembly GCF_002979415.1. Lineage (GTDB taxonomy): Bacteria > Actinomycetota > Actinomycetes > Actinomycetales > Microbacteriaceae > Microbacterium > Microbacterium natoriense. Next base: position 40,569 of record NZ_PCOT01000027.1, on the reverse strand, counting down.
GGGGGTCCGTCGCGCGGAGGAATGCGAGTGCTCCGCCGATCACGAGCACCACGACGAGCGCGCAGTTCGACTGCACGGTGAGGTAGGCGAAGAAGTTCTCTCCGGCGATCGTGCGCGAGCTGAGGCCCCAGAACAGCCGGTGCACGAGGGCGATGACGCAGGCGGCCGCCGCGGCGAGACGCAGCACGCCGAAGACCGCTCGTGCCCTCACCTTCGCCTCTGCCCCTTCCCCGCGCGGGTTCGCGCCATCCGGCGAGTCTACGGAGTCGGGCTGAGGGCGCGGGTCAGCGTGACCACTCTCTTCGGCTCACGCATCCGACCGGCCGCCGTGCACGGTCCGCACGCGGGGTCTCCGCTCGTGGTGCCGCGTCCGCAGATTCTCGAATTCATCGACATGCAATAGATTCTTCATAGCGGGGGGCGCGAGAAGCCTTCTGCGTGACTGGAGGAGGACATTATGCGTACAGCACGCAAGGGCGCGCTTTTCATCACCGCGATCGCGATCGCCGTGGGACTGACCGGATGCTCCGGAGGGGGCCAGTCGGTGGCCGACGCCTGCAAGCTCATCAACGATCAGGGTGAGGCGATCACGAGCAAGGCGCAGAGCGCCATGACCGAGGCGGCGAGCGACCCCAAGGCTGCTGCGGAGACGCTGGCCACCATCGACGCGGAGTTCCAGAAGCTCGCCGACAAGGTCACCAACACGGAGGTCAAGCCCGTGTTCGACAAGTTCACCGACGCCTACAGCGACCTGGCGACCCTCATGAAGGACGTCGCAGAAGACCCGTCCAGCGCCGCGAAGGCGACCGAGAAGCTCACGGCCTCGTCGACCGCGATCCAGGAGTCGGGGACGAAGCTGCAGGACCTCTGCTCCTGAGCCACCCATGACTGCGGCGGCCTGTCCTCGATCTCGAGGGCAGGCCGCCTTTCTCTGTACCCCGGGGGATCAGTCCACGGGGTCGACCGAGAACCGGAGCGCGGCGCCCTGCCGGAACGGCTCCACGACTTCGACGTTCTCGTAGGCGGGGCCGCCGGGGATGGGTGAGGCGCTCGCCCAGTACGACCACCGTGCGTTGACCAGCGCCTCGAGAGCCGGATGGGGGTCGTCGACGCGCCAGGACTGCACCGCCTTCCGTCCGAGGAAGCGCCAGTGCTCGGCCGTGTCGGCGGAGTACTCGACCGACCACGGGTCGTCTTCATCTCCGGTGGCGCTCACGATCGCGGCATCCCCGTCGCGCGTCAGGGCGTCGAGAGGGAAGCGCGCGTGCTCCGCGAACCCGGTGCCGGAGAATCCGGGCCACAGCTCGGCGGGCGTCACCACGCGCCCGGCGAGGTGCAGGCGGCGCAGGCGCGCCCAGTTGCCCATGGTCGCGGTGAGGATCAGGTGCGACAGCGGAGCGGATGCCGCGTTCGCGAACCCCGCGAGCTCGACCTCGTGCGGTCGGTCGGCCCGGAACCGCACCCGCACTCTGACGTCGGCGCCGCTGTCGAAGCGCTCGACGCCGATCCACACGGTCAGCGTCTCGACGCCGTCGATGGCATCGATCACGCCGCGGGCCGGCGGGGCGTCTGACACCTGCTCGGCGAGGTCGGACGAGTCAGCCGACCAGAACCTCTTGCCGCGCTGGCCGGGGTCGAGGCTGCTCGCCTCCAGCTCGGAGAATCCGCGCTCCGAGCCGCCCTGCACGATCGGCTCGACGGCGACGAAGTTCACCAGCCGTTCGCGCGGGTGATCGAGGTACGGGGTGAACACGCGGAGGAGGCCGCGCGGCCCGGGGATCGGCGCGATGCCGATCTGGAGGCCGTCCGGGTGCCCCCACCGGGGCTCGGAGGAGGCGCTGCCGGATGGGCGCAACCACAAGGTCGAGATGGAATCGGACATGCCGAAGACCCTAGTGTCTTGAAATCGATTTCGCTAGATTCGGGTCCATGACCGTCGCCGATCGAGGAGGATCATGTCCGTCACCGCAGCACCCCGCAGGACCGCCGTCGCCGCATCCGTCCTCCTGGCTCTGGCTCTCGCCGGATGTGCAGGGGGATCGGGAGTGAGCGTCGACCCGAACCCCGACAGGCCCTTCGTGCTCGACGGCGTCTCCGGCCTCACCGAGATCGCGCAGCTCACCGGTCCCGATGCCATGAACGACACGGCATCCGTGTCCGTCGCCGGCACCGATCTCGGATCCATGGTCGACGTCGGCGACCGCACGCTCTTCCTATTCGGCGACACGTTCGGGGAGCGCGATCCCGAGTCGATCGGCGGGCAGGGCGGCTTCTGGCGGTCGAACGTCGCGGCCTGGAGCACCGACGACGACCCCTCCGACGGCATCTCGTTCGACGGCTGGGTGACGGATGACGTCGGCCTGGCCGCCGCGCTGATCGAGGGCGATCACGACGCCAACGGGGCGGGGGGAGAGGTGACGAAGATCCCGACATACGGCTTCACGGTCGGCGATGCGATCTACGTGTCGTACATGTCCGTGCGGTTCTGGGGAGAGCCGGGCGCCTGGGATGCGAACCGCTCGGCGCTGATCGTGTCGCGCGACGACGGCACGACCTGGCAGCCCGTCGAGGGTGTCGAATGGCCGGGGGACTCGAACTTCGTGCAGGTCGCCACGGCGCGCGTGAGCGAAGGGGGCGAGGACTGGATCTACTTCTGGTCGATCCCCTCGGGGCGCTTCGGCGGCGTGCAGCTGATGCGCGTCCGGGCGACGGAGGAGGCGGTCGAGGACCAGTCCGCCTACTCCTACTTCGCCGGCGCCGACGGGGCGACCCCGCGCTGGAGCAGTGATCTCGCGGACGCGGAGACCATCGTCGAGGGCACGATCGGCGAGCTCTCCGTGATGTGGTCGACGTACCTGGAGCGCTGGATCATGACCTACTCGGATGCCGGGAACGCCTACATCCGCGAGGGGATCACGCCGTGGGGGCCGTGGGGCGACCCGATCGAACTCGTGCCGGGCGCGGACTACCCGGGGCTGTACTCGCCCTACCTGAATCCGCGCTACGTGAGCGACGACGGCAGGACGATCTACTTCACGCTCTCCCTCTGGGGACCGTACAACGTGTTCTGGTTCTCGGCGGATCTCGAACGGAAGGGCTGAGAAGCACATCTGAGACCTTGCGCATGAAATCGATTTCGCATAATCTGACGCATACCCGGTCACCGAAGATCGACGGCGCGGCCGGAACCCTTCGGCGGCAGCCGAGCACACAGCAGCGACTCGACGAGGAGTCCGTTCCTGAGGAGGAACCCATGAGAATCACCACACGCACGCGCCGCACGGCGATCGCCGCTCTCGGCGCGCTGACGGTCGGCTCGATGCTCGCCGCCTGCGGCTCGGGCACGCCGGGGGAGTCGGCGGGAGGCGGCGGCGAGAACGGCGTCACCACCGTGCAGTTCTGGCACCGCACGTTCACCCCCGTGGAGAACGAGTGGTACGCCGACATCGTCAAGAAGTTCAACGCCTCGCAGGACAAGATCAAGGTCGTCGACACCGAGGTGCCGGCGGACGCCTGGGACCAGAAGATGAAGGCCGCGCAGGCCGCAGGCAAGGCGCCCGACGTCTACACCAGCTCCGCCAACCTCCACGACCTCGTGAACGCGGGCTCCGTGCACGAGCTCGACTCCATCGTCTCGAAGGACGCGATCGGCGAGATCCTCGACATCGCCTCCTCCATCTCGGAGATCGACGGCAAGCACTACGCGTATCCGCTGCTCCTCGAGCCTCAGACCGTGCTCTTCTGGAACACCGACATGCTCGACGCCGCGGGCGTCGACTCGAGCAAGGCCCCCGAGACCTGGGACGACCTCCTCGCCGCCTGCGCGAAGATCCAGCCCACGCTCGGCGACGGCCAGTACTGCATCTCCCCGGCGCAGGATGCCGTGACGATGGCCTGGTCGACGGTCGGCCAGCAGTACAACTTCGCCGGACACCTGGCGCTCACCGATGACTGGTCGGCCCCCGACATCGACAACAAGGGCTACCGCGCCCTCATGGAGCAGTACAAGGTGCTGTGGGACAAGGGCTACATGCCCAAGCAGCCCCTCGCGGCCTACGTCGCCGGCGAGGACTTCGGACAGCAGAAGGTCGCCTTCAAGGTCTCCGGCTCGTGGATGATGTCGGAGATCGGCTCCGACTACGCCGACCTGCTCGGCAAGACCGGCGTCGGCCGCTTCCCGAGCTCGTCCGACGCCGACGGCCGCACCGCCACCACCATGGGCAACTTCACCTGGGTCGTCGACGCGAAGACCAAGAACGCGGATGCCGCCGGGAAGTTCCTCGAATGGGCCATCGCCGGAGACCCCGACAACCTCGTGCCGTTCTTCGTGAACACGCAGTTCACCAAGGTGCCCGTGCGGCAGTCGGTGCAGGATGCCGTCGCCGCGAGCGAGGAGGCCGCGAAGGCCCCCTGGTCGAAGGTCATCGTCGACGAGATCGCCCCTGACGCCATCGCCGGCTCCACCTACCCGTGGGACGTGAACCTGGCCGTCGGCACCGCGATGGAGTCGGTCATGAAGGGCTCCGCCACCGTGGACGACGCGATCAAGACCGCGAACGCCGCGATCCAGACCGTGATCGACCGCGACGGGCTGCCGGACAAGGCCCCGAAGAACTGACCCTGCCCGCGTGACCGCCCGGGGCCCCAGCGGCCCCGGGCGGGACGACGCCCCGAGAGCACGACGAGGTGGATATGGCCAGCCAGGCTGTGGAGGAGCGCCGGGAGACCCGGCGCAGGAAGAACCGCTATCGATACCGCGACAACAGGACCGCCTACTGGTTCCTGCTGCCGGTCGTGGTGCTGCTGGGGATCTTCGTCATCTGGCCGGCGGTGTACGCCGGATACCTGTCCTTCCAGGACTGGAGCTTCTACAAGGATCCCGAGTTCGTCGGCATCCGCAACTACGCCAACGTCCTGAAGGATCCGCTGTTCCTCGCCACGATCGGACGCGGCTTCGCGTTCGTGCTCCTCACGGTGCCGGTGATGCTCGCGCTGGCCTTCTTCTTCGCGAGCCTCGTGGTCGCCGTGTCGCGTCGGGCGGCGAGCATCCTGAAGGTCAGCATCTACATCCCGACGATCATCTCCGCCGTGATCGCCTCGATCATCTTCGTGCTCATCTACAACTACTCCGGCGGACTCCTGAACGCGTTCCTCGGGAACTTCGGCATAGAGCCGATCGCGTGGATCGGCGACCCGAAGTGGGCGCTGATCGCCGTGGCCGTGCCCGCGATCTGGCTGGGCATGGGCCTCACCTCCCTCATCATGGTCGCCGCGATGGTCGACATCCCCGCCGAGTACTACGAGGCGGCCGCGATGGAGGGCGCCAACTGGTGGCAGAAGACCTCGTACATCACGATCCCGCAGATGAAGAACGTCGTGCTGTACCTGCTCATCACCGGCTTCGTCGCCGCGATCCAGCAGTTCGAGCTGCCCCTCGTCATGACCCAGGGCGGACCGCTCGACTCGACGACGCTGCCGAACCTCTTCATCTTCAACCACTTCCGCAACGACGTGAACGTCGGCTACTCGATCGCGGCAGCGCTGCTGCTGTTCGTCGTGCTGGGGACGATCTCCGCCCTCGTGTTCAAGTTCGTCAACTCCGAGAGGCTGGTGGACTGATGGCCGTCATGCAGGAGACCACCCGCATCGTCCTCGCCGGCAAGGAGCCGCGCTCGACGCGGACGCCGCGCAGCGCCGGAGGATGGCTCGTCCTCCTCGGCAAGGTGATCGTCGGCGCGCTGTTCGTGGTCGCGTCGCTGTTCCCGCTCGCCTGGATGGTGATCGCCGGCTTCAAGTCGAAGACCGAGGTCGTCGAGACGCCCTTCCAGTTCTTCCCCGAGGTGTGGCTGTGGCAGAACTACGCGCAGATCCTCGCCGACCCGACCTTCCTCCGGACGATGATCTGGACGTTCTTCGGGGCCGTGCTGTTCACGGTCGGCAGCCTCGCGGTGAACTCCCTCGCGGCGTACGCCTTCGCGCGGCTGGACTTCCGCTTCAAGGGACTGATCTGGGCGATCATCATCACGACCATGTTCATCCCCGGCATGACGATCCTGCTCACCAGCTTCATCGTCGTCACCCGGCTGGCGATGCTCGACACGCTCGCCGTGCTCGTCATCCCCGGGCTCGCGAGCGCGGGCATGGTGTTCTTCATCCGGCAGTTCTACCTGAACATCCCGAAGAGCCTCGAAGAGGCGGCGATGCTCGACGGCTGCGGCAGGTTCGGCATCTTCTGGCGGATCTTCCTGCCGCTCTCCAAGCCGCCTTTCGTCGTGATGGGGATCACCGCCTTCCTGGCCTACTGGAACTCGTACGTCTGGCCGATCCTCACGATCACCTCGCCGGAGAAGTTCGTGCTGCAGCAGTACCTCGCGACGTTCCGCTCCGAGCGCAGCACCGAGCTCGGACTGCTCATGGCCGGCTCCGTGCTGGCCGCGGCCCCGGTCATCATCCTCTTCCTGATCTTCCAGCGGCAGATCATCGGCAACATCAAGATGGCAGGTCTCAAGTAGCAGTACCCATGCGGTGACGAGAGGAGCGGTCGATGGAGACCGAGAGCACGAACGAGCGCGGCATCAGCCGCCGAGGACTCATCCAGGGAGCAGCGGTGATCGGCGCGGCCTTCATCGCCGCGACGGCCCCCGCGCCACCGGCATCCGCCGCCGGTCTCACCGTGACGAGGGTCAAGGTGCTGGCCGGAACCCAGGCGCCCCTGCAGTACGGGGTGGGGGCGACGGATCTCGGCATCCCCGCGCGCACGCCCGACGGACGGATGCTGTTCATGTTCGGCGACACCTGGGCCGACCACGTCGGCGGCGCGAACTGGCGCTCGCCGGTGGCGCTGTACTCGTCGACCACGAACCTCGTCTCCGGCGTCACGTTCAACGGCTGCGCGGGTGCCGGCGCGAACACGCAGGGCACGGCCCCGCAGCTCTGGTACTACCCGCACGACAACTACTTCACGACCGTCATCCCGTCGGACGTCATCACGATCGGCTCGCGGATGTACCTGCACGCGATCGTCAACGGCCCGCAGTTCGGCACGGTGCGCTGGACGGAGCTGTGGAAGTCCGACGACAACGGCGCGACCTGGCAGCACACCGGGCTGCAGTTCCCCGCGGACATGGCCGGTGGCAAGTTCCAGTGCATCACGTGGGGCGAGGGCAACGACGGCTACGTGTACATCTACGGCACCGGCTTCCAGCGCGACAAGGGCATCGTGCTCTACCGGGTCCCGTCGAACAACATGACCACGCTGTCGGCCTACCAGCCCTGGGGGTACGCGAACGGCTCGTGGGGATGGGGCAAGCCGGTCACCGAGGTGCTGGGCGGCACGTTCGGCGAGATGTGCCTGCGGCCCCTCGGCGGCAAATGGATCCTCACGTGGTTCAACTCCGGCGCATATCGGATCGACGCGATGGTGCTGAACACGCCCACCGACAACCTCTACACGGCCACGAAGACCACCCTGCTCACGGGGTCGGAGTGGAACCAGGAGGACGCCTCGCACGTGGCGCAGCTCTACGGCGGATACATCATCCCCGGGTCGACGCTGTCCGACCTCCACCTCAGCGTCAGCCAGTGGCGCACCGACAACAACAGCGTCTACCACTCCGAGCAGTTCCGGGTGCAGGGGCTCGTCTGAGCGACGCCGCGCGGTGCGCGGTGTGTAGCGGGCGGCGCGGCGAGGAGGAGCCATGGACAGTGGTTCGGCAGAGGACGTCGTCAAGACGGGGCGTTCTCGCGAGCGATCCGTCAACGAGGCGCTGCACTATCTCGCCATGGAGGTCGTACCCCCGCCCTTTCGGGCCCCGCGACTCGTCTCCTGGGGGTCGGAGGGGATGGTGTTGCGTCGCCTCGACGGTGCAGTGCTCGGCGAGGGGAAGACCCTCGATCGGGGCGTGTCGCCGGCGACCGCGCAGCAGTGCCTCGACCTCGCGCTCTCCACCGCCGGGTGGGAGTCGCCGGTGGACGGACATCGGGTCGACTATCGCCGTCGACTCGGCTGGGGACGCGAGCGTGGCCTTCTCAGCACAGCGGAGATCGACCTCCTCGGCGAGCATGAACGGCACGCGGACCGACGATTCCAGCACGGCGACCTCATCCCGTCGAACGTGATCGTCGATGAGGACGGCGTCGGCGTGATCGACTTCGAGTGGTCGGGGCGGAGCGCCGTGAACGGCCTGGACTGGGCGACGCTGCTCGTGAACGGGTGGGGGGCCGAGTCGTTGCGGTCGATCTTCCTCGGCGCCCGGATGGCGATGACGGCTGACGGCATCCTGAACTGGGCGACGGCGATCTGCCATGAGCTTCGCCAGGTCGAGCGGGACGGAGGGCAGAGCTCGTGGGCGCACGAGGCGCGCGACCTGTACGGGCAGCAGATCCCCGTTCTCCGGGATGCCATGGCGAGGTGGATGACGTGACGACGTGGAGGGGGCCGTGCGGGCGCGCCGATGGAGCGAGCGGTAACGGGACGTCACACGCACAGGAGACGGATAGAACCGCTTCCTAGCGTGGTCGGCAGGGAACGACCCTGCTCCGCGCCTGGCGCGCGGGTGTCCTGCCACGAAGGAAGAACTCCTCATGACGAACACCACCGCCCCCTCCGCCTCCGCCTCGCTGGGACTCCTCGTCCTGCGCGTCGTGGTCGGTCTGATCTTCGCCGCCCACGGTGCGCAGAAGATCTTCGAGTACACCCTTCCTGGGACCATCGGCAGCTTCGCCGACATGGGAGTCCCGCTCCCCGAGATCGCGGCGCCCGTCGTCGCGTTCGTCGAGCTCATCGGCGGCATCCTGCTCGCCCTCGGGCTGTTCACGCGTCCCGTCGGCATCCTGCTGGCGATCGACATGCTCGTCGCGATCGTCGCCGTGCACCTCCCGGCCGGCCTCTGGGTCGGCGAAGGCGGCTACGAGTTCGTCGCCGTCCTCGGCGTCGCGGCCCTCGCGCTGGCGTTCACCGGCGCCGGACGCTTCTCCCTCGACGGCGCGTTCCTGCGCGGACGCGCGCCCGCCTGGCTGGCCTGAGCAGGATCGCCCGTCTCACCGGGCACGGTTTCGGATGCCGCGGCGGACACGCCGCGGCATCCTGAGATGGCCCGATAGCCGCTCCCGTCGCAGAAGATCCCGGAAATCGGCATCCATACCGGGAGGTTTCGCGACGGGAGCGGAGATCCTCAGAGTGCGGTGAGCTCGCGGCGCACCCAGGATTCGACGGATGCCGCGACCTCCTGCGGGGTCAGCGCCTCCGTGTCGATGATCTCGGCCGACCAGCGCGGGTCTCCCGGTTCCAGGTCGGCCCAGCGCTCCCACCGCATCGGCAGGGGGCTCGTGACGCGGATCACCTCCGGGGCGTGCCGGGGGTCGAGGGTGTGCGCGCGGAACCACTCGCCGAAGCGGTTGTGGTGCACGATCGCCTCCAGATGCTCGCCGCGGTGCACCAGCCGCTCCGTGCGCACGTCGGCGGAGCAGTCGAGCAGGCACACGCGGATGCCGTCGAGCTGATCGGCGGAGGGCGCGGCGAGGAGCTCGCCCATCGGCACCTGGCCGCACAACAGCACGTGGGCGCCGTCGGCCTGGGCGATCAGCGCCTGCTGAACCCAGTGCTCGACGGCGCCGTGCCGCCACGCGGTGTCCGCCCCGTCGGGAACCCCGATCGAGTCGAACTCCACGCAGCGGACCGGGACTCCCCAGTCCACGGTCTCGAGGTGCGCCAGCACGGTCGACTTGCCCGCGCCGCTCGCACCGGTCAGAGAGAACAGCATCCGTCCTCCGTCAGCCCCGCGGCTCGCGCGGCGGGGTCGCCCCGATGTCGGGCACCGGGGCCGTGCCTAGGTGCACCTCCAGGTCGTCTGCGGTCGGAGTCTTCGGTCGACGAGCCGTGGGGCGGTCGAGGTAGAACATCGCCGTGGAGGCGATGTCGTCGCGGAGCGGCAGGTAGCGCCAGCCGCTGCGCCATCCGAGCGCCTGGATGTCGACCTTCGGGATGCCGGTGGCGAAGTGGATCGGGTCGAGCAGGTGCCAGCGGTACATGCCGAACCGCTGCTGACTCACGTACAGCCCATCGGGCTTGATGACCTGCGGCATCCCGAGGTAGGGCGTGGAGAACTCGGTGTATCCCTTGCCCGGGATGTCGAAGTTCCACGCGCCGCCGAAGTAGTCCTCGGTGCCGGTTCCGCAGATGGTGGGGTACTCGGTGTCGTCATCGAGGTAGAACTTGATCTCGCCCTCGCCCCACCAGCCGTTGGAGTTCACGCCCCAGGCGATGTAGGTGCCGACGTACTGACCCCGGCCTTCGATGCCCTCCAGGATGACGTGGGGCGTGAGGTCCTCGAGCGGGTTCGAGCGCCGCCACTGCGCGTGGAAGTACGCGTCGTTTGAGTGGTCGCCGCCGATCTCGTACGTCACCTGGTAGTAGATGCGCACGTCGACGTCCGAGGTGTTCTCGATCGTGAGGCGCGCGCCGTCGCGGAACGGCATGGGCCAGTACGAGTTGAAGCCGCCGTGCGGGTTCGCGGCGATGGCCTGCGAGTTCACCTGCGCGAAGACGCCCCAGCCGTTGCAGAAGAAGTCGCCGTAGGGGACCTCGACGGCCGGCTCGTCTGCGCCGTCCCAGTAGGCGCGCAGCAGGAGCGTGCGCCAGTTGTCGGTGTGGGTGGTGATCCAGATGTGCGTGATCTTGCCCGCTCCCTGGATGCGGGCGAGGTCGAAGGTCTCTCCCGCCTTCACGTCGACGCTCGGCGAGATCTTCCAGCCGGGGCCGAGGTCGCGGGCGCACGAGGCCCCCGTTCCCTCGGTCGCCCGGCCCCCGCCCCCAGCGGATCCATCGAAGTTCTCCGGCGAGATCGACCGCGTCTGCACGGGGCGCAGCGCTGCGAGGGATGCCAGATCGGAGGGTGTGAAAGTCATGAGCGCCAATGTAATCGATTTCACTCCTGAACGCCATAGATCGCCCTCCTGCGCGCTACTGTTGCTTTCATCTCCGACGGGGTCGGGGCAGCAGTGAGGGTGGGCATGGCTACGATCTACGACGTCGCGGCGCTCGCGGGCGTCTCTCCCGCGACGGTCTCGCGCGTGTTCAACGGCACGAGCGTCTCCGACGAGAAGGTGGCCGCCGTGCGGGATGCCGCGGCGAAGCTGAACTTCACGCCGAACCGCACCGCGCGCACGCTCCGCCGCCAGAGCTCCGAGGTCATCGCCCTCGTCATCCCCGACATCGAGAACCCCTATTTCACCGAGATGGCCCGCGGCGTCGAGGACGTCGCCTCCGAGGCCGGCTACTCCGTCGTGCTGTGCAACTCCGATTCGCAGACCGTGAAGGAGGCGACCTACCTGCGCATCGCGGTCGCCGAGCACATGTCGGGCGTCATCATCGCGACCGCCGACGAGGGCACCAGCCTCGATGAGATCCTCGCGACGGGGCGGCCGGTGGTGGCCGTCGACCGCAGCACGAGCTACGACATCGACGGGGTCGTCATGGCCAACCGCGCCGCCGGCACCTCGGCGACACAGGACCTGATCAACGCGGGATACCGCCGTATCGCCTACATCGGCGGCCCCGAGCACATCGACACCGCCGCCGAGCGTGCGGCCGGGTGGCGCTCCGCCCTGTCGGCCGCACAGCCGGATGCCGACATCGAGTCCCTGGCGCGCTTCGCGACCTTCCGCGTGGACGGCGGTCGCGCGGCGATGGAGGAGCTGCTGGCCCTGCCCGAACCGCCCGACGCTGTCGTCGCCGGAAACAACCTCATCGGGGTGGGGGCGATCCAGGTGCTCACCGAGCGGGGGCTCACCCCGCCCAAGGTGGGCGTCGCCGTCATCGGCTCCCTGCCCTTCACCACGCTGTCGCCGACCGCGGTGACGGTCGTGCGGCTGCCCGCGCGCCACATGGGCGTCACGGCGGCCCGAATGCTGCTCGAGCGCATCGGCGGCGACACCCAGCCGGCGCGCACGATCGTGCTCCGCAACGAGGTGCAGCCCGCCTCGGCCCTGCGCGTCTGAGCCGATCCGGACGGATGCTCCCTCAGGCGCTTGCGCCTTGAAATCGATTTCGCGTACAGTGGCGCACAGGTTTCATGATTCGCGGCATCGGTTTCAAGGAGGACGCCATGCGCTGCACCCTCGGGGTGGACATCGGCACATCCAGCAGCAAGGGCGTGCTCGTGGATGCCGACGGCGCGATCCTCGCCACGGCGAGCAGGGCGCACGACGTGAGCCGCCCGCACAGCGGCTGGGTCGAGATGGACGGACGCGTCTGGTGGGAGGAGTTCGTCTCCCTCGCCGGTGAGCTGATCGCCGCCGTCCCCGGAGTCGAGATCGTCGGCGTCGGCGTGAGCGGCATGGGGCCGTGCATCCTGCTCGCAGACGAGGAGGACGAGCCCGTGCGGCCCGCCATCCTCTACGGCGTGGACACCCGAGCCGGTGAGCAGATCGAGCGGATGACCGATGAGCTCGGCGCCGAGGAGATCGCCAGGGTGGGCGGCGCCCTCCTCACCTCGCAGGCGGGCGGCCCGAAGATCGCGTGGATCGCCGAGCGCGAACCTGAGGCCTGGGCGCGGGCGCGTCGCCTGTTCATGCCCGCCTCGTGGCTCGCCAGGCGGCTCACCGGGGAGTACGTGCTCGACCACCAGTCGGCGAGCCAGGTGTCGCCCCTCTACGACATCGAGGCGGGGCGCTGGCACGACGAGTGGTGGGAGCGGTACGCGGGCCCTATCGAGGCCCCTGAGCTGCGCTGGGCGGGCGACATCGCCGGCGCGGTCACCGCCGACGCGGCATCCCTCACCGGCATCCCGGAGGGCGTCCCCGTCATCGTCGGCACCATCGACGCGTGGACCGAGGCCGTGAGCGTCGGAGCGCACGAGGTCGGCGACCTCATGCTCATGTACGGCACGACGATGTTCATGGTCTTCACGAACTCGGTGGCGACGGGGGAGCAGACCCTCCGCACCCCCTCGATGTGGACCACAGCCGGGGCCTTCCCCGGCACGCGCAACCTCGCGGGCGGGCTCTCGACCTCCGGGGCGCTCACCGCCTGGCTGAAGGACCTCACCGGCGCCGACTATCCGGAGCTGCTCGCCGAGGCCGAGGTTTCCGGCCCCGGCGCGCGCGGGCTGCTCATGCTGCCCTACTTCGCCGGGGAGCGGACGCCGATCCAGGACCCCGACGCCCGCGGTGTCATCGCGGGGCTCGCGCTGGAGCACACCCGCGGGGATCTGTATCGCGCGGCGCTCGAGGCCACGGCCCTCGGGGTGCGGCACAACGTCGAGACCATGCGCGCCGCCGGCGCCGACATCCGCCGCATCGTCGCGGTGGGCGGAGGCACGCAGGGGCGGCTGTGGCTGCAGGTCGTGTCCGACGTCACCGGCCTCGTGCAGGAGGTGCCGGAGAAGACCATCGGCGCCAGCTTCGGGGCCGCGTTCCTCGCCGCGGTCGCGACCGCCGAGGGAGAGCCGGCGGAGATCCGCGACTGGAACCCGATCGTCGAGAGCATCCGCCCGGCCCCTGAGGTACGAGCGCTCTACGACGAGCTCTTCGACCGCTACCGGTGGCTGTACGAGTCCTCCAAGGATCTCGTGCACGAGCTCGCCGCAGACCAGAGAGAGGCATCCGCATGACCCGCAGGGCCCGCGGCATCCCGCACACCTCACAGGCCACGGCCTTCCCCCTCGGAGGCATCGGCACGGGCAACGTCTCGATCGGCGCCCGGGGAGAGCTGCGCGACTGGGAGTTCGAGAACCTTCCGGACAAGGGGCGCGACAACCCGTACTCCTTCTTCGCGATCCACGCGGCCCCCGAGGGCGGCCCTGCGGTGACCCGCGTGCTGGAGGCGCGGCTCACAGGACGCCACGACGCCGACGCCGGCTACGCCTTCGACCGGCTCTCGGGCCTTCCCCGCCTGGACGCGGCCACGCTGCACGGCGAGTACCCGGTGGTCGACGTCGACTTCGAAGACGCGACGCTGCCGGTCGACGTCTCCCTGCACGCCTTCACCCCGCTCGTTCCCCTCGACGCCGACGCCTCCGGCATCCCCGCCGCGATCCTCCGCTACCGCGTGAGCAACCCCGGCTTCGCGCCCGTCGCCGTGACCGTGGTGGGCAGCGTCTCGCACACCGCCGGCCGCGGTGCGCCCGGTCCCGATGCGCCCTGGGGCATGCGCGCGACGCAGACCGTGCGCTGGCGCGAGGAGGGCGGAGTGCGCGGCCTCGACTTCGGCATCGACCTCCCCGCAGACGACCCCGGGTACGGCACGCTGAGCCTGACCACGACGGATGCCGCCACCACGGTGAAGCCGCAGTGGGTGACCAGCTACTGGCCAGACGGCGCGCGGCTGTTCTGGAACGACCTCACCGACGACGGGCTGCTCGCCCCCGAACCGCGGCTGACCCTGGAGGACCGCCCGCGCGGGCTGTTCGCCGAGCTCGACGCCGACCCCGACGCTCCGCCGCTGACCGAGGAGGAGATGCTCGCCAAGCTGCCCCGCATCCGCACCGGCTCCCTCGGCATCGTGCACACCCTCGCCCCGGGGGAGAGCCGAGACTTCGAGTTCGTCCTGTCGTGGAGCTTCCCCCACCGGCGGCGCGGGTGGTACGGGCACATCGTGTTGGCGGATCCGCCCGGCGACGAGATCGTCCGCAACCGCTATGCGACGCTCTGGCCCGACGCGTGGGCCGCGGCCTCGCACCTGCACGAGAACCTCGGTGCGCTGGAGTCCGCGACGGATGCCTTCGTCGACGCGCTCTACGGCGGCACCCTCGACCCGGTCCTCGTCGATGCGATCGGCGCGAACATCGCCGCGGCGCGATCGACGACCGGATTCGTGCTGGAGTCCCCGAACCCCGAGCTGGGGGAGGGGCCCGTCTTCGCGGCGTGGGAGGGGTCCTTCGACCACGGCGGCTCGTGCGAGGGCACCTGCACGCACGTCTGGTCGTACGCCCAGACCCTCGCGTGGCTGTTCCCCTCACTGGAGCGCAGCGCCCGTAGGGTCGAGTACCTGCTCGAGACCGACGACGCCGGTGCGCAGAAGTTCCGCAGCAACCGCATCTTCGGAGGCCCCTCCTGGTTCATGGGTCCCGCCGTCGACGGTCAGCTCGGCACCCTGCTGCGCCTGCACCGGGAGTGGCGGTTCAGCGGTGACGAGGGGTTCCTCCGCGAGCTGTGGCCCGCGGCATCCCGCACCCTCGACTACGCGATCCGCGAGTGGGACAGAGACGGCGACGGCCTGCTCGACGGCGAGATGCACAACACCTACGACATCGAGTTCCACGGGGCGGAGCCGCTCGCGAACGGCGTGTACCTCGCCGCGCTGCGGGCGGGCGCGCGGATGGCCTCCCACCTCGGCGAGGCCGAGCGCGCCGCCGCATGGACCGCGCGAGCCGACCACGTCGCCGCCGCGATGGACGAGACGCTGTGGAACGGCGAGTACTACCGGCAGGTCATCGACGATGCCGACGCCCACCGCTACCAGTACGGCGACGGCGTGCTGTCCGACCAGCTGCTCGGTCAGTTCCACGCGTTCGTGAACGGACTCGGGCTCCTCCTCCCGGCGGAGCGCGTCGACTCCGCGCTCGCCGCGATCGCCCGCCACAACCTGCGCGACGACCTCTCCGCCCACGAGAGCACGCAGCGCGTGTACGCCCTGAACGACGAGGGCGGACTGCTCCTCGCGTCCTGGCCGCGCGGCGGGCGGCCGGCGATCCCGTTCGTCTACTCCGACGAGGTGTGGACGGGCGTGGAGCACCAGGTCGCGGCATCCCTCCTCTTCGCCGGCCGCTACGACGACGCCCTCCGCATCGAACGGGCGCTGCGCTCGCGCTACGACGGAGCCCACCGCAGCCCGTGGAACGAGATCGAGTGCGGCAACCACTACGCCCGCTCCCTCGCGTCCTGGGCGCTGCTGCTCGGCGCGAGCGGAGCGCAGTGGGACGCCCCGCTCGGCGTGCTCTCCTTCGCTCCGGCGACCGAGGGTCCCTTCCGCAGCCTCTTCACGACCGGCGACGGCTGGGGCCGCGTCGAGATCGACGGAGACGCCCTCACCCTCCGCCTCGACGGCGGATCCCTCGACATCGACGATCTGCGGCTGCACGGCCGCAGCGTCGACCGCGGCATCCGACTCCGAGCCGGGGAGTCGCACACCACCCCCATCCAGACACCGGAGGCATCATGACCACCTACACCCTGCCGACGCCGGTCACCCGGCCGGCATCCGCCCCGAAGACCGCCTACCTCATCACCTCCGGCGATCTCCGCGAGTCGGCGAACGTCGCCGGCTGGCCCACCCAGGTCGAGCTCGAAGAGGGCGTCACGGGGGTGCTCGACGGCCTCGGCTGGACCGTCATCCGCCCCTTCGGCGTCGACCCGGCGACCGGGCACGGGTTCATCTCCAGCCAGCGCATGGGTCTGGAGGTCTTCAGGGACATCCCCGTCGACGCGCCGCTCGTGGTGGCCATCGCCAACTGGCAGTACTCCCACCACGTGCTCGCGGGCCTCCGCACGCACGAGGGGCCGATCCTCACCGTGGCGAACTTCGCGGGCGACTGGCCGGGGCTCGTCGGCCTGCTCGGTCTCAACGCGGGACTCACCAAGATGGGCAAGCCCTACGCCACCACGTGGTCGGTCGACTACACGGACGCCTGGTTCACCGACGCGATCAGGGAGTGGACCGAGACCGGCGCCATCACGCACGACGACTCGCACGTGCGCCCCCTGCCCGAGCTCCCTGACAGCCCGGAGAAGCGGCTCGGCGAGGCGCTCGCCGCTCAGCTGCGCGCGGAGAAGGCCATCATCGGCGTCTTCGACGAGGGCTGCATGGGCATGTACAACGCCATCTTCGACGACGAGCTGCTCAACGGCACGGGCATCTACAAGGAGCGCCTGTCGCAGTCCGCGCTCTACGCCGAGATGCTCGACGTCACGGAGCAGGAGGCGGATGCCGCCTACGACTGGCTCGTCGCGCACGGCATGACCTTCAAGTACGGAGAGGATGCCGCGACCGAGCTCACCCGCGAGCAGGTGCAGTGGCAGATGAAGATGTACATCGCCGCCCTCCGCATCGCCGACGACTTCGGACTCGACGCCGTCGGCATCCAGTACCAGCAGGGGCTCAAGGACCTCGTGCCCGCGTCGGACCTCGCCGAGGGCATCCTGAACTCCACCGAGCGCCCTCCCGTGACCTCGCGCGACGGCTCGCGCGTGCTGCACGAGGGGCGGGCCTTCCCGCACTTCAACGAGGCCGACGAGGGCGTCGCGGTCGACGCGCTGGTCACCGATCGCGTGTGGCGAGCGATGGGGCTGGTGCCGGACAACACCCTGCACGACGTGCGCTGGGGTGAGGACTACGACGGCGAGTTCGTGTGGGTGTACGAGATCTCGGGCTCGGTGCCGGCCTCGCACCTGGGCGGGTGGCAGAACGCCGAGGGCTGGCGCCAGGGTCACGTGTTCTTCCCGGCGGGAGGGGCGACGATCAACGGCGTCTCGAAGCCGGGCGAGATCGTGCTGTCGCGCGTGTTCATCGCCGACGGGGTGCTGCAGGCCGACATCTTCCGCGCATCCGTCGTGGAGCTGCCGGAGGAGGAGACCCGGCGCCGCAAGGAGGCCACCAACCCCGAGTGGCCGATCGCGCACGTCGTGCTGCACGGGCAGACGCGCGATCAGTTCATGGCGCGTCACAAGGCCAACCACGCGCAGCTCGTCTACGCCCCCGACGCCGAGACCGCCGATCGGGCGCTGGTCGCGAAGGCCGCGATGTTCGCGGGCATGGGCATCCGCGTCAACCTCGTGGGGGACGTGACGTCGCTCTGACGCAGCAGTGAGGGGCCGGTGAGTGCGGCATACGGGTCTCTCGACCCCGCACTCACCGGCCCCTCACGTGATCGTCAGCGACGGAAGAGCACCGTCACGGGGTCGGATGCCGTGCCCTTCACGCTCTGCGTCACGGCGACGGACTGCGGCCGCGTCAGCTTGCGGTCGAGGACCAGCGCCCAGGTGCCGTCGGCGGCGACAGACGCGGTCGCGGGTGATGCCGTG
Source organism: Microbacterium sp. MYb72 (assembly GCF_002979415.1). GTDB lineage: Bacteria > Actinomycetota > Actinomycetes > Actinomycetales > Microbacteriaceae > Microbacterium > Microbacterium natoriense. The sequence continues at coordinate 22,551 of NZ_PCOT01000027.1, read as the reverse complement.
CGCCCCGGGCCGCTCGTGAGCGCCGTGACCTCGGCGCCGGCGACGCCGGTGCCGCGGATCGTGATGCGGTCGCGGTCGAGCGCGGCGGTCGGCGCGGCCGGCGGCTGCGGGGTGACTCCCGCGGCCTCGTCCTGCACGGCGGAGAGGCTCGTCATCCACGTGAAGTCGGTCTTCGTGATGCTGTTGTCGCCGAACACCTTGCCGTCACGATCGACGGCGTAGGCGAAGAAGCCGCCCTTCGCGCCTTCCTCCGGCTGCCAGATGGCGTACTGGTAGGCGGTCGACGACGGCGCCGTGGCCGGGTCGTAGATGCCCTCGGCGTCGCCCCAGTGGGTGCGGTCCTGCTCCTCGTAGAAGGAGAAGCCGGGGAGGAAGCGGCACGGCGCGATGTCGTCGGCGAACGTCTCCCACGTCGCCTGCATGCCGCCCGTGCCGCGCCCGTACGCCTGCAGCAGCACGTAGGAGACGGTGTCGGAGACCGCCTCGAACAGTGCGGTGTCTCCGTCCTGGTTGGTGTCGTAGATGAAGATCCGGTCGGTGCCGGACTTCGGCCCGATGAGCTCGCCGAGGGCTCTGAACACGCCGATCGCGCGGGTGAGCTCGTCGCCCTGGGGGTAGGACTCGACGTCGATGTCGATGCCGTCGAGCCCGTACGGCGTGACGTAGGTGTCGACGAGCTCCTGCGCGTAGGCGGCGTAGGCGGCGTCGGTCAGGGGGATTTCGGCCTTGGCGAGCCGGTCGATCCACAGCGTGTAGACGACCTTCGTCCCGCGCGCGTGCAGCGTGGGCACGTAGGTGTCGCGGAGCGTCGGCCAGTAGTCGGTGCCAGCGGTGGCGCCGGCGTCGAACACCATCGCGACGTCGATCTCGGACGGCAGGTCGGTCATGCGCGTGACGTTCGGGTCCGGCAGGTTCGAGTTCGCGCTCTGCGGCACCGTGACGTCGCGCCAGGTGCGGTAGTACGCCATGGTCTGCGGAGTGCTCTCGCACTGCACGGTGCTGGAGGCGGAGGATGCCGCCGGAGCTGCGGTCGTGTCGGCGACGGCGGGCTGCGCGGCGAAGGCCGCGAGTCCGGTCAGCAGTGCGCTCAGTGCGAGCGCCGTCGTTCGCTTCATTGCTCTCTCCTTCGAGGGGTGGGGTGCTCAAGAGCGGCGAGTCGGCCGCCGCTACTTAAGCGCTTTAGTGGCACCGTAGCAGAGCGCAACTGTTGTGCCCAGTCCAATTTCACGATCGGCCTTGATCGCTACAGTTGTGGAATGTCCAAAGCCAAGCGCGTGACCATCACGGACATCGCCCGTCTGGCCGGGGTCTCTCCCGGCGCGGTGTCCTTCGCGCTGAACGGGCGCCCCGGAGTGAGCGAGCAGACGCGCCAGCGCATCCTCGACATCGCCGAGGAGCACCAGTGGCAGCCCAGCTCCGCCGCCAGGGCGCTGGTCGGAGCCCGCGCGGGGGTCATCGGCTTCGCGGTGAACCGTCCAGCCGACACGCTCGGCAACGAGGCCTTCTTCACCGACCTCATCGCCGGCGCCCAGTCGGCCCTCGCCGCCCACCGCATCGCCATGCAGATGGTGCTCGTCTCCTCGATCGAGGAGGAGGTGGCGACCTACCGCCGCTGGCGCAGCGCCAATCAGGTCGACGGCGTGATCGTGATCGATCCGCGCGACGACGACCCGCGCCTCGCCGTGCTCCCCGAGCTGGACATGCCCGCCGTCGTGATCGGCAGCCGTTCCTCCGAGGAGGGGCAGCCGGCATCCATCTGGCTCGACGACAGCCAGGTGGCCCACTCGCTCTTCGACTACCTGTCGGCGCTGGGACACCGCTCGATCGTCTACGTCGCCGGTCCCGAGGAGTTCCAGCACACGCGGCTGCGCATCGACGTGCTGGCCGGTCTCGCCGCCCGCGGCGTGACGGGAGAGGTGATCACGACGGACTTCTCGCCGCTCGCGGCATCCGCCACCATGCGCCGTGTGCTGAGCCGCCGCGATCGACCCACCGCCGTCGTGTTCGACAACGACGTGATGGCCATCGCCGGACTCCGCATCGCGCAGGAGATGGGCGTCTCGGTGCCGGGCGACCTCTCGATCGCCTCCTTCGACGATTCGGTCGTCGCAGGGCTCATGCACCCCTCGATCACCTGCGTCACGCGCGACACCTTCGGCCTCGGAGCGGATGCCGCGGCCTTCCTCCTCGAGCAGATCGAGGTGCCGGACGTGCTGCCCGACCGGGTGGGCGCGCTGCCCGTGCTCACCGTGCGCGAGAGCACGAGCGCCCCGCGCTAGCGGCTTCCCCTTCGGGACGGAACGGGCCGGAACGGCGCGGCGGCGGATGCGGTGCGGTCAGACGACCGTGTTCTGCGAGGCGTACGCGGGGCCGCCGACTCCGGGGCGCACGAGCTCGGTGATCCCTCGCGTCGCGAGGACCTCGGGCTTCTCGGCATCCGCCGACGTCACGAACGCGGGGTCGACGCCCGACTCGCACGCGTCGACCCAGGCCTGGAACACCGCGCCGCCGGGACCCAGGGCCGCGCGGCTGACGGGGGTCTCGTCCTCATCGACCTCGACGACGATGCCGAGTGTTCGTGCCGGAGCGTCCTGACGCTCGCGCAGTTCGGGGATGAGGTCGGCGAAGCGGCGGCCGATGGGCTTGGCCGATCCGTCCTGATCGATCAGCCCGAGCGTGTACTCCAGCTCGGGGAAGTCGGCGAGGCTGCGGCTGACGTCGTGGGAGCACCACCACGTCACGCCCCACAGGTTCTCGGTGCGGGCGGCCGAGCGCAGCGTCGCCTCGAGGAATCCGGGCGTCTGCTCCGGAGTGAGGCAGTTGGAGGGGGCGCCGACCTCCTGCAGCCAGATGGGCCGCGCGGGGTCGGTGGCGAAGCCGCGGGCCAGCTCGATCATGTACTCGGCGTGGCGGTCGGATGCCGTGGATCGGCCGCCGTAGCGCTGCGCCGTGCCGTTGAAGATCCAGGAGTGCACGGTCGTGATGTCGCCGAGCCGCGATGCGAGCCGCGGGGTGAAGCCGTGGCCGTCCATGTACCAGGCGGCGTCGTACTCGCTGTGCACGTGCTGCTGCGCGGGGGCCGCGGCGCGGGCGGCGTCGAGGAGAGTGGTGATCCAGTGCGCGGCCTCGGCTTCGGTCACCGGCCACGGCGACGGGTGCGTCTCCGCGGAGAACTGGTTGGTCTCGTTGCCCAGCGTGAAGCCGAGGAAGTTGCCCGCCTCGCTGAGGTTCGCGCCCAGCCGGGTGACGAGCTCGGCCTGGCCGCTCAGCGCGTCGGGGTGCGTGAACATGTTCTTGTCGTGCCAGGTGAACAGCCACGAGGGGATGAAGTCGAAGCTCGACAGGTGCCCCTGGATGACGTCGACGCTCGCGTCGAGCCCGAACTCCCCGGCCATCTCCACCACGGCGCGCACGTCGTCGATCGCGTCGCTGCGGATCAGGGTGCGGTTGGGCTGGAGCTGCGTCCACAGCGGGAAGATCCGCACGTGGTCGAGCCCGAGTCCGGCCAGCGCCTCGAAGTCGCGGCGGACCTCGTCGAGGTCGAGCGACATCCAGGAGTGCATCCACTGCGAACGCGGGGTGTAGTTGGCGCCGAAGCGCAGCGGGGCGACGAGACTGGGCATCGCTGTCCTTTCGAGAATCGACGCTGACACGAAGCATCCCGTGGCTGGACCGTCATGGCGACGGTGTGGCATGCTAAGGTCACTATACCGTTTTAGTACGGGTTGTGACAGCGACTCGAGCGAGACGCGCCAGCCTGGCCACTTCGAAGGAGAAGTCCATGAAGCACCGTTCCACAGCAGTCGCGGGCCTCGCGGTCGCGGCATCCCTCGTCCTCGCCGGATGCACCGGCGGCGGCGCCTCCACCCCGTCGGGTGGCGACGGCGAGATCGGCGGGGAGATCACCTTCCAGACCTGGTCTCTCAAGAACGACAAGTTCACGCCGTACTTCGAGGGCGTCGTCGCGGCGTTCGAGAAGGAGCACCCCGGCACGAAGGTGAAATGGATCGACCAGCCCGGCGACGGGTACGAGGACAAGATCCTGCAGCAGGCCGAGTCCGGCGAGCTGCCCGACGTGATCAACCTGCCGCCGGAGTACGCGTACTCGCTGGCATCCGCCGATCAGCTGCTCGACCTCGGCGGCGCATCGAAGGTCATCGACGACTACGTCGCCGGCGGCGTCGCGGCCTACCAGTACGACGGCGTCGAGGGCTCGTTCGCCTTCCCGTGGTACCTCGGGACCGAACTGAACTACTGGAACAAGGCGCTGCTCGCCAAGGGCGGCGTGACCGAGGCGCCGAAGGACTTCGACGAGACCCTGGATGCCGCCGAGAAGCTCGCCGCTGCCGGCGTGCCGATGTTCTCCTCCGTGCCCAGCCCGAAGACGCTGCAGATCGTCGGCGCCTCGCCCGACATCTTCAAGGACGGCGAGTTCGTCTTCAACACCCCCGAGGCCGCGAAGATCGTCGACCGCTACGCCGAGCTCTACAAGGCGGGCGCCATCACGGCCGAGGCTCTGCAGGGCGCGGGAACGGCGAACTCGAACATCAACATCTTCAACACCGGCGGCGTCGCCTGGACCACGGCCGGCCCGAACTACATCGACAAGGACGTCGCGGTCAACGCGCCGAACCTGCTCCCCGACGTCGATGTGACCAACGGCTTCGGCAACCCGCCGCTGTTCGTGCAGGGCATCAGCGTCTCGAAGAACTCGAAGAACTCCGCCACGGCCCTGGCCTTCGCCGAGTTCGTCACGAACACGGAGAACCAGATCGCGTTCGTGAAGCTCGCCGCGGGCTTCTTCCCCGGGACGATCGCGGCGAACGCCGACCCGTCCGTGTTCGCCGAGGCTCCGGTGAACGAGCTGCAGGGCACGGCGACGACGCTCGCCGCCGCGCAGATGGCCGACGCGAAGCAGACCGGCGCCCCGCAGTACACCGAGGCGATGGAGACCTACGCCAAGCAGCAGATCGCCCTCGCCATCACCGGCGAGATCTCCGGCCAGGAGGCGCTCGACAAGGCTGTGGAGTACGCCCAGCAGAACCTCGTCGGCTGAACGACGCGGCGGAGAGGACGAGACCGTGAAGAGACAGAGATGGTTCACGCCGTATCTGCTGGTGCTGCCGGCGGTGATCTGGGTGTTCGTGTTCGCGCTGTGGCCGTTCCTGAACACCGTGATGCTGGCCTTCACGGATGCTCGTCCGCTCCGCCCCGCCGAGTTCGTCGGGCTCGCGAACTTCGCGAAGCTCTTCGAGGACGAGCGGTTCGGCTACGCGCTGTCGACGTCGCTCGTCTACGTCGTCGTGTGCGTGCCGCTGCTGACGTTCCTGCCGCTGCTGCTCGCGATGCTCGTGCACAACAAGATCCCCGGCATCGGGTTCTTCCGCACGACGTTCTACTTCCCGGTGATCGCCTCGGCCGTGGTCGTGGCGATCGTCTGGGAGTTCCTGTTCTCCGGCAGCGGCACCGTGAACTCGGCGCTGAAGTTCTTCGGGCTCGCCGACCGGCCGATCGAGTTCCTCTCCGACCGCTGGCTGCTGATCGGCTGCGCGATCGGCCTCACGGTGTGGAAGGGTCTCGGCTATTACATGGTCGTGTACCTCGCGGCCCTCGGGAACGTCGGTCGTGAGCTGCACGAGGCGGCGGCGATGGACGGCGCCGGTCGCTGGCGCCGGTTCTGGTCGGTGACCGTCCCGGGGGTGCGCGGCCCGATGATGCTCGTCTCGGTGCTCGTCTGCGTGGGGGCGATGCGCGTGTTCACCGAGCTCTACGTCCTCTCCAACGGCTCTGGCGGCCCCGGCGGGCGCGCGATGAGCATGGTGATGCTCATCCAGTCGATGGGCAAGGGCCTCAACGGCCAGGTCGGCTACGCATCCGCCATCTCCCTCGTGCTGTTCCTGCTCACGCTCGTGCCCCTCGCGGTCGTCGGCATCCTCAACAACAGCGACACGATCAAGGAGGCGCTGGTGACCAGACGCACGGCGAAGGCCGCGAAGGTCGCCCGCCGCGCGCAGGAGGTGGCCCGATGAGCGTTGATCAGAAGCTGCGCCGCGAGCGCCCGTACCGCACGAGCGGATCGGTCGACATCATGAAGCCGTCGCTCGGCGGCCTGATCGGCAGGTACGCACTGCTGCTCGTCGTGCTCGCCGTCATGGTGTTCCCGTTCCTGTGGCAGATGTCGACGTCTTTCAAGGGCGCCACCGAGAACATCTACGACTTCCCGCCCTCGCTGATCCCGCAGGCGCCGACGCTCGACAACTACGCCGAGGTGTTCCGCACGATCCCCGTGCTCGACTACGCCTGGCACTCGCTGCTGGTCGGCGTGGGCACGGTCATCACCAACGTCATCTTCGCCACCATCGGCGGCTACGCGCTGGGGACGATGCGCTTCCGCGGCAAGTGGATCGTGCTGGCGATCATCTTCTCGACGCTCCTGCTGCCCGGAGAGGTCACGCTGACCAGCCAGTACCTGACGGTGAAGTCGCTGGGGCTCGCGAACACCCTGTGGGGGGTCTTCCTCCCCGGAGCGATCGCCGCGATCAACGTGCTGCTGATGATGGCGGCGTGCCGCATGATCCCTCCGGACACCCTGGACGCCGCGACCATCGACGGCGCCAACACGATGCAGCGGCTGCGTCACATCGTGTGGCCGAACGTGCGGGGCATGGTCTCGGTCGTGGCGCTGTTCGCGTTCATCGGCGCGTGGGACGACTTCCTCTGGCCGCTCGTCGTGCTCTCCGACCCGGCGAACTACACCCTCACCGTCGGCATGCAGTACCTCAGCTCGAACTTCTCGGCGAACCCGCGCGTCATCGCGGCGGGCACGATGATCGCGCTCGTGCCGATCATCCTGCTCTTCGCGGCGCTGCAGCGGCAGTTCTTCAAGGGCGTCGAGGAGGGCAGCGTCAAGGGATGACAGCGGATGCCGAGAACACACCGCGCTGGCTGGCGCTCCCGCAGCCTCGGACGGCGGCGCTGACCGGAGGGCTCTGGCGCCCGGCATCGGTGCGCGTCGTCGCCGACGACCCCGCGTTCGCGCGGGAGGCCGTGCGGCTGGAGGCGGAGCTCGCCGCGCGGGGGATGCCGAGCGGCGACCGCTCGATCATCCGCCTGGTGGCCACCGCTCCGAGCGCGGCCTCGACGGAGGCGTTCGAGATCGACATCGCCGACGACGTCGAGGTGCGCGCGTCGAGCCCGGTCGGGATCTTCCGTGCGACCAGGCAGCTGCTGCACAACCTCCGAGCGCAGGGCGCAGTGCCGCACGGGGCGGTGCGGTCGGCGCCGTCGGTGCCGGAGCGCGGCCTCCACCTCGACGCCGCCCGCAAGCACTTCCCGACCGAGAGCATCCTCGCCCTCCTCTCCGCGCTCGCCGACGTCGGCCTCACCTCCCTCCAGTGGCACGTGTCGGAGCACGAGGGCTTCCGCATCGGATCGGAGGCGTTCCCGGAGGTCGTCTCGGCGGAGCACGTCTCGCGCACGGACGCGGCGGTCATCGCGGAGGCGGCGGCGGATCTGCACATCGACCTCATCCCGTCGCTCGACATGCCGGGGCACCTCGGGCGCGTCCTGGCCGCGCACCCGGAGCTGCGGCTCCCCGGGGCGGACGGGAACCCGATCGAGGGAGCCCTGGACATCACCCGCGACGAGGCCGTGGCGTTCGCGCGCCGGCTGATCGACGACGTCGCCCCGCTGTTCCCGCACAGCACGCGGTGGAACCTCGGCGGAGACGAGTTCGTCGACTTCGCCCGCATCGACGACCATCCGGCCCTCGCCGGGGCGGCGCGCGAGCGCTTCGGCGACCGCGCGACGGGCTTCGACCTGCTGACCGACTTCGTCAACCGCATCGCCGCGCACCTGCGCGATCACGGCTTCGCCGCGCGGGCGTGGAACGACGGGATGCTGCGCGGCGAGGTCGTCGCGCTCGACCCCGACGTGACGCTCACGTGGTGGACCAACTGGCACGTCGACATGCGCCCGCTCTCCGCGGCGGTCGCGGCGGGCGCCCGGCTGGTCAACTTCCACGACGGCCTCTTCTACTACGTGCTGGGGGAGAAGGCCGGCTACCGCTACCCGACGAGCGCGCGGATCTGGGAGGCCGAATGGCACCCCGGGCTGTTCCCCTCGCTGCCGGACGGGACGCGTCAGGAGATCGCGGCGCCCTACCCGGCGCTCCTGCTCGGCTCGTTCTTCTCGGTGTGGTCCGACGACTCCGACGCGCAGAGCGTGGAGCAGGTGCTCGACGGCATCCGCTCACCGCTGCGGGCGATGGCGGAGCGCGCGTGGAACGGCGGCTCGCGCCTCCGGCTCGCCGAGTTCGACGAGATCGACGCGCGGATCGGTGTCGCGGCTCCGCCCGCGTCAGCGGCCCGGTAGCGTCGAGGCGTCGAATCGATTCCGTGCGCTCCATCGAATTAATAAAGTAATCTGAGTAATCCCCCGACCCGTCAAACGGAGACACCCCCCTCATGCATGACGACACCTCTCTCACCGTCGGCCGCGTCAAGCGGGTGCTCGATGAGCGCATCCGCCCCGCCATCCACTCGGCCTCCGTGCCGCTGACGGTGGAGCGCAACGAGCTGCCGGGCGAGCCGATCGCGCCCGCAGACGGCCTGGCGCTGCCCTTCGCCCCGGACTCCGTGCCGAGCGTGTGGGGACCCGCCTGGTCGACGACCTGGTTCAAGCTCACCGGTCGCGTGCCGGCGGAGTGGGCCGGCCGCAGGGTCGAGGCCGTCATCGACCTCGGCTTCGACATCAACATGCCGGGCTTCCAGTGCGAGGCGCTCGTCTATCGCGCCGACGGCACCCCGGTGAAGAGCATCAACCCGCGCAACCAGTGGCTTCCCATCACCGAGACCGCCGACGGCGACGAGCCGGTCGAGCTGTACCTCGAAGCCGCCGCCAACCCCGTGCTGCTCGATTACCACCCCTTCCTGCCGACGCAGGAGGGCGACATCCGCACCTCCTCCACGGAGCCGCTGTACCGCACGCGCCGCATCGACCTCGCCGTCTTCGAGAGCGAGGTGTTCGAGCTCTCCCTCGACCTCGAGGTGCTGTTCGAGCTGCAGGCCGAGCTCCCCGCGACGTCCCCGCGCCGCATGCGGATCCTGCAGGCGATGGACGACGCCCTCGACGTCCTCGATCTGCAGCGCATCGCCGCCACGGCATCCGATGCCCGCGCGCGGCTCGCCGACGTCCTCGCGGCGCCCGCCGAGGCGAGCGCCCACCGCATCTCGGCCATCGGGCACGCCCACATCGACTCCGCCTGGCTGTGGCCCGTGCGCGAGACGATCCGCAAGGTGGCCCGCACCACGTCCTCGATGACGACGCTGCTCGAGGAGCAGCCCGAGTTCCAGTACGGCATGTCGAGCGCGCAGCAGTACGCATGGCTCAAGGAGCACCGCCCTGAGGTGTACGCGCGGGTCAAGGCAGCCGTCGCCGACGGTCGCTTCCTGCCGCTGGGCGGGATGTGGGTCGAGTCCGACACCGTGATGCCGACGGGTGAATCGCTCGTGCGGCAGTTCTCCTACGGCCAGCGGTTCTTCGAGAGCGAGTTCGGCATCCGATCGAAGGGCGTATGGCTGCCCGACAGCTTCGGCTACTCGCCCGCCCTCCCGCAGCTCATGCGCAGGGCCGGGTTCGAGTGGTTCTTCACGCAGAAGATCTCGTGGAACCAGCAGAACGTCTTCCCGCACCACACCTTCCTCTGGGAGGGCATCGACGGCTCGCAGATGTTCACGCACTTCCCGTCGATGGACACGTACAACTCGCAGCTCAGCGGCATGGAGGTGGCCAAGGCCTCGCGGCAGTTCAAGGAGAACCGCCTGAGCTCGCGCTCGATCGCCCCCGTCGGCTGGGGAGACGGCGGCGGAGGCACCACCCGCGAGATGACCGGCAAGGCCACCCGCCTCGCCGATCTCGAAGGCAGCGCCCAGGTCGTGTGGGAGCACCCCGACGTCTTCTTCGACGCCGCGCGCGCCGAGCTGCCGCACCCCGCCGTGTGGGTCGGCGAGCTCTACCTCGAACTGCACCGCGGCACGCTCACCAGCCAGCACGCCACGAAGGCGCTCCACCGCTGGGCCGAGCACGCGCTGGTCGAGGCCGAGCTGTGGGCCGCGACGGATGCCGTGCGCACCGGCGCGGCGTACCCGCAGGAGGCGCTCGACCGCCTGTGGCAGACGGTGCTGCTGCACGAGTTCCATGACATCCTCCCCGGCACCTCCATCGCCTGGGTGCACCGCGAGGCCGTCGAGGTGCTGTCCGGGGTTCTCGACGAGGCGCGAGCGCTCGCCGACGACGCCCGTCGCTCCCTCGCGGGGGAGGGTGACCGCGAGCTGCGCTTCGTGCCCAGCTCCGTCGGTGCGGGCGGTGCGGGCGGTGCGGGCGGTGCGGGCGGCGCGGGTCGGGCGCTGGGCGCCGCGTTCGCCGAGGCCCCGGCCGCGGCATCCGTCTCCCTCGCCGAGGAGAGCGGCGGCTGGCGTCTGGAGAACGACCTCGTGTCGGTGCTCATCTCGGCCGACGGGCTGATCGTCTCCGCGGTCGATCGGGCCTCCGGGCGCGAGGCCGTCGCCGAGGGCGCCGCCGCGAACCTGTTCCAGCTGCACCAGGACTTCCCGAACATGTGGGATGCGTGGGACATCGACCGCTATTACCGCAACAGCGTCGACGACCTCACCGAGGTCTCCGAGATCACCGCATCCGTGGTCGACGGCGCCGCCGTCGTGAAGGTCGTCCGCCCGTTCTCGGAGTCGTCGATCGCGCAGACGATCATCCTCCGCCCTGGGTCGCGCACGGTGCTCCTGCGCAACGAGATCGACTGGCACGAGACCGAGAAGCTGCTCAAGCTCTCCTTCCCTCTCGACATCCAGGCCGCGCACACCGAGGCCGAGACGCAGTTCGGGTACCAGTCGCGCGTGACGCACACGAACACCAGCTGGGAGGCCGCCAAGTTCGAGACGTCCATGCACCGGTTCGTGCTGGTGCGCGAGCAGGACTTCGGCGTCGCTCTGGTGAACGACTCCATCTACGGCTACGACACCTCGCGCGAGGTGCACGACGACGCGGTCACCACGACGGTGCGGCTCTCGCTGCTGCGCGCCCCGCGCTTCCCCGACCCCGACACCGACCACGGCCACCACGAGATCGAGATCGGCTTCGTGATCGGAGCGGATGCCGCGATCGCCACCGCCGAGGGCATCGCGCTGAACTCCCCGGCCACGGTCGTGCAGGGCGCCCGCGAGGTCGCGCCGCTCGTGTCGGTGCAGGGCGACGGCATCGTCGTGTCGGGCGTGAAGCTCGCCGACGACGGCTCGGGAGACGTGATCGTGCGGCTCTACGAGGCGCTCGGACGCCGCGCGACCGGTTCGATCACGGCGGACTTCGAGCACAGCGGGATCCGCGAGGTGAGCCTCATCGAGGACGCGCTGGACGAGCCGCGTCTCGGCGGCGAGCTGCGACTGCGTCCCTTCGAGGTGCGCACGCTCCGCATCGTGCGCTGAGCCCCTGCGGGCGGTTCCCGTCGCGAAAGATCTCGGAATAGCGCCGAGATAGCGGGATCTTTCGCGACGGGAGCAGGCGGCGTGTCCTCAGGCCGCGCGGAACGCCTCGAAGTCGGCGCGCGAGACGTCGGCGTAGGCGCGGGCCCAGTCGAGCAGCGCTGACGCGACGGCGCGGCCTCCGCCGATGTACCCCGCGACCTCGGATGCCGTGACCGACTGGCTGTGCGCGCGGGCGACGGTCGCCGCGCACGCCTGCGCATAGGTCACGAAGGGTCCGTCGTCGAGCTCCTCGACCTCGATGCTGCCCTTCATGTCGTGGAACTGCCGCACGTAGAAGTCGGCGTTCGGCGACCGCAGGTGACCGAGGAACGGGTCGGAGAGCGCCTGCAGGATGCGCTGCATCGACACGACGCGGGCCCCCTCTCCGTGAGCTTCGATCAGCTCCTGCAGCGCGGGCGGCTGCTCGACGCGGCCGTACTCGACGAGCACGCTCTGCGCGGCCTCCTTCGGCTGCATCAGCACGGTGCTGTCCTCGCCGTCCTGGAAGAGCACCAGGTAGCAGCGGGTGCCGACGCTGCCGACACCGACGACGCGGCGGGCGACGTCGGTGACCGTGTAGTGCTCGAACAGCAGCGCCACGTCGGGGCTCGCCGTCCGGCGGTACTGGTCGACGAGGTCGTGCACGACGGCGAGCAGGTCGTCGGCGACGGGTGCGGTCGTCGGCTCCTGGTGGAGGAAGCGCCGGCGTCCGTCGGCATCCACCTGCGTCAACCGCCGGACCGCCCGCTCGCCGGTGCGACGCTCGGCCTGCTTCACGGCGCTGCGGATCGCCTTCTGCGACGCCCTGTCGAGCATGCTGCGGGTCTGGTCGACGTCGAAGTGCGTGAAGTAGCGGTCCTTCGGGCTGAGCGCGGTGGCCCTCGCGATGCCGCGGGAGTAGGTGGTGACGGCGGCGAGGGCGGCCTGGTCGATCACGGCATCCGTGCGCCCAGACGCCTGACCGCCGATCACGATGCTCGCGACGAGCCGCTTCACGTCCCACTCCCACGGCGCCCAGGCGGCCTCGTCGAAGTCGTTGAGGTCGAACATGAGGCTGCGCTGCGGCGACGCGTAGAAGCCGAAGTTCGACACGTGGGCATCGCCGCAGGACGCGACGAGGATGCCGCTGTGCGGAGCATCGGCGAGATCGGCCGCCATGAGCGCCGCTGTCCCGCGGTAGAAGGCGAACGGGCTCGCCGACATGCGCTCGATGCGCAGCGGCACGAGATCTTGCAGTCGCGTGCGGTTCTGCCTCTCGAGGATGCCGAGCGGATCGCGAGCGCCCGTGGAGTGCTCCGCCAGCATGCGCCGCGGGGTGCTCTTGCGCGCCTCGGCTCCCTTCTGGAGGAGGGCGGCGTGCGAGGGCGGCGGTGTCCACAGTGCGACCATTCCGTCATTGTGGCAGGAGTCCGAGCGGAGGACGATGGCGGGATGGCGAACATCGACGACGTGCGGGAGATCGCGATGGCGCTCCCCGGGGTGGAGGAGCGCACCGGCGGTCACACGGGGGAGCCGGCATGGCGGCTGAAGAGCGGTCAGATCGCGTGGATCCGCGGGCCGAGGGCGACGGATCTGCGCCAGCTGGAGGAGCTCGGCCGCTCCTGGCCGGACGGCCCCGTGCTCGGGGTGCGGGTCGGGTCGCTGGAGGAGAAGGCGGCGCTGCTCGCCGCCGAGCCGGATGCGCTGTTCAGCATCCCCCACTTCGACGGGTATCCGGGGCTGCTCGTGCGACTCGATGCGATCGACCGCGACCGCCTGGCGGAGATCATCGCCGACGCGTGGCTGCTGCGCGCTCCGGCGCGGATCGCGAAGGAGTGGCTCGCGGAGCACGGGCTGGAGTAGGGCCGCTCCAGAACTCCGGAGAATCGGGCGGAATCAGGGCGGGAAGAGGCGCGGCCGGAGTTCTTCGGAGCCGATCTCCGGAGTTCTGGAGCCAGTGCGGGGCTGTCCGGGCTGACCGCGCTGCCGGGGGCTGCCGGGGGCTGCCGGGGCTAGCGGCTGCCGCCGACTCAGGCCGGAGGCAGCCGCAGCACCTCGGGCGACTCCCCGCCGGTGAGGTCGTCGGCGATGCGGATGCTGCGCGCCAGCTCGTCGAGCGCGCCGATCAGGGTGCCGAAGCGCTCGCGCTCGCCGCAGATCGCCGTGAGCGTCACGAGATGCGTTCCGGTGTCCCACGTGTAGGACGCGAAGGGCGGAGAGGAGGGCGACGCCGGCATCGGCACGACGAGCTTCTCGCCCCGGCCGAGCCAGCGGCTCTGGAACGACTCGGTGTCGTCGTAGTCCATCGGCATCGACGCCCGCGCGATGCGCACGTCGGGGGTGAGCGCCTGCGCCGTGACCATCGCGACGACGAGCTCGGGGTCGGCCTTCCACGTCCACACCAGCACGCGGCCGTCCGCGCGCTTCATGAGCAGCGGCGCCGCCTGGCTCATCACCCATGCGCCGAACTTCGACCCGGGGCGCTCGACGGCGCCCAGAGCGGAGTTCGCCTGACCCAGCAGCATCCGGATGGCGGCCTTGCGATGGCGGCGGCCCTTGAATCCGAGCGAGTCCGTCACGGGGATCCAGAGCTGGGGGTCGGCGTCGGCGATCAGTCGCATGACACCACGGTAGGGGGTGAGCCTGTGCGGATGCCGGTGCACGAACGGAACAGGACGCCGCTATCGTGACCGTGGGCGGAGTTCTGGGAGGGCAGCGCATGAGCGGGTTCGAGCGTCGGACGATCACGATCGATCGCCGCGATCAGCGGGCCGTGCTCGGCGGCCACGTCAGACAGTCGCGCAGGGTCTTCGTCCTGCTCGGGGTCGTCGTCGTGCTGTTCGCCGTCGCGGCCGGGCTCAGCGCCCTCGACGGCTCGCCGTCGTCCGCCTGGGGGATCGCCGGGGGCAGCGTGTGCCTCGTCGTCGTTCTGGTGACGCTCCTTATCGGGAACCAGGCCCTGATGGTCCGCCGGCAGCTGCCGCTCGGCGCCGAGTTCAGCCTCACGGTCTCCGATGACACCCTCGACATCGACGGCCCCGGCGGCGCCGATCGCATCCGGTGGCGTCAGCTGTCGAACCTGACGAGGGTCGGCGGCGGCGTCTACGTCACGATCGCCCCGTCGAACGCGCGCCTCGGGCTGCCGGGACGACTCATCGGAGATGACGCGCTGGCGCAGGCCGTGGAGTCGATCCGCCTGGCCGACGGCGTCGGCGGTCGCGCGGACGCTTCCGCCCGCGCATCCGCTCCCGCATCCGCCGTCGCAGACGCTGTCCCGTCGGCTCCCGCGCTCAGCGCCTCCATCGTGTTCACGGCGGGCGACCAGCGCGTCGCGCGCGCCGCGCTGCTGCGTCGGTCGGGACCGCTCCTCGCCGTCTTCGGGGTCCTCGGTGCGGTCGGCATCGCCGGACTCGCGGCGGGAGCCACCGGCATCCTGCCTCGCGACACGATGGGGTTCTTGGCCGTCGTCACGGCGCTCGCCGTCGTGTGCCTGATCGTCCTGGTCGTGGCGGTGAGCCGTGCGGTCAGCCGGACCCTCGCGCTCGGTACGGCGCAGACCCTCACGCTCGCTCCGGACGCCCTCGAGCTGACCGGCCCCGGTGGCGAGACGCGACTGCTCTGGAATCAGCTGTCCGGGCTCAGGCGCGCGGGGGGCGCCGTGACGGTGAAGACGGCGCCGTCGCGGACGACGCTGCTGTTCGTCGGGCGCCTCATCGACGACGAGATGTACGCCGCGATCGAGCAGCGCATCGAGTCGGCGCAGAGGAGCGGAGTGGACTCGCACCGGGTCTGACTGTGCGGATGCCGGTACGCCTGAGCCGCGGGATCAGGGGCCTCCGGTAAAGTGGCGACCGCCCGACCAGGGCTTTCCTTGGCCGCCGAACCGTAAGGCAGCATGTCCTCTTCTCCCATCGATTCGACGAGTGCCCCCGCACCCGCGCCTCGCGCGCTGAAGATCCTCATCGGGTGCGACACCTTCTCGCCCGACATCAACGGCGCCGCCCGCTTCGCCGAGCGCCTCGCCGCCGGACTCGTGCAGCGGGGCCACGACGTGCATGTCGTCGCCCCCAACCAGGCCTACCGTCGTGCCGCTGCGCGGACCGAGGTCATCGAGGGCGAGCCCATGACGCTGCACCGTCTGCCGTCGGTCCGCTGGGTCGCGCACGACTGGATCCGCTTCGTGTGGCCGTGGCGCTCGAAGCACTACGCACGTCAGATCATCGACCAGGTGAAGCCCGACGTGGTGCACATCCAGTCGCACATCGTCATCGGCCGCGGGCTCGCCCGCATCGCCCACGAGCGCGGCATCCCCGTCATCGCGACGAACCACGTCATGGCGGAGAACATCCTCGACCACTCGATGATGCCGAAGTTCATCGACGACCTCGTGCTCAAGTACGCGTGGGCCGACGCGAAGAACACCTTCGACCTCACCCGCGCGGTGACCACCCCGACGCGTCGCGCGGCGGACTTCCTCGAGAAGACGGTCGACGTGAAGGGCGTGATCCCGATCAGCTGCGGCATCGACCGCACGCAGTACACCCCGGTCATCGGCCCGCGCGAGAAGAACCGCATCATCTTCGTGGGGCGACTCACCGCCGAGAAGCAGGTCGAGGTCATCCTGCAGGCGATGACGAAGCTCGACCCGGCGCTCGAGGCGACGTTCGACATCGTCGGCGGCGGCGACCAGCGCAAGAACCTCGAGAACCTCGCGGTCAAGCTCGGGCTCGGCGACCGCGTCACCTTCCACGGGCGCACGACCGACGAGCAGCTGCGCGCGCTGCTGTCGCGGGCCTCGGTGTTCGCGATCGCCTCGATCGCCGAGCTGCAGTCGATCGCGACGATGGAGGCCATGGCCTCGGCGCTCCCGATCGTCGCCGCGGATGCCGTCGCCCTCCCGCACCTCGTGCACGACGGCGAGAACGGCTACCTGTTCGAGCCGGGGAACGTGGAGGAGCTGGCCGCACGCCTCACCGACGTGCTGACCGCCGACAAGGCGGAGTACGAGCGGATGCAGCACGCCTCCCTCGACGGCGTCGCGATCCACGACATCAACCGCACCCTCGACACCTTCGAGGCTCTGTACCGCGACGAGAAGCTGCCCGAGTAGCGGGCGGCCCGGCGCGATGCACATCGTCTTCTTCGGCGATCAGCACCTCGACTCCCTCGGCGGGGCGCAGGTGTCGATGCGGCTGCAGCGCGAGTTCCTCGAACGCGCCGGTCACACGGTCACCGTCGTCGCGCCGAGGATGCACGGACCGCGCGCCGGCGGCTTCGACGCGGCGAACGTCGATCTGCCGTCGATGCCGATCACCGCAGACCGCGAGTATGCGATGAGCTGGCCGGGGCGCTCCACCGACCGCTTCCTCGACCGCGCGATGACGCGGCGTCCGCCCGTCGATCTCGTGCACGTGCAGGCCGACTTCTGGGGCGGCTTCATCGGACACAGGTATGCGGAGCGCCACGGCATCCCCGTCGTGCACACGATGCACAACCGCGTCGACGTCGGCATCCGCGCGGTCACGCCGCTCGCCGCTCCCGTGCTGGCCTTCCTGAACGCGTGGCGCCGTCGTGCGCTGCGCGGCTCGGGCTCCGGTACCGACGGCTGGGCGTTCCTGCGGGGGCTCGCCGCCGGAGCCTCCGCGGTCACGGCGCCCTCGACGCACTTCGCCCGCAGGCTCGAGGAGCACGACGTGTTCTCCCCGGTCGACGTGGTGTGGAACGGCATCGACGACGACGTGCGCGAGGCGACCCTCGCGGCGGCGCCGGAGGAGCGGGCGCCCGGCCGGCCGCGCTTCGTGTGGCTCGGACGGATGAGCCCCGAGAAGCGGCTGCTCCCGTTCCTGGAGGCGTTCGTCGCCGCGGGAGTCGACGCCGACCTCGAGATCATCGGGGGCGGTGCGCAGCGAGCAGCAGCGGAGAAGATCGTCGCGGGACTCCCGCACGTGCGGTTCGCGGGAAAGCTCAGCTACCCGGAGACGCTCGCCCGCATCGCGGCGGCCGACGCCCTCGTGCAGACCTCGATCGGCTTCGAGACCCAGGGCATGACCCCCTTCGAGGCGGCGACCCTCGGCACCCCGTCGGTGATCAGCGATCCGGACATCGCGGCAGAGCTCGGCGGCGGCCTGTGGGCGGTGCCGGATGCCGACGGCGACGAGCCGCGACGCATCGCCGCGCTCGCGGAGACGCTGCGGCAGGCGGCATCCGATATCGCGGGAGGCACCGCACCCGTGCCGCTGCCGTCCGTCGCCGAGGCGTTCCGTCAGTCGTCGCGCACGGCGGCGATGGTCGAGGTGTACGAGCGGGTGCTCGCCGGAGCTCGCTGAACCGGACTCGCGGTCGTCAGCTCTTCGCGCCGGTCAGAGCGAGCGTGCCGCCGAGGCCGATCATCATCACGCCGCCGGCGCCGGAGAGCGTCGACATGCGCCGCGGAGAGCGCCCGAACCACGCGCGGGCCGTGCCGGCCACGAGGACCCACACGCTGTCGCAGACCATGGCGAGGGTCTGGAAGATCAGCCCGAGCAGCAGGAGCTGCGCCCACACCGGCCCCGCGGCGGGAGAGACGAACTGGGGCAGGACTGCGACGAAGAACGCGATGGTCTTCGGGTTGGTCGCACCGACGATGAAGCCCTGGCGCAGGAGCTTTCCGGCGGATGCGGGCTCGCGCGCGGCATCCGTACGGTGATCGTGCCGGTGGCGGATCGCCTGGATGCCGAGCCACACGAGGTAGGCGGCGCCGACGATCTTGATGATCGTGAAGGCGAGCACGGACGAGGCGACGATGGCTCCGACGCCGAAGGCGACGGCGACGACCGCGGGGACGGTGCCGAGCGCGTTGCCCACCACGCTCAGCGCACCGGCGCGGCGGCCGAGGGAGAGGGAGCGTCCGACGACGAACAGCACGCTCGGGCCGGGGATGACGATGATCACGACCGAGGCGACGACGAACGCCACGAGGCTGTCCAGAGGGATCATGAGCCGACCCTACACCTCGGTGTCAGAGGAGCGTGTAGGCCAGGTTCACCGCCCAGCCGCCGAGATGTGCGACGACCGTCGCCCCGGCGATGCCGACCGCGATGGCGGCGGCGAGTCGCGGTTCCGGGCGGCGCAGTGCGATGATCCCGAGGACGAGAGCGACCGCGCCCGCGATCAGCACGACGAGAGCGACGACACTCGACAGCACACTCACGACGCCGTAGCCGCCCCTGGTGATGAGGAAGGGGTAGATCAGGCCCGAGAGGGAGCCGATGCCGGCGGTGATCGCGGCGATGAGCAGGGCGATCCGGCCGAGCGGGTTCCCGGGCTCCGTCAGACCGGCGTACACGGGCGAGGTCGGATACGGCGGAGTGAGGGGATGCGGGGGGCCTCCGGCCGACGTCGGGTACTGCGGCGGAGCGCCGTACGGCTGTCCGGGGCTCGGCTGGTGCGGATCGCTCATGAGGTCTCCCGGTCAGATGAAGGAGTAGACGAGAGTGGAGAGCCAGGACACGACGGTGCCGAAGAGCTCCGCGGCCGCGATGCCGATCGCGATGCCCGCGAGCACCCGCGGCCCTGGACGCCGGAGCGCGGCCAGACCGAGAGCGAGTGCGACCCCGGCGGCCGCCAGGGTGATGACGCCGATGAGCGCGGAGAGCACGCCCATGCTGATCGGCGTGGAGTAGTCGAGCAGGCTGCTCGCGAGCGGGTAGGCGATCGTGCTCAGGGTGCCGACGACGAGGCCGACCAGGGCGATGATGAACGCGGTGCGACCGAGCGCGCCGCTCGACGTCGGAGGAGAGGGAGGGCCGGCGGGCCCCGAGGTCGGGAACTGCCCGGGATGCGGGGCGCCGACGGGGTGACCGACCCGCTGATACGGCGCGGTCTCGGGCGGATGGCCCTGCGGGCCGCCGTAGGGCTGAGGAGGATGCGGTGCGGACTGGGGCTGATGCGGTGCGGACTGGGGCTGAGCGCTCGGCTGAGGAGGAAGCGGTGCGGACTGCGGCTGAGGGCTCGGCTGTCCGTGCGGCGGGACAGGAGGCTGCAGGGGCTCGCTCATGCAGTCGAGCGTAGCCCCGGCATCCGACGGACGGGGAGACCTACCTGTACACGTGCCCGAGCTCGGCCCGGTCGAGGGCATCGTGCTCGGCGACGCGGTTCCAGTCGGTGGGCGTGCGGCGGTAGCCGTCGCGACGCAGTTCGATGACGGTGGCGATGAGCCCCCACACGCTGAGGGCGATGAGTGCGAAGACGAGTATCATGGCAGAAACACTACGATCAGTGTTGATCCGCCACGAGTGGCAGAATAGACTACAAACGCATGAAATCTGCCAAAGAACGGACGCGCTCATGAAGACGGTCGCCTGCATCATCCAGGACGGTTTCGCCCCCTTCGAGTTCGGCGTCGCCTGCGAGGCCTTCGGTCTCGACCGCAGCGACGAAGGGGTGCCGAGCTTCGACTTCCGCGTCGTCGCGCCGCGTGCCGGGGTCGTGAACTCGAAGATGGGGTTCTCGGTCAACGTCGAGAACGACCTGTCCTTCGCCTACGAGGCCGACCTCGTCGTCTTCTGTCCGCTGCCGCGCGAGTACTGGGCGCAGATCGATCCGCTGCTGCTCGATGTCGCGCGCGACGCCGTGGCCCGAGGCGCGTGGGTCATGAGCGTGTGCAGCGGCTCCTTCATCCTGGGGGCTGCGGGCGTGCTCGACGGACGCCGGGCCACCACGCACTGGATGTACGCGCACCACATGGCGGAGATGTACCCGCAGATCGACATCGACCCCGATGTGCTGTTCGTGCAGGACGGCCGCATCATCACGAGCGCCGGCACCGCCGCCGGCATCGACGCGTGCCTGCACCTGCTGCGGCTGGAGATCGGCGCCGAGCTGACCAACCGCGTCGCCCGGCGCATGGTCGTCCCCCCGCAGCGCGACGGCGGGCAGGCGCAGTTCATCGATCGCCCGATCCCGCACGGCAACGGGGACTCGCTGTCGGCGGTCGCGGACTGGGCCGTCGAGAATCTGCGCGACGACCTGGGCGTCGAGCGCCTGGCCGCGAGGGCGCTCATGTCGCCCCGCACCTTCGCCCGTCGGTTCAAGGCCGAGTACGGAGCGACGCCCGCGGCCTGGCTCGGCCGACAGCGGATCATCCACGCGCAGCGGATGCTGGAGCGCACCGACCTCGCGCTCGATCAGATCGCCGACGAGTGCGGCTTCGGCTCCGCGGCCGTGCTGCGGCAGAACTTCACGCGCATGCTCGGCACGACGCCGACCGCCTACCGCGCGCGCTTCTCCTGCGCGTCCGACGAGGCCTCCGCGGCCTAGCGCCGCGGCATCCGCTTCCGGCTGCGGCATCGGCATCCGCGTCCGGCGTCGTCACCCGCTCGCGTCTGCCAGAACTCCGGAGAACCTCGACGGCTCGGCTGTGAACGGGGCGGATCGGCGGAATCCGCCGCGGATCTCCGGAGTTCTGGCGTGCGTGATCGCCGCACCCCCGCGTCGGTCGTGCGCCGGGAGTGGACGCGGGGAGGCTCAGGAGGCCTTGGGGAAGAGGATGCGGAAGGCGCGCAGGTAGCGGTCGGTGCGCTCGGGCATGGAGAAGTCGGGGTCGATGTAGACGAGCGGGGACTCGCGGTCGTCGCGGACCTTCGGCGTCTGGTCGTCGTGCGTCATGTCGGTCACCTCTCCGTTGAGCTAGATTCCATGATTCGGAAGTTTACTTTTGATTTATGGAAGAGTAGCGCGATGGCCGCGATCCGGTCAAGGGGTGCACGCCGAAGCGCCCGGGTCGGCAGGCGACCCGGGCGCTCCGTTCGGAGGATCAGCTGCAGGTCATGGACCCTGCGCGCAGGGCGTGGCCTCCCGTGTCGCCGTCATCCGCCCAGACCGCGTAGCGAGAGCCGCTGACGCACTGCGGGGCGAGGGCGAATCCCTCGTTGTTGATGTTCGGCATCCCGCTCGGGCGGTCGTGGTGCGCGACCTCCGTGAACGAGCCGGAGGTGATCTTCAGCGCAGCCACCTCGCCATCGCAGGTGTCGTCGCACACGCTCCACAGCGTGTGCGTGCTCGGCTGGTACTCCAGCTCCATGACGGCGTCGAAGCCCGAGCCGAAGGTCGCGACCCTGGTGAAGCCGCCGCTGAGGTTCAGCGCGTAGGCGTAGACGTCGCCCGTGGCCTCCAGGCCGACGAAGAACAGACCGCCGCCGTGGTTCGCGTAGGACGAGGGCGAGTACGCCGCCCCCGTGCGCTGGTCGATGAAGCCGTCTGCGACGAGGTCGCCATCCGGGATCCAGGCGATCGACTCGAGGCTGTCGTTCGCGCCCACCGAGGGCAGGTCGGACGTGAGGTTCCACTCCTTGACCGCCGTCAGCGATCCGGAGCCCGATCCCGGCTGGTATCGCAGGATCGACGGGCGGCTCGTGCTCTTGCTCGATCCGTTGCGCTCGGAGGCGACGAACAGGTCGGTTCCGACGGCAGCGACGCCCTCGGCGTCGACCGTGCCCGAACCGGTCGGGAAGCGCAGGGTGCGTCCGCCCGACCAGCCGGAGGAGTCCACCCAGGTCGTGCCCTGGCGGACGAGGCGGTGCAGCGTGCCGGAGCCGTTGTTCACGGCCCACAGCACGGAGCCGTCGGCGGAGAACGACAGGCCGCTCATGTCGGTGTCGAACGTGTCGGTGGCGTCGGCGACCGTGATCTGCGACGAGCCCGGCCATGCCGGTCCGGTCGGCGTCGTCGGAGTCGGAGTCGGGGTGGGCGTCGGGGTCGGCGTCGGCGTGGGGGTGCCGCCGCCGGTGAGGGTGTAGGCCTCGACCTCGAACAGGGAGTACCCGTAGGAGGTGCCGCGTGCGGTGCCGTAGATGCGGAGGTAGCGGCCGGTGCCGTTGAGGTTGGTGAACTCGTCGGTGCCGCCGTTGCCCGCGGCCTCTGTGGCGAGGGTGGTCCAGGTGGTGCCGTCGGCGGAGACCTCGACCCGGTACTTGGACGCGTATGCGGCTTCCCACTTCAGGACGACCTTGTCGACCTTGGACCCTGCGCCCAGGTCGATGCGGATCCACTGCGGGTCCAC
>NZ_PCOT01000026.1 GCF_002979415.1 Microbacterium sp. MYb72 | reverse complement strand
GAGGTGGCGAAGTGGGGACGCGTGTCGGAGGACGGCACCGTCGAGGTGCTCGAGGGGCAGACACGATGATTCTCCTTGCGCGGTACGGCCGCGGGAGGCGGAAAGGACGAACTTCAGCCTAGTACGAGGGGCACTCCCGTTGTGGCCCCGCGTTCTCACGCCGACGTTATCGATCTGTGAGGAGAACGTTCGATGCGCGAAACACGGCGCATCACCTCCGGGAAACACCGCGCTCCTATCGTCGCCAGCACGACAGTCCCCGCGTCGACAGGAGATCCATGGACGACATCGCCCCCGCAACCCCCGAGATCGTCGTCGTCGGGGCCGGCATGGTCGCGCATCGGTTCGTGGAGAGTCTGCTCAGCAGGTCGGATGCCGCGATGCGCGTGACCGTGCTCGGCGACGAGGGGCGGCATCCCTACGACCGGGTCGGACTGAGCGGCTTCTTCTCGGGCGCGGGCCCAGAGGATCTCGAACTCGACCGATCCGTGTTCGACGACGATCGCGTCGAGCTCGTGAGGGATGACCGGGTGCTGCGGCTCGATCGCGCCGCGCAGACGGTGACGACGCGATCCCGTCGCGTGCTCCGGTACGACACCCTGGTGCTCGCCACCGGCTCGTACGCCGCGAGGGTGGCGGTCGACGGGGCGGACCTGCCCGGATGCTTCGTGTATCGCACGCTCGACGACATGCAGCGGCTGCAGGAATTCGTGTCGCGACGCGCAGGCATGCTCGGGCGCCCGCTTCGCGGCACCGTGATCGGGGGCGGACTGCTCGGTCTCGAGGCGGCAGGTGCGCTGCAGGGGATGGACGTCGACGTCACGGTGGTGCAGTACTCCGATCGGCTCATGTCCCAGCAGCTCGACGCGGTCGGCGCCTCCATGCTGCGTCGGCTCCTGGAGGCCCGCGGCATCACGGTGCGGACGGAGGCCCGCACGACCCGACTCGACCCCGACGAATCGGGAGCGGTGACCGCTCTGGAGTTCCAGGACGGCTCGTTCCTGCGCGCCGACGTCGTGATCTTCACCGTCGGCGTGCGTCCGCGCGACGAGCTCGCCCGCAACGGGGGCCTGCGGGTGGACCCTCGCGGCGGGGTGCTCATCGACGATCGATGCACGACGTCCGACCAGAACATCCTCGCCATCGGCGAGGTCGCCAACTACGAGGGGCGCTGCGTCGGGCTCGTGGCGCCCGGGTACGCGATGGCCGAGGTCGCGGCGACCGGTCTGCTCGGAGGAGAGGCGGCGTTCCCCGGATACGACGACTCGTCCAAACTCAAGCTCTCGGGCGTGGACGTGGCGAGCTTCGGCGACGCCATGGCGACGACGCCCGATGCGCTCGACGTCGTCTACGCAGACCCGGTGGCGGGCGTGTACAAGAAGCTCGTCCTCTCAGACGACGCCCAGACCCTGCTCGGCGGCATCCTCGTCGGCGACGCGTCCGCATACGGAGCGCTGCGTCCGCTGGTCGGCGCGCGTCTGGGTGCTGACCCTGCCGCCTACCTGCTGCCGGAGAACGGCGACGAGCCCGCGCGAGCGGCCCTCCCCGACGAGGCGGTCGTGTGCTCGTGCGCGAACGTGTCCGCCGGGCGCATCCGGAGCGCCGTGCACGAGGAGGGGTGTCGGGATGCCGCCGCCGTCAAGGTCTGCACCAAGGCGGGCGCCACGTGCGGCTCGTGCGCCCTGATGGTGAAGAAGCTGGTCGGACAGGAGCTCGTCGCTCTGGGTCAGACGGTCTCCCACGCGCTGTGCGAGCACTTCGAGCTGTCGCGGGCGCAGCTCTTCGACGCGGTGAGGGTCTCCGGGCTGAGCACCTTCAGCTCGATCGTCGAGCGCTTCGGACGAGGGCGCGGGTGCGACATCTGCAAGCCGGCGATCGCGAGCATCCTCTCGGTCCTCGTCGGATCGCACGTCCTCGACGGCGAGAACGCCACGCTGCAGGACACCAACGACCACGTCATGGCGAACATGCAGAAGGACGGCACCTACTCGGTGGTGCCGCGCATGCCGGGCGGCGAGGTGACGCCGGACGGTCTGCTGGCGATCGGCGGCATCGCGAAGGACTTCGCCCTCTACACGAAGATCACGGGCGGCCAGCGCATCGACATGTTCGGCGCCCGTCTCGAACAGCTCCCGCTCATCTGGGAGCGGCTGGTGGATGCGGGATTCGAGTCGGGGCACGCGTACGGCAAGTCCCTGCGCACGGTGAAGTCCTGCGTCGGATCGACCTGGTGCCGCTACGGAGTGCTCGATTCCGTGGGGATGGCCGTGCGGCTCGAGCTGCGCTACCGGGGCCTCCGAGCGCCGCACAAGCTCAAGCTGGGGGTCTCCGGATGCGCCCGCGAGTGCGCGGAGGCGCGAGGGAAGGACGTCGGCGTCATCGCGACCGAGACCGGCTGGAACATGTACGTGGGCGGCAACGGCGGATTCGCTCCGAAGCACGCACAGCTGCTCGCCTCCGATCTGGACGACGACGGGCTGATCCGCGCGATCGACAGGTTCTTCATGTACTACATCCGCACGGCCGATCGACTGCAGCGCACGGCGCCCTGGCTCGACGAGCTCGAGGGCGGGCTCGACACGCTGCGCTCCGTCATCTTCGACGATGCGCTCGGCATCTGCCGCGACCTCGACGAAGCGATGGCTCAGCACGTCGACCGGTACGAGGACGAATGGGCGGCGACACTGCGCGACCCCGAGAAGCTCGCCAGGTTCCGATCGTTCGTGAATGCGGCTGACACTCCGGACCCCTCGCTCGCGTATGTCGCGGAGCGAGGGCAGATCCGCCCGGCGACGGCGGCGGAGAAGCGCGGCGGAGTCCTCATCGCCGGCACCGCTCTGGAGGTGCGCCGATGACGTCGCCTGCGGTGCGGGAGAGCATCCGGGTGTGCGGGCTCGACGACCTCGAAGTGGAGCGCGGACGCGCCGCCCTGGTCGACGACCTCCAGGTCGCGCTCTTCCGGCTGCGGGACGGATCGGTGCGCGCCGTGGACAACCTCGACCCGTTCACCGGCGCCCAGGTGATCGCGAGAGGGATCGTGGGCACTCGGGGGGACGCGGACACCGTCGCCTCCCCGCTGCACAAGCAGGTGTTCGATCTCGCGACCGGTGAGTGCCTCGACGCCCAGGGGAGAGAGGTCGTCCAGGACGGGGCGCAGTCCGGTCTGCGGGTCTGGCCGGTGCGGGTCGTCGAGGGAGACGTCTTCGTCGAGGTGCCCCGGTGAAGCGGCCTCGCGTGGGACGGGTCGATCTGGTCGGGGGCGGTCCCGGCCCCGCGTATCTGATGACGCTCCGCGGGTACCGGCTGCTCCAGGAGGCCGACGTGATCGTCGCCGACCGCCTGGGACCGTTCGACGAGCTGCGTGCCGAGATCGACCCTGATGTCACGGTGATCGATGTCGGCAAGCGGCCGGGGCACCATCCGGTGCCGCAGGAGGAGATCAACGCGCTGCTCGTGGCGCATGCGAAGGCGGGGAGCAGGGTCGTGCGCCTCAAGGGCGGTGACCCCTTCGTGTTCGGACGCGGCGGCGAGGAGGTCATCGCGTGTCAGGCGGCAGGCGTCCCCGTGAGCGTCACTCCCGGAGTGAGCAGCGTGATCTCCGTCCCACAGGCCGCGGGCATCCCGGTCACCCATCGCGGCGTCGCCTCGGCGCTCCACGTGGTGAACGGTCAGGGCGAGATCACGCACAGCACGCTTGCGTCGATGGCCGATCCCGCAGTCACGACCGTGGTGCTCATGGGCGTGTCGGCCCTTCCGCGCATCGTCTCGTCCGCCCTCGACTTCGGGGTCGATGCGGCGACGCCCGTCGCCATCGTCGAGAACGGGCTCACGGATCGTCAGCGGACGATCCGGTGCACACTGGGAGACGTGGTGAGACAGGCCGAGGACGCACGTGTGACCAACCCCGCGGTGATCGTGTTCGGTCAGGTCGCGCGGGCGGACCTCCTGCTCCCCGCCGATCTGATCTCCACAGGCACAGCGTGAGTCCGACGCGTCCGCTCGAACACGCACTCGCCGGCTGCACGATCGTCGTCGCCGCCGATCGACGCTCCGCGGACCTGGCGTCCGCCCTCGAACGCCGCGGCGCCGCCGTGCACCGGGCGCCCGCGCTCAGCATCGTGCCCAACGCCGACGACGAGGAACTGCTGCTCCGCACGGAGCGGCTCGTCGCCGCACCTCCGGACATCGTGGTCGTGACGACCGGTGTCGGCTTCCGAGGCTGGATGGACGCCGCCCACGAGCACGGCGTCGATGAGCGACTGGACGCCGCGCTCGATGGCGCGCACTTCGTCGCGCGAGGGCCCAAGGCGCACGGCGCGATCCAGCAGGCGGGATTCTCCGCGGACTGGGTCGCGGAGTCCGAGACGTCAGCGGAGGTGGGGGAGTACCTGCTCGCGTCGGGCGTGTCGGGCAAGCGCATCGTCGTGCAGCACCACGGTGCGGGTGCGGACGGTCTCGACGAGCTCCTGGAGGGCGCGGGCGCCGACGTCGTCAGCATCACGGTGTACCGCTGGGGCCCGCCGCCGAACCCCGAGGTCGTGCGCCGCTCCACGCTGCAGGCGGCCTCTGGTGAGGCGGATGCCGTGCTCTTCACATCCGCCCCCGGAACGGCCTCATGGCTCGCCGTCGCTGCCGAGGCAGGGGCGATCGACCGGATCCGTCGACGCGCGGAGGCCGGACGGCTGCTGCTGGCGGCGGTGGGGCCGGTGACCGCGATCCCCTTGAAGGAAGCGGGCCTTCCGCTCACGATCGCCGAACGGGGTCGACTCGGCTCACTCGCGCGGACCGTGATCTCTCACTTCGGGGGCGGTCGGGCGCCGTCGCTCGTCACGGACGTCGGCCGCGTGGAGGTGCGCAGCAGCGGTGCGCTCATCGACGGGCGCTTCATCGCGCTGTCGCGCACGGGCTCGGCGCTCCTGGAGGCACTGGCCGATGCCGGTGGCCGGGTTCTCACCAGGGCGGACCTCGGGAACGCACTGCCCGGAGGCGAGCGCAATCCCCACGCCGTGGAAGTCGCGATCGCGCGACTCCGTGAAGCAGTGGGCGGGACGGATCTCATCCAGACGGTCGTCAAGCGCGGCTATCGCCTCGCCGTCAGCGACCGCTGAACACGACGACGATGGCCCGGAGCTGCATGCTCCGGGCCATCGTCGGTGAGGCGCTCAGATCGCTCCGACGACCTCGGGTGCGCGCTCCGGTGCGGTGCGCGGCGCGCGGCGCTCGCGTTCGGCGCGCTGGGCGCGGATCGGTCGGGCCGCGGCCGTCCTCCCGTAGGTGAGGTAGAGCGGGAGGCCCGCGAGGAGGAGCCCTCCGACGAGGTTGCCCACGACGGTCGGAATCTCGTTCCACACGAGATAGTCCATGATCGTGAAGTCGGCGCCGAGGAGCAACCCAGAGGGGAACAGGAACATGTTCACGATGGAGTGCTCGAATCCCATGTAGAAGAACAGGGTGATCGGAAGCCACATGGCGACGATCTTGCCGAGCACGGTCTTGGAGACCATCGACATGATCACCGCCGTCGACACCATCCAGTTGCACAGGACTCCTCGGATGAAGAGGGTCAGCATGCCGGCGGCGCCGTGCTCCGCGTAGCCGACCGTGCGACCGTGCCCGATCTCGCCGATCGCGAGGCCGACCGGGCTCGGATCGGCCGAGAACCCGTAGGTGAAGTAGATCGCCATGAGCAGCGCGACCAGGAGCGCCCCGGCGAAGTTGCCGAGGAAGACCAGTCCCCAGTTGCGCAGGACGGCGGTGACCGTCGCTCCGGGGCGACGGTCGAGGACGGCGAGCGGGGCCAGAGTGAACACCCCCGTGAGCAGGTCGTAGCCGAGGAGGTAGAGAAGCACGAAGCCGATGGGGAACAGGAGAGCGCCGAGGAGCGGCTGCCCGGTCTGCGTCGAGACGGTGACGGCGAAGGCGGCGCCGAGGGTGAGCACGGCCGCACCCATGAAGGCGCGGATGAGGGTGTCGCGGGTGGAAAGACGGAGCTTGTAGGCGCCGGCATCCACCATCAGGGTGACGAGCTCTGCGGGCGTGGCGTATGACATGGGCGGACCTCCACGAGGATCGAGGCGAGCGGATCGCTCGCTGTGCCCACACTCGTGCATACGCGTTTCGGACAGACGCCCGAGGCGTTACATCCGTGGTGCGATCCGCTCACACCGCGCGGCGGCGGGTGTGAGGTCGTCGGTCACTCCGCCGGGGTCTCCGCGGGCGTGGGCTCCTGCGAGGGCTGCACGGTCGGCGCATCCGTGGGGGAGACCGTGGACGTCGGGGTGGGGGTCGGCTCGGGGGCGGTCACCTGCGCGTGCACGAACTGGCTGGCGATGGCCGCGGCGACGACGAGTCCTCCGACGACGCCGGCGATCGTGTTGTCGCGCACCCGACGGCGGATCTGGCCGTCGTGCCAGGCGCCGCGCGCCGCATGCAACCGGGCGCGCTCCGCCTGGGCGCGTGTCTGTGCGCTCTTCGAACCGCGTGCCACCATGCCGTGCTCCCTTACTGGACGTGAATCGACGACGTCGCCTGAGAGCCTATCGCCGCGAGTGTCCCTCGCCCGCATTAGCCTGGAGAGCATGACATCCGCTGCCGCACTGCTCTCAGGGCAGACGCCCCTCGCCGTGCGCATGCGACCCGTCTCGCTCGCCGAGGTCGCCGGTCAGAAGCACCTGCTCAGAGCGGGGTCGCCGATCGTCGCCCTCGCCGATCCCGCGGCGACCTCGCCCGGAGCCGTGTCGATCATCCTCTGGGGGCCGCCGGGCACCGGCAAGACGACCCTGGCGCAGGCGATCGCGCGCTCGTCCGGTCGCCGATTCGTCGAGCTCTCGGCGATCACGGCCGGCGTGAAGGACGTGCGGGAGGTCATGCAGGAGGCGATCACCCAGCGCGACCTCTACGGCCAGACGACGATCCTCTTCCTCGACGAGATCCACCGGTTCACCAAGGCCCAGCAGGACGCCCTCCTGCCTGGAGTCGAGAACGGGTGGGTCATCCTCATCGCCGCGACGACCGAGAACCCGTCGTTCTCGGTCATCTCGCCACTGCTCTCCCGATCCCTGCTGCTGACGCTGCAGCCGCTCACCGACGACGACATCGGCGTGCTCGTCGACAGGGCGGTCGCCGACGCGCGCGGACTGAACGGCGGCGTCTCCCTCTCCGACGAGGCGCGGTCGGCGCTGGTGCGGCTCGCATCCGGCGACGCCAGGCGTGCTCTCACCGGACTGGAGGCCGCGGCCGCGGTGGCGCTGTCCCACGGCGAGAGCGACGGCGACGCCGACGGCGTTCCCGCGGTCACCGCCGACGATGTGGCGCAGGCCGTCGACAAGGCTCTGCTCCGCTACGACCGGCAGGGCGATGAGCACTACGACGTGATCAGCGCGTTCATCAAGTCGATCAGAGGATCGGATCCGGATGCCGCGCTCCACTACCTCGCCCGGATGATCGAGGCGGGGGAGGACCCGCGCTTCATCGCCAGGCGGCTCGTGATCTCGGCGTCGGAAGACGTCGGCCTCGCCGACCCGCAGGCCCTGGTGATCGCGGTCGCGGCCGCAGACGCCGTCGCCTTCATCGGCATGCCGGAGGGGCGCATCCCGCTCGCGGAGGCGACCGTCTACCTCGCGACGACGGCGAAGTCGAACGCCGCGTACGTCGGCATCGACGCGGCGATCGCCGACATCCGCTCCGGCGGCTTCGGCCGGGTGCCGCTGCATCTCAGAGACGCGCACTACCCCGGGGCGAAGCGTCTCGGGCACGGCAAGGGCTACGTGTATCCGCACGACAGCGAGTACGGCATCCTCCCGCAGCAGTACCTGCCGGACGAGCTCGACGGGCGTCGGTACTACGAGCCCAAGAACCTCGGCGCGGAGCGCGACATCTCCGCGCGTCTGGAGCGGATCCGCAAGATCCTCGGGGATCGCTGAGCGGAGCAGCATCCGCCGTCCTGCGCCGCCTTCCCTCTACAGTGGGCTCGTGCCAGGCAGACTCACCCGCATCCCTCCCGATCGCGATCTCTCGATCGACTTCGTCCGCGCGATCTGCCTGCCCGTCGTCGTGCTGCTGCACGCGCTGCAGATGGGCATCGACGGGGAGCCTCTCCGCGCCTTCAACGCGCTGGCGGAGTGGACCCCGCTGGCCGGCCTGACCTGGGTGGGCATGATCATGCCCACCTTCTTCATCGCCGGCGGGTTCGCCGGCATCACCACGTGGCGTCGGCTGCGTCATCGCGGGGAGACAGCGGGGGAGTACATCCGCGTGCGCGCGCTGCGTCTCGCCCGGCCCGTGCTGCTGGCGATGCTCGGGGTGCTGGTCGTGATCGGCGTGATGGCGGCGAGCGGGGCGGATCCGGAGTTCCTGCGCACCTTCGCGTTCCGCCTGGCCGAGCCGCTGTGGTTCATCGCGGTCTACGCGATCTGCACCTCCTTCGTGCCGCTGATGGCGTGGTTCCATCGCCACGCCGCCTGGGCGACCTATCTCTCGCTCGCGGCTCTCGTCGTGGCGGTGGACCTCTCCGGACGGTATCTGGGGCTGCCTCTCGGCGCGCTGAACTGGCTCTTCCTCTGGCTGTTCGTGCAGCAGCTGGGCTTCGGGGTGCGGGACCAGTGGTACTCCCGCCGTCCGCGGTGGCTGCTCCTCCTGCTGGCGGCAGTCGCGTACGGGCTCATGTGCGTCGCGGTCTTCGGCATGGGGTACGACCCGGACATGATCGCCAACCTGAATCCGCCGACCGTGCTCCTCCTTCTGCTCGGGCTAGCCCAGGTCTATCTGTTCACCCTGCTGCAGCCGGCGATCCGCGCCCTCATGCGCAGACGGGCCGTCCTCGTCGTCATCGGCGCGCTGGGGCTGTACGGAATGGTGATCTACCTCTGGCACACCGTCGCGATGGCCGTGGTCGTGGGCGGGCAGCTCGCGCTCGGCCTGCCGTTCCCGACTGCGCTGACGCCGGAGTGGTGGCTCACCCGCATCCCCTGGCTCATCGCGATCATCGTCGTGATCGGGGTGTTCTGCGTCGTCGTCCCGCCCATCGAGAAGCGGTGGCCGAAGGAGAGGGGGCGCGTCATGCCGCTGTGGGCGGCGGCCGTGTGCACCCTGCTGCTCGTCGTCGCCGTCGGCTGGGTGCTCACGCAGGGGTATCTGGCTCCCGGCACCGCGGGCGCGCTGCTCGCCCTCGTGGCTGCGATCGTCTGGCTCACCGTGGGCGGTCCGGGTCCGCGGCGGAGCGTCGAGCCGATGGAGGATGCGGGGAACACCGGTGTTCCGCGGGAGTGATCGGCGATCTGTTAGACTTGATCGGCTCGAAACCGAGTTTTCGGGCATCTCCTCGTTCACACCCCACCTTGCTGGCGCCCCGGCGTGCGCTCCAAGGCAGAACGCGGGCGATACGTCCGCGAGTCGCGAAAGCCGCGACCGCGTCATCGGAAGGACAGCTTCGTGACCACGAAGTCCCAGGACCGCCGCAAGGTCCGTCTCAGCCGCGCCCTCGGCGTGGCCCTCACCCCGAAGGCCGCCCGCTACCTCGAGAAGCGTCCCTACGCTCCGGGTGAGCACGGCCGCACGAAGCGCAAGGCCGACAGCGACTACGCCGTCCGTCTGCGTGAGAAGCAGCGTCTGCGCGAGCAGTACGGCATCCGCGAGAAGCAGATGCGCAACACCTTCAACGAGGCTCGCCGCCAGGAGGGTCTGACCGGTGAGAACCTGGTCGAGCTCCTCGAGATGCGTCTCGACGCCCTCGTGCTGCGTTCGGGCTTCGCCCGCACCACCGCGCAGGCTCGTCAGCTCGTCGTGCACCGTCACATCCTCGTCGACGGCCAGCTCGTCGACCGCCCGTCGTTCCGCGTGAAGCCGGGTCAGCTCATCCACGTCAAGGCCAAGAGCGAGGGCACCGAGCCCTTCCAGGTCGCAGCAGCCGGCGGTCACGCCGAGGTCCTGCCTCCCGTTCCCGGCTACCTCGAGGTCGAGCTCGACAAGCTCCAGTCGCGTCTGGTCCGTCGCCCGAAGCGCGCCGAGGTCCCCGTGACCTGTGAAGTGCAGCTCGTCGTCGAGTACTACGCGGCTCGCTGATACAGCGTTTCTCGCACAGGAGGCGTCGGGGTCACCCGACGCCTCCTGTCGTTTGCGCATACGATGGGATGACCGCGCCTTCGCGGATCTAATGGCAAGGATGACGACATGAAGAACGTGCTGTGGTTCCTGATCGGCGTGATCGGCGGCTTCGTCGCGGCCCACTTCATGAACAAGGACCCGCGCGGCCACGACATCCTCGCCGAGGTCGACGCCCGGATCAACGAGTTCACGGCGATCATCGGCGACGCGTACCGCGAGCAGGAGGCACGGCTCACCGAGCCGGCCGACGACTGAGACCCGCGCTCCACCACGCGGCACCCTTCCCCTCCCTTCACACGCAAGGACACCCGGCACAGCTATGAAAACTGCGGAGATCGCGCAGCGCTATCTCGATTTCTTCGAGAAGAACGACCACCTCATCGTCCCGTCGGCTTCGCTGGTCAGCGACGACCCGTCTCTGCTCTTCACCGTCGCCGGCATGGTGCCGATGATCCCGTACCTCACGGGCGTCGTCCCCGCGCCGCATCCCCGCATCGCGGATCTGCAGAAGTGCATCCGCACCAACGACATCGAAGAGGTCGGCCGCACGGCACGCCACGGCACGTTCTTCCAGATGCTCGGCAACTGGTCGTTCGGCGACTACTTCAAAGAGGGCGCGATC
This sequence comes from Microbacterium sp. MYb72, assembly GCF_002979415.1. Classification (GTDB taxonomy): domain Bacteria; phylum Actinomycetota; class Actinomycetes; order Actinomycetales; family Microbacteriaceae; genus Microbacterium; species Microbacterium natoriense. The sequence continues at coordinate 48,562 of NZ_PCOT01000026.1, read as the reverse complement.
CGCTACGCGTGGGAGCTGCTGACCTCGTCTGAGGCCGACGGCGGCCTCGGTTTCGACGAGAAGGACCTCTGGGTCACCGTCTACGAGACCGATGACGAGGCGGAGGCGATCTGGCGCGACATCATCGGCCTGAAGCCCGAGCGCATCCAGCGTCTGGGCCGCGCGGACAACTACTGGAACACCGGTCAGCCCGGCCCCGGCGGCCCCGACAGCGAGATCTTCTTCGACCGCGGCCCCGCCTACGGCAAGGACGGCGGACCGGCGGTCGACGACTCGCGGTTCCTGGAGATCTGGAACCTCGTGTTCATGCAGGACTTCATCGAGAACATCCGCGGCAAGACGGAGTTCGACATCGTGGGGGAGCTCCCCATGAAGAACATCGACACCGGCATGGGCCTCGAGCGCGTCGCGTTCCTCAAGCAGGGCGTCGAGAACATGTACGAGACCGATCAGGTGCGCCCGGTGCTCGACCGCGCCGTCGAGCTCTCCGGCCGCACGTACGGCTCCGTGCACGAGGACGACGTCCGCTTCCGTGTCGTCGCGGACCACGTGCGCTCCTCGCTCATGCTGCTCTCCGACGGCGTGCGTCCGTCGAACGAGGGCCGCGGGTACATCCTGCGTCGACTGATGCGCCGCACGGTGCGCTCGATGCGGCTGCTCGGCGTCGATGAGCCGGTCTTCCCTGAGCTCTTCGCGACCTCTCGCGACGCCATGAAGTCCGCGTACCCCGTGCTGGAGCAGGACTGGTCGACGCTGTCGGCATCCGCGTTCGCGGAGGAGGAGACGTTCCGCCGCACGCTCGCCCAGGGCTCGACGATCCTGGACCTCGCGCTCGACGAGACGAAGAAGGGCGGGGGCACGACCCTCAGCGGCCCCGAGGCCTTCCTGCTGCACGACACCTACGGCTTCCCGATCGACCTCACCCTCGAGGTCGCCGAGGAGGCGGGGCTCGATGTGGACCGCACCGCGTTCGACGGGCTCATGCAGGAGCAGCGCCAGCGCGCGAAGGCCGACGCCCGCAACCGCAAGCGCCAGCTGGCGGACGTCTCGGTGTACCGTGAGCTCCGCTCGCTCGGCGAGACCGGTTTCGACGGCTACACCGCGCTCGAGGTGGAGTCCCGCATCCTGGGCATCCTCGTCGACGGGCAGCCGGTGAAGAGCGCCGCGGAGGGCCAGATCGCCGAGGTCGTGCTGTCGGAGACCACGCTGTATGCCGAGTCGGGCGGTCAGGTCGCCGACAAGGGGACGATCATCGGACCGGGGTACGAGCTCGAGGTCCTCGATGTCCAGCGTCCGGTTCCCGGGCTCATCAGCCACACGGTCGAGGTGAGCCGCGGCTCCGTGGCGGTGGACGATGCGGCGACGACCGTGGTGGACGCCGCGAACCGTCGTGCGGCACGCCAGGCTCACTCCGCCACGCACCTCGTGCACGCCGCTCTGCGTGACACCCTCGGCAAGACCGCGACCCAGGCAGGCTCCCTGAACCGCGCCGGCTACATGCGCTTCGACTTCGCGTGGTCGCAGGCGCTCTCCGCCGAGACCCGCACCGAGATCGAGGAGATCACGAACCGCGCGGTGCAGGACGCGCTCGAGGTCACCACCCGCATCATCTCGCTGGACGAGGCCAAGGAGGCCGGCGCCATGGCGCTGTTCGGCGAGAAGTACGGCGACGTCGTGCGCATGGTCGACATCGGCGGCCCGTGGTCGCGTGAGCTGTGCGCCGGCACGCACGTGAGCTCCAGCGCCGAGATCGGGCTGGTCAGCATCGTCGGGGAGTCGTCGGTCGGCGCCTCCAACCGCCGCATCGAGGCTCTCGTCGGTCAGGACGCGTTCCGCGAGCTCGCAGCAGAGCGGGCTCTCGTGTCGCAGCTGAGCGCCTCGCTGAAGACGCCGCGTGAGCAGCTGCCGGAGCGCATCGCCGACCTGTCGGCGAGCCTGAAGGCCGCGGAGAAGCGCATCGCCCAGTTCGAGGCGAAGGAGCGCGCCGGTCAGGTTCCGGCGATCGCCGATGCCGCCGCCCGCGTGGGCGATTTCCTGCTCGCATCGCAGTCGCTCGGGGAGCTGGCCTCTGCCGATGACCTGCGCGATCTCGTGCTCGGGGTCCGCGATCGCCTGGGGTCGGCTGCTGCCGTCGTCGCGCTCGGCGCGGTCGTGAACGGCCGCCCCGTCGTGGTCGTCGCCACCAACGACGCGGCTCGCGTGTCCGGAGCCAAGGCCGGGGTGCTCGCGAAGCGCGCCGCCGGGGTGCTCGGAGGCGGAGGAGGCGGTCGCGATGACGTCGCCCAGGGCGGTGGAACGGATGCCGCGGCTCTGCCCGCGGCTCTCGACGCCGTCTCCCAGGAGCTGCACGCAGCGTGAGTGGGTTCCGCCGCGGAGTGCGGATCGGCATCGACGTCGGCAAGGCGCGCGTCGGGGTCGCCAGGTGCGATCCCGACGGCATGCTCGCCGTCCCCGTCGAGACCGTGCCGCGCTCGGAGACGTCGATCGACAGGATCGCCGAGATCGCCGCCGAGTACGAGCCGCTCGAGTTCGTGGTCGGCCTGCCCGTGAACATGCAGGGCGCAGACACCGCATCCACGACGGATGCGAGGGAGTTCGCCGAGGCGCTGCAGAGGCGGACGGGCACCACGGTGCGTCTCGTCGACGAGCGCCTGAGCACCGTGTCCGCACACGCCGCGCTCCGTTCTTCGGGGAGAAATCAGAAGAACTCTCGTAGCATTGTGGATCAGGTCGCCGCCGTGGTGCTTCTGCAGCAGGCGATCGACACGGAGAAGAGCACGGGGAAAGCGCCCGGTGCCGCGATTCCGTTCGACGAGGAGTCCCACTGATCATGCCCGAACGTGAGAGTGCCGCCCCCCAGCACGATCCGGAAGCGCGCCTCGGCGAGCTGTTCGAGAATCTCCCCGCGCCGACGCACCAGATCCCGACGGTGGACAACACCCCTCCCGCCCCCGGATCCCGTCGTGCCGCCCGCGAGGCCGCATCCTCCGGTGCACCCACCGCGTCGAACGGCTCGGCAGGGGAGCAGCCTTCGGCACCCGGCCCTACGCCTGCGGCCGAACCGCCCCTCGCATCGACCGGGTCCGCCCCGAGCGACTCGCCTGTGGCGTCGTCTGATGTCGCGCCGGCGGCTCAGGAACCCGCTGCGGTGCGATCCGCGGCGCAGGAGCCGCTCGCCCCGACCCCGGTGTCTCCCGTCGTTCCCGCATCGGCCCCCGACAAGCCCGCGGGCGGCGGACTCGAAGACCTCTTCCACCACGTCGACGAGGACGATCACCGGGCAGCGCCCAAGAAGAAGCGCCGCACCGGATGCCTGGTCGCGCTCATCATCGTCCTGGCGCTCATCGGAGGCGTCGTCGCCGGGGGAGTCTGGGCGATGAACACCTACGGCGACAAGATCAACGAGATCATGGGCTGGGGCGACCCCAAGGACTGGGAGCCCGGGCTCGCCTCCGGCGAGGCCATGGTCACCATCCATGACGGAGACACCGGGAAGCCGGTCTCGGCCGCGCTCTTCGAAGCCGGGGTCACCCGCACCAAGGACGTGTTCTACGACTACCTCGTCGACGAGAACATCGCCGTCACCTTCTACCCGGGCATCTACCGTCTGCAGGAGAAGATGACGGCGGCCGACGCCCTGGAGGCGCTGAAGAACCCGGAGAACAAGCTCGAGAACACCGTCGGGGTGAACGAGGGCGGGACGATCGCCTCGATCCTGCCGGGGATCTCGGAGTCGCTGGGCTTCCCTCTGGCCGATCTGCAGGCCGCGGTCGCCGATCCGTCGGCGTACGGCGTCAGCGCCCAGAGCCTCGAAGGCTGGCTCTTCCCCGCCGTGTACACCTTCGATCCGGGTGTGACGCCGGTCCAGGTCATCCAGCGCATGGTCGACCGCACCCGCGAGTCTCTGACGAAGGCTGGCGTGCCGGATGCGGATGCCGAACGCATCCTCACCATCGCCTCGATCATCCAGCGCGAGGGCCGCACGGACGATTTCGCCAAGGTGTCGCGGGTCATCCAGAACCGCCTCGACATCGACATGAAGCTGCAGATGGACTCGACGGCGCAGTACGGATACGGCTCCCTGCACGAGGGAGTGGTGTCGAGCTCGGCCGAGGCGCTCAAGGACCCGAACCCGTGGAACACGTACGTCAACACGGGGCTTCCCGTGACGCCGATCGCGAGTTCGAGCGACGCCGCGATCGACGCCGCCATGCACCCCGCTGACGGGCCGTGGCTCTACTTCGTGACGATCAACCTCGCGACGGGGGAGACGGTGTTCTCCACGACGTACGAGGAGCACCAGGCGGCGATCGAGAAGTGGGACGCCTGGTGCAAGGCGAACCCCGACGGCGGCTGCAGCTAGTGAGCCGAACCCGTCTGGCGGTGTGGGGAGACCCCATCGCCCATTCGAAGTCCCCTCAGCTGCACGCTGCGGCGTACGGCGTCCTCGGGCTCGACTGGTCGTACGACCGTCGCCGGGTGGCGGAGGGCGAGTTCGCGGGTGCGGTCCGCTCCCTCGACGACTCCTGGCGGGGCCTGTCGCTGACGATGCCGTTGAAGGACGAGGCGTATCGGATCGCCGACGTCCGCGACGCGCACGCCGAGCTCACGGGAGTCGCGAACACGCTGACGCTGGGCGCCACGGTCCACGCGTTCAACACCGACGTCGGTGGCATCATCGACGCGCTCGGCGAGAGCGGGATCACGACCGTCGAGCGCGTTCGGCTGCTCGGCGCCGGGGCGACGGCGGCATCCGCACTCGTCGCCGTCGCGGACATGGGCGCGCGATCGGCGGACGTGCGGGCCCGTCGGCCCGAGAGCGCGTCGACCCTTCGCGAGCTGGGTGCGCGGTTGGGCGTGGAGGTGACGGTGCTCCCCTTCACGGAGACGGCGGATGCCGTCGAGCTGACGGTGTCGTCGTTGCCGGGCGGCACCGCGCTGCCCGAGGACGTCGTGGCGCCGCTCGCCGCGGCCGGCGGTGCGCTGTTCGATGTGGCGTACGCGCCGTGGCCGTCGGCTCTCGCGACGAACTGGGGCGATGTGCCGGCCATTCCCGGTCTGGGCATGCTGCTGCATCAGGCCGTGCGGCAGATCCGCGTCTTCATGCACGGCGATCCCGGTGTCCCGCTGCCGGATGAGCAGGACGTCGTCGCCGCGATGCGCACCGCGCTCTAGCCTCTCGGCGACATGCGGCGCGGATCGGGTCGAAACGCGTGGGAGACTAGAGCAATGCTCCGCGTGCTCACGGCCGGCGAATCGCACGGCCCAGAACTCATTGCCGTCATGGAGGGTCTGCCCTCCGGCGTCCCGGTGTCGTCCGAGGCCATCCAGGCCGACCTCGCCCGTCGCAAGCTCGGCTATGGCCGCGGCTCGCGCATGAAGTTCGAGCAGGACGAGCTGACGATCTCCGGCGGCGTGCGGCACGGCAAGACCCTCGGCAGCCCGATCGCGCTGCGCATCGGCAACACGGAGTGGCCGAAGTGGATCGAGGTCATGAACCCCGAGCCCGTCGAGCTCACCGACAAGTCCCGCGGCCGCAGCGCCCCGCTCACGCGTCCGCGACCCGGGCACGCCGACCTCGTCGGCATGCAGAAGTACGACTTCGACGAGGCGCGTCCGATCCTCGAGCGCGCCAGCGCCAGGGAGACCGCCGCCCGCGTCGCGCTGGGCGCCATCGCCCGCTCCTTCCTCGGCGAGCTCGGCATCCGCCTGGTCAGCCACACGCTCTCGATCGGCCCCGTGCAGGTGCCCTCGGGCTCGCCGCTGCCGACGCCCGACGACGTCGACGCGCTCGACGCCGATCCGCTGCGCTGCTTCGACCCCGCGACCTCTGCGCTGATGGTCGCCGAGGTCGACGACGCCAAGAAGGACGGCGACACCCTCGGCGGCATCGTCGAGGTGCTCGCCTACGGCCTCCCGCCGGGGCTCGGCTCGCACGTGCACTGGGACCGTCGCCTCGACGCGCGACTCGCCCAGGCGCTGATGAGCATCCAGGCGATCAAGGGCGTGGAGGTCGGCGACGGCTTCGAGACCACCCGCCGCCGCGGATCCGCGGCCCACGACGAGCTGTTCGCGACGGCGGACGGCATCTCTCGAGGCTCCGACCGCGCCGGCGGCACCGAGGGCGGGATGTCGACCGGCACCGTCCTCCGCGTCCGTGCGGGCATGAAGCCGATCGCGACAGTCCCGCACGCGCTGCGCACGATCGACGTCGCCACGGGCGAGGACGCCACCGCCCACCACCAGCGTTCCGACGTCTGCGCGGTTCCCGCGGCCGGCGTGGTCGCGGAGGCGATGGTGGCGGTCGAGCTCGCGAACGCCGTGCTCGAGAAGTTCGGCGGCGACAGCATCCGCGAGACCCGGCGCAACATCGACTCGTACCTGGAGAGCATCCCGGCCGAGCTGCGGACGACTCCCGCATCCGAGGCGGCGCTCATCGCGCATGACGAGCGCGGCTGATCCTCTGACGCTGGTGCTGGTCGGCCCGATGGGGGCCGGCAAGACCAGCGTCGGTCGACGGGTCGCGCGCGCGCTGGGGGTCGCGTTCATCGACACCGACAAGCGCGTCGCAGCCGTGCACGGACCGATCCCGGTGATCTTCTCCGAGCACGGGGAGGCGCACTTCCGGGCTCTCGAACGTGAGGCGGTCGCGACGGCGCTCGACGAGGGCGGCGTCGTCTCCCTCGGCGGCGGTGCGGTGACGGACGCGGCCACGCGGGAGCTCCTGCGCACGCATCAGGTGGTCTACCTGACCGTGAGTGCGGAGGCGGTCGCAGACCGGATCACCGGCGGGGGGCGGCCCCTGCTGGCCGGAGACGACCCCGTGCAGCGGTGGAGACAGATCTTCGAGCAGCGCCGGGGTCTGTATGAAGAAGTGGCATCGGCGACCTTCGACACGTCGCGTCGTCCGATGCAGAGGATCGCGGACGATATCGCCGCATGGAGGAGAGAACAGCGATGAGCACGACGACCATCAGCGTCACGGGCGACGCCCCCTACGACATCCTCATCGGACGGGGCATCCTCGACAGCGTCTCGGCGGCGCTCGACCCGGCCGTGCGGAAGGTCCTCGTGGTGCATCCGCCCACGCTCGCCGCGCGGGCCGCAGAGCTGCGCGATCGCCTGCTCGCCGACACGGCGAACGGGCCGCGCGAGGTGCTGCTCGCCGAGGTCCCCGACGCCGAGCAGGGCAAGCGCATCGAGGTGGCGGCGTTCTGCTGGCAGGTCATGGGGCAGGCCGACTTCACCCGCACGGACGCGGTGATCGGCTACGGCGGGGGAGCGGTCACCGACCTCGCGGGCTTCGTGGCCGCGACCTGGCTGCGCGGCGTGCAGGTCGTGCAGGTGCCGACGACCGTTCTGGGTCTGGTCGATGCCTCGGTCGGCGGGAAGACCGGGATCAACACCGCCGAGGGCAAGAACCTCGTCGGCGCGTTCTGGGCGCCGAGCACGGTGATCGGCGACCTCGACGAACTCGGCAGCCTGAGTGCGAACGAGGCGACCGCCGGCTACGCCGAGGTCGTGAAGGCCGGGTTCATCTGGGCGCCGGAGATCCTCGACATCATCGAGGCCGATCCGTCGCGCGCCGTCGACACCACGACCCCGGAGTTCCGCAGGGCGGTCGAGCTCGCGATCGACATGAAGGCCAGGGTCGTCTCCGACGACTTCCGCGAGGCGGGCCAGCGCGAGATCCTCAACTACGGCCACACCCTCGGGCACGCCATCGAGCACGCGGAGCGCTACAAGTGGCGTCACGGCGCCGCGATCTCCGTGGGCATGATGTACGCGGCCGAGCTGTCGCGGCTCGCCGGGCGACTGTCCGACGACTCCGCCGAGCGCCATCGCACCGTGCTGGAGTCGCTGGGGCTGCCGACGACCTACCGTGCGGGGGCATGGAAGCAGCTGCTCGCCACCATGCAGCGCGACAAGAAGACCCGAGGGGGGATGCTGCGCTTCATCGTCCTCGACGAGATCGGCAAGCCGACCGTGCTGCAGGCGCCCGACGAGTCGCTGCTGTTCGCGGCGTACCAGGAGGTGGGGGCGTGAGCGCACCGCGCCGGCTGCTCCTGGTCAACGGGCCGAACCTCAACCTCCTCGGCACCCGTGAGCCGGGCATCTATGGTTCGGCGACCCTCGCCGACGTCGAGCGGCTCTCTGCAGAGGCCGCCGCCGCGGTCGGCTTCGACCTGCGCGCGCTCCAGAGCAATCACGAGGGCGTGCTCATCGACGCCATCCACGCCGCGCGCGAGGACTGCGCCGGCATCGTGATCAATCCCGGCGGTCTCACGCACACCTCCGTCTCGCTCCGCGACGCCCTCACCGGCGTCGGTCTGCCGTTCGCCGAGGTGCACATCTCCGACGTGTACGCCCGGGAGGAGTTCCGGCACCACTCCTACCTCGACGACGTCGCCGCGGTGCGGGTGGTCGGCCGAGGCGTGGACGGCTACGCCGACGCCGTGCGGGAGCTCGCAGCGCTCATCCCGTAGAATCGACTGTCGGCTCGCGCTTCGACCAAGCCCGGCCACCCGCGAACTTCACACCACGAACGGAACTCTCAGCGCATGGCATCTACCGCAGACATCAAGAACGGCATCGTCCTCAACCTGGAGGGCCAGCTCTGGAGCGTCGTCGAGTTCCAGCACGTCAAGCCCGGCAAGGGCGGCGCGTTCGTGCGCACCAAGCTCAAGAACGTCCTCACGGGCAAGGTCGTCGACAAGACGTTCAACGCCGGTTCCAAGGTCGAGATCGAGAACGTCGACCGCCGCGACTACACGTACCTGTACACGGACGGCGACGGCTACGTCTTCATGGATCAGACCGACTTCGACCAGATCACGGTCGGCTCGGCCACCGTGGGCGACGCGAAGAACTTCCTGCTCGAGAACCAGCAGGTCACGATCGCGCTGAACAACGGCAACCCGCTGTACCTCGACCTCCCGGCATCCGTCATCCTCGAGGTGACCTACACCGAGCCCGGCCTGCAGGGCGACCGCTCCTCCGCCGGCACCAAGCCCGCGACGCTGGAGACCGGCTACGAGATCCAGGTGCCGCTGTTCCTCGAGACCGGAACCAAGGTCAAGGTCGACACCCGCACGGGTGACTACCTCGGTCGCGAGAAGTAAGGCGTGAGCGCTCGGACGAAGGCGCGCAAGCGCGCACTCGACATCATGTTCTCCGCCGACGTGCGCGGAGACGAGGTCTCCGTGGCCCTGGCCGCCGAGGCCAAGCGCGCGGCGAGCGAGCCGGCCCGTGAGGCGTCGTGGCTGTACGCCCGCGAGATCGTCGACGGGATCATCGATCACCGCGACGAGATCGACGAGCACATCACCACGCACAGCCGGGACTGGAAGCTCGAGCGGATGCCGGCCGTCGATCGCGCTCTGCTGCGCATCGGCGTGTGGGAGATCCTCTACAACGACCAGGTGCCCACGGCCGTCGCGATCGACGAGGCCGTCGAGCTCGCCAAGGAGTTCTCGACCGACGACTCCGGTGCGTTCGTGCACGGAGTACTCGCCAGGGTGGCTCGCGCCGCCTGAGTCGCCGCCCGAGTCGCTGCGTCCGCATTGTCCGACGCAGCGGGAAGGATGCTGGCATGCCCGCACCTCACGTCGATCTCCGCGATCTCATGCAGATCACGGATGCGGGAGGCTATACGCGCGGACTGGCGTACTTCCGTGAGGGCAACGTCCTCGATCTGATCTGGCACGAGGATCGCCAGGAGCTCGAGGCATATGTGAAGGGCAGCGCAGGAGCGCAGTACCTGTGCGAGGTCACCTTCATCTCGTCCGGTGGCAAGAGACGAGTCCGCTCCACGCGTTGCTCGTGCCCGGTCCGCACGGCGTGCAAGCATGTCGTGGCCGCGCTGCTCGCGTCGAACGTGCACGAGTACGCCCAGCAGGCGGGGGCGAGGGCCGTCGATCCGGTCGCGGAGCCCGCTGCGGAGGCTCCCGCGGCTCCCGCAGCCTCGTGGCGATCGCTGATCGGCCCAGCGGTCGCCGCGCACACCCAGTCGCTCGCGCTCGGCGTCGAGCTGCGCCACCGCGAGTCGCGCGGCGACAACCACTGGGCGCCGCGGGCGGTGCGCCCCGCGACGCCTCGAGATCTCGCCAAGCCGTCGGGAGAGCTTCTGCTCGCGATCCGTCCGCTGATGCGCAGCCACCAGACCGGCTCGTGGATCCAAGGGCACGCGGGCTGGGATGTGGTGCGTAGGGACGTGTCGCAGTTCGGCAGGGTCCAGAACCGCTGGTTCGGCGACCTGCTCAGCATCTCCCGCGACTCGCTGCTCTCGGGGAACGCCGGCGAGTGGCTGGTCGTCGACCAGATCGAGTCGACGCTGCTGTGGGGCCATCTGCGCGCCGGGGCGGCGCTGGGCATCCCGCTGGTGCCGAGTCAGAAGAGCGCGACGGTGCGCCTCGCCGAGCGGGCCGAGGTGGCCGCATCCATCACCCGCCCCGACGGCGGTGATCTGCGCGTCGCCGCGGAGGTGGCGATCGACGGCCGCGCCGTCCCCTCAGCCGAGGTGCACCCGATCGGACGCACGGGCGTGTACTCCGCCACCCTCATCGGCAATCGGATGGAGATCGTCCTCGCCGAGGCGCCGCTCAGCGAGCAGATGCACGCACTGCTGAGCGCGCGGCTGCCCATCGAGGTGCCCGCCGAAGAGGAGTCCGCGTTCGTCGAGAACGCCTACCCGCTGCTGGCCAGGCGAGTGCCCGTCCGCACTGCCGGTGCGGTGTCGCTGCCGGAGATCCCGGCGCCGGAGGCGGTGCTGAATCTCGCCTTCGAGCGGGGCGATGTCGTGAGCTACTCGTTCGAGTGGTCGTACGGCGGGTTCGGCAGGGTCCCCTTCGAGGCGGGGAGCGCTGCGGTGCGCGATCCTGCGGCGGAGTCGGAGAAGCGCGCCCTGCTCGAATCCGTCTGGCAGGAGCACTCGACCACGCGCTTCGCGCCGACCGGTTCCTTCCACGACATCGACGCCGCGGCCTTCGTCGCGCAGGTGGTCCCCGCGTTCGAGGCCGTCGGCGTCATCGTCGCGACCACGGGCACGCGCAAGGAGTACCGGGAGCTGACGGGAGACCCCGAGGTCAAGGTGACGACGCTCGAGACCACCGACTCCGACTGGTTCGATCTCGGGATACTCGTCACGATCGACGGAAGGAGCATTCCCTTCGGGCCGCTCTTCACCGCGCTCAGCAAGGGCAGGAAGAAGCTGCTGCTCTCCGACGGCGGGTACTTCTCGCTCGCGCATCCGGCGCTCGACCGGCTCAGGGAGCTGATCGACGAGGCCGGCGAGCTCGACGAGTGGGAGACCGGTCCGCGGATCAGCCGCTACCAGACCGACCTCTGGGAGGAGTTCGAGGACCTGGCCGACGAGGCCCAGCCGGCGGTGAGCTGGCGCTCGACGGCGGAGGGACTCCGCCAGGCGACCGGAGTGCCGCCGACGCCGGTGCCGTCCGGCCTGCACGCCGAGCTCAGGCCGTACCAGAAGACGGGCTTCGACTGGCTGGCGTTCCTCTGGCGGCACCGGCTCGGCGGCATCCTCGCCGATGACATGGGACTCGGGAAGACGCTGCAGCTGCTGACCTTCGTGCAGCACACCAAGGAGAAGGGGGAGAAGCGGGCGTTCCTCGTGCTCGCCCCCACCTCGGTCCTCAGCACCTGGAAGTCCGAGGCTGCGCGCTTCACTCCGGGGCTGCGGGTTGCAATCGTCGACAGCACGAGCGGGCGTCGCACAGGCCGGTTGGCGGATGCCGCGGCATCCGCCGACATCGTCGTGAGCTCGTACACGGTCGCCCGGCTCGATGAGAGGGAGTTCGGCTCGGTCGACTGGGCGGGGCTGATCCTCGACGAGGCGCAGTTCGTGAAGAACCCGAAGACCAAGCTGCACAGAGCCATCTCGGCCTTCCGAGCCGATGTCACCTACGCGGTCACCGGCACCCCGATGGAGAACAGCCTCTCCGAGCTCTGGTCGCTCCTGAAGCTCGCGGCGCCCGGGCTCTTCCCGTCGGCGCGGAAGTTCCGCGATCGCTACATCCAGCCGATCGAGAAGGGCAAGGTGCCCGAGAACGAGGAGGGCGGGGAGTACCGCCAGCGCCGGCTCGCCCAGCTGCGCCGCCGCATCCGCCCGCTCATGCTCCGCCGCACGAAGGAGCTCGTCGCGTCGGATCTGCCCCCGAAGCAGGAGCAGGTGCTCGAGGTCGAGATGAGCCCCGCGCATCGCGCGCTCTACGACGTCGTGCTGCAGCGGGAACGCCAGAAGGTCCTCGGTCTGCTGGACGACCTCGACCGCAACCGGTTCATCGTGTTCCGCTCGCTGACGCTCATGCGGATGCTGAGCCTCGCGCCGGAGCTCATCGATGAGAACGATGCGCACATCGGATCGAGCAAGCTCGACACCCTGCTCGAACGCGTCGTCGAGCTGCAGGCCGAGGGGCACCGCGCCCTGGTGTTCAGCCAGTTCACGTCGTTCCTCGACCTCGCCGCGGCGCGTCTCGATGCGGCCGGCATCCCGTACGCGCACCTCGACGGCTCCACGCGCCGTCGCCAGGATGTCATCGACGGATTCAAATCGGGGCAGCAGCCCGTGTTCCTGATCAGCCTGAAGGCCGGCGGGTTCGGACTGACGCTCACCGAGGCCGACTACGTGTTCCTGCTGGACCCGTGGTGGAATCCCGCCGCCGAGGAACAGGCGATTGACCGCACGCACCGCATCGGCCAGACCAGCCAGGTGTTCGTCTACCGGATGATCTCGTCGGGGACGATCGAGGAGAAGGTGCTGGAGCTCCAGCAGCGCAAGGCGCGTCTGTTCACCGCGGTGATGGACGACGACGAGCTCTTCGCGCAGTCGCTCACCGCCGACGACATCCGCGGTCTCTTCGACGAGTAGACCCTCCGGGTCAGTACTCCCGGAACGCGGAGGCCTGTGCACGCTGGGTCGCAGTGGCCTGGGGGTTCAGGCCCGCGCACCAGCTCGGATAGACCCGGAAACCGCGCTTTCCCGACGTGCGCCCTGCCGTGATGCCGAGTCGGGAGAGGTCCGCCGCAGCGAACCGGAAGACGCCGCGACGGTCGTCCTGCTCCACGAACACGAGCAGGCCCGCCGCTGGGTCCTGCTCGTCGAACGGTGCGGTCTTCCCCGCGGCGTCGCGCCGCCAGAAGGCGAGGAATGCTCCCGGTTTCGTCGGGGTGACGCGGGCGGTGCGGATGTGCCAGAGGTCGCCGTCGATCCGCACGGCGCCCGACTCGTAGTCGCCGTTCTGCTCCTGTGGGGTCACCGCCACGTCCATCCCCAGGATGGACGCATAGGTGTGGAACGCACGGAACTCCATCCGGCCAAGCTATCGCGCGTTCCGGTGACGGGCCGCAGAGGTCCGCCGCCGAGAGGGTCAGTGCGGAGCGGGCATGTCATCCATGACCGCGAACAACTCGGCGTCCGGCGCCGGGCGCGGCGGTTGAGGCCGGGCGGCCTGACGGCGCCGGCCGCGGATGACCAGCAAGATCACGACGGCGGCGATCGCAGCGAGCAGGACGAGCCAGGGGAGTGCCACGCCGATGCCGATCAGCATCGCGCCCCAGAAGGCGACGAATCCGTCCCAGCCGATCGTCAGCGCGTCGCCGAAGTCCTTCGGGGCGGTCTCGACCGGCACGTACTCCGACATGAGGCTTAGCGTGATGGTCGACATGGCCACCTGGTCCTCCAGGGAACGGGACTGGGCCTCCAGCCCCTCCAGCTCGCTCTGGCGCTCGGCGATCGCTGACTCCAGCTCGATCAGGTCCGAGGTCTCGGATGCCGTGCCGAGCCAGTCCGTGTAGCGGGCGATGGAGGCGCGAAGCGTGGTGATCCTGGCGTCGAGGTCGCGCTGCGTCGCGCCCACCTCGGTCGACTCGAGCGCGGTCTCCTTCACGGCGCCCAGCGCGGCGAGGTTGGTGCGGACCTCTTCGATGGCGTCGGCCGGGATTCGCAGGGTGAGCTCGGCAGTGGCCTGTCCGCCGTCCTCGGCGGCGCGTTCGGTCCTTCCGCTGACGCGGCCTCCCACGTCCGACACGATCGACGTGGCGTCCGCCGCCGCGGCGATGGGATCGTCGGCGACGATCGAGATCCGCCCGGTGATCACGACCGCGGTGTCCGGTTCATCGGCCTCGTTCGATGACGCCGCCTCCTGCACCGGGGCCCGACCTCCGCCAGCCGCTTCCGCGCCCCCCGACCCGCCGACGGCGCAGCCCGCGAGGCCCAACCCCGCCAGCGAAGCGAGGACGAGCGCTGTCAGCAGTCTCCGTGTCGTGTTCATAGGGGCAGGGTAGTGAGCGGAGACCGGCGTGCAGCAGGGAGTTCGATCACGATCCGGTCAGGGTTGGGTAACGAGTCCGCAACGCGCGCCGGGGCCGGTGGCGGTGCGTATTCACGGCCGGTCTCCGAGGTCGTCCAGGCGGTCGCCGGTAGACTCTACGGGTCCACTTCGAGAGGAATGCAATGCGGATCACGGGACTCGGCCACGCGGGAATGTTCATCGAGACGGTCGGCGGCAACATCATCTGCGACCCCGTGCTGGGCCCCTCGTTCTTCGGATCCTGGTTCCCGTTCCCCGACAACCGCGCCCTGGACTGGGAGCGCTTCGGAAGGGAGGCGGACTTCCTCTACATCTCGCACAGGCACCGCGACCACTTCGATCCGAAGCTGCTGGAGCGGTACATCCGCAAGGACATCGAGGTGCTCCTGCCCGAGTACCCGATCGACGATCTCGAACAGGACATCCGCGCTCTCGGCTACACGAACATCACCTACGCGCCCGCGGGGGAGATCATCGAGCGCGGGGAGCTCAAGATCATGATCACTCCGCTCCGCGCCCCCAGCGACGGTCCGATTGGCGACTCCTCCCTCAGCGTCGACGACGGCACGGGATCGATGCTGAACCAGAACGACTCGCACCCCCTCGACCTCGAGAAGCTGCTCCACTTCGGAACCCCTGACGCGTACTTCACGCAGGTCTCCGGCGCCATCTGGTGGCCGATGGTCTACGACCTTCCGCTCGACGCCAAGCAGAACTTCGCGAAGCTCAAGCGCGACGCGCAGAACAAGCGCGCCATGTACTACATCGAGAAGGTCGACGCCCCGCACGTCTTCCCCATGGCGGGTCCCCCCATGTTCCTGCGCGACGACCTGTTCGACTTCAACGGGCTCGGCAAGAACGGCGAGTCGATCTTCACCGATCAGAAGCAGTTCCTCGCCCACATGAAGGAGCTCGCGCCGCAGTACGACGGCCAGCTGTTCATCCCCGGGACGGTCGTCACCGTCGAGGGCGGCGAGGTCTCGACCGCGCAGACGCTGTACTCGGATGCCGAGATCGCCCACATCTTCGACGAGAAGTGGGACTACCTCGAGGAGCAGCGGGCGAGCAGGCAGCAGGAGATCCGCGACGAGGAGGCCTCCCGCGCGGAGATCATCCCGCCCGCGGAGATGCTCGAGGCGATCAAGACCTGGTGGGAGCCGCTGCTCAAGAAGTCGCGCACCATCCGGCTCGGCGTCGGCGGCTGCGTGCGGTTCCGCATCGGCGATCTCGACATGGTGGTCGACTTCCCTCGGGCGAAGGTCCGCGAGTACGCGGGGGAGGAGTGCATCTACTGGTACACGATCCCCGCAGACCTCGTCTCCACGAACATCGTCGACCACGAGATCGACTGGTCGAACTCGATCTTCCTGTCTATGCAGTTCTCCGTCGGCCGCAGCGGGAAGTTCAACGAGTTCCTCACGACCTTCCTCAAGTGCCTCTCGGTCGATCGGATCGAGTACGTCGAGAACTGGTACCAGGAGCAGACCGATCAGACCGAGGACGCCGAGGTCGGCGGGTGGGTCGTGCAGCGGCGCTGCCCGCACCTGCGCGCCGATCTCACCCGCACGGGCACGGTCGACGAGGACGGCATCCTCACCTGCAGCATGCACGACTGGAAGTGGGACCTGAAGTCCGGACGCTGCCTGTCGACCAGCGGCCACCCGATCCGCGCGAAGCGCATCGACGAGTCCGCCGACGAGGAGCTGCTCCCCACGAGCTGACGTCCAGGGGCCCCGGCTCCGATAGACTGGATCTGCAAACAACCTTTAAGACCGTCCTGTGAGGCGGAGAAGGGAGTGGCTGATGAGTGCACGCACTGTGCTGCACCACGCCGACATCTCGCGGGCTCTGACCCGCATCGCCCACGAGATCCTCGAGTCCAATCGAGGCGCCGAGGACCTCGTCCTCCTGGGCATCCCGACCCGCGGCGTCACCCTCGCCCGTCGCCTCGCGCTCGTGATCAGCGAGATCGCCCAGACGCCGGTGCCCTCCGGTGCGCTCGACGTCACGCTGTTCCGCGATGACCTCTCGAAGCATCCGACGCGGTCTCCGCATCCCACCGAGATCCCGGCCGGTGGCATCGATGGCAAGACCGTGGTGCTCGTGGACGACGTGCTCTTCTCGGGACGCAGCATCCGTGCGGCCCTCGACGCCCTGCAGTCGATAGGGCGGCCGTCGATCGTCCGTCTCGCGATCCTCATCGATCGTGGGCACCGTGAGCTGCCCATCCGCCCCGACTTCATCGGCAAGAACATCCCGTCCTCCCGTCAGGAGCGCGTCAACGTGCGTCTGATCGAGAACGACGGCGCCGAGGAGGTGACGATCGAGGCATGAGGCACCTGCTCGACACCAAGAACCTCGACAGGGCGACCGCCCTGCGCATCCTCGACGTCGCCGAGGACATGGCCGACACCCAGTCGCGCGAGGTCAAGAAGCTGCCGACCCTGCGCGGCAAGACCGTCGTGAACCTCTTCTTCGAGGACTCCACGCGCACCCGCATCTCGTTCGAGGCCGCAGCCAAGCGCCTCTCCGCCGACGTCATCAACTTCGCCGCGAAGGGGTCGAGCGTGTCCAAGGGCGAGAGCCTGAAGGACACCGCACAGACCCTCGAGGCCATCGGAGCGGATGCCGTCGTCGTGCGGCATCCCTCGTCGGGCGCACCGCAGACGCTCGCCACAAGCGGGTGGATCTCCGCCGGGGTCGTGAATGCCGGCGACGGCACGCACGAGCACCCCACGCAGGCTCTCCTGGACGCGTACACGATCCGCAAGCGCAGGTTCGGCGCCGACAGCCGCGGGCGCGATCTCAGCGGCATCCGCGTGGTCATCGTCGGCGACGTGCTGCACTCGCGCGTCGCTCGCTCCAACGTCTGGCTGCTCAGCACCCTGGGTGCGGAGGTCACTCTGGTCTCGCCGCCGACCCTCGTTCCGCAGAACGTCTCCCTCTGGCCGGCGAAGGTCGTCTACGACCTCGATCAGGCGCTGGCCGATGGGCCGGACGCCGTGATGATGCTGCGCATCCAGCTGGAACGCATGAACGCCGCGTATTTCCCGACTGAGCGGGAGTATTCCAGGCGCTGGGGCCTCGACGCACTGCGCGTGGCCGGTCTCCCGGACGGTAGCATTGTGATGCACCCCGGGCCCATGAACCGCGGGTTGGAGATCTCCTCTGAAGCCGCCGACTCCGCGCGTTCCACCGTGCTGGAGCAGGTGACGAACGGAGTCTCCATCCGGATGGCTGTGCTGTACCTGCTGCTGGCAGGAGAACGAGACGACGAACGAGGGGGAGACCTGTGAGCGAGACCCTCGTCATCACCGGCGCGCAGCTTCTCGGTGCCGAGAGCGCCGACATCATCGTGGAGAACGGGGTGATCTCCGAGATCGGCTCCGGTCTCACCCGCGCGGGTGCTCGCGTGATCGACGCCGCAGGGCTGGTGGCCCTGCCCGGTCTCGTCGATCTGCACACCCACCTCCGCGAACCCGGCTACGAGGCCTCCGAGACGATCCTCACCGGTACCCGCGCTGCGGCGGCCGGCGGATTCACGGCGGTCTTCGCCATGCCGAACACCTCGCCCGTCGCCGACACCGCCGGCGTCGTCGAGCAGGAGCTCGCCCTCGGCGAGGCCGCCGGCTATGCGACCGTCCAGCCGATCGGCGCGGTCACCGTCGGCCAGAAGGGCGAACGCCTCGCCGAACTCGGCGCCATGGCGACGTCCAGGGCGCAGGTGCGGGTCTTCAGCGACGACGGCTTCTGCGTCTTCGATCCGCTGATCATGCGCAGGGCGCTGGAGTACGTGAAGTCGTTCGACGGCGTCATCGCCCAGCACGCACAGGATCCTCGCCTCACCGAGGGTGCGCAGATGAACGAGGGCTCGGTCTCCGCCGAGCTCGGACTCGCCGGCTGGCCCGCGGTCGCCGAGGAGTCGATCATCGCGCGCGACGTGCTGCTCGCCGAGCACGTCGGCTCCCGGCTGCACGTCTGCCATCTCTCGACCGCCGGATCAGTGGACATCATCCGCTGGGCGAAGAAGCGGGGCATCAACGTCACCGCCGAGGTCACCCCGCATCACCTGCTCCTCACGGACGAACTGGTGCGCGGCTACGACGCGCGGTACAAGGTCAACCCGCCGCTGCGTCGTCAGGAGGACGTGCTGGCCGTGCGCGAGGGCCTCGCCGACGGCACGATCGACATCGTCGCCACGGACCACGCCCCGCACCCCAGCGAGCACAAGGCGTGCGAGTGGCAGGCCGCGGCCAACGGCATGGTGGGTCTGGAGAGCGCACTGCGGGTCGTGCACCAGTCGATGGTGCAGACCGGCCTCATCGGCTGGGCGGATGTCGCCAGGGTCATGAGCGCCGCGCCGGCGAGGATCGGCCGCCTGGCGGGCCACGGCACGCCGCTCGAGGTCGGGCAGCCCGCGCAGCTCGCGCTCTACGACGCCTCGATCGCCGGGGTGTTCACGGAGTCCGACCTGCACGGCCGCAGCGTGAACTCGCCCTACCTGGGCCGCGACCTGCCGGGGCGCGTGCAGTTCACCGTGCACGGCGGCGTCGTGACGGTCGCCGACGGCGCAGTGGTCGCGGAGCTCGGCGCGTGACCCGCGAGGTGGCGATCACCCTCACGATCGTCCTGGCGCTGCTGGTGCTGGGCGCGATGACGTTCGCCTGGCGTCGACGTCTTCGTCGGGATTCGGGGCTCTCCGCCCCGCTCGGGGTCCCCGAGCACGCAGAGGTCACCCATCGTCGCGAGGTGCTCTACGTCTCGACCACGAAGCACGACCAGCCTCTCGAACGGCTGACCATCTCCCCGCTGGCGTACCGCGCCCGAGGCGAGGCGGCCGTCACCGACCGCGGACTCGCACTCTGCCTCGACGGGGCTCCGACGGTCTTCGTCGCGGCATCCCGACTCGTCTCGGTCGACCGCGCGACGGTCACGATCGACCGCGTCGTCGAGCCGGGCGGTCTGGTCCGAGTCGCCTGGAACGCCGACGACGACACGATCGTCGACTCCTATCTGCGCGTCGCCGACGGCGACCCCACCACCTTCATCACCGAACTGCAGCGGATCGTTCCCGCCGCCCCCGATTCAGGAGCCACATCATGACCTCCCTGCCAGAACCCGCCGTCCTCGTCCTCGAAGACGGCACCCGCCACACCGGCCGCGCGTACGGAGCCATCGGTACGACGCTCGGAGAGGTCGTGTTCGCGACCGGCATGTCCGGATACCAGGAGACGCTCACCGACCCGTCCTATGCGGGTCAGATCGTGCTGCAGACGGCCCCGCACATCGGAAACACCGGCATGAACGACGAGGACCCCGAGTCCCGACGCATCTGGGTGGCCGGGTACATCGTGCGCGACCCCTCGCGCGTCGTGTCGAACTGGCGCGCCAACGCCTCGCTCGACGAGACGCTCGTCGAGGACGGCGTGGTCGGCATCAGCGGCATCGACACCCGTTCCATCACCCGTCACATCCGGTCGGCCGGCTCCATGCGCGGCGGCATCTTCTCGGGAGAGGCCGCCGGCCTCGACGCGGAGGAGCAGGTGCGCATCGTCCGCGAGGCGCCGCAGATGGCTGGACAGAACCTGTCCGCTCAGGTGTCTGTCGACGTCGCCACGGTGACCTCGGCGATGGGACAGCGCATCGGCAATCTCGCCGTGCTCGACCTCGGCGTCAAGCAGGCCACGATCGACAACCTCGCGGCCCGCGGCTTCGAGGTGCACGTGCTGCCGCAGAACTCGACGATCGACGACATCCGCGCGGTCGACCCCGTCGCCGTCTTCTACTCGAACGGACCCGGTGACCCCGCCGCCTCCGACGCGCACGTCGGTCTGCTCCGCAGCGTGCTCGACGACGGGTTGCCGTTCTTCGGCATCTGCTTCGGCAACCAGCTGCTGGGGCGCGCCCTCGGTCTGGGCACGTACAAGCTCCCGTTCGGGCACCGCGGCATCAACCAGCCCGTGCTCGACAAGTCCACGGGGCGCGTCGAGATCACCGCTCACAACCACGGCTTCGCCGTCGAGGCGCCCCTGGACGGCGCGTTCGACAGCCCCAACGGCTACGGCAAGGTCGAGGTCAGCCACATCGGCCTCAACGACAACGTCGTGGAGGGCCTGCGCGCCCTCGACATCCCCGCGTTCTCCGTGCAGTACCACCCGGAAGCTGCGGCCGGACCGCACGACGCCAACTACCTCTTCGACCGATTCGCGGCGATGGTCCGCGAGAACAAGGACGCCAAGTAATGCCCAAGCGCGACGACATCACCTCCGTCCTCGTCATCGGATCCGGCCCGATCGTCATCGGTCAGGCCTGCGAGTTCGACTACTCCGGCACCCAGGCGTGCCGCGTGCTCCGAGAGGAGGGCGTCCGCGTCATCCTCGTCAACTCGAACCCGGCGACGATCATGACCGACCCCGACTTCGCGGACGCGACGTACATCGAGCCGATCACCCCCGAGGTCATCGAGACGATCATCGCGAAGGAGCGGCCCGACGCCATCCTCCCGACCCTCGGCGGACAGACCGCCCTCAACGCCGCGATGGAGCTGGACGCCCGCGGCATCCTCGCCAAGTACGACGTCGAGCTGATCGGCGCCAAGGTCGATGCCATCAAGAAGGGCGAGGATCGCCAGATCTTCAAGCAGCTCGTCCTCGACGCCGGTGCCGACGTCGCACGCAGCGTCATCGCGCACACGATGGACGACCTGCTCGCGGGCGCCGCCGAGCTCGGGTACCCGCTGGTGGTCCGTCCTTCGTTCACGATGGGCGGCCTCGGCTCCGGCTTCGCGTACGACGAGGAGGACCTCCGTCGCATCGGCGGCGCGGGTCTGCGGGACTCGCCGACCACCGAGGTGCTCCTGGAGGAGTCCATCCTCGGCTGGAAGGAGTACGAGCTCGAGCTCATGCGCGACACGGCCGACAACACCGTCGTGGTGTGCTCCATCGAGAACGTCGACCCTGTCGGCGTGCACACGGGTGACTCGATCACGGTGGCCCCCGCCCTCACGCTCACCGACCGCGAGTACCAGAAGCTCCGCGACATCGGCATCGACATCATCCGCGCCGTGGGCGTCGACACGGGCGGCTGCAACATCCAGTTCGCCGTCGACCCCTCCAACGGACGCATCATCGTCATCGAGATGAACCCGCGCGTCTCCCGCTCGAGCGCGCTCGCCTCGAAGGCGACGGGCTTCCCCATCGCGAAGCTCGCGGCCAAGCTCGCGCTGGGATACCGCCTCGACGAGATCCCGAACGACATCACCGGGGTCACCCCGGCGAGCTTCGAGCCCACGCTCGACTACGTCGTGGTGAAGGTCCCGCGCTTCGCCTTCGAGAAGTTCCCCGCGGCCGACGCCACGCTCACCACGACCATGAAGTCGGTCGGCGAGGCGATGGCCATCGGCCGCAACTACGCGACGGCGCTGCAGAAGGCGCTGCGCTCGCTCGAGAAGCGCGGATCGAGCTTCCACTGGGGCGCGGAGGACCGCACGGTCGACGAGCTCCTGGAGATCTCGAAGATCCCGACCGACGGTCGCATCGTCACGCTGCAGCAGGCGCTGCGCAAGGGCGCCACCGTCGAGCAGGCCTTCGAGGCGACGGCCATCGATCCGTGGTTCCTCGACCAGATCGTCCTGATCAACGAGGTCGCCGAGCTCGTCCGCACCGCGGAGGAGCTGGACGCCGCCACCCTCCGCTACGCGAAGGAGCACGGCTTCTCCGACGCCCAGCTGGCGCAGCTCCGCGGCACGACGGAGGCCGAGGTCCGCGGCGTTCGCCACGGACTGGGCATCCGGCCCGTGTACAAGACGGTCGACACCTGCGCGGGCGAGTTCCCCGCGCTCACGCCGTACCACTACTCGAGCTACGACTTCGAGTCGGAGGTGGCGCCGTCCGAGCGGACCAAGGTCGTCATCATCGGGTCCGGTCCGAACCGCATCGGTCAGGGCGTCGAGTTCGACTACTCCTGCGTCCACGCGTCCTTCGCGCTGTCGGACGCCGGATTCGAGACCGTCATGGTCAACTGCAACCCGGAGACCGTGTCCACCGACTACGACACCTCCGACCGCCTCTACTTCGAGCCGCTGACGCTCGAGGACGTGCTCGAGGTGCTCGACGCCGAGGCTGCGAGCGGCACGATCCTCGGTGTCGTCTGCCAGCTCGGCGGCCAGACGCCCCTCGGCCTCGCCAAGGGCATCGAGGCGGCCGGGTACACCGTGCTCGGGACCAGCCCCGCCGCGATCGACATCGCCGAGGAGCGCGAGCTGTTCTCGCAGCTCCTCGACAAGGCGGGCCTCCTGGCGCCGCGCCACGGCACCGCGATCGACGCGGACGGAGCCGTGGCCGTGGCCGAGGAGATCGGCTACCCCGTGCTCGTGCGCCCGAGCTTCGTGCTCGGCGGACGCGGCATGGAGATCGTCTACGGCACCGATGCACTGCGCGACTACTTCGTCCGCACCGCGGGGGAGGTCGTGATCGAGGAGGGCAAGCCGCTCCTGGTCGACCGCTTCCTCGACGACGCGATCGAGCTGGACGTCGACGCGCTGTACGACGGCGTCGAGCTGTACATCGGCGGCGTGATGGAGCACCTGGAGGAGGCCGGCATCCACTCCGGTGACTCCAGCTGCACCCTGCCCCCCGTGTCGCTCGGCCGCGCCGACGTCGACCGTGTCCGTGAGGCGACGCTGGCCATCGCCGAGGGCGTGGGGGTGCGCGGTCTGCTCAACGTGCAGTTCGCGATCAGCGCCGGCGTGCTCTACGTGATCGAGGCGAACCCGCGCGCGAGCCGCACGGTGCCGTTCGTCTCGAAGGCGCTCGGAATCCCGCTCGCGAAGGCCGCCAGCCGCATCATGGCGGGCTCCACGATCGCGGAGCTGAAGGGCGAGGGGATGCTCCCCGCGCAGGACGGATCGCGCGTGCCGCTCGGCTCCCCGGTCGCCGTCAAGGAGGCCGTGCTGCCGTTCAAGCGGTTCCGCACGGCCGACGGCAAGACCGTCGACTCGATCCTCGGCCCGGAGATGCGCTCGACCGGCGAGGTCATGGGCATCGACCGCGACTTCCCGACGGCGTTCGCGAAGAGCCAGGCGGCCGCGTACGGCGGCATGCCGACCTCGGGCACGGTGTTCATCTCGGTGGCCGACTCCGACAAGCGCGCGGTGATCCTTCCGGCGCACCGTCTGCAGCAGCTCGGGTTCACGATCGTCGCGACCGAGGGCACCGCAGAGATCCTGTCCCGCAACGGCATCGCGGTGACCGTGGTGGAGAAGTACAGCGAGACCCAGGAGTCCGGAGCGCGGAACATCGTCGACCTCATCAACGAGGGCGAGATCGACATCGTCGTGAACACGCCCTCCGGTGGGGCGGCGCGCGCCGACGGCTACGAGATCCGCGCGGCGGCCGTCGCCGCGGACAAGGCGCTCTTCACGACCATGGCGGTGCTGGGCGCGGCTGTGAGCGGAATGGACGCCGCGCACGAGGGGTTCGAGGTCCGCAGCCTGCAGGAGTACGCGATCGACCGGAAGGCGACGGTGTGAGCGAACGCTTCGGCGAGCGGGTCCGTGCGGCGCTGACCGCACGGGGCCCGCTCTGCGTGGGCATCGATCCGCATGCGGCACTGCTGGACGCGTGGGGTCTGCCCCAGGATGCGGACGGCGTGCGCGAGTTCGGTCTGCGGACGGTGGATGCCGCAGCCGATCGTGTGGGCATCGTGAAGCCGCAGGTGTCGTTCTTCGAGCGCTTCGGCTCGCGGGGGATCGCCGCTCTGGAAGACGTGCTCGCCGCGGCGAGAGCGGCGGACCTGATCGTGATCGCGGACGCCAAGCGCGGCGACATCGGCACGACGATGGATGCCTACGCGGCCGCCTGGCTCACTCCGGGCTCCCCGCTGGAAGCAGATGCGCTCACGGTGAACCCGTTCCTCGGAGTCGGGGCCCTGGACGGTGCGTTCGACCTCGCGGCTGCGGGCGGCAAGGGGCTCTTCGTCCTCGCCTCCACGAGCAACACGGAGGCCGAGCTGCTGCAGCGGTCGGTGTCGGCGACAGGCAGAACCGTATCCGCCGACATCATCGCCGACGTGTCGGCCCGCAACCGGGAGACCGTGCAGGCAGGGGAGTGGGGCGACGTCGGATTCGTCGTCGGCGCCACCGTCGACTGGGCGGATGCCGGGATCTCCGCGTTCTCCCCGGTCGCACCCCTCCTCGCACCCGGCTTCGGCGCGCAGGGGGCGACGCCTGCCGATCTCGTCACCCGGTTCGGACCGATGAGCGACGCCGTCATCGCGAGCGAGAGCCGCAGCATCCTCTCGGCGGGCCCCGAGGGCCTGTCCGCCGCCATCGACGCTCGCGTCGCAGAGTACTCGGAGTCGACACGTGGCTGAGAACCGTTCCGTACCCGAGGTCGATCGGGCAGCCGCAGCGCGCCGGGCCGTAGAGCGCCGTCGCGCGCGCGCATCGCTCAAGCGCGACCTCACCATGCGCGTGATCACGCCGCAGAAGGTCCTGGAGCGCGCGATCTCCGACGCCGACTCGGTCGAGGGATCCATGCGGATCACCGACTTCCTGCTGGCGCTGCCCGCGATCGGCGCGGGCAAGCGCGACCGCATCCTGGACGAGCTGCAGATCTCGCCGGTCAAGCGTCTGGGGGGTCTCGGCGTGCGGCAGCGCGTCGTGCTCGCCGAGTGGCTCGACGGGCGCTTCCCCGTGCTGGAGCCGCGAGGGGGGCGCAGTCGTCTGCTCGTGCTGGCCGGACCCACCGCGGTCGGCAAAGGCACGGTCGCGGCGCACATCCGTGAGAACAACCCCGAGATCCACCTGTCGGTGTCCGCGACGACCCGCGCCCCGCGCCCCGGCGAGATCGACGGCGTGCACTACTACTTCGTCGACGATGCGGAGTTCGACCGTCTCATCGCCGAGGGCGAGCTCCTCGAGTACGCGGTCGTGCACAACCGGTCCCGTTACGGCACCCCGCGGGCGCCGATCGACGCGGCTCTGGCCGATGGCAGGACCGTCCTCCTCGAGATCGATCTGCAGGGAGCGCGCCAGGTGCGCAAGGCCGAGCCGGCCGCGACGCTGATCTTCCTGCTGCCTCCGACCTGGGACGAACTCGTCCACCGCCTCGTCGGCCGTGGCACCGAGAACGCCGAGGAGAGGGCCCGCCGCCTGCGCACCGCGAAGGTGGAACTCGCCGCCCAGAACGAGTTCGATCACCTCATCGTGAACGAGGACGTCGCCACCGCCGCCGCGGAGGTCGTAGAATTGTCCTCAGGCTCTGCGCGCTGAGTGCTTTCGCGCGCCCATTGCACCGTCTTCGCGACGAACCCGTCGCCTTATCAGGAGGTCCCATCATGGCCGGACACCACAACAAGGGCATCATCGATCCCCCCATCGACAACCTGCTCGACCGTGTCGACTCCAAGTACGAGCTCGTCATCTACGCGGCGAAGCGCGCGCGTCAGATCAACGACTACTACTCCGACCTGCACGAGGGTAACCTCTTCGACAACGTGGGGCCGCTCGTCGACTCGTCCGTCGAGGACAAGCCGCTGACCATCGCGCTGCACGAGATCAACGAGGACAAGCTCCGCCTGCGTCACGCAGAGTGATATTCGGAGCCGCGCCGCCGCATTGTCGGCGGCGCGGTTCAGAATGGGTTCACACCCTCACACCCTTCGATCCCGTTCTGGAGTCCTGATGAGCGCGCTGCGTCTGTTCACGTCCGAGTCCGTCACCGAAGGGCACCCGGACAAGATCTGCGACCAGATCTCCGACAGCATCCTCGACGCGCTCCTCGCCAAGGACTCCGGCTCCCGCGTCGCCGTGGAGACGCTGGTCACGACCGGCCTCGTCCACGTCGCCGGCGAGATCCGCACCGAGGCGTACGTCGACATCCCCACGATCGTCCGCGACGTCGTGAACGGCATCGGCTACACCTCGAGCGAGACGGGCTTCGACGGCTCCTCGTGCGGTGTGAGCGTCTCGGTGGGCGAGCAGTCGGGTGACATCGCGAGCGGCGTCGACAACGCACAGGAGCACCGCGACGGCACGTCGACCGACCCGCTGGACGGTCTCGGCGCAGGGGACCAGGGCATCATGTTCGGCTTCGCGACGAACGAGACCCCTCAGCTCATGCCGATGGCCGCGTGGACGGCGCACCGCCTCGCGGAGCGCCTGACCGAGGTCCGCCGATCCGGGCTGCTGCCCTTCCTGCGCCCCGACGGCAAGACCCAGGTCACGCTGGGCTACGACGGCTTCACGCCGAAGACCGTCGACGCCGTCGTGCTGTCCACGCAGCACAATCCCGACATCTCCCAGGACGATCTCAAGGCGCAGGTCCGCAAGCACGTCATCGATCCTGTGCTGGCGACGACGGGTCTCGACCTCGACGACGTCACCTTCTACATCAACCCCGCCGGTCCGTTCGTGACCGGAGGACCGAAGGGCGATGCCGGTCTGACCGGACGCAAGATCATCATCGACACCTACGGCGGCGCCGCGAGGCACGGCGGCGGCGCCTTCAGCGGCAAGGACCCGTCCAAGGTCGACCGCTCCGGCGCGTACGCGACCCGCTGGGTCGCGAAGAACGCCGTGGCGGCGGGTCTCGCGGAGCGACTCGAAGTGCAGGTCGCCTACGCGATCGGCGTCGCGCGCCCCGTCGGCCTGTACGTCGAGACGTTCGGCACCGGTGCGGTGTCGGACGACGCCATCATCGCCGCGATCACGAAGGTCTTCGACCTGCGCCCGCAGGCGATCATCGAGGAGCTCGACCTCCTGCGTCCGATCTACGCGCAGACCGCCGCCTACGGGCACTTCGGCCGGGAGCTGCCCGATTTCACGTGGGAGCGCACCGACCGCGCCGAAGAGCTTCGTCGCGCCGCCGGGCTCTGACGGCGAGTCGCCTCTGATGACGACGCAGAGCCGACGCATCGCGCGCGTGCTCCTGGACTCGCCGCTGCCGCAGCTCGATCGGCTCTTCGACTACTCGCTGCCCGACGCGCTCGGCGACGTGCCGCTCGGGGTGCGCGTCCGAGTGCCGCTGCGCACCGCAGGACGCGTGATCGACGGGTACGTCGTCGAGATCGACACGGAGGACGACGCGGATCGCCCGCTGTCGGAAGTGGACAGCGTCGTGTCGACGGTCGCCGTCCTCCCCGAGCGTCTGCACAGCCTCGCCCGCCGGGTCGCCGACCGTGCGGCGGGCTCGGCATCCGACGTTCTCCGGCTCGTGATCCCGAAGCGCCAGGTCCGCGTCGAGAAGGCCTGGACGGCGGATGCGCCCGCCGTCATCCCCTCCGCCGACGCGCAGGCCAGCGCCGACGACGTGGTCTCCGCCTACGACGGCCTCGCCGACGTGCTCGATGACGGCGGTCGCGCAGCCGTCGAGGCCATTCCCCAGCTGCAGGCGGACACGCCGGGGTGGGCTCTGCTGCTGGCTTCGGCGGCGACGAGGATGCTGGCGTCCGGTCGCTCGAGCATCCTCGTGGTCCCCGACCACCGGGACCTGGATCGGCTCCTCGCCGCTCTCGAACGACTCGTGCCGGCGGAGGCGGTCGCGCGCTACGACTCACGGCAGACGAACCCCGACCGCTACCGCTCGTTCCTCCGCTCTCTCGAGGACGCGCCGTGCATCGTCGTCGGCAACCGCTCCGCGGTCTACGCGCCGACGAGGGCCGGTCTCGTCGCCATCTGGGACGACGGAGACCCGCTGCTCGGCGAGCCGCTCGCCCCCTATGCGAACGCTCGCGATGTGGCTCTCCTCCGCCAGGGAGAAGAGGGATCCGCACTCATCTTCGCGGGCCACACCCGGACGACCGACGTCGAGCGGCTCGTCGCGCACGGGTGGCTGCAGGACGTCAGGGCCGCCCGCCGCGTCATGCCGCGCGTGATCCTCGCCACCCCGCAGGAGATGGAGCAGCAGTCGCCGCAGCGGATGCCGTCGTCGGCCTTCCTCTCGGCGCGTACCGCGGCATCCGAGGGGCCTGTCCTCGTGCAGGTGTCCCGACCAGGATTCGCCCCCTCGCTCGTGTGCGCCGAGTGCCGGGCCCCTGCGCGATGCGCCCACTGCGGCGGACCCCTCGGAGCGGCGCACCGGGGAGCGGTGCCGGTGTGCGGCTGGTGCGGCAGGGGAGCACGGGCGTGGGCCTGCCCCTCCTGCTCCTCGACGCAGCTGCGTCTCGCCTCCTCCGGCAGCGAGCGGACCGCCGACGAGCTCGGCCGCGCGTTCCCCGGCATCCGCGTGATCGTCGCCGACAGCGCACACCCGGTCGAGCGCGTGGCCGACAAGCCCGCACTGGTCGTCGCCACCAGGGGAGCGGAGCCCCTCGCAGACGGCGGCTTCCGCGCCGTCGTGCTGCTGGACGGTCCTCGCATGCTGCAGGCGCCCGATCTCCGCATCGGAGAGGCCTGCCTTCGCTGGTGGTCCAATGCCGCAGCCCTCGCCGCGCCAGGGGCGCCCGTGCATCTCGTGGGCGTCGACGGCGGGGTCGCCCGCGCTCTCGCGACCTGGAATCAGGCGGGCTATGCGCGCGCCGAACTCGCCGAGCGCGCCCCGCTGCACATGCCGCCGTCGGCCAGGGTCGCGCTGGTCGAGGGAACCCAGGCGGCGGTCGGACGGGCGCTCGAATCGCTGGCCGAACTCGCCCTGCCCCGGGATGCCGTGCTGGGACCCGTGCCCATCGAGTCCGACGACGTCCCCCAGCGGGTGCGTGCTCTCGTGCGGTTCGACTACGGCGCTGGCAGCCGTGTCGCGGCGACCCTGCGGGCCTCGGTCGTCGCCGAAGCCGTCAGCACCCGTCGCCGCAAGGGACGCACGAACCGCAGCACACTCTCGGTCCGCCTCGATATCCTCGATCCAGAGCTCTAACCCTTCCGGAGAACCTTTCATGCGCCTCGTCTTCGCCGGCACGCCGTCGGCTGCCGTACCCACCCTCCGCCGCCTCGCGGCGGATCACGACATCGCCGCGGTCGTCACCCGGCCCGATGCGCCGCTCGGACGCAAGCGGATCCTGACGCCGTCGCCGGTGGCCCAGGCCGCCGACGAGCTGGGCCTCCCGATCATCAAGACGCCGCGCCTCGACGACGCCGCCACCACAGCCATCACCGCCCTCGGCGCGGAACTCGGCGTGATCGTGGCGTACGGAGGCCTCGTCCGCGAGCCGCTGCTGTCCGCGCCGGTGCACGGATGGATCAACCTGCATTTCTCCCTCCTCCCCGCCTGGCGCGGCGCCGCGCCGGTGCAGCGGGCGCTGATCGCCGGAGACGCCGAGCTCGGGGCGAGCGTGTTCCAGCTGGTTCCCGCCCTCGACGCCGGTGACGTCTTCGCGATGCGCACGGTGGACGTCCCCGCTGATGCGACGGCGGATGCCGCGCTCGACGCACTGGCGATCGACGGCGCGGCGCTCACCGCAGACGTCGTCGCGGGCATCGCCGACGGCACCGCTCAGGCGGTTCCGCAGACCGGGCAGGAGTCCTTCGCTCCCAAGCTGTCCCTGGAAGACGGCCTCCTCGACTGGACCCAGCCGCTGGAGAAGGTGTTCTCCAGGTTCCGCGGCGTGACTCCCGAACCGGGGGCCCACACGACCGTGGAGGGCGTCAGGGTGAAGATCCTCGACGCGGCGCCATCCGCGGAGAACCCGCTGGAGCCAGGGGAGATCGTCTCGACCAAGAGCGCCCTGCTCATCGGCACCGGATCGGCGCCACTTGCGGTCACCCGGGTGCAACCGGCGGGCAAGGGAGCGATGAACGCCGTCGACTGGTGGCGCGGCCAGCGCTCCGAAGGTCTGCGAGCAGGGCTGTGAGCGGCGAGCGACAGCGTGACGGACGGTCTTCCCAGCGACGTCCCTCTCCGCAGAACAGATCCCAGTCCCCGCGTGGACCCGTTCGGACCGTGCAGCCCGCTCGACGCGTCGCCTACGACGTGCTGCGCGCCGTGTCGGATGCCGATGCCTACGCCAACCTGATGCTGCCGTCCGTGATCGCCGACGCGCAGCTGAACCCGCAGGACGCTGCCCTCGCGACCGAGCTCACCTACGGAACGCTCCGCCGCCGCGGCACCTACGACGCCATCATCGCGGCCGCCGCTGATCGACCGGCATCCGACATCGATCCGGCCGTCCTCGACGCGCTGCGGCTGGCGACGCATCAGCTGCTCGCGACGAGGGTCGCCTCGCACGCTGCGGTGAACGAGTCGGTCAACCTCGTCGCCTCCGTGCAGGGGCGCGGAGCGGCGAGCTTCGCCAATGCGGTGCTGCGCCGCATCTCCCGGGAGACGCCGGGGGAGTGGCAGGACCGCATCGAGGCCGATGCCCGCTCCGATGACGAGCGACTCGCACTGCGCAGCGCGCACCCGGTCTGGATCATCCGAGCCCTGCGTCGCGCACTCGCAGCGGAGGGGCGCGCCGAGGAGCTCGAGACCCTTCTCGAGGCCGACAACCTGTCGCCCGAGGTCACTCTGGTCGCTCTGCCGGGGCTCGCGCCCACGGGGGAGCCGCGACGTCCCTACGCTCCGACGGCGTTCGGATCGCCGGGCGGAGACCCGCACCGGATCGTCTCGGCATCCGGCGGCGCCGTCCGTGTGCAGGACGAGGGCTCGCAGCTGGTCGCCCTCGCCCTCGCCGACGCAGCCCCGATCAGGGACGGCGAGCGCTGGCTCGACCTCTGCGCGGGCCCCGGTGGCAAGACGGCCCTGTTGGCGGCGATCGCCCATGAGCACGGCGCCGTTCTCGAGGCCAACGAAGTGGTCCCGGCGCGCGCAGGTCTCGTGCGCAACGCTCTCAAGCCCGTCCCCGGCGAGGTGATCGTGCACGAGGAGGATGGTCGTGCCTTCACGGCCGCGCACCCCGGCCGATTCGACCGCATCCTCGTGGACGCGCCCTGCACCGGTCTCGGGGCGCTGCGGCGCCGACCGGAGGCGCGCTGGCGCAAGTCGCCCGCCGACGTGGCCGAGCTCGTGCCCCTGCAGACCGAGCTGCTCTCGGGAGCGATCGACGCGCTCGCCCCTGGTGGGATCGTCGCGTACGTCACCTGCTCACCGCACCTCGCCGAGACGACGGGTGTCGTGCAGGACGTGCTGCGCACGCGCACGGATGCCGAGGAGATCGACGCCCGCGCGATCCTCGCCGACGTGTCGGACTCGCCCATCGATCTCGGCGACGACGGGTCAGGGCGCGTGCAGCTCTGGCCCCACCGTCACGGAACCGACGCGATGTTCCTCGCGCTCATCCGGAAGCGGTCCTGACAGCGGCGCTGCTCCGCGGGCATCGCCTGGCGACGCCGATCTGACGCCGACGGGTCCGTCGCGGTCGGATCGACGTCCGCCGTTGCAGGGGAGGGCGCGCCCGCACCAGGGATAATGGGCGCATGGCCGACCTTCCCGCAGCCCCCCGCATCAACCCCAGCATCCTCGCCGCGGATTTCGTGAACATGCAGCGCGATCTCGCGAAGATCGCGTCAGCCGACTTCGCGCACGTCGACGTCATGGACAACCACTTCGTGCCGAACCTCACGTTCGGGCCGCAGATGGTCGAGCGCATCCAGGCGACGAGCCCGATCCCGCTCGACGTCCACCTGATGATCACGGATCCCGACCGCTGGGCGCCGGGGTACGCCGAGCTGGGGGCGGCCAGCGTCACCTTCCACCTGGAGGCGGCGTCGGATCCGGTCGCACTCGCCCGGAGGCTCCGCAGCATCGGCGCACGCGCGGGGGTGGCGGTCAAGCCCGGCACGCCCGCCGACGGGCTCTACGACATCCTCGACGAGTTCGACCAGATCCTCGTGATGACGGTCGAGCCTGGATTCGGGGGACAGGGATTCATGGGCGAGACCATGCCCAAGCTGCGCGGGCTCGCCGATGAGGCGAAGCGCCGTGGATCCTCCGTCTGGCTCCAGGTCGACGGCGGCATCGCCGACAGCACGATCGAGATCGCCGCGGCCGCCGGCGCCGACACGTTCGTCGCCGGTTCGGCGGTCTACGGCGCCGATGACGTCGAAGCGGCCGTCACCCGGCTGAGAGAGCTCGCCAGAGCCGCTAGCCTGGAATCGTGAAGACTTTCGACGAACTGTTCGCGGAGCTCAGCCTGAAGGCGGAGACTCGCCCCGAGGGATCGGGTACGGTCGCCGAGCTCGACGGCGGGGTCCACACGATCGGCAAGAAGATCGTGGAGGAGGCCGCCGAGGTGTGGATGGCGTCCGAGTACGAATCCGACGAGGCCGCTGCCGAGGAGATCTCGCAGCTGCTGTACCACCTGCAGGTGATGATGATCGCGAAGGGACTCTCCCTCGCGGACGTCTACCGACATCTGTGATGCGCTCCGACACTTCCGATCCGATCTGAAAGCCGATCATGCTGCGCATTGCTGTTCCCAACAAGGGCTCTCTCTCCGAGACCGCCGCCGAGATGCTCGCGGAGGCCGGCTATGCCGGTCGTCGCGACCCGAAGACCCTGCACGTCATCGACGCCGAGAACGACGTCGAGTTCTTCTTCCTCCGTCCCCGTGACATCGCGACCTACGTCTCCTCCGGAGCCCTCGACGTGGGCATCACCGGCCGCGACCTGCTGCTCGACGTGCAGCGGTCCGCGCGTGAGATCGAGCAGCTCGGCTTCGGCGGGTCGACGTTCCGCTTCGCGGGCCCTCCCGGTCGCTTCACGTCCGTGGAGGACCTCAACGGCGTGCGCGTCGCCTCCGCATACCCGGGACTCGTCGGCGCGTTCCTCCGTGAGCGCGGTGTCGACGCCGAGCTCGTCCAGCTCGACGGCGCGGTCGAGTCGGCTGTGCGGCTCGGTGTGGCGGATGCCGTCGCCGACGTCGTCTCCACCGGCACGACGCTGCGTCAGGCCGGCCTCGAGATCTTCGGTCCGGTCATCCTCGAGTCCGAGGCTGTCCTGATCAGCCGCCCAGGCGAGGCCGAGGGCACCGACACGCTGCTGCGCCGTCTGCGCGGCGTCATGGTCGCGCGGCGCTTCGTGCTGCTCGACTACGACCTCCCCGCAGACCTCGTCGACCAGGCCGTGGCCATCGCCTCCGGCCGCGAGTCCCCGACCATCTCGCCGCTGCGTGACCCCTCCTGGGTCGCCGTGCGCGTGATGGTGCCTAGTCGTGGCGTCAATCAGGTGATGGACGACCTCTACGCGCTCGGGGCACGGGCGATCCTCGTCACCGCCATTCACGCCGCGAGGCTCTGATGACGCTCGCCAGTCGCGTCATCCCGTGCCTCGACGTGGCCGATGGCCGCGTCGTCAAGGGCGTCAACTTCGAGAATCTCCGTGACATGGGCGACCCGGTGGAGCTCGCGCGGCACTATGCGGCGCAGGGGGCTGACGAGATCACCTTCCTCGACGTCACCGCGACCGTCGACGCCAGGGCCACGACCTATGACGTGGTGCAGCGCACCGCGGAGCAGGTGTTCGTCCCCCTCACCGTCGGCGGGGGAGTCCGCAGCGTCGACGATGTGGCGCGGCTCCTGGCCGTCGGCGCCGACAAGGTCGGGGTGAACTCGGCGGCGATCGCCCGCCCCGAGCTCATCGGCGAGATCGCCGACCGTTTCGGGGCGCAGGTGCTCGTGCTGTCCCTCGACGTCAAGCGCGCCGACACCACGCCGTCCGGATTCGTCGTGACGACCCACGGCGGCCGCCAGCAGACCACGCTGGATGCGCTGGAGTGGGCCCGTGAGGCCGCGGAGCGGGGAGCGGGGGAGCTGCTCGTGAACTCGATCGACGCCGACGGCACCAGGGACGGGTTCGATCTCGAACTCGTCCGCCTCATGCGCGAGACCGCATCCGTGCCGGTCATCGCCTCGGGCGGAGCGGGAGCCGCGTCGCACTTCGCTCCCGCGATCAAGGCGGGTGCGGATGCCGTTCTCGCCGCGAGCGTGTTCCACACCGGAGCGCTCACGGTCGGCGACGTCAAGGACGCGCTGCGCGCGGAAGGGGTTCTCGTCCGATGAGCGACATCGAGGAGCGCATCGCGCAGGTCGCATTCAACGCCGACGGCCTCGCCCCCGTCATCGTGCAGCAGTGGGACACGCGCGAGGTCCTCATGCTCGCCTGGGTGGATGCCGAGGCGTTGCGTCGCACGCTCACATCAGGCCGCGCCGTCTACTGGTCGCGCTCGCGTCAGGAGTACTGGCGCAAGGGCGACACCTCCGGCCACATCCAGGTCGTGCGGGAGGCGCGCCTCGACTGCGACGGCGACGCGATCCTGCTCCTCGTCGAGCAGACCGGCCCCGCGTGCCACACCGGGACCCGCACCTGCTTCGACACGACCGACCTGGACGCGGTCGTCGGGACGGACTCCTGATGGACCTTGTGCGCAGAGGGCGCTCGATCTCCGTCTCCGGGTTCCTCCTCGGCGGGGCGATCGGCATCATCTCGTCGACGCAGACCTGGCTGACGGTGCAGCGGGCGGATGCCGGGGCGGACATCCTCGTCCCCGGTGCATCCGCGGTCCCGCTTCTCGCGCCCCTGAGCCTCGCCGTGCTCGCTCTCGGAGCGGCCCTGTCGATCACCGGGCGCGCGCTGCGCCTCGTGTTCGGGGTTCTGGCCGGGGCGACCGCGCTGCTGCTCGGATGGACCACGCTCCAGCTCCTGCTGACCGCTCCGGTGAGCGCCGTCCGCTCGACCGTGACCGAGACGACGGGACTCGCCGGCGGTGACGCCCTGTCCGACGTGGTGAAGGCCATCGTGCCCACCGCGTGGCCGGTGATCGCGCTGGTCGGATGGGTCGTCCTGCTCGCAGCATCCGTGGTGGTCCTGCTCACAGGACGGGCCTGGAAGAAGGGCGGACGCCGCTATGCGACCGATGCCGCGCCCTCGACGCCGACGGCCGGTCCGGTCGACGCCGTCGATTCCTGGGACGAGCTGTCGCGCGGAACCGATCCCACTCGTTGACACCGATAGACTGAAACCGATCCTGCACGTCGTCCCCCGGAGGAGAACATGACCAACCCGATCGCTGACCCCGGCCACGGACACTCGCCTGCGGCCTGGACGGCCGTGATCATCATGCTCCTGGGCTTCACGCTGGCCACCGTCGCGTTCTGCTTCGAGCAGCCGGCGC
Organism: Microbacterium sp. MYb72; assembly: GCF_002979415.1. GTDB lineage: Bacteria > Actinomycetota > Actinomycetes > Actinomycetales > Microbacteriaceae > Microbacterium > Microbacterium natoriense. The sequence goes on along the minus strand of NZ_PCOT01000026.1, from coordinate 13,193 downwards.
TCGTGTGGGCCTCCGTCGTGATCATCCCGATCGGCGCCCTCGTGGGCTGGATCATGGCCAAGGCCGGCTACGGCGTGAAGGGCCCCAAGTACCAGCCGAAGGGCCACTAGTGGTCCTCGCCGACCTGACGGCCGGCGCAGTCGCAGACGCAGAGCGTCGTGCCCTCACGAGGCCTCTCGCCGAGGTCGAGCGCGCTGCTCTCGCACGCCCGGCTGCCAAGGACGCACTGGCCTTCCTCGCTCCCGCTGAGCGCGTCAAGATCATCGCCGAGGTCAAGCGCGCGAGCCCGTCGCGCGGCGCCCTCGCGGAGATCCCCGATCCCGCTCATCAGGCGTCGCTGTACGAGACGGGCGGCGCATCCGCGATCAGCGTCCTCACCGAGGAGCGCCGCTTCGGCGGCAGTCTGGCCGACCTCGAGGCCGTGACGGCCCGGGTGTCCCTGCCCGTGCTGCGCAAGGACTTCATCGCGACGCGCTACCAGGTGCTCGAGGCGCGCGCCGCCGGAGCCGACCTCGTGCTGCTCATCGTCGCGGGCCTTGAGCCCGCGGTGCTGCGCGACCTGTTCGGCTTCATCACCGAGCTGGGCATGACCCCGCTCGTCGAGACCCATTCGGCCGACGAGCTCGAGGCGGCGATCGATCTCGGCTCGCCGCTCATCGGGGTCAATGCACGCGATCTGAAGACGCTCGAGCTCGACCGCGACCTCTTCGGCCGCCTGGTCGATCGCATCCCGGACTCCGCGGTCAAGATCGCCGAGTCCGCGGTGCTCACCCCCGCAGATGTCACGCACTACCGTTCGGCCGGTGCAGACGTCGTCCTGATCGGAGAGGCGCTCGTCACGGGCGATCCGGTCGCCACGCTCAAGACCTTCCTGGAGGTGTGATGAGTCTCCGTGACCAGCACGGACCGCTCTTCGGCGACTACGGCGGGCGCTACATGCCCGAGTCGCTGATCGCCGCGATCGACGAACTCACCGAGGCCTACGCCGACGCGATCGCCGACCCGGCGTTCCGCGCCGAGCTCGCCGGTCTCCTGAGCTCCTACGCGGGCCGTCCGTCTCCGCTCACCGAGGTGGAGCGCTTCGCCGAGCACGCCGGCGGCGCGAGGATCTTCCTCAAGCGCGAGGACCTCAACCACACCGGGTCGCACAAGATCAACAACGTCCTCGGGCAGGCCCTGCTGACCAAGCGACTGGGCAAGACCCGCGTGATCGCCGAGACCGGGGCAGGACAGCACGGTGTCGCCACGGCCACCGCGGCGGCGCTGTTCGGCCTGGACTGCACGATCTACATGGGCGAGGTCGACACCGAGCGCCAGGCTCTGAACGTCGCCCGTATGCGCCTCCTCGGGGCAGAAGTGGTCGCGGTCACCTCGGGATCCCGCACGCTCAAGGACGCGATCAACGACGCCTACCGCGACTGGGTGGCCTCGGTCGAGACAACCAACTACATCTTCGGCACGGCGGCGGGCCCGCATCCGTTCCCGGCGATGGTGCGCGACTTCCAGAAGATCATCGGCGAAGAGGCACGCCAGCAGCTCCTCGACGAGGCGGGCAGGCTCCCGGATGCCGTCATCGCATGTGTCGGCGGCGGCTCGAACGCGATCGGCATGTTCGACGCGTTCCTCGACGACGAGGACGTCAAGCTCTACGGGGTCGAGGCGGCCGGCGACGGCGTCGACACCGACAGGCACGCCGCCTCCATCGAGCGCGGACGCCCCGGCATCCTGCACGGCTCGAAGACCTACGTCCTGCAGGACGAGGACGGGCAGACGATCGAGTCGCACTCGATCTCCGCTGGTCTCGACTATCCCGGAGTCGGACCGGAGCACTCCTGGCTCGCCGACATCGGGCGCGCCGAGTACATCCCGGCGACCGACGACGAGGCGATGCAGGCGCTTCGGCTGCTCAGCCGCACGGAGGGCATCATCCCCGCCATCGAGTCGGCGCACGCCCTCGCCGGCGCGCTGCGGCTCGGCCGCGAGCTCGGGCCCGAGGCGATCCTCGCGGTGTGCCTCTCCGGGCGCGGAGACAAGGACATGGACACAGCGGCCAAGTACTTCCACCTGTACGACGAGGGAGCAGTCGGATGAGCCGCGTCGAAGAGGCGATCCAGAAGGCCGAGGCCGCCGGTCGCAGCGTGTTCGTCGGCTACCTCCCGGTCGGCTTTCCCGACCTCGAGACCAGCATCCAGGCCGCCATCACCCTCGCAGAGAACGGCGTCGACATCATCGAGCTGGGTCCGCCGTACAGCGACCCGGTGATGGACGGCGCCGTGATCCAGGAGGCGACCACGGCGGCGCTCGCCAACGGCTTCACCATGAAGGATCTGTTCACGGCGGTCCGCGCGATCACGGCGGCAACGGACGTGCCCGTCCTCGTCATGACGTACTGGAACCCCGTGTTCCAGTACGGGGTCGACCGCTATGCGGACGACCTCCTCGCCGCCGGCGGCGCCGGGCTCATCACGCCGGACATCACGCCGGATGTCGCAGGGGAGTGGATTGCGGCCAGCGAGCGCACCGGCCTGGACCGCGTGTTCCTCGCCGCGCCGACGTCGACGGACGCACGCCTCGACCTCATCGTCTCGGCGTCCACCGGCTTCATCTACACCGTCTCCACCATGGGCATCACGGGGGAGCGCGCCGAACTCGACCGCGCGGCCCGCACCCTGGTCGGACGCCTGCGCGCCCACGGCGCGACCCGCACCTGCGTCGGCATCGGCATCTCTACCGCCGAGCAGATCGCCGGCGTCTCGGAGTACGCGGACGGCGCGATCGTCGGCACCGCACTCGTCCGAGCCCTGCGCGACGGCGGCCTCCCCGCCCTCGCCGAAGTCACCCGAAACCTGGCCGTCGGCACGTCGTCGGCACGCCCCGTACACGAGAACTAGAATCGCACTCATGCCCCTCGCGCTTCACAGCACCGTCACCAGCGTGCTCGCCAGCATCCCCAGTCCTCCGATCTCGTACATTGATATCTGGCCCGGGATCCGGATCCACTTCTACGCGCTCTGCATCATCGCCGGCATCGTCGCCGCGGTGTTTCTGACGAACCACCGTCTCACGCGGCGCGGCGCGGAGCCGTGGGTCGTGATCGACATCTCGATCCTCGCCGTGCCCCTGGCGATCATCGGCGCGCGCATCTTCCACGTGCTCACGCACCCGAACTTCTACTTCGGCGAGGGCAAGAACACCTGGAACCCCTTCGAGCCGGGCTCGGTGTGGGCGATCTGGGAGGGCGGCATCGCGATCTTCGGAGCCCTCATCGGCGGTGCGATCGGCGCCTACCTCGGCTGCAAGTGGACCGGCGTCCGCTTCTGGACCTTCGCCGACGCCCTCGCGCCCGGTCTTCTGCTCGCGCAGGCGATGGGACGCTTCGGCAACTGGTTCAACCACGAGCTGTTCGGTCTGCCCACCGACCTGCCCTGGGGACTCGAGATCGAGTCCACGAACTCCGCATTCCCTCCCGGTCTCGCCGAGGGCACGCTGTTCCACCCGACGTTCTTGTACGAGGTCATCTGGAACGGCCTCGGCGTCATCGTTCTGCTCTGGCTGAGCCGCAAGGCCACGTCCCTCCAGTGGGGCCGCCTGTTCGCGATCTACCTGATCTGGTACAGCGCCGGCCGCGTCGTCTGGGAGTCGATCCGCATCGACCCGAGCGAGATCATCCTCGGCCTGCGCAGCAACGTGTGGGCCGCGATCATCGGCATCGTCGTCGGTCTCGCCATCCTCGTCGTCCAGCGTCGTCACCTCGGCCTGGAGCCCTCGCCCTACCAGCCGGGTCGAGGTCGGAAGGATCTCGACGCTGTTGTAGACTCGCAGAACAATCCCTCCGATTTCGTAGACCTGAGTGAGCCTCCGGTCGATGAAGTCCCCGCAGGAGCCAGGGCCACAAGCACCGCTCCCACGGACGCGGAAGGCTCTCGATAGCCGCCGGTCCGTGAGGACCACACTGCATTCGCCCGGCCAATGACGTCCCCGGGTCACTCGAAGATCTGAGGACGGTACAGGTGTATTTTCAGCCTCCGTACGGCGCTTCCGGCGCTTACCCCCCGAAGCAGGGCATGTACAACCCGGCGTTCGAGAAGGACGCCTGCGGCCTTGCCATGGTCGCGACACTGCGCGGCGAGGCGGGCCACGACATCATCGCGCTGGCGCTCGAAGCGCTGCGCAACCTCGAGCACCGCGGTGCGATCGGCTCGGATGCCGGCACCGGAGACGGTGCGGGCATCCTGACGCAGATGCCCGACGCGTTCCTGCGTGCGGTCACGGATTTCGAACTGCCACCGGTCGGCGAGTACGCCGCGGGTCTGGCGTTCCTCCCGCGTGACTCCAGCGAACGCCGCCAGCAGAAGGCCGGCATCGAGAAGATCGCCCGCGCCGAGGGCCTGCGCGTCCTCGGATGGCGCGAGGTGCCCACGGTCAACGAGAACCTGGGCAAGCTCGCCGATGAGGCTCGCCCCGCGTTCGAGCAGCTCTTCGTGAGCGCCGGGGGAGCGACCCACTCGCAGGCGCCGCTCACAGGCATCGCCCTCGACCGCATCGCCTATCGTCTCCGCAAGCGCGCAGGTCATGAGCTCGGCGCCTACTTCGTCTCGCTGTCCGCCCGCACGCTCGGCTACAAGGGCATGGTCACGACGCTGCAGCTCGAGCCGTTCTACCCCGACCTGCAGGACGAGCGGTTCATGTCCGAGCTCGCCGTCGTGCACTCGCGCTACTCGACCAACACCTTCCCGTCGTGGCCGCTCGCGCAGCCGCTGCGGATGCTCGCCCACAACGGCGAGATCAACACGGTCGGCGGCAACCGCAACTGGATGCGCGCCCGGCAGTCTCAGCTGGAGTCGGAGCTGCTCGGCGACGTCGAGCCTCTCCTGCCGATCTGCACCGACGGGGCCAGCGATTCGGCCTCCTTCGACGAGGTGCTCGAGCTGCTGACCCTCACCGGCCGCAGCCTGCCTCACGCCATCATGATGATGGTCCCGGAGGCGTACGAGAAGCAGTCCGACATCTCCCCCGAGCTGCGTTCTTTCTACGAGTACCACTCGAACCAGATGGAGCCGTGGGACGGCCCCGCCGCGCTCATCTTCACCGACGGCACCCTCGTCGGCGCCACGCTCGACCGCAACGGTCTGCGTCCTGGTCGCTGGACGGAGACCACCGATGGGCTCATCGTCATCGGCTCCGAGACCGGCGTGCTCACGTTCGAGCCCGAGCGCATCAAACGCCGCGGCCGTCTGCAGCCGGGAAAGATGTTCCTGGTCGACACGGCGCAGCGCCGGATCATCGAAGACGAGGAGATCAAGCGCGATCTCGCGACGCTGCACCCGTGGCAGGAGTGGCTGGATGCCGGCGCGGTCCGGCTCGCCGATCTCCCCGAGCGCGAGCACATCGTGCATCCGCCCGCCTCGATCACCCGCCGTCAGCGGACCTTCGGGTACACCGAGGAGGAAGTGCGCATCCTGCTGACCCCGATGGGGCAGACCGGTGTGGAACCGCTCGGCGCCATGGGTTCGGACACGCCGATCGCGGTGCTCAGCAAGCGTCCGCGCCTGCTCTTCGACTACTTCACGCAGCAGTTCGCCCAGGTGACGAACCCGCCGCTGGACTCGATCCGTGAAGAGGTCGTCACCAGCCTCAAGCTCGGACTCGGCCCTGAGGCGAACCTCCTGAGCTGGGGGCCGGAGCACACCCGCACGGTGTCCCTGGACTTCCCGGTGATCGACAACGACGAGCTCGCGAAGATCCGCCACATCGACAAGGCCCTCCCCGGCCGCTCCAGCGTGACCATCAAGGGGCTCTACCACTTCGACGCCGGACCCCAGTCGCTCGAAGATCGGCTGACGGAGATGTGCGCCGAAGCCGACGAGGCCATCGAGCAGGGGGCGGAGTTCCTCATCCTCTCCGACCGCGACTCCAACAAGGACCTCACGCCGATCCCGTCGCTGCTCATGCTCTCCGCGGTGCATCACCACCTGATCCGCCGTGAGAACCGGATGAAGGTCGGTCTGATCGTCGAGGCCGGAGACGTCCGGGAGGTGCACCACGTCGCGACGCTCATCGGCTACGGAGCATCCGCGATCAACCCGTATCTCGCGATGGAGACCGTCGAGCACCTCGTGCGCACCGGCTACATCACCGGCATCTCGCCGGAGAAGGCCGTCCGCAACCTGATCTACGCCCTGGGCAAGGGCGTGCTGAAGATCATGTCCAAGATGGGCATCTCGACGGTGTCGTCCTACGCCGGAGCGCAGGTGTTCGAGGCTGTGGGCCTCAGCCAGGAGCTCATCGACGCGTACTTCACGCGCACCGAGTCCAAGCTCGGCGGCATCGGCATCGAGGACATCTTCGCGGAGAACCAGGCGAGGCACGACTACGCCTACCCCGAGGATGCCGCGGCCAGGGCGCACGAGCGCCTGTGGACCGGTGGAGAGTACCAGTGGCGCCGCGACGGCTCCCCGCACCTGTTCAGCCCGGAGACGGTCTTCAAGCTGCAGCACTCGACCCGCGAGCGCCGCTACGACATCTTCCGCGAGTACACGCGGCTCGTCGACGACCAGGCTGCGGAGCTCAAGACCCTGCGTGGCCTGTTCCGTCTGCGCACCGGCACCCGCAAGCCCGTCCCGCTGGACGAGGTGGAGCCGGTCTCCGAGATCGTCAAGCGCTTCTCGACGGGTGCGATGAGCTACGGCTCGATCTCGAAGGAGGCGCACGAGACCCTCGCGATCGCCATGAACCGGATCGGCGGCAAGTCGAACACCGGTGAGGGCGGAGAGGACTCCGACCGTCTTCTCGACCCCGAGCGCCGCAGCGCGATCAAGCAGGTCGCGTCCGGTCGCTTCGGCGTCACGAGCCTGTACCTCACCGAGGCCGACGACATCCAGATCAAGCTCGCCCAGGGCGCCAAGCCGGGTGAGGGCGGTCAGCTGCCCCCGCAGAAGGTGTACCCGTGGGTCGCCCGCACACGCGGCGGCACACCGGGCGTCGGCCTCATCTCGCCGCCGCCGCACCACGACATCTACTCGATCGAAGACCTCAAGCAGCTCATCTTCGATCTGAAGCGCGCGAACCCCGAGGCGCGGATCCACACCAAGCTGGTGAGCCAGTCGGGCATCGGCGCCGTCGCGGCGGGTGTCGCCAAGGCGCTCAGCGACGTGGTCCTCGTGTCGGGGCACGACGGCGGCACGGGTGCGAGCCCGCTGAACTCCCTCAAGCACGCCGGGACGCCGTGGGAGCTCGGCCTCGCCGAGACCCAGCAGACGCTCATGCTCAACGGCATGCGCGACCGCGTGGTCGTGCAGGTCGACGGGCAGCTCAAGACCGGTCGCGACGTCATCATCGGCGCCCTCCTCGGCGCCGAGGAGTTCGGCTTCGCCACGGCGCCCCTGGTGGTCAGCGGCTGCATCATGATGCGCGTGTGCCACCTCGACACCTGCCCGGTGGGCGTCGCGACGCAGAATCCGCTGCTGCGCGAGCGCTTCAGCGGCAAGCCCGAGTTCGTGGTGAACTTCATGGAGTTCATCGCGGAGGAGGTTCGCGAGCTGCTTGCCGAGCTGGGCTTCCGCTCGCTCGACGAGATCGTCGGCCGTGCCGAGCTCATCGAGGTGAACGCGGCCGTCGACCACTGGAAGGCGGAGGGCCTCGACCTCAGCCCGATCCTCGACGGCCCCGCCTTCCCGGCGGGCGAGCCCCGTCGCAGCGGGCGCGAGCAGGATCACGAGCTCGAGAAGCACTTCGACGTGCAGCTGATCGACATCGCGAAGGGCGCGCTCCTGAACGGTGAGCACGTCGTCATCGAGCTCCCGATCGCGAACACCGAACGAGCGGTCGGCACGATGCTGGGCCATCAGGTCACCGCCCGCTACGGCGCCGCCGGGCTCCCGCGCGAGACGATCGATGTGACGCTGCACGGCACGGCCGGGCAGTCTCTCGGCGCGTTCATGCCATCGGGCATCGTGCTGAGACTCGAAGGCGACGCCAACGACTACGTCGGCAAGGGCCTGTCCGGTGGCGACATCACGATCCGGCCGCCTCGCGGCTCCTCGATCGAACCGCATCGCAACGTGATCGCGGGCAACGTGATCGGCTACGGCGCGACCTCCGGCTCGATGTTCCTCTCCGGCGTGGTCGGAGAGCGGTTCCTGGTGCGCAACTCGGGCGCCACAGCCGTCGTCGAGGGCGTGGGCGACCACGCGCTCGAGTACATGACCGGTGGCGTCGCGGTGATCCTCGGCTCGACCGGACGCAACTTCGGCGCCGGAATGTCCGGGGGAGTGGCGTACGTCCGCTCCCTCGACACCGCGAAGGTCAACGCGCAGTCCCTCGGCAGCGGCGAACTCCTGCTGATGCCCTTGGACCGCGCAGATCTCGAAGTGCTGAGAGGCCTGATCTCCGAGCACGTGGAGCGCACCGCGTCCCCGCTCGGATCGGAGATCCTGTCGCGGTTCGAAGAGACCGCCGCAGAGTTCGTGAAGGTCCTCCCGCGTGACTTCGCCGCCGTGCGGAGCATGAGAGAGGAAGCAGTGGCCGAGGGGATCGACCCCGACGGCGACGTCGTCTGGAACCGCATCCTGGAGGTGACCGGTGGCTGATCCCAAAGGTTTTCTGAAGGTCACGGAGCGCGAGCTCCCCGCCCGGCGCCCCGTGCCGGTACGGATCATGGACTGGAAAGAGGTGTACGAGCCCGGCGACCAGGCCGTGCTCCGCCGCCAGGCGAGCCGCTGCATGGACTGCGGCGTGCCGTTCTGCCACCAGGGATGCCCCCTGGGCAACCTGATCCCGGAGTGGAACGATCTCACGTGGCGCGGCGAGGGCCGCGCGGCGATCGACCGACTGCACGCGACGAACAACTTCCCCGAGTTCACAGGACGTCTGTGCCCCGCTCCCTGCGAGAGCGCCTGCGTGCTGGGGATCAACCAGCCCGCCGTCACGATCAAGCAGATCGAGGTCTCGATCATCGACGAGGCCTTCAGCAAGGGCTGGGTCGAGGCGCAGCCGCCGGCGCGTCTCACGGGCAAGACGGTCGCCGTCGTCGGATCGGGCCCCGCCGGACTCGCGGCCGCGCAGCAGCTCACCCGCGCCGGCCACACGGTGGCCGTGTTCGAACGCGACGACCGCATCGGCGGCCTGCTCCGCTACGGGATCCCGGACTTCAAGATGGAGAAGTCGCAGCTCGAGTCCCGCCTCCGCCAGATGCAGGAGGAGGGCACCCGGTTCCGCGCCGGCGTCGAGATCGGCAAGGACATCACCTGGGCGGATCTCCGTGCGCGCTACGACGCGGTCGTCATCGCGACCGGTTCCACTGTGCCTCGTGATCTCGCGATCCCCGGTCGAGACCTCGACGGCGTCCACTTCGCGATGGAGTACCTCGTGGAGTCGAACCACGCGGTCGCGGGCGACAAGGTCACGGAGCAGATCACCGCCGAAGGCAAGCACGTCATCGTGATCGGCGGCGGTGACACCGGCGCCGACTGCATCGGAACCGCCCACCGCCAGGGCGCTCTCAGCGTGACGAACCTGGCGATCGGCCAGCAGCCGGGTGCGGAGCGTCCGGGCCACCAGCCCTGGCCGATGATGCCGACCGTCTTCGAGGTGTCCTCCGCGCATGAGGAGGGCGGTGAGCGGGTGTTCCTCGCCTCCACCGTCGAGTTCCTCTCCAACGAGGTCGGTGAGGTCCGTGCGCTGCGCGTCGCCGAGACCGAGTACGTCGACGGGCGTCGAGTGCCCAAGAGCGGCACGGAGCGGGAGATCCCGGCCGATCTCGTCCTGATCGCCATGGGATTCACCGGTCCCGAGCAGGACGGGTTCACCGAGGACACGCGTCCGCAGGTGACCGACCGCGGCAACTTCCAGCGCGACGCGTCCTACGAATCCACCGTGTCCGGCGTGTTCGTCGCCGGGGACGCAGGCCGCGGACAGTCGCTCATCGTGTGGGCGATCGCCGAGGGCCGCGCGGCGGCCGCCAACGTCGATCGCTTCCTCATGGGCGAGACGGTCCTCCCCGAGCCGGTGCGGCCCACGGATGTCGCGATCGGACTCCAGCCCGCGTAGGCTGAGCGCGGCACCGTCGCCTGATTTCTAATCCCCCCCCTCTACCCTGGAGAATCTGTTGAGACGCGCGAAAATCGTCGCCACCCTGGGCCCAGCCACCTCTACGTATGACACCGTGCGAGCGATCATCGAGGCTGGTGTGGATGTCGCCCGACTGAACCTCAGCCACGGCGACTACTCCGTGCACGAGGCGAACTACGCCAACGTCCGCCGCGCTGCGGATGACGCAGGCAAGGCGGTCGCGGTCCTCGTCGACCTGCAGGGCCCGAAGATCCGCCTCGGCAAGTTCGAGGCCGGACCCTACGAGCTCGCGGTCGGAGACATCTTCAAGATCACGACCGAGGACATCATCGGCAACAGGGAGATCTGCGGCACGACCTTCAAGGGTCTGCCCCAGGACGTCAAGGCGGGGGACTTCCTGCTGATCGACGACGGCAAGGTGCGCGTCGAGGTCGTCGACACCGACGGCGTCACGGTCACCACTCGCGTGATCGTCGCGGGAGCGGTGTCGAACAACAAGGGCATCAACCTGCCCGGTGTCGCCGTGAACGTCCCCGCGCTGAGCGAGAAGGACGAGGACGACCTGCGTTGGGGTCTGCGCACCGGCGCCGACCTCATCGCGCTGTCGTTCGTGCGCAACGCCGCCGACGTCGACCGGGTCCACGAGATCATGGCCGAAGAGGGCGTGAAGGTCCCCGTCATCGCCAAGATCGAGAAGCCGCAGGCGGTGGATGCTCTCGAGGAGATCGTCGACGCGTTCGACGGCGCGCTTCTGCACGATCGGCACGGCCTCGAGCGGGAGCTCGACGCCGAGGTCACCTCGGGCGACCATGATGCCGTCGAACTCGCCCGTCGCATGGCGAAGCCCGTCATCGTCGCGACGCAGATGCTCGAGTCGATGATCAGCAGCCCGGTTCCGACGCGCGCAGAGACCTCCGACGTCGCGAACGCCGTGCTGGACGGTGCGGATGCGGTCATGCTCTCCGGCGAGACCAGCGTCGGCGAGTACCCGGTCGTCGTCGTGGAGACCATGGCCCGTATCGTCGAGTCGACCGAGGAACACGGCCTGGAGCGCGTGGCCCCGCTCACGACAAAGCCGCGAACGCAGGGTGGCGCGATCACCCTCGCGGCCCTGGAGGTCGCGGAGTTCGTCGAGGCGAAGTTCCTCTGCGTCTTCACCCAGTCGGGCGACTCCGCTCGCCGACTGTCGCGGCTGCGCTCGCGCATCCCGATGCTCGCGTTCACGCCGGAGCCCGGCATCCGCCGCCGCATGGCGCTGACCTGGGGAATTCACTCGACGCTCGTCGAGATGGTGCAGCACACCGACCTCATGTACCACCAGGTCGATGAGTACCTCCTCGGCAACAAGCTCGCAGAGGAAGGGGACAGGGTCGTCGTGATCTCCGGTTCCCCTCCCGGGATCATCGGGTCGACCAACGACCTCCGCGTCCACAAGGTCGGCGATGCGATCCGCGGTGCCGCGCCGATCTACAAGACCGGCGTCTGACGTCTCTCCTGCTGCGCGCCGCACTCCCTCGTCGGGGTGCGGCGCGCAGTCGTATCCCGGGTGTGCGATAGGGTCTACGGTGGGCCGGCGTGGCGGAATGGCAGACGCGGAGCACTCAAAATGCTTTGTCCGAAAGGGCGTGTGGGTTCGAGTCCCACCGCCGGCACCCAGAGTCGCGAGCGGCCCGAACGTCGCTCGCACGGTGCGCTCGACACGGCGGATCGCGGCACGGCATCGCCCCGCGGCCAGCGCCGGAGCCTGGTTCGATAGGATAGACCTGTGACTGAGCAAGAGCAGGCTGAGCAGCCCACGGCATCCGCACCCCGACGCGTCGTCGTCGCCGAGGACGAATCGCTGATCCGCCTCGACATCGTCGAGATCCTCCGCGACAACGGCTTCGACGTCGTCGGAGAGGCGGGCGACGGCGAGACGGCCGTCGCACTCGCCACGGAGCTTCGCCCCGACCTCGTCATCATGGACGTCAAGATGCCGCAGCTCGACGGCATCAGCGCCGCCGAGAAGCTGCACAAGGGCAACATCGCTCCCGTCGTGCTGCTGACCGCATTCAGCCAGAAGGAGCTCGTCGAGCGCGCGAGCGAGGCCGGCGCCCTGGCCTACGTCGTGAAGCCGTTCACGCCGAACGACCTGCTTCCCGCGATCGAGATCGCTCTGGCCCGCCACGAGCAGATCATCACGCTCGAGGCCGAGGTCGCCGATATGGTCGAGCGCTTCGAGACCCGCAAGCTCGTCGACCGCGCCAAGGGACTCCTCAACGAGAAGATGGGGCTGTCCGAGCCGGAGGCGTTCCGCTGGATCCAGAAGGCGTCCATGGACCGTCGTCTGACAATGCAGGATGTCGCCAAGGCCATCATCGAGCAGCTCGCGCCGAAGAAGTAGCAGTGCGTCCGCTTGACGCGGAGCACACTCTGCGGGCTGTGCGTATCGGTGACGGCGCCGCGCTTGCTCGCGCCTACACCTCCAATCGGAGCCATCTGGCTCCGTGGGACCCGTCGCGACCTGCGGAGTTCTTCACGGAGGCCTGGCAGGAGAACCACTCCCGGCTGAGCGTCGAGGAGGCCGCTGCCGGACGGAGCGCGCGCTTCGTGATCGTGTCCGACGATGGTGAGATCCGCGGACGCATGAATCTCAACAACATCGTCCGGGGAGCATTCTGGAGCGCCGATCTCGGCTATTGGATCGACGCGACCCGGCTGCGGCGAGGACTCGCATCGAAAGCGGTCGCGCAGGTCATGGCGTACGCGGCCGACGAACTCCATCTGCACCGCGTGCAGGCAGCCACACTGGTGCACAACACCGGCTCGCAGCGCGTGCTGCTCGGGAACGGGTTCGCTCAGATCGGGATGGCCCCTCGATACCTCCGCATCGCAGGGGAGTGGCAGGACCATCTGCTGTTCCAGCGAGTCCTCGGCGAAGCCTGACTTTTCCTCCCCAACACGTCATTGTGAGGGATCTCTCCACGGGTGCCGGTCACCGCGCGCGATGGCCTGCGCGGGCGGCGTATCTTCGACGCATGGCGATGACACCCACGCAGGCAGACCTCGGGATGGAGCAGAACACCAACGACATCTCCGCGATCTACGAACTGCTCGAGGAGATGAATGCACGGCTCGCCGGGCAT
>NZ_PCOT01000025.1 GCF_002979415.1 Microbacterium sp. MYb72 | reverse complement strand
CCCCCACAGCACCCCTCCGTGTCACCAGCGCAGCGGCACGCGCTCACGTGATCGGCCGGAGGCGTCGAGCAGGTGGCCGTTGCGCTTGATGCCGCGCAGCACGGTCCAGCGGTCGACGACGTCGATGTCGTCTCCCCAGGCCTGTTCGATCTGCTGCAGGCTCGTCAGCGATCGCGCGCGCACCCCCACGAACAGCGGAGCGCGCCCGACGAGGATGCCGACGCGATGCGCCTCCGGCAGGCGTGCGGCTCGTGCGGCGGCCCCCTCGGCGTCGGCGGAACGCGCCCAGAGGATCGCACCCCGACGGTACCCGGCGGCCGGCATCGCGAGGTCGCAGCCGAGTCGCAGCAGCCCGGCGGCGACCGCCCTGTCGACCGTGCGGCGGGCGGTGGCCTCGGAGACGCCGAGGATCTTCGCGACGGATGCCGCCGGCATCCGCGGGTCCTCGTCGAGGGCCTCGGCGACCTCCGCGACGATCTCCGCCCTCGGCGGGCGGGCCTCGTCGGGCCGCGACGGATCCCGCAGCGCCCGCTGCTGCTGTCGCGAGAGCACGCGCAGCCGCCACGTCGAGTCCTCGGCCACGATCGCCGCGGCCACGTCCATCCGTCGCACGCGCGCCCCCCGCTCCGCGACGGCGCGCACGCGGTCGCCCAGCACGGCGAGGCCTCCTGCTCCCGCGACCAGCACGAGCACGCCGGCCGAGGTGTCGTCGGCGCTCAGCACCCACGGGAGCCGCGCGATGCCGTCGACCGCGTCGGCGCTCGTGCGGGGGTCGAGCAGCACCATCGCGACGTCGGTGGTCGACGAGAAGCGCTCCGGCGTCGGCCAGGCCGTGAGCCACGCGAGCGACTCCTCGCGCAGGGCCTGCCAGTGCCGGGCGACGGTCGCGGCATCCGCTCCCACCGCTGCTGCGACGCGCGTCCAGGGCGCCCTGGCGTCGATCTGCAGGGCGTGCACGATGGCGAGGTCGAGCTCGCCGAGGTCGCGGAGACTGTCCATGTGACGAATCGTAAGCATCTCCCCATGAGAAGTGAAGGATTCAGCATGACTGTTCCCGTATCGCGTCGTTCTCCCTAGCCTCACCTCATGGGTATGAGCGAAGAGTCGATCATGGCGAGCATCGAGGATCTCGTCGCGATGGCACCGCGCGCCACCGGGACCTCGGGCGGCGAGTCCGCTGCCGCGTACGTCTCGGAGCGCTTCACGGGGGCGGGTCTCGAGACGCAGGTGATGGAGGTGCCCTCGTTCTCGTGGAGGGCCGACGCCTGCAGCATCCGCGTGGGCGACGAGGATCTGGCCTGCTCGCCGATCCTGCACTCCGGACTCGCCGCGCACGACTGGACCGGTACGGCCGAGCACCGCATCGACGCGCGCGTGGTCGACATCGGCGCCGACCGGGTGCGGCGCCACGACGTGCGCGGGGCGATCGTGCTGTTCGACCTCACGTTCGACATGACGGTGGCGCACTCGCTGCCGCTGACCATGTACCTGCACGACCCCGGCCGTCGGGTGATGCGCCGCGAGGTGCTCGGCAGCCGCAATCCCTACGTCACGTCCCTCGCCCGCACGATCACCGACGCGGCCGCGGAGGGCGCCGTGGGCGTGATCGGGGTGCTGCGCGACTACCCTGACTCCCGCAATTACCACAACGAGTACTACCGGCGGACGCTGTTCACGCTCCCCGGCGCCTGGGTCACGCGCGCCGAAGGGGCGCGGCTGCGGCGGCTCCTCGCCGTGCACCCTGCGGCACGGCTCACCCTCGACATCACCCGCGAGGAGGTCGTGTCGCGCACCGTGATCGGCGTTCTCCCCGGACGCACGTCGGATGCCGTGATGATCCAGTCGCACCACGACTCGATCGGCCCCGGCGCGGTCGAAGACGCCTCGGGCACCGCCGAGGTCATCGCGCTCGCCGAGCACTACGGCGCCGCCGCGGCATCCGGAGTCGTGCGTGAGAAGACGCTGCTGTTCGTCACGTTCGACACGCACTTCACCGGGTATCAGGCGCACCGCGAGTTCGCCCGGCGGTACGTCCTGTCGCCGGACTCCCCGTGGAACATCGTGCTCAACGCCACGATCGAGCACATCGGGCTGCGGGCCGTCGAAGGCAGCGACGGCGGCTTCGAGAGCACGGGCGAGACCGAGCCGCGCGGTATCTTCGTGAACGTGAACCCGGCCTTCACGTGGCGGATCGCCCGCAGCATCCGGCGCCATCGCCTGCACGGCACGAGCCTCATGGGCGCGGGGATGCTGGAGTTCTTCGCCGGCGGAATCCCCACCGACGCCTCGTTCACGTTCGTCTCGGGGGTGCCGACGATCAGCCTCATCTCCGGCCCCCTCTACCTCTACGACGACGCCGACACGATCGAGCGCATCGATCGCGCGCAGCTGGTGCCGGTCGCCCGCTTCTTCGCCGACCTCGTCGACGACGCCGACCGGCGGAACGGACGGATGCTGGGCACCATGCCCGCGGCGCTGCGGCGGAGACTGCCGCGGGGTCGCTGGTGATCCCTGGTCGCGTCGTCACCTTCCCCGCTGCGGGGATCGACGGCTCGGTGCAGGAGCAGACCGGGCTGCTGCACGTTCCGGACGGGCCTGCGCCCGCCGGGGGCCGACCCGTCGTCGTCTTCGGGCACATGACGACGGGCGGCTCGCCGCGGTCGGCGCCGAGCATCGGAAGCCCCGAGCATCCGGAGTGGCGGCGGATGTCGCAGGGAGACGCCCTGTGCCGGATGCTCGTCGCGCGGGGCATCGCCGTGCTGCGTCCCGACTACGAGGGCATCGGCGGACCCGGCATCCATCCGTACCTGATCGGCGCGTCCCTGGCGGAGTCGATGCACGCGATGGTGCGGGCGCGCGCGTCGTTCGACGCCGACCTCGGTGACGCGTGGGTGGCGGCCGGTCACTCCGAGGGCGCCGTGGCCGCGCTGCACGCCTCGGTCGCGCCCGTCGCGGGCGCGCGGCTGGTCGGCACGGCGGCGTTCGCCCCCGTCACCCGGATGGACCTCAGCATCGGCCTGTCCCGCAGGATCGGCGCGCGCTTCGCGGGCTCGGGCGTGGTGTCGGCGCTGATCGCCCTGATGCTCCGCGGCGCCGCGACGACGGACGAGCGGATGCTGGAGCTGATCGCCTCCGACGGCCTCGGCCCTCGCGCCGCGGAGCTCTGGCCCGACCTCGACGAGCTGTGCCTGACGGAGCTCGCGGCCCGGACGTCATGGGGAGGCATCGCCCCCGGCCGCATCGGAGGACGCGAGGGCGACGAGCTGTTCGCACGTCTCGCCGCGAGCTTCCGTGCGAACGAGGTCGCGTCGCTCACGAGGCTGCGCGCGCCGGTGCGGATCGACGCCGCGCGATTCGACGAGGTCGCCCCCGCGCCCCTGACCGCGCGCCTGCTGCGCCGGTACCGCGCGACGGGCGTGGCGCTGACCTCCGCGTGGTGGCCGACCCACCACTCCGGCACGATGCATCCGCAGCACGCCCCCTCGCAGGCCGCCGCCTGGATCGCCGACCGCTTCGCCCTCGATCGTTGAGCGGGCGCAGCGAGACGAAACGCCCCCGCCGCGCAAAGGTGAGGGGTCAGAGAGTGCCGCCACGGGCATCCCCGCAGCGGCATTCTCTGACCCCTCACCCGCATCAAACCGCGGGCGGCACTCAGTCGTCGAGGAGCTCGGCCTCGATCACGTCGTCGTCGGATGCCGGGGCGCCAGGGGCCGGCGGCTCCGGGGTCTCGGCGGTGAGCACGAGGCCCGACCCGTCGGCGGCGATGTCGACCCGCACCGTGTCACCGTCGTGCACATTGCCCGACAGCAGCGCGGTCGCCAGCCTGTTCTGCACCTCGCTCTGGATGAGGCGACGAAGCGGACGCGCACCGAACACCGGGTCGTAGCCCCGCTCGGCGAGCCAGGTCCGCGCATCCGGGGTGACCGCGAGCGTGAGACGGCGATCGTGCAGACGATTCTGCAGCGCGTCGACCGTGAGCTCGACGATCTGGGCGAGGTCGTCTTCGCTCAGCGCCGAGAACATCACGATGTCGTCGAGCCTGTTCAGGAACTCCGGACGGAACGCCTGACGCACGAGCGCCATGACCTGCTCGCGCTTGTCGTCGGGCGACAGCGTCGGGTCGATGAGGATCGGCGAGCCGAGGTTCGAGGTCAGGATCAGGATGACGTTGGAGAAGTCGACCGTGCGACCCTGGCCGTCGGTGAGACGCCCGTCGTCGAGCACCTGCAGCAGCACGTCGAACACCTCGGGGTGCGCCTTCTCGACCTCGTCGAGCAGGATCACGCTGTACGGGCGACGCCGCACGGCCTCGGTGAGCTGACCGCCCTGCTCGTAGCCGACGTAGCCGGGAGGTGCGCCGACGAGCCGCGAGACGGAGTGCTTCTCCCCGTACTCCGACATGTCGATACGCACCATGGCGTGCTCGTCGTCGAAGAGGAAGTCCGCGAGGGCCTTCGCCAGCTCGGTCTTGCCGACACCGGTCGGACCGAGGAACAGGAACGAGCCGGTCGGGCGACCGGGGTCGCTGATGCCCGCGCGGGAGCGGCGCACGGCATCCGACACGGCCTTCACGGCATCCTTCTGCCCGATCAGGCGCTTGCCCAGCTCGGACTCCAGGTGCAGGAGACGCTCGCTCTCGCCCTGCATGAGGCGGCCGACGGGGATGCCGGTCCACGCGGCGATCACGGCGGCGATGTCTTCGTCGGTGACCTGCTCGTTGACCATGCGGGGCTCGGTCGAAGTCGTGGCCTCGGCCTGCTCGGCCTCCGCGATGTCGCGTTCGAGGCGCTTGATCGTCTCGTACTCGAGCTTCGACGCCTTCGTGTAGTCGGCGTTGCGCATCGCGAGGTCGCGCTGCGTGATGGCGTCGTCGAGCTGCTTCTTCAGCTCGCCCACGCGGTTCAGCCCCTGCCGCTCGCGCGCCCACCGCTCCTCGAGTCCTGCGAGCTGCCTCTCCATGCCGACGAGCTGCTCGCGCAGGGCGCTCAGGCGCTCCTTCGATGCGGCGTCCTTCTCGCGCTTGAGGGCGAGCTCTTCGAGCTTCATGCGGTCGACCTGGCGCTTGAGCTGGTCGATCTCGACCGGCGAGGAGTCGATCTCCATCTTGAGGCGCGACATCGATTCGTCGATCAGGTCGATGGCCTTGTCCGGCAGCTGTCGCGCGGGCAGATAGCGGTTCGACAGCGCCGCGGCGGCGACCAGGGCGCTGTCGGAGATCGTGACGCCGTGGTGCGCCTCGTAGCGGCCCTTGAGCCCGCGGAGGATCGCGATCGTGTCCTCGACGGTCGGCTCGCCCACGTACACCTGCTGGAAGCGGCGTTCGAGCGCGGCATCCTTCTCGATGAACTCGCGGTACTCGTTGAGCGTGGTCGCGCCGATCAGACGCAGCTCGCCGCGGGCGAGCATCGGCTTGAGCATGTTGGATGCCGCGACCGATCCCTCACCGCCGCCGGCGCCCATGAGCACGTGCAGCTCGTCGATGAAGGTGATGACGCGCCCGTCGGACTCGGTGATCTCCTTGAGGACGCTCTTCAGACGCTCTTCGAACTGGCCGCGGTACATGGCTCCGGCCACGAGGGCGGAGATGTCGAGCGAGACCAGCTCCTTGTCCTTGAGCGACTCGGCGACGTCGCCCGCGACGATGCGCTGGGCGAGCCCCTCGACCACGGCGGTCTTGCCGACGCCGGGCTCGCCGATCAGCACCGGGTTGTTCTTGGTGCGGCGGGTGAGCACCTGGCTGACACGGCGGATCTCGTTGTCACGGCCGATCACGGGGTCGAGCTTGCCCTGGCGGGCGCGGTCGGTGAGGTTGATCCCGAACTGCTCGAGTGCGGACTGCTGGTCTTCGGTCTGAGGGGTGGTCATTCGTCCTCCTGGGGAGTCTCCTTCTGGTGGATCCGTTCTGGATCAAAGTTGAGTGGTGTTGGCTCAACTTTACTCCTCTCCCCTGCCTCCCGTCAACGCCCGCAGCATCCCTCCGCCGGGCCGCCCACACTCTCCCCGGTTCTCCATCCCTCCCTTCCTTTCGGACGATCGCAGGATTTTCGGACGCTCGCGTCGGAATCATCCGAATTCCGCGCATCCGTCCGAACTTCGGATGCCGCCACCTTCCTCGGACGCACGCGTCGGAATCATCCGAATTCCCTGCAACCGTCCGAATTTCGGATGCCGCCGCCTTCCTCGGACGCACGCGTCGGAATCATCCGAATTCCCTGCAACCGTCCGAATTTCGGATGCCGACACGCAACTCCAGACGCAGATACGCAGAACAGGGGCGCCGTCCCGCGAGATACCCGCACACAGAGCAGCCGCACACGAAGAGGGGCGGGCCCGAGCGCAGTGCCCGGACCCGCCCCGAAGAGCGCCGCTACTCGGTCATCCCGCGACGAAGCAGACGACCGCGCGGGCTCTCGAAGTCGATGACCTCGCCGTGCAGCCAGGTCTTGCGCACGACGCCCGCGAGGGCCTTGCCGTGGTACGGCGTGAGCGGGTTCTTGTGGTGCAGCTTGTTCACGTCGACGACGTACGCGTCATCCGCCGCGAAGATCGAGAAGTCGGCGTCGTAGCCGGGGGCGATGCGCCCCTTGCCCGTGAGCCCGGCGAACTGCGCGGGGCGCTCGCTCATCCACGCGACGACCGTCTCGAGCGAGAGGCCGCGCTGACGGGCCTCGGTCCAGATCAGCGAGAGGCCGAGCTGCAGCGACGCGACGCCGCCCCAGGCCACGGCGAAGTCGCCGTTCTCGAGGTCCTTGAGGTCGAGGGTCGACGGCGAGTGGTCCGACACGATGAAGTCGATCGTGCCGTCCTCCAGGCCCTGCCACAGCTGCTCGCGGTTGCCCGCCTCGCGGATCGGCGGGCAGCACTTGAACTGCGTGGCGCCGTGCGGGATCTCCTCGGCCGTGAGCGTGAGGTAATGCGGGCAGGTCTCGACCGTGAGCTTGAGGCCGTCGTTCTTGGCGGAGCGCAGCATGGGCAGCGCATCCGACGACGACAGGTGCAGGATGTGCGCGCGTCCACCCGTCCAGCGCGCACGCTCGATGACCTCGGCGATCGCGAGGTTCTCGGCGCCGCGGGGGCGCGACGCGAGGAACTTCGCGTAGTCGTCGCCCTCGGGCTGCGGGGCGCGGTCGATCGCGCGGGAGTCCTCGGCGTGCACGATCATGACCGAGTCGAACGTCGCGAGTTCCCGCATATCCTTCTCGAGCTCGTCGGCGTCCAGCGGCGGGAACTCGTCCACACCGGAGTGCAGCAGGAAGCTCTTGAATCCGAAGACCCCGGCGTCGTGCAGCGGACGGAGGTCGGCGGTGTTGCCGGGCACGGCGCCACCCCAGAAGCCCACGTCGACGTGGGTCTGCCCCTTCGCGGCCTCGCGCTTGATGTTCAGCGCCTCGACGCTGATGGTCGGCGGGATGCTGTTCAGCGGCATGTCGACGATGGTCGTGACCCCGCCGGCGGCGGCGGCGCGCGTGGCGGAGGCGAAGCCCTCCCACTCGGTCCTGCCGGGCTCGTTCACGTGCACGTGGGTGTCGACGAGGCCCGGGATGAGGGTCTCATCGTCGGCGAGCTCGATGATCTCGGCGCCGTCGAGGTTGTTCCCCAGGGGCTGCATCGCGACGATCACGCCGTGGCGGATGCCGACCTCACGAGGACGGACGCCCGCCGAGGTGAGCACCCGCTGCCCGCGGATCACCAGGTCGTAGTGCTCCCCCGTCGGGTCGAGCGACACCGCTCCGGCATCCTGGTGCTCGTTCTCCTGCGACATGTCGCTTCCCTTCTGCCGGCTGCGGTGCCGACGATGTCCGTTGTATCGATTGTGCGCGCTTCAGCGCGCGGAGGGTCCGAAGCCGGTGATGCGCTTGGGGCGCGGCGGCGCGTACGTGCGCACCTTCGAGGTCGTGAGGCCGAGACGCACGAGCCCCTCGGCCACGGCCACCGCGGCCTGCACGCCGTCGACGACGGGCACGCCGCACAGCTCGACGACGCGGTCCTTGAGCTCGGCCATGCCGCCGCAGCCGAGCACGATCACCTCGGCACGGTCGATCTCGACCGCCTTCTGCGCCTCGGCGGCGATGGCCTCGATCGCGCGCTCGGGGTCGGACTCGAGCTCGAGAACGCCGAGACCGGAGGACCGGACCGAGGCGCAGCGGTCGTGGAGCCCCGCGAGGATCAGACGGTCCTCGATGAGCGGCACCGCACGGTCGAGCGTCGTGACGACGGAGTACGAGCGCCCCAGGTACATGGCGGTGGATGCCGCGGCCTCGGTGATGTCGACGACCGGGACCGTGAGCAGCTCCTGGAGCCCCTCGCGCCCGTGCTCGCCGTAGCCCGCCTGGATGACCGCGTCGTACTCGCCGTCGTACCGGACGATCTTGTCCATCACGGCGATCGCGGCGAGGTAGCTCTCGAAGTTGCCCTCGCAGGATTCGGCGCCGAAGTCGGGGGTGAGCCCGATGATGTCGGTGCCGGGGGATGCGACCGCTCTCGCGGCCTCGGCGATGCCGTCGGTCATCGTCTGGGTGGTGTTCACGTTCGCGACGAGGATGCGCATGATCGTTCTCCCTGGGTCAGTGGGTCGGGGTGACGGCGATGTCGCCCGCGTCGACGTCGTGGAACGGGCCGCGACGGTCGGCGATCACACCGTAGACGATGGCCGCGAGCCCCGCGGCGAAGAACCAGGAGAACTCGCGCACCGACTCGAAGACCGGGAGGAAGGTGAGCAGCAGCGAGATGCCGCCGGCCACCACGAGGGCGATGATCGCGCGGGGGTTGAATCCGCGGGAGTACGCGTACTCCGACACCGGCGACGTCGAGTACAGCGCCGGCACGTTGATCTGCTGCTTCTTGATCAGCCAGTAGTCGACCATGATGATGCCGAACAGCGGGCCGAGCAGGGCGCCGAGGCCGCCGAGGAACACGTTGATGACGATCGGCGAGTTGTACAGGTTCCAGGGCGTGATGACGAGTCCGATCACCGCGGAGAGGATCGCCGCCTTGCGGAAGTTCAGGTGCTTGGGCAGCAGGTTCGTGAAGGCGTAGGTCGGGGCGACGAAGTTGGCCATGAGGTTGACGGCGACCGTGAGTGCGATCAGTGCGAGCGAGGCGAGCACGAGGAGGAACGTGTTCGGGATCGCGGCGACGACGTCGGCCGGGGAGGTGATGACGGTGCCGTCGATCTGGAAGGTGCCGCCGGCGAGGACGACGACGATCACGCCGAAGAACAGCATGTTGATCGGGATGCCCCAGAAGTTGCCCTTGATGATCGCCTTGCGCGACTTCGCACCGCGGGTGAAGTCGCAGAAGTTCAGCACGAAGGTGCCGTAGATCGAGACCCAGAGGGAGGCGGCGCCGAGCATCTTGAGCCACAGCTCCCCGCCCTCTGCGGTGCCGTGCGGGGCCCAGTCGATCTGGAAGCCGCTCTGCACGAGCACCCATACGGCGAGGGCGACGAAGGTGGCGAGGATGATGGGGCCGGCCCAGGCCTCGTACTTGCGGATCATCTCCATGCCGTAGCTGACGATGATGACCTGCACGATCCACAGCACGACGAAGGTGATCCAGCCGAGGGCGGAGAGCCCGAGGAAGGACCCCTCCTGGAGGGATGCCGCGCCGGGGGCGATCGCGAGGATGACGACCTGGAGCACCTGCGAGGCGAGGAAGGTCTGGATGCCGAACCACGCGATCGCGACGATGCCGCGGAGCAGGCCGGGGATCTGCGCGCCGTGGACGCCGAAGGCGATGCGGCTCATGACGGGGAACGGGACGCCCGTCTTCTCACCCATGAACCCGGAGAGGGTGAGCAGCAGGAACAGGAACAGCGCTCCGAAGGCGAGTGCTCCGAGGATCGCGCCGCCGCTGAGGCCGAGGGCGAACAGGCCGATCGCGAACGCGTAGTTGCCGAGGCTGTGGACGTCGTTGGCCCACAGGGTGAAGATGCTGTACGCGCTCCAGTGGCGACCCTCGCGGGTCGTGGGCGCGAGGTCGGTGTTGTACAGACGGGGGCTGATGCCGGCCTGCACGGCGATGGTGATGGAGGGCGCCTCGTCGAGGCCCTCTGACGCTCTGCTCGGGATGTGGACGAACTCTTCGGTGGACATCATTGCCTTTCCTTGACCGCTCCGTCAGGTAAGAGATGCTGCAGGGTAGTTCCGTAATATGGAATCTAGTTTTCAACTAAAGAAATTTCACCACACGCGGTGATGTCGTGTCAATGCTTTGGGATACCAGAATCAGAGGAGATCGCGCGCGATGAGGGCGCCGACCTCGACGAGCAGCGTCTTCGCGTTCGCGATGCTCGTGGCAGGGTCGGGTTCGAGCGCGCTCAGCGCGTGCACACGGCGGAATCCGGCATCCGTCGCCTCCTGCGCCGACAGCGTCGACCGCCCGCACACGGCCACGACGGGCACCCCCGCCGCACGCGCGGCGGCGGCCACCCCGAGGGGCGTCTTGCCTCCGAGGCTCTGATCGTCGAGACTGCCCTCGCCCGTGATGACGAGGTCGGCGCCGACGATGCGATCGGCGAGTCCGGTGAGCCGCTGCACGACGTCGATGCCGGGTTCACGGCGCGCGCCGAGCACCGCCAGAGCCGCATACCCGACGCCCCCAGCGGCCCCGGCGCCGGGGGCGGATGCCGAGGGCCGCACCCCCGGCTGCTGCTCGAGGAGGGCGGCGAATCGTGCGAGGCCCGCCTCGAGGGCGGCGACGTCATCGGCGCTCGCCCCCTTCTGCGGCGCGAACACGGCAGCCGCACCCCGGTCCCCGAGGAGCGGATTGTCGACGTCGCTCGCCAGCACGATCTCCGCCTCGGCGAGCCGCGGATCGAGCCCCGACACATCAGCAGAGACGAGCTCGACGAGCGCGGCGCCGCCGGCCCGCACCGGACGATCCTCCGTCCGGAGGGAGACGCCCAGCGCCTGCAGCATCCCGGCGCCGCCGTCGGTGTTCGCACTCCCGCCGACGCCGAGCACGATCGTCGTGCACCCGCGGTCGAGGGCCGCGGCGATCAGCTCGCCCGTGCCGCGGCTGGTCGCCGTCAGCGGGGCCTTCTCGCCGTTCGGCAGCAGGTCGAGCCCGCTCGCTGCCGCCATCTCGATGATCGCCTCGGAGCCCCGCACCGCGAACCCCGCGGTGACGGGCTGCCCGACGGGGCCCGTCACCGTCGCGGTCACGGGGTCGAACCCGCTCGCGATCGCCGCGTCGACCGTGCCCTCGCCGCCGTCGGCGACGGGAACCGCCTCGACGACGGCATCCGGGATCAGCGTCCGGATGCCGTCGGCGAGCGACGCCGCGACCTCGGCCCCGGTGGCGGAGCCCTTGAACTTGTCGGAGGCGATCAGGATGCGCATGGACCGGTCTCAGTCCAGCAGGGCGTAGACGGCCTCGGGTGCGTCGGCGGGCGACGTCGCGAGGTCCTCGAACTCGTTCATGGTGTCGAGGTCGGCGCCCATCGCGATGTTGGTGACGCGCTCGAGGATGACCTCGACGACCACCGGCACCTGGAACTCGTCCCGCAGGCGCTCGGCCTCGGCGAAGCCCGCGGCGAGGTCCTCCGGGCGCTCGACGCGGAGCGCCTTGCAGCCCAGTCCCTCGGCGACCTTGACGTGGTCGACGCCGTAGCCCGTGGCGATGCTGGAGGAGTCCTGCGGGGTGTTGATGTTGTCGAAGGCCAGCGAGACCTCGTAGTCCATCTCGAACGGACGCTGCGACTGGCGGATCAGACCGAGGTAGCTGTTGTTCACCACGACGTGGATGTACGGCAGCTTGTGCTGCGCGCCCACGGCGAGCTCCTCGATCATGAACTGGAAGTCGTAGTCGCCGCTCAGCGCGACGACGGGCTGCTCCGGCTTGCCGCGGACGACGCCCAGCGCTGCGGGCAGGGTCCAGCCGAGGGGTCCGGCCTGGCCGGCGTTGATCCACTGGCGGGGGCCGTAGACGTGCAGCAGCTGCGCGCCCGCGATCTGCGACAGGCCGATCGTGGTGACGTAGGTGGTGTCGTGGCCGAAGGCCGCGAGCATCTCCTGGTACACGCGGTGCGGCTTCATGGGCACGTCGTCGAAGTTCGTCTTGCGCTGCAGACGCGCCTTGCGATCGCGGCACTCCTGAGCCCAGCCGTTGTAGTCGGGCAGCTCGGCGACGCGGTCGCGCGCGGCCTCGAGCAGCGCGTCGATGAACGCACCGGCGTCGGACACCACCCCGTAGTCGGGCGCGAACACGCGGCCGATCTGGGTGGGCTCGATGTCGACGTGCACGAACGTGCGGCCCGTGCGGTACGTGTCGAGGCCGCCGGTGTGGCGGTTGGCCCAGCGGTTGCCGATGCCGAGCACGAAGTCGCTCTCGAGGAAGCTCGCGTTGCCGTAGCGCTGCGAGGTCTGGATGCCGACGAGGCCCCCGGCGAGCGGGTGGTCGTCGCCGATCGCACCCCAGCCCATCAGGGTCGGGAACACGGGCACGCCCAGGGTCTCGGCCAGCTCGACGAGCTTCGCTGAGGCGCCGGAGTTCACGATGCCGCCGCCCGCGATGATCGCGGGGTGCGTCGCCGCGATGAGCATGTCGAGCACCTTCTCGGCCTGCGCGCGGGTCGCGACGGGCTTCGCCACGGGCAGCGGCTCGTAGGTGTCGATGTCGAACTCGATCTCGGTCATCTGCACGTCGAACGGCAGATCGAGCAGAGCAGGACCGGGGCGACCGGAGCGCATGACCTGGAACGCGGTCTGGAAGGCGCCGGGGATCTGCCCCGCCTCGAGCACGGTCTTGGCGAACTTCGTCACCGGCTTCGCGATCGACGCGATGTCGACGGCCTGGAAGTCCTCCTTGTCGAGCTTCGCGACCGGAGCCTGTCCGGTGATGCAGAGCATCGGGATGCTGTCGGCGATCGCGGCGTACAGGCCGGTGATCATGTCGGTACCCGCGGGGCCCGATGTGCCGATGCAGATGCCGATGCGGCCGTCGCCGGTGCGGCTGTAGCCGTCGGCCATGTGCGAGGCGCCTTCGACGTGGCGGGCGAGGGTGTGACGGATGCCGCCGTTCTGGCGCATCGCCGAGTAGAGGGGGTTGATGGCGGCGCCTGGCAGGCCGAACGCCTCGGTGGCGCCCTCCTTCACGAGGATCTGGACGATGGCGTCAACTGCGCGCATGCGGGTCATGATGTCTCCTTGGGGAAAGTGATGGGGGTCGCTCAGTCGCGACCGGAGAGCTCTGCGGTGAGCTTGAAGAGGCCCGAGTGGTCGAGGCCGCCGTCGCCGCGGGCGACGAGGGCGTTCACGAGCTGTGCGACGGCAGCGCCGAGCGGGACGGTGACCCCGACGGAGCGCGCGGCTGCGGTGACGATGCCCAGGTCCTTGTTGTGGAGGGCGAGGCGGAATCCGGGGGCGAAGTCGCGGTTCAGCATCTTCTGCCCCTTCTGGTCGAGGACCTTGGAGCCGGCGAGGCCGCCGCCGAGGACCGTGAGGGCGGCATCCGTGTCGACGCCGAACGCCTCGAGGAACGTGACCGCCTCGGCGAGCGCCTGGATGTTGACGGCGACGATGAGCTGATTGGCCGCCTTGACGGTCTGACCGGCGCCGGCGGGGCCGACGTGCACGATGGTCTTGCCGATCGCGTTCAGCACGGGCTCGGCCTTCGCGAAGTCCTCAGGGGATCCGCCGACCATGATCGACAGCACGCCGTCGATCGCGCCCTGCTCGCCGCCGGAGACCGGGGCGTCGACGGCGCCGAAGCCGGCCGCGACGGCCTCCTCCGCCAGCGTCTTGGCGACATCGGGGCGGATGGAGGAGTTGTCGATCCACAGGGCGCCCGCCTTCGCGTTCGCGAAGACGCCGTCCTCGCCGCGCACGACGCCCTCGACGTCCGGGGAGTCGGGGACCATCGTGATGACGACGTCGGCGTCCTTCACGGCATCCGCGATGCTAGTCGCGCCCGTGCCTCCGGCCTCGACGAGCGTGTCGATGGCCTGCTGGCTGCGGTTGAATCCGGTCACGTCGTAGCCGGCCGAGACGAGGTTCTTGGCCATGGGGAGACCCATGATGCCGAGGCCGATGATGGCGATGCTGGTCATGTCGTCGCTCCTTCGCGAGGGGGTGTCAGTTCTGGATCCAGGCGAAGGGGTCCGCCTGGGTGGCCTTGTACTCGAGTCCGATGGGTCCGGCATAGCCGCCCGCCTGGGCGTCGGCGATCCACTGCGCGAGCGGCAGGTCGCCGGTGCCGGGCTCGCCGCGCCCGGGGGCGTCGGCGATCTGGATGTGACCGAACTCGGCGGCGTGGTCGGCGACGACCGCCGCGACGTCGTCGCCGTTGACGGCCAGGTGGTAGAAGTCGGCGAGCAGCTTGACGTTGTCGACGCCGTGCTCGTCCGCGACCCTGGCGATGATCGCCAGCGCGTCGGCCGCGGTCTTCAGGGGGTAGGCGTCCATGCCCGAGACCGGCTCCAGCAGCACGATGCCGCCGATCTTCGCGACTGCGGCACCCGCGATCGCGAGGTTCTGCACGGCGAGGTCGTCCTGCGCCTGGGCGTCGACGCCCTCGATGCGGTTGCCGTAGAGGGCGTTGAAGGCCTTCGTGCCGAGCCGCTCGCCGATGGCGACGACCACCTCGACGTTGGCGCGGAACTCGTCCTCGCGGCCGATCCAGGAGACGAGGCCGCGATCGCCCGTCGGCATGTCGCCCGCGAAGAAGTTGAGGCCGGTGAGCTGCACGCCGGCATCCTGGATGGCCGCGACGAAGGCGTCGACGTCGTCCTGCGCGGGAACCGCGGAGGAGAACGGCCACCAGAACTCGACGGCGTCGAAACCAGCCGCCCTGACCGCAGCGGGGCGCTCGGTGATCGGCAGCTCGGTCAGCAGGATCGAGGCGTTGACGGTGTAGCTCATGAGATCATCCTTGATTTCGAATCGTGGAAGAAAAGTTCCTAGTAATGAAAAGACTACGCGCGAAGGCTCGACGTGTCAACGATTCGGAGCCTCGAGTGATATACCAACCTTTCCGCT
This sequence comes from Microbacterium sp. MYb72, assembly GCF_002979415.1. Taxonomy (GTDB): domain Bacteria; phylum Actinomycetota; class Actinomycetes; order Actinomycetales; family Microbacteriaceae; genus Microbacterium; species Microbacterium natoriense. The sequence goes on along the minus strand of NZ_PCOT01000025.1, from coordinate 44,310 downwards.
ATATGGATATTGAATTCCCTCTTTCGAAAACTATCGCCGCGGGGATACAGTGACCGGGCGCCCCGTCTGGGAGCGTCCAGACTCAACTCGACGATGAGCAAGAGAGGTCTCACATGTCATCCACCGATCCTCGCGATCCCGCAGGGCCGCCCTCAGGGCGGAACGACCTGATCCCCCGCACCGGACTGATCGTCCCGAAGGCGAAGAAGGTCGGCCGCGTCCGCTGGGCCATCGGGTTCTTGCTGTTCTTCGCGGTGCTGATCAACTACATCGACCGCAGCTCGATGTCCATCGCGGAACACGACATGCGGATGGAGTTCGGCCTCACCGAGGGCCAGATCGGCATCATCCTGGGCAGCTTCGGCTGGTCGTACGCGCTCATGCAGATCCCGATGGGCATGCTGCTGGACAAGATCGGCATCAAGTGGGTCATGCGGGCGGCAACCGTGCTGTGGGCGGTCTCCTGCTTCCTCACCGCCATGATCAGCGGCATGGGGCTGCTCCTCATCGCCCGGCTGATCCTCGGCCTCGCCGAGGCGCCGATCTTCCCCGGCGCCATGAAGACCACCAGCTACTGGTTCCCTCGCAGCGAGCGCGGCATGGCCACCGTGATCTTCGACAGCGGCCAGCGCCTGTCCAACGTGATCGGCTTCCCGCTCGTCGGCGCTGCCGTCGCCCTGTTCGGCTGGCGCGGCGCGTTCATCACCATCGGCGTGCTCAGCCTCGTCTACTTCATCGTGTTCTTCGTCTTCTACCGCGACCCGAAGGAGATGAACCGCAAGGGCCGGCTGAGCGACGCCGAGCTGAACCACATCCTCGACGGCGGTGCGCAGCACGAAGACGCTCCGACGCCGAACCCGCTCGCCAACCTCGGATACATCCTGCGCCAGCGCAAGGTGTGGGGCATGTCCCTCGGCCTCGGCTGCGCCGGCTACGTGCAGTGGATGCTGCTCACCTGGCTGCCGGGCTTCCTGCAGTCGCAGATGCACATGGACGTCGCGAAGTCGGGCCTGTTCACCGCCGTCCCCTGGCTGTTCGCCGTCGTCGTGCAGTACCTGCTCCCCGGCTACCTGCTGGACCGCATGGTCCGCAACGGCAGGTCCAGCACCGCGGTCAGGCGGGTGTTCATCATCGGCGGGATGCTGCTCGCCACCACGATCGTCGGGACGGCGTTCACCACCGACCTCGTCTGGTCGCTCGTCTGGATCACCCTGGGGATCACGGGCATCACCATCACGTTCAGCGTGACGAACTCGCTCCCCGCCCTGATCGCCCCCGAGGGCGCGGTGGGCGCGACCGGCGCCGTCATGAACACGGTGAACAACCTCATCGGCACGACCGCTCCGATCGTCACCGGATTCATCGTGCAGTTCACCGGCAGCTTCGCCTGGGCGTTCATCGTCGCCGGCATCATGCTGGTCATCGGCATCGTCTTCTACACGGTGGTGCTCGGCCGGATCGAGCAGATCCCGACCGTCGAGGAGCGCGCCGCCGCCGCTGTCGCGAAGGCCTGACCCGTCGGATCAGTCGAGGAGCGGGGCCCCCGGGCCCCGCTCCTCTCACACTTTCGGCCCCGTCCATCGAGCAGTCCCCGGTCGTTGAGCGAGGACGCGCCGGCGACCGAGACGACACGCCTCACGGGGCGTACGACGTCAGCCGCGGCATCCGGGCCGACGCGCTCCGGCTCGTCGGTCTCCCGGCACGTCAACGCTCCGGTCACGGTCAACCTCCCCTCACGTCAACGCTCCGGGAGGAGAAAGCGCCCTCGGGCTGAGGATTCCGCGGGATTCCTCAGCCCGAGGGCGTTTTCTCCTCCCGACCGTGCGCCGTGTCCTCGGCGTCGGCCCGTGGTGCGGGATGCCGTAGGGCCCTGGTCATGGAGAGGCCGGCGACGACGAAGGCGCCGTCCCGCAGCAGCGGGGCGGCGCCTTCAGGCTGACGGAAGACGTCAGGTCAGGGTGATCTGGCGGTTCATGTCCTTGTAGAGCAGGTACCGGAAGTCCTCGGGGCCTCCGGCGTAGCACGCCTGCGGGCAGAAGGCGCGCAGCAGCATGTAGTCCCCCGCCTCGCACTCGACCCAGTCGTCGTTCAGGCGGTAGACGGCCTTGCCCTGCAGCACGAACAGCCCGTGCTCCATCACATGCGTCTCCGCGAACGGGATCGACCCGCCCGGCTTGAAGGTGACGATGTTCACCTGCATGTCGTGCGCCATGTCGCTGGCGTCGGAGAAGCGCGTGGTGGCCCAGACGTCGTCGGTGTCGGGCATCGAGACCGGCGCGATGTCCTTGTCGCTGGTGATGAAGGATGCCGGGGCGTCGACGCCGTCGAGCCACTCGTAGGCCTTGCGGATCCAGTGGAAGCTGGTGATCTCGTCGCCCTCGTTCGCGAGCGACCACTTCGCCCCCGGTGCGAGGAACGCGTAGCCGCCCTCCTCCAGCACGTGGCGCTCCCCGTCCAGCGTGAGCGTGAGCCGTCCCGTGGTGACGAAGACGACGCCCTCGACACCGGCCTCCGGTTCGGGCTTCGCCGCCCCCCCGCCCGGAGCGATCTCGACGATCAGCTGCGAGAACGTGGTCGCCGAGCTCGGGGTCGGGCGGGCGATGATCCATGCGCGCGTGTTCGTGAAGCCGGGGAGGCTGCTGGTGACGATGTCGCGCAGCACGCCCTTCGGGATGAAGGTGTACGCGAGCTTCACGACCGCGCGGTCGGTGAGCAGATCGCTCTGCGGCGGGAGTCCGCCGGCGGGCGTGTAGTACGTGCGGGTGTCGGTGCTCATGAGTTGTCCTCCTCGGAGACGGCGAGCTTCGGGTGGGCGAGCCTGATCAGCTCGGAGCGCGTGGCGGCCGCGGCATCCCGCACCTCCGCCTCGGTGACGGCGCCGCACTCCAGTCCGCGCACGACGAAGCGCGCGAGGGCCCGAGCCGTCGCCGGCTCGTCCATGATGGCGGCGTCGCTGCCGTGCAGGTAGTTGTCGAGGCGCTTCGCCGCGGCGGGGAAGCCCTCGCGGTAGAACGCATAGGTCGCGAGGTACCGGGTGGGCAGCTGCTCGGCGGCGAGATCCCAGCCCTGGTAGTAGCCGCGCTCCAGCGAACGCCGCACGAGGCGCGCGTGCAGCCTCCAGGCGTCGAGGGCGTTCTCGCCGATCGGGATCACGTTCGTCGATCCGTCGGAGAGCCGCACCCCCGTCTCGGCGACGGCGACCTGCATGACCTGTTTCGCATAGTCGGCGGCCGGATGCTCCATCGACTGGTACGCCGCGGCGATCTGCAGCGAGGCGCTGTAGTCGTAGGTACCGTAGTGCAGGGCCGACACGCGTCCGTTCGCACGGTGCAGCAGCGTGGCGACCGGCACGGACCCGTCGGCCGCGACGATCAGCTGCGGCGTCTCCATCTGCACCTCGAAGCGGAGGCGCCCTGCGGGCAGGCCGAGGCGCTCCTCGAACCTCTCGCACAGCGAGACCATGGCCTCGACCTGCGCGACCGTCGTCACCTTGGGCAGCGTGAGCACGAGCCCCGCGGGCAGCGGACCGAGACCGGCGAGGTTCGTCAGGAACAGATCGAGGGTGCGGATGCCGCGGCGCCGGGTCGGCGCCTCGAAGCACTTGAAGCGGATGCCGATGAACGGCGGAGCGACGCCGGCGGCCACGGCTGCCGCCACGCGCTCGGCGGCGAGCACGGCATCCGCGTCCTCCTCGGCATCCGGTCGGGCGCCGTAGCCGTCTTCGAAGTCGAGGCGGAGGTCTTCGATCGGCTCGGCGACGAGCTTCGCGTCGACCAGGGGGGCGAGCTCGGAGGCGAGGCGCCCGAGGCCGACCGCTTCGGCGAGCGCGACCGTCCCGCCGACCGCGGCGACGGCCGCAGCCGCCTTCGCTCCGTACGCCGCGGGGAGCTCCGGGGTGAACCGGTCCGCCGGCACGTACAGGGTGTGCACGGGCTGGCGGGTGCCGTCGTCTCCCGGATACTCGGTCGTCAGCAGCGCGTCGGTGCCTGCGAGCTGCGCGTCGATGTCGACGAGGTCGGCGTCACCCAGGGTTCCTGCTGCCACGGTGCTCACTCCTCGTTCGAGGCGGAGGACTCGACGACGCGGACGATCGCCTCGGCGACCGCGCCGGCCACCAGCGGATCGAACACGCTCGGGATGATGAAGCTCGCGTTGAGCTCGTCCTCGCCGACGCGGGAGGCGATGGCCTCGGCGGCTGCGACCAGCATAGGCGGCGTGATGTCGGACACGCCCGCGTCGAGCAGACCACGGAAGAAGCCGGGGAAGGCGAGCACGTTGTTGATCTGGTTCGGGAAGTCGCTGCGTCCGGTCGCGACCACGGCGGCGTGCTTGGACGCGACGATCGGGTCGACCTCGGGGGTCGGGTTGGCCATGGCGAACACGATCGCGTCGTCGGCCATCGCGGCGATGTCGTTCTCGTCGAGGACGTTCGGTGCGCTCACGCCGATGAAGACGTCGGCGCCGACCACGGCCTCCTTGAGCGTGCCCTGGAACCCGCGCGGGTTGGTCGTCGCGGCGATCTCGGTGCGGTGCGCGTCGGTGTACTCACCGCCGCCGTGGATCGCTCCGTCGCGGCCGGCGGCGACGATGTCGTGCGCGCCTTCGGCGAGGAGCAGCTGGATGATCGCGTTGCCGGCGGCGCCGACGCCGGAGACGACGATGCGGACCTCGCCGATCGTCTTGCCGACGACCTTGAGCGCGTTGCGCAGGGCGGCGAGGGTGACGATCGCTGTGCCGTGCTGGTCGTCGTGGAAGACCGGGATGTCGAGCTCTTCACGCAGACGGGCCTCGATCTCGAAGCAGCGGGGAGCCGCGATGTCCTCGAGGTTCACGCCGCCGTAGACGGGGGCGATGGCCTTGACGATCCGGATGATCTCCTCGGTGTCCTTGGTGTCGAGGCAGACGGGCCACGCGTCGACGTTCGCGAACTGCTTGAAGAGGGCGGCCTTGCCCTCCATGACCGGGAGCGCGGCCTCGGGGCCGATGTCGCCGAGGCCGAGGACGGCGGTGCCATCGGTCACGACGGCGATCGTGTTGCGCTTGACCGTGAGCTTGCGGGCCAGGCTCTTGTCCTCGGCGATGGCGAGGCAGACACGGGCGACGCCCGGCGTGTAGGCGCGGGAGAGGTCGTCGCGGTTGCGCAGCGGAACCCGCGGGTTGACCTCGAGCTTGCCGCCGAGGTGCATGAGGAACGTGCGGTCGCTGACGAGGCGCACGGTGACGCCCTCGAGGGCGTCGACGGCTGCGCGCACGCGGTCGGCGTGCTCCTCGCCCGTGGTGTTGCAGGTGAGGTCGACGACGATCGTGGTCGGGTGCGACTCCACGACGTCGAGGGCGGTGACGGCTGCGCCGGCCTCCGCGGCCGCCGCGGCGAGCTCGCTGGTGACGCTGAACTTGGACGGCGCGTCGATCCGCAGGGTGATCGAGTTTCCTGGTCCGGGATTCGCCATGTTTCCTCCTCGTCGAGGTGAGCCCGGCCGAGTCGCCGTGGCACACGAGATGCTTTTCTTCAGAAATCTTCAACGATTTTCGTATCGTGGAGTCTATTGTCTACTTTATGGAAGTTCGACGCAAGAGTCGAGGTATTCGAGACGAGATTTTCGACACGGGGCTCTCGCATGATGGAATGATCGCGACACTGGGAGGTTTCAATGGCTGAGAGCAAGACCCCGAAGAGCGCCGGATCCGGAGTGCAGTCGGTCGAGCGCGTCTTCGAGCTCCTGGAACTCGTGACGGATGCCGGTGGTGATGTCACGCTGAGCGAGCTCGCGGCATCCACCGATCTCCCCCTCCCGACGATCCACCGCCTGCTGCGCACGCTCGTGTCGCTGGGCTACGCGCGGCAGCTGCCGAACCGACGCTATGCGCTCGGCCCGAGGCTGATCCGCATCGGCGAGGGAGCGCAGCGTCAGTTCGGCGCCCTCGCCCGCCCCCAGCTCAAGGGCCTGGTCGACGCGCTCGGCGAGAGCGCCAACATGGCGGTGCTCGACGGCGACATGGTCGTCTACGTGGCGCAGGTGCCGTCGCTGCACTCCATGCGCATGTTCACCGAGGTCGGCCGCCGCGCGCACCTGCACGACACCGGCGTGGGCAAGGCGATCCTCGCGCAGCTCCCGAACGACACCGTGCGCGGCATCGTCAGCAGGGCCGGGATGCCGACCCCCACGGAGCACAGCATCGGCACGGTCGAGGACCTGCTGGCCGAGCTCGACGTGATCCGCGAGCGCGGCTACGCGATCGACGACCAGGAGCAGGAGATCGGCGTGCGCTGCTTCTCGATGGCGGTGCCGGATGCTCCGACCCCGACCGCCGTGTCGGTCTCGGGCCCGATCTCGCGCGTCGACGAGGCCTTCGGCGGACGCGCCGTGCCGCTGCTGCGTCGCGCGGCCGAGGCGATCGTCGCCGAGCTCAACGACTGAGCCCCGACCGACACTCGCGGCCTCGCGCTGCACTCCCCTGCGCGACACCGCACCGGCATCCACCAGCTCCGATGCCTTCGCACGCTCGGGCTGAGAACGCACGCTCGGGCTGAGAACGTACGCTCGGGCTGCCCCCGCACGCTTGGGCTGAGAACGCACGCTCGGGCTGAGAACGCACGCTCGGGCTGACGAATCCGCGAAGATCCTCAGCCCGAACGTGCTTTCTCCTCCCGAACGCGCGCGCCGGCTACTCCGCACCGGGGACACTCGCACCGACGTGCGCCCGAAACTAGCCCCGCACGCCCGGACTCACCCCGCACGCCCGGACTCACCCGCACGCCCGGACTCACCCGCACGCTCGGGCTGAGAACGCACGCCCGGGCTGACGAATCCGCGAAGACCCTCAGCCCGAACGCGCTTTCTCCTCCCGAAGCGGCGACAACCACTCCGCACCGGCATCCACTCGCGCCGACACAAGCCCGAACTGACCCGCACGCCCGGGCTGAGAACGCACGCCCGTACTAACCCCGCAGGCCCGGGCTGAGAACGCACGCCCGGGCTGACGAATCCGCGAAGATCCTCAGCCCGAACGTGCTTTCTCCTCCCGAGGCGGCGACGACCCGCGCGCGCCGGCTACTCCGCGTCGGAGCCGCTCGTGCCGGCGTTCACGTCGAGGAGGCGGTACTTCTCCGCCGCCTGGGCCGGGGCCGCGGCATCCACTTCTCCGCGCTTCGCGAGCAGCTGCAGGGTCCGCACGACGATCGACGGACCGTCGATCTTGAAGAAGCGCCGCGCGGCGGCCCTGGTGTCGGAGAAGCCGAAGCCGTCGGCGCCGAGCGTCGCCCAGTCGTTCTTCACGAACTGGCGCACCTGGTCTGGCAGGTCCTTGGCGTAGTCGCTCACGGCGACGATCGGCCCCTCCGCCCCCGCCAGCTGCGAGACGAGGAACGGCGTGCGCGCGCCACGTCCGAGGAACTCGTCCTCCTCGGCGGCGACCGCGTCACGGCGCAGCTCTGTCCACGAGGTGACCGACCAGACGTCGGCCTGCACGCCCCAGTCGTCGCGCAGCAGCTGCTGCGCCTCGAGCGCCCAGGTCGCTCCGATGCCGGAGGCGAGCAGGTGCGTCTGCGGGTTCTCGACGGCGGAGATGCGGTGGATGCCGCCGAGGATGCCGTCCACGTCGACACCCTCGGGCTCCGCCGGCTGCACGATCGGCTCGTTGTAGACCATGAGGTTGTAGATGCGGTTGCGGTCGGTCGAGTCCGGTCCGTACATGCGCTCGATGCCGGCGCGCATGATGTGCCCGATCTCGTAGCCGAACGCGGGGTCGTAGGTGACGACGGCCGGGTTCGTCGCCGCGAGTAGCGGGGAGTGCCCGTCCGCGTGCTGCAGGCCCTCGCCCGTCAGGGTCGTGCGCCCCGCCGTGGCCGAGATGAGGAAGCCGCGGGCCATCTGGTCGGCCGCCGCCCACAGCGAGTCGCCGGTGCGCTGGAACCCGAACATCGAGTAGAAGACGTACACGGGGATCAGCGGCACGCCGTGCGTGGCGTACGAGGTTCCCGCTGCCGTGAACGCGGCGATGGACCCGGCCTCGTTGATGCCGACGTGCACGATCTGCCCGCTCGTCGACTCCTTGTACGACAGCACGATGTCACGGTCGACGGCGAGGTAGTTCTGACCGTTCGGGTTGTAGATCTTCGCGGTGGGGAAGAACGCGTCCATGCCGAAGGTGCGGGCCTCGTCGGGGATGATCGGGACGATCCTCTTGCCGAACTCCGGGTCGCGCATGAGGTCCTTCAGCACCCGGACGAACGCCATCGTCGTCGCGGCCTGCTGCTTGCCGGAGCCGCGCGCCGCGACCTCGTACGCCTTGGCATCGGGCAGCGTGATCTGACCCGAAGCGTTCGGCCGGCGCTCCGGCACGAAGCCGCCGAGCGCGCGACGGCGCTCGTGCAGGTACGCGATCTCGGGAGCATCCGCACCAGGGTGGTAGTACGGCGGCTGGTACGGGTCGGCCTCGAGCTGAGCATCCGTGATCGGCACCCGCAGGTGGTCGCGGAAGTCCTTGAGGTCCTGCAGCGTGAGCTTCTTCATCTGGTGCGTCGCGTTGCGCGCCTCGAAGCGCTGCCCGAGGCCGTAGCCCTTGACGGTCTTCACGAGGATGACGGTGGGCTTGCCGTTGCGCTGCATCGACTGCTCGTAGGCCGCGTAGACCTTGCGGTAGTCGTGGCCGCCGCGCTTGAGGCCCCAGATCTGGTCGTCGGTCAGCCCGTCGACGAGGGCGCGGGTGCGCTCGTCGCGGCCGAAGAAGTTCTCGCGGATGAACCCGCCCGACTCGGCCTTGTAGGTCTGGTAGTCGCCGTCGACCGTGGTGTTCATGATGTCGACCAGGGCGCCGTCGGCATCCGCCTCGAGCAGGCCGTCCCACTCGCGACCCCAGATGACCTTGATGACGTTCCATCCGGCGCCGCGGAAGAAGCCCTCGAGCTCCTGGATGATCTTGCCGTTGCCGCGCACGGGGCCGTCGAGCCGCTGCAGGTTGCAGTTGACGACGAAGGTGAGGTTGTCGAGGCCGTCGTTCGCCGCGAGCTGCAGCAGCCCTCGCGACTCGGGCTCGTCCATCTCGCCGTCGCCGAGGAAGGCCCACACGTGCTGGTCGCTCGTGTCCTTGAGGCCGCGCCCGTGCAGGTAGCGGTTCGACTGCGCCTGGTAGATCGCGTTCATCGGGCCGATGCCCATCGACACCGTCGGGAACTCCCAGAACTCCGGCATGAGCCGGGGGTGCGGGTAGGACGAGAGCGCGTGACCCTCGCGCGACTTCTCCTGGCGGAATCCGTCGAGGTCCTCCTCGCTGAGGCGGCCCTCCATGAAGGCGCGGGCGTACATGCCGGGAGAGGCGTGGCCCTGGAAGTAGATCTGGTCGCCGCCGCCGGGGTGGTCCTTGCCGCGGAAGAAGTGGTTGAAGCCGACCTCGTACAGGGTGGCGGCGCCCGCGTAGGTGGAGATGTGGCCGCCGACGCCGATGCCGGGGCGCTGCGCGCGGTGCACCATGACGGCGGCGTTCCAGCGCATCCAGGCACGGTAGCGGCGCTCGAGCTCCTCGTCGCCGGGGTACTCGGGTTCATCGGCGACGGAGATCGTGTTGATGTAGTCGGTGGTCGCGATCGGCTCGGAGCGGATGCCGGCGCGATCGACCAGCGTGCGGACGATCTGCTCGCCGCGGTCGGTGCCGCGCTCGGCGATCAGGGCGTCCAGGGATTCGAGCCACTCCGCGGTCTCCTCGGGGTCGAGGTCGGCGGGGAGGGCGGCGGAGGCGCGATTGTCGGTCACGATTCGGCCTTTCTTGTTAGATGGGTCATGCGTCGAGTTCAGGAGAGGAGTCAGCGATGAGCAAGGGACGGATCGCCGTGGTCACAGGCGCGGGGTCGGGGATCGGACGGGCGGTCGCACGCGCGATGCTCGAGGACGGCTTCTGCGTGGCGCTGGCCGGGAGACGGGAGGAGGCGCTGCGGGAGACCGCGGACGGGCATGCGGATGCTCTCGTCGTGCCGACGGACGTCACCGTGGAGTCCGAGGTCGAGGCTCTCTTCGACCGCGTGGTCGCGGAGTGGGGACGCGTCGACGTGCTGTTCAACAACGCCGGGGCGTTCGGGCCGACGGCATCCGCGGCGGAGATCTCCCCGGCCGACTGGCGGCGCACCCTCGACGTCAACCTGACGGGCTCGCTGCTGTGCGCCGGTGCGGCCATGCGGGCGATGATCGCGCAGCAGCCCTCGGGCGGCCGCATCATCAACAACGGCTCCATCTCCGCTCAGGTGCCGCGGCCCCTGTCGGTCGCGTACACGGTGAGCAAGCACGCGATCACGGGGCTCACCCGGTCGATCGACCTGGACGGGCGCCCGCACGGGATCTCGGCGGGGCAGATCGACATCGGCAACGCCCGGACGTCGATCATGTCGGAGATCGGCGTGGGCGACGGCGCCCTGCAGGCCGACGGCTCGCGTCGGGTGGAGCCGACCTTCGACGTCGCGGATGCCGCGCGGGCCGTGCTCTTCATGGCGCAGCTGCCGGCGGAGGCGAACGTCGCGAGCCTCACGGTCGCGGCATCCGGCATGCCCTACGGGGGCCGCGGCTGAGAGGAGCGCGGGGGTCCTGTTCATCTCGGGACCTCCTCGTCCTCTCGCCGGTGTCGGCATCGGGTGGCTGCGGGGTTCGGGGTGAGCCCGGTGCGTCATCGAACGAGCTCACCCCCGATGCGCCGGCATCGGATCCGGTGCACCCCCGAGTACATACATTCCGTATTATGGAATAATACTTTCAGTATGTGTAACTAGTGTGTCGATCAGAGGCGCTCTTGTCAAGGTTCTGCGGGGTCCGTTCGCCCCGTCGGGCCGAGCGGACCCCGCAGGGAAGCCGCATCAGTGACCGGAGCCCCCGGGCTCCTCGTCGACGACCGTGATCGGCGTGCCCTTCGCGTCGATGAGCGTGCCGCCCTCGTAGCGGTCGCCCTCGCGGAGCACCCGGATGACGTCGGTCTTCACGGCCCTGACGGGGCTCGCGGCGAAGACCGACGGGTTGTCGGGAGTGCCCTTCGAGAAGTGGTTGAACACGAGGTTCAGCAGGATCGCCATGATCGCCGCCGAGCTGATGCCCGATCCGAAGATGACCTGGAACCACGTCGGGAAGTTCGAGTAGATGTCGTGGTTGACCTCGGGCAGCACACCGAACGACAGCGACGCCGCCACGATGATGAGGTTCATGTTGCCGTCGTACTTGACCTTCGAGAGCGTCCGGATGCCGGATGCCGTCACGGTGCCGAAGAGCACCAGGCCGGCGCCGCCGAGGACGGCGGTGGGCACGGCGGCCACGATGCGTCCGAGCACCGGCAGCAGGCCGAGGATGATGAGGATGACGCCGCCGGCGGCCACCGCATAGCGGCTCTTGATCTTCGTGACCGCGACCAGGCCGACGTTCTGCGCGAAGGCGCTCTGGGTGAAGGAGTTGAAGATCGGCGAGATGGCGCTGGACGCCATATCGGCGCGGAGACCGGCGGCGATGCGCTTGCGATCGACCTTCGAGCCGGTGATCTCGGCCACCGCGATGATGTCGGCGGTGGTCTCGGTGAGGATCACCAGGACGACGATGGTCATGGAGACGATCGCGGCGAGATCGAACGTCGGGACGCCGAACGCGAACGGGGTCGGGAAGGCGAAGATCGGCCCCTCGAACACCTTCGAGAAGTCGGCCTTGCCGATGAGGGCCGCGAACACGGTGCCGATCACCATCGCGAGGAGGATCGACAGGCGCGAGATCGTCGAGTTGCCGAGCTTGCTCAGCAGCATGATGACGAGCAGCGTGAACCCGGCGATGCCGACGAACACCGGATCGGCGTAGTTGCCGGCCTCGGGATTGGCGCCGGTGATCCAGCGCGCCGCCACGGGGACCAGCGAGAGGCCGATCATCGTGATCACGGTTCCGGTGACGACCGGCGGGAAGAACCGCACGATCTGCGCGAAGAACGGCGCGATCACGAGCCCGATCAGCGAGGCGACGATGACGGCGCCGAACACGGCCGGCAGCCCGCCTCCCTGGTTCACGATCGCGAGCATCGTCGCGACCCCCGCGAACGAGACGCCCTGCACGAGCGGGAGCTGCGAGCCGAAGAAGGGGATGCCGAGGGTCTGCAGGAGCGTCGCGAGACCGCCCATGAAGAGGCAGGCCGCGACGAGCACACCGACCTCGGTGGGGGTCAGGCCTGCAGCTGCGCCGATGATGAGCGGCGGCGCGATGATGCCGCCGTACATGGTGAGGACGTGCTGGAGCCCGAACGTGAAGGCGGTGCCGAGACCGAGGCGCTCGTCCTCCGGCCGGTCCGACTCGGTCGTGGTCTTGGTCTTGGTCTTGGCCTTGCTGGTGCTGCGTGCAGCGAACATCTGGTGGACCTCCTTGTCCGGGACCCGCTCTTCGGGGTGGGCATGATGGGCGTGATGGGCATGACGAATGATGCTCGCTCGGGGGAGCGGGCATGGCGAGGGTCGGGGGCGGGCCCGGTGCGTCGGGAAACGGACCCGCCCTCGGCGCCGGACGATCATCCGGCGCAGTGTTCAGGGCGAGGAGCGGAGCGGCTCCCCGCCCTGACGATCAGCAGAAGCCGGCGATGCCGCTCCAGGACCAGTGGTCGGTGTCCGCTCCGTCGCGCAGGAACGCCGCCTCGATGAGGCCGTAGGGACGGTCGGCGGCGAAGAAGACCTCGTTGGGGTTCTCCAGGCCGAACGGCGACAGGTCGACGACGAAGTGGTGCTTGTTCGGGGTGGAGAAGCGGATCTCGTCGATCTCGGGGTGCGCCTCGAGAACGGCCTCCGCCATCTCCTTCAGCGTGTGCTGCAGCGCGTACGAGTAGTTGCGCGAGAAGCCTGCGAGGAGCAGCCGGCGGACGTCCGCGAAGGTCTCGTTGAAGTCGAGATCGTTGCGGTTGTAGCGCCACTTGGCCGTGACCGAGGTGGCGAGGATGCGGTCCTCGGTCTCGGGCAGCGTCGTGTACCTGTCGCGCGGGTAGCCGACGAAGCCGCTCTGGGTGGACTTGAGCACCGTGAGGTCCTGCAGACCGGCGATGACGACCGTGTCGTCGCCGTCGATCTGCACGACGGCGGTGCGGGTCTCGGTGCCCGCGCGCACGAAGGCATGGTCGTGGGGGCCGTCATCTCCCTCGATGCGGGCCCAGGTGTACTGCTCGGCAGCCCAGCGGCCGCCGGTGACCCAGTCGAACTCGCCCGTGAAGTGGCGGCCCAGACGGAGCAGGAACTCCTCGGGACTGCCGATGCCGTCCTTGGCGAACGCGTACACCGTGTTCTTCTGCGTGTCGGTGGCGACGCAGTGTGCGTTGTCGCCCTCGAAGTGCACCGCCTCGAAGTCGCCGCGCAGCTGCGAGGTGACGTTCAGGTCTTCGATCTCGTGGCGAGCGGTGTCGCGCGTGATGCGGACGACGCGGTTCTCGGCCTTGCCGTACTGGTTCTTGCCCAGAATGATCTCGGTCATTTTCTACTCAGCTTCCTCGGTAAGTGGAATAGGCGAACGGGCTCAGCAGAAGCGGCACGTGGTAGTGCGCCTGCTCAGAGTCGACCAGGAAGGTCAACACCACCTCCGGGAAGAAGGTGTCCGTGTCGATGCCGGCGAAGTAGGCCGCGGTGTCGAACCGGAGGCGGTAGGCACCGCTCTCCAGCCGCTCCGGGCCGAGCGCTTTCACCCGCCCGTCGGCATCGGTGAGGCCCGTACCGATCCCCGACCATCCGTCGCCGACTCGGGCCTCGAGTACGACGGCGACGCCGGGCGCGGGGCGCCCGATCGATGTGTCCAGGATGTGGGTGGTCACGTGAGAGACGCTCATGCGCGCGCTCCTTCTGTCTCGATGGCGCCGGCGAGCCGGAGCGCGGCGATCTCGCGCAGCTGCTGGTCGATGACGACCAGCTCCTGCGCGGGGGTGTTGCCCAGGCGCTCCTGCAGCAGGGCGAGGATGTCGTCGGCCGTGCGACCGGCCGCGCGGACCAGGTACACCCGGTCGAATTTCGCCTCGTAGGCCCTGTTGCCTGCGGCGAGGGCGTCGGCAGCGCCGGCGTCGACGCCCGCCTGCTCGCTGCGGGCGTGCGCCGCTTCGGCGCTGTCGCCCTGAGCGCGCTCCCCGATGCGGGGGTGGTGCGCAAGTGCGGCGTCGAGCTCTCCCTCGGAGAGGGGCGCGGCGACCGCCATCGCGGCATCCGTGAGCGCCTCGACCGAGGCGTAGGGGCGGCCGTCGACGATCGCGTCGTACCAGCGGGGAATGTCCAGTGCAGGCTTCGCGATGCTCAGAGCGTCATCGCGGGTGCTGGAGTTGAACTCCTCGAGCAACATCTTTGATCCTCAAGCACATACTGGCATCCGGCGCGTAAGACTATACGGAATCTCCCCTGTCGAGGAGTCTTGCTCTTTCCGTATGCCGGAACTGTTATTTCAGCATGTGTAAACAGTATGAGCAGGATGGTCGACGGTGTCAACCCTCTCCGCCTACTTTCCCAGATTTCGGCGCGGTGCGACACGACGAAGCGGCGGGACGCATCGCGCCCCGCCGCTTCGATCAGACGGTCAGACCCCGAGCTCGGCGCGCAGGCGGGCGACGTGGCCGTCGGCATCCACGCCGTACTCGGCGCGCTGCACGACGCCGTCGCCGTCGAGCACGAAGGTCGAGCGGATGACGCCGTCGAACGTGCGGTCGCCCACGGTCTTCTGCCCCCAGACGCCCCACGCCTTCGCCACGGAGGCGTCGGAGTCGGCCAGCAGCGGGAAGGTGAGCGCTTCGGCATCCGCGAAGGCGCGGATCTCGTCGACGCTGTCGGGCGAGACGCCGATCACGGCGTAGCCCGCGGCGTTCAGCGACGACAGGCTGTCGCGGAAGTCGCACGCCTCGGTCGTGCATCCCGGCGTCGCGGCCTTCGGGTAGAAGTAGACGACGACGTTGCGGCCGGCGTAGTCGGCGAGCGACGTGTTCTTGCCATCGGCGTCGGCGAGGGTGAACGCGGGGGCGGTGTCCCCCGGGGCGAGCGTGTCGGTCATGATCTCTCCTTGTGTGTCCGGTCTGGGTTGAGGATGCGGTGCACATCCGGTCGTCGAGCGAGGAGCGCCGCGATGAGAGGAGGCGCGCCTCAGCGCACCACGATGTGGACCTCGAACGCCTCGGCGAGCTGCATGATCTTGCGGGCCCTGCCCAGGCGAGGCAGATCGCTGCCGTCGCGGACGATCCTGCCCCTGGCCTCGAAGTCCTCGAGGAACTCGAACGCCCACTCGACGTCGGTGCGGGTCGGGCTGATGACCTCGTTGACGACGGGCGTCTGATCGGGCGACAGGCACAGCTTGCCCGTCATCCCCATCGAGACCGTGATCGCCGACTGCTCCCGCAGGAGCGGATGACTGGAGCCGACGGTCGGGCCGTCGATCGGACCGGGGAGGCCGGCCGCACGACTGGAGATCACGAGGCGGGCGCGGGGGTACGCCATGGCCTCCCGGTCGGCGGACATCCCGGTGTCGCGGCGGAAGTCTCCACTGCCGAAGGCGAGACGGAACGCGCCCTTGGCGCGGGCGATCTCGGTCGCGTTCTCGATGCCGATCGCGGACTCCACGAGCGCGACCACCGGCACCTTCGCGCCGAGGCGGTTGTAGGTGTCCATGACCTGCCCGCCGAACTCGGTCTTGGCCAGCATCACGCCGCGCAGGCCGGGGGCGGCGCGCAGCGCCTCGATGTCGGCGGCCCAGTGCTCGCTCGTGGCGTCGTTGATGCGCACCCACGCGCTGCCGCCGGAACTCAGCCAGTCCACGACATCCTGACGCGCGGAGTCCTTGTGACTCGCGTCGACGGCATCCTCGACGTCGAGCACGACGGCGTCGGCGTGCGACGCGGCGGCTTCGTCGAAGGTCTCCGGACGGGTGGCCGCGACGAGCAGCCAGGAGCGGGCGAGCTCAGGCGCGACCTCGCGCGCGGTCACCGGCGCCAGCGGAGCCAGAGGAGCGTTCATGATTCTTTCCGTTCTGTGAAAATCACTTTCTACATTCCGAAAAGTCTAAACCGAGGTGCGCCCGGCCGTCCAGAGGGGTCGCAGCGCGTCGAGGACGACAGCGGCGACCGCGCGCTTGGACCCGGATGCCGTCGCCGTCACGAGGCCGTCACTCCCGAGCACCATCACCTCGTTCTCGCCCGCCTCGAAGCCGCGCTCCCAGCCCACCTCGTTCACGACCAGCAGATCGACGCCCTTGCGCTGCCGTTTGCGCCGAGCCCGGGCGAGCAGCTCCTCCTCGTCGCCGGCGGTCTCCGGCGTCTCCGCCGCGAACCCGACGATCACCTGCCCCTCCCGACGCGCGCGCACCAGCCCGGCCACGATGTCCTCGTTCTCCACGAGCTCGATCACCGGGATCCCGCCCGACTCCTTGGTCAGCTTGCGATGCGCCACCTCGACGGGCCGATAGTCGGCGACGGCCGCCGCCATCACCACCGCGTCGGCGGTCTCCGCGGCATCCGCCATCGCCAGAGCCAGCTCGGACGCGGTGCCCGCCTGTCGGATGCGGATCGACGGATGCCGCGCCCCGGCCAGCACGTCGCCGGCGATGTTCGCCGCGATGAGCGTCACCTCCGCGCCGCGGGCCGCGGCCTCTGCGGCGAGCGCGACGCCCTGCCGTCCGCTGGAGCGGTTGCCCAGGTAGCGCACGGGGTCGATGGGCTCCCGAGTGCCGCCGGCCGAGATCGCGATCCGCAGACCGGCGAGGTCCTTCGGGGCGAGCAGCGCGAGCGCGGCATCCGCGATGTCCTCGGGCTCGACCATCCGCCCCGGCCCGCTGTCGCCGCCGGCGAGCTCGCCCACGGCCGGGCCGAGGATGTGCACGCCCCGATGCTGCAGGGTCTCGATGTTCGCCTGGGTCGAGGGATGCCGCCACATCTCCGCGTGCATCGCGGGGGCGATGAGCACCGGCGCCTCGGTGGCGAGCAGCGTCGTGCCGAGGAGGTTGTCGGCGATGCCCGCGGTCATCTTCGCGATCGTGTTCGCCGTCGCGGGCGCCACGACGATGAGATCGGCGCCCTGCCCGAGCGCGACGTGCCGCACCCTGGCGACGTCGTCGTGCACGCTGGTGGTCACCGGGTTGCGGCTGATCGCCTCCCAGGTGGGCAGTCCGACGAAGCGCAGCGCGTCCTCCGTGGGGACGACCGTCACCTCGTGTCCGGCCTTGATCAGCAGCCTGACGAGCTGCACGGACTTGTACGCGGCGATTCCGCCAGTGACCCCGACGACGATGTTCACGCTCTCGATTCTGCCTCAGCAGCCGCGCGCGCGGGTCGCCTTGACCACCTCCGACCGTGGTCATAGGCTTTCAGAACCCCGAATGCTACTTTCAGAACTCAGAAACAGAGTTCCGTATCTCGGAATGTTGACCCGCCCTCGACGAAGAGGAGACGCCCATGAGCGATCCCGCCGTGACCGTGAACGGGGTGCGTCGCGCCCTCTCCGAGACCGCGACGCACACGACGGCCCTGGACTGGCTGCGCGGAGGCGGCCTCTCCGGCAGCAAGGAGGGCTGCGCCGAGGGCGAGTGCGGCGCCTGCGCCATGCTCCTCGCGACGCCAGCGCCTGACGGCGGCACCGCGTGGACGCCGGTGAACGCCTGCCTCGTCCCCGTCTACGCCCTCGACGGGCAGGAGATCGTGACGGCCGAGGGCCTCGGAGACCCCGAGCGCCTGCACCCCGTGCAGGAGAAGCTCGCCGAGGCCGGCGGCTCGCAGTGCGGCTACTGCACCCCCGGTTTCGCGTGCAGCATGGCCGGCGAGTACTACCGTGCGGATCGCGCCGCGCCGGAAGAGGAGTGCCCCGTCCACGACGCCGAGCACGGCCCCAACGGCTTCGACCTGCACGCGCTCAGCGGCAACCTGTGCCGCTGCACCGGCTACCGCCCCATCCGCGACGCCGCGTACGCCCTCGGCGCACCCGAGAGCGACGACCCCCTCCAGCAGCGCCTCGCACAGCCCGCGCCCGCCGCCGTCGCCACCGACGTCGAGGTCGGCGGATCGCGCTTCGTGCGACCGGCATCCCTCGGCGACACCGTGCGGATGCTGCGCGACGAGCCCGACGCGCTCCTCGTCGCCGGGTCGACCGACTGGGGCGTCGAGGTGAACATCCGCGGCCGCCGCGCCCCCTTCGTCGTCGCGATCGAGCACCTCCCCGAGCTGCGCGGCCTCACCGTGACCGAGGAGCTGGTCGAGATCGGCGCCGCCCTCTCCCTCTCGGAGGTCGAGAAGGGCCTCGACGGCGCCGTGCCGCTGCTCGCCGAGCTGTTCCCCCAGTTCGCCTCCCGCCTGATCCGCAACCGCGGCACCTTCGGCGGCAACCTCGGCACCGGCTCCCCCATCGGCGACACTCCCCCTGCGCTGCTCGCCCTGGGTGCCCGGCTCGTGCTCGCGAGCGCGGGGCCCGACGGAGATGTCGTGGAGCGCGAGGTCGAGCTGTCGGAGTACTTCACCGGGTACCGGCAGACCGTCCGCCAGCCCGGAGAGCTCATCAAATCCGTGCGCATCCCCCTCCCGCTGGCGGGGGTCACCGCCTTCCACAAGATCGCCAAGCGCCGCTTCGACGACATCTCCAGCGTCGCCGTCGCCTTCGCCCTCGACATCGACGCCGGCATCGTGACCGCCGCGAGGATCGGCCTCGGCGGCGTCGCCGCGACGCCGCTGCGCGCCACGGCCACGGAGGCCGCGCTGATCGGGCGACCGTGGAACGTGGAGACCGTGCGCGCGGCCTCCGAGGTCCTGGGCGCCGAGGGCACGCCGATGTCCGACCACCGCGCCAGCTCGGAGTACCGCTCGCTGATGCTCAACACCGCGCTGCTGAAGCTGTACAGCCGAACCGTCATCGAATCGAAGGAGGTGCCGGCATGAGCACGCTCGCCGACCGCCCCGAGAACCCCGTCGTCGGCCTGCGCGCCGCCCACGAGAGCGCCGCACTGCACGTCACCGGCGCCGCCATGTACACCGACGACGTCGCCGAGCACACCGCCGGGGTGCTCACCGCGTGGCCGGTGCAGTCCACGAACGCGCACGCGAAGGTCACGATCGACGTCTCCGGCGCCTACGAGGTGCCAGGCGTCGTGCGCGTGCTCACCGCCGACGACGTGCCGGGCCTCAACGACGCCGGCATCCGCAACGACGAGCCGCTGTTCCCCAGCGAGGCCATGTTCTACGGCCACGCGCTCGTGTGGGTGCTCGGCGAGACGCAGGAGGCCGCCCGCCTCGGCGCCGAGCGGGTGACGGTCGAGTACGAGCCGCTGCCCTCCGTCATCACGGTGCAGGACGCCCTCGACGCGCAGTCGTTCCAGGGCACGCCGCGCACCGTGCAGCGCGGAGACGCCGCCGCCGGCCTCGCGGACGCCGCGCACGTGTTCGAGGGGGTCACCGAGTTCGGCGGCCAGGAGCACTTCTACCTCGAGACGCACGCCTCCTTCGCGATCCGCGACTCGGAGGGGCAGTACTTCATCCAGTGCTCCACCCAGCATCCGTCCGAGACCCAGGAGCTCGTCTCGCACGTTCTCGGCATCCACTCCAACGAGGTCACCGTGCAGTGCCTGCGCATGGGCGGCGGCTTCGGCGGCAAGGAGATGCAGCCGCACGGCTTCGCGGCCATCGCGGCCCTCGGCGCGAAGCTCACCGGGCGCCCCGTCCGGCTGCGACTGAACCGCACGCAGGACATCACGATGACCGGCAAACGGCATCCGTTCCACATCGCCTGGAAGGTCGGCTTCGACGAGGAGGGGATGCTGCAGGCGCTGGACGCCGTGCTCACCTGTGACGGCGGATGGTCGATCGATCTCTCCGAGCCGGTGCTCGGTCGGGCACTGTGCCACATCGACAACGCCTACTGGATCCCGAACGTGCACGCCTACGGGCAGATCGCGAAGACCAACAAGACCTCGAACACCGCCTACCGCGGCTTCGGCGGACCTCAGGGCGTGTTCCTCATCGAGGACATCCTCGGTCGCGTCGCGCCGCAGCTCGGCATCGATCCGCTCGACCTGCGCCGGCGCAACTTCTACCGGCAGGGGCAGACCACCCCGTACGGGCAGGT
Source organism: Microbacterium sp. MYb72 (assembly GCF_002979415.1). Lineage (GTDB taxonomy): Bacteria > Actinomycetota > Actinomycetes > Actinomycetales > Microbacteriaceae > Microbacterium > Microbacterium natoriense. The sequence continues at coordinate 24,266 of NZ_PCOT01000025.1, read as the reverse complement.
CGTCAAGGACGCCGAGCGCATGTCGACGATCTGGGACCAGCTCTCCTCCGAGGCCGAGGTGGACGCGCGCCGAGCCGAGATCGCGCGGTTCAACGCGACGAGCCCGCACGCCAAGCGCGCGCTGTCGATGACGCCGATCAAGTTCGGCATCTCGTTCAACTTCGCCGCCTTCAACCAGGCGGGCGCCCTCGTGCACGTGTACAAGGACGGCTCGATCCTGATCAACCACGGCGGCACCGAGATGGGCCAGGGCCTGCACACCAAGATGCTGCAGGTCGCCGCCACCGCCCTCGGCGTCGAGCTGCACTCGGTGCGGCTCGCCCCCACGCGCACCGACAAGGTGCCGAACACCTCGGCGACGGCGGCATCGTCCGGCGCCGACCTCAACGGCGGTGCCGTGAAGAACGCGTGCGAGCAGATCCGCGACCGGATGGCTGCGGTCGCCGGACGCCTGCTCGGCGTCGACGAGCGCGACGTGCGCTTCGGCGGCGGGTACGTGACGGCGCTGGGCGCCCCGGTGAAGAAGGTGTCGTTCGCCGAGGTCGCCAAGGCCGCCTATCTGCAGCGCGTGCAGCTGTTCGCCGCAGGGTACTACCGCACCGAGGGCCTGCACTGGAATCCGGAGATCATGCAGGGCTCCCCGTTCAAGTACTTCGCCTACGGGGCGGCGGCGACAGAGGTCGAGGTCGACGCGTTCACCGGCGCGTACCGGGTGCGCCGGGTCGACATCGTGCACGACGTGGGCGACTCGCTCTCCCCCATGCTCGACATCGGGCAGATCGAGGGCGCGTACGTGCAGGGCGTCGGCTGGCTGACCCTGGAGGAGCTGCGCTGGGACACCAGCGACGGCCCGCACCGCGGACGCCTGCAGACGCAGTCGGCATCGACGTACAAGCTGCCCAGCTTCTCGGAGATGCCGGAGCGGTTCCACGTGCGCCTGTTCGAGAACGCCCGCGAGGAGGGCGCCGTGTACGGGTCGAAGGCCGTGGGCGAGCCGCCGTTCATGCTCGCGTTCAGCGCCCGCGAGGCGCTCCGCGACGCCGTGGCCGCGTTCGGACCGGCGGGCCACTCGGTCGAGCTCGCGTCACCCGCGACACCGGAAGCGGTGTTCTGGGCGGTACGCACGGCGCAGCAGGCGGCGCAGTCCGCGCTCGCGTCCGTCTGAGGATCCGGATGGACTGGCTCGACGCCCTGCAGGAGCTGCGTGCACGACGCAGCCCCGCGGTCGTCGTGACCCTGGCGGTCGTGCGAGGTCACGCCCCGCGCAACGGCGGGGCGAAGATGGTGGTCTCCCCGGATGCCGTCTTCGGCACGGTCGGCGGAGGCAACCTCGAGGAGACGGCGATCGATCGCGCCAGGGAGATGCTGGCCGCGGGCTCCGCCGAGCCCGAGCTGCTCACGCTGACCCTGAGCGACAAGGCCGTGACCGAGTACGGCGTGCAGTGCTGCGGAGGAGAGGTCACCATGATGCTGGAGCCGATCAGGGTCGTCCCGACCGTCGCCGTCTTCGGCATCGGACATGTGGGGATCGAGCTCGCCCGCATCCTCGCCAGGCACGAGCTCGACCTGCACCTGATCGACTCGCGACCGGCGATGCTCGACGTCGCAAGGCTGGGCGACCCCGGCCGCAGCGGGGTGCTCGCCGATGCCGTGGCCCGGGTGCACATCACGCACGCCCCCGTGCCGGAGTCGGCGCTGGCCGCGCTGCCGGCGGGGGCTCACGTGCTCGTCATGACGCACGACCACGTCGAGGACCTGGCCGTGGTCGACATGGCGCTGCGCACCCCGGACCTCGGCTCGATCGGCCTGATCGGCTCGGCGTCGAAGTGGGCGCGATTCCGCAAGAGGCTCGGCGAGCTCGGGCAGACGGATGCCGATCTGGAGCGCGTCACCACGCCCATCGGCATCCCCGAGGTGGCGGGCAAGCAGCCGGCGGCGATCGCGGTCAGCGTCGCCGCACGGATGCTGCAGCTGATCGACGAGCAGGCGCGGCAGAGCGGATAGCTGCGGCCCTGGCCCTGGTCTCGTGGAGCTTCCTCTCGCGTCCCGCCATGCGAACGCACTGCGCGAGGAGCCGGAGCTGGCCCGCCACGACCCCTTCGACCGCTTCCTTCTCGCGCGGTCGTTCGCCGACGGGATGCCGCTGCTCACCGCGGATCACGTCCTCCTCGCACTCGGGCGCACCTGGGTGCACGACGCCCGCGCGTAGTCCGACGGGTCGGCGCGACGGAGTCTCCCCGGCGAACGGCACTCCCTTCGGCCCCCACTGCGGATGCCTTCCGCCGTTCAGTCGCCCGAGGCCTCGCGCCGGTAGCCGAGCTGGTGACTGATCGCTTCGGTGGTCGCGAGGAGCGTGTCGAGGTGGCCTCGGAGCTGGTCCAGGTCGACACGGCTCCGGAAGGCAGTGACCGACACCGCGCCCGCGACCTCGCCGGCGTGATCGCGCACGGGGGCGGCGATGCAGTTCGACAGATCGTCGTACTCTCCGTCGTCGACGGCCCAGCCGCGCTCCTGGACCCGGGTCAGCTCTCGCTCGTAGCTCTCCCGATCGGTGAGGGACCGTGCGGTGTAGGCGGGGAACGCGACACGATCCAGGACGGTGCGACGCGTGCCGCTCGGCACGTGAGCGAGAATCGCCTTCGCGACGCCCGCGGTGCTGACCACGACCTCGCCGCCGATCTCCGTGTTCAGCACGATCGAGTCCTGAGGTTCGATCTTGTCGACGTAGCGGATGCGATCGCCGTCCAGGACCGCGAACTGCACGGTGAGACGCAATTCGTCGCTGAGCGCCTTCAGGTGCGGGTGGGCGATGCCGCGCAGGTCGAAGTGCGCCATGGCCGACTTCGCGAGGGCGGCGAGACGGAAGCCGGTCCCGAACACCCCGGGGCTCGTCTGTCGCACGAGCCCGGCATCCTGCAAGGTGAGCAGCGTGCGCAGCACCGTGGTCCTGTGCACGCCCAGGATCGTCGCGATGTCCCCGGCGCTCCGGGGCTCGGCGCTGCACAGTTCCAGGATGGTTATCGCGCGTGAGACGGTCGAGCTCATGTACCGATCATGCCGCTTCCGGCCCGGGGTTGCGCTGAGCGGTGACGCCGACCCGCAGGATGGCGTTCGCGAACCGCCGCGTGTCGCCGGTGACGATGCACAGCGCGAGGTCGTCCGATCGGGTGAGCGCGGTGAACTCCGCACGCGGCACCGACCCGTGCGGCGCCGCGCCGACCGCCGACGCGGCCTCCCGTCCGACCTCTCCGAGTTCTTCGTCGGGGGCGGCCATCGAGGTGACCGCCTCGATCTCGATCGTCGCCGCCACGAGAGCGACGACGGACGGCACGAGCGGCGAGCCCGGCGCGAGGGCGAGGTGCACGACGACCGCTCTGGGGTTCACGGCCGTCGCCGATGCGAAGTGCGCGTCGGCGACGAGCACGAGCGACCCGTGTCCCGCCCGGGCGAGCGCCCTCAGCACCTCCGGGTGCGTGATCGGTGTGCGCAGCATCAGCTGAAGTGCTGTCCGCCGTTGACGTCGAGCACGACGCCGGTCGTGAACGAGGCGCCGGGCGAGCTGAGCCAGGCGACCGCCGATGCGACATCGGCGGGGCTGCCGGCGCGACCGACGGGGATCCCCTGCACCGTCGCGGCCTTCGAGTCGGCCGTGGTGAAGGTGTCGTGGAAGGGTGTCGCCTCGATGAAGCCGGGAGCCACCGCGTTCACCGTGATCCCCTGCGCGGCGATCTCCGCCGCGAGCCCGCGCGTGAAGCCGAACAGCGCTGCCTTCGCCGTGGCGTAGGCGGTCGCCCCCGCGTGCCCTCCGGTGCGCCCGGCGAGCGAGGCCACCGTGACGATGCGACCGCCCTCGCGCATGAGCGGGAGCAGGTGGTGGGTCACGAGGAACACGGAGTCGACGTTGAGCGCCTGCACGCGGCGGAACAGCGAGTACGGCATCTCGGCGATCGTCGATCGTTCGATGAGCCCGCCGGCGTTGTGGACGAGGATGTCGAGCATCCCCCTGCCCGCGACGCTGTCGCGCAGCTGCCGCACCTCGTCTTCGACCGTCAGATCGACGCGGAGAGCGATGGCGTCCCGACCGTCCGGAGTTCGCAGCCGTGCGAGAGCGTCTCCGTCCGGCTCGTGGGAGCGATAGGTGACGATGACTCGCGCACCCCGACGCGCGAGCTCTTCCGCGATGGCGGCGCCGATGCCGACGCCGCCCCCGGTGACGAGTGCCGTCCGTCCGCTCAGCTCGAGCGCGCGGTCGTGTTCCTGCGTGTCTGTCATGATCATGCCTCCGATTCGGTGCGGGCGTCGTTCGGCCCCAGGGCCAATGTCGTGTCCCCCTCGGGACGGTGACCGGCGAACAGCCACGTTCCGAGGGCGGTGAGCGCGAGAGCACCGGCGAGAAGCAGCACTCCGGCCTTCGTCGATCCGGTCGCATCGGTCAGCCATCCGACGACCAGGGGCGACACGAAGCCTCCGATGTTGCCCACGGCTCCGACGAGTCCGATGCCGGCGGCTGCAGCGGCACCGGCGAAGAGGCTGGCGGACATCGAGAGCATCGGGCCGATCGCCGTGTAGATGCCGATCGCAGCGACGGACAGCGACACCATCGCGAGCCAGGGCGACACGGAGAGCGTCATGCCCGCGCTCAGCAGGCCGATCGCCGCGACGCCGAGACTGACCGCGACGTGCCAGGCGCGCTTGCCCGTGCGGTCGGCGCGTCGGCTCCACCACAGCACGAAGCACGCGGCCGCCGCGTACGGGATCGCCACCACGAGACTGCGCTGGAACGGCGGGAACTCGCCGAGCTCTCCGACGATCGACGGCAGCCAGAACGCGAGTCCGTAGATGCCGAGGACCATGCCGAAGTTCAGCAGGGCGTAGGCCCAGGCCCGAAGATCCTTCAGCGCGGGAAGGAACCTGTGGTCCGCGGCGGTGACACGGGCGTCGTCATGGGCGATGACGGCATCCAGGGCGTCCTTCTCGTCCGTGGTCAGCCACCGCGCGGCGGCGGGCCGGTCGGTGAGGAGGAAGGGCACCACGAGGCCGAACAGCACCGCCGGGAGCCCCTGGATGAGGTACATCCACTGCCAGCCGTGCAGACCCGCCAGGCCGTCGAGTTCGAGGAGCGCACCGCTCAGGGGCGCTCCGATCATGTTCGCGATCGGCTGAGCCAGCACGAACACGCCGAGGGCGGCCGCCCGCTCGCGCACGGGGAACCAGAGGGTGAAGTAGAAGACGACGGCGGGGAAGAACCCCGCCTCGGCGATGCCCAGGAGGAAGCGGAGAACGGCGAAGGACGTCTCGTCGACGACGAACGCCGTGCCCATGGCCAGCAGCCCCCAGGGGATCAGGATGCGGGAGATCCATCGCCGGGCGCCGAACCGGTGCATGCCCGCGTTGCTGGGGATCTCGCACAGCGTGTACCCGATGAAGAAGAGTCCGGCGGCGAGACCGAAAGCGGAGGCGGTGAGGCCGAGGTCGGCGCTCATCGCCTCTCGCGCGAAGCCGACGTTGTTGCGGTCGAGGTAGGCGATGAAGTACAGCACGCAGATGAGGGGAAGGATGCGCCACCGCGCCTTGCGCACTGCGCGACTCAGCGCGGTCGATGGAGGACTGACGACGTTCGACATGAGGCTCCTTTGGCGCAGTGTCGATGGATGTGTGAGCGACTGTGCTCCCGATTGACGATACATCTATCGCACTAGCGGTGCAATAGATGCACTTTGTTGCGTGCGGCTCGAGCCTGAATCCTGCACTCAGAGAGATAGATCTCCACCATCCGGAATCCTGACTCCGCACTATGGACACTTCCCCGAGCCTGATCTAGAATCTCCTCAGGCCTAGGCGGGTTCTCACAACCATCTACCGGGCAACCAGCGGCGAAGACGCCGCGGATTGTGACCCGGAGGTGCTCCATGCTCGACCGTCTGCACGACTACGCCGACTGCCTGGCCGACCCCGATCGCTGGGCGATCGCCACGATCGTCGAAGTGTCCGGCTCCGTCCCGCGCCCCGCTGGGACCTCCATGGCCGTGCGCAACGACGGCCGCACGATCGGCTCGATCTCGGGCGGCTGCGTCGAGGGCGCCGTGGTCGACGCGGCGATCGGATGCCTGGACACCGGCGAGGTCGAGCTGCACTCCTTCGGCTACGCCGACGACGACGGGATCTCCGTCGGCCTGATGTGCGGAGGGGACGTGCGCGTGGTCGTGCAGCCGCTGCGCACCCTGCCCGCCGGCATCCTCTCCGCCCTCGCCCACCCGGACCGCGCCCTGCGGCTCGTGCGGGAGCTGCCGCTCGACGATGCCGCCCGCAACGGAGGAGTTCTCACGTTCGGGAGGACGATTGCGGCGGATGCCTCCTCCCGAGCGCGCGTTCTCCTCCCTGGCGACACGGCGGCGGACCTCGGCGACCGGGTCCACGCGGGCCTCGACCTGGGCGGCGCGCACGTCGTGGAGATCACCGACCGCTCCGTTCCGGAGTGTCCGGTCGCGCGCCGACTGCTCGTCGAGTCGAGCGCGACGCCCGCCCGCCTCGTCATCTACGGGGCGAACGACTTCTCCGCCGCACTCGCCCAGGCCGCCGCCGTGCTCGGCCGGCACGTCACGGTGTGCGACGCCCGTCCCGTCTTCGCCACCCGGGCGCGGCACCCCGGCGCGCACGAGGTCGTGCTCGCGCATCCGGCGCAGCACTTCGCCGCGGAGACGGATGCCGGTCGCATCGACTCCCGCACCGCGATCGTCGTGCTCACCCACGACCCCCGCTTCGATCTGCCCGTGCTGGACCGCGCCCTCCGGGCCGACCTCGCCTACGTCGGCGCCATGGGGTCGCGCGTGACCCACGAGAAGCGCGTGCAGGAGCTCCGCGCGGGCGGCCTCGCCGACGCGCACCTCGATCGGCTGCACTCCCCGATCGGACTCGACCTCGGCGCTCGCACCCCTGCGGAGGTGGCGGTGTCCGTGCTCGCCGAGCTGATCCTCGTCGAGACCGCCGCGCGCACCGGCATCACCGCGTCGCCGCAGCGCAAGCTGCGCGACACCACAGGCGATGTCCACGACGCGCGCCGCGTCTGCGCGCCAGGGCCGCAGCTCGTCGCGCCGCACGGAGGCGACCTGCGAGGCGACCTGCCGGGCGACGGCCCGCAGCGCCCCGCGACGCAGCATCCCGACCCGCAGAGTGCACGAGGGCCCGGCGCAGAACCCCGGCGCACGGAGGAGGCGCTCGCATGGATGTGACGAGCGTCGACGAGGTCCTGATGTGCGCGGATCCGCGCAGCTGGCGCCCCGGCGACTCCTGGCTCGCCGGCGGCACGGTCATCTACTCCTACGGCACCGACATCACCCGCGGCGCCCCGACCCGCCTGCTCGACATCACCGGCGCCGGCTGGGTGCCCCTCGCCTGGACGCCGGACGGCGACCTCGAGATCGCCGCCACCTGCCGCATCGCCGAGCTGCGCGCCCTCTCCGACGACCCGCTCCCCGGCGGCATCCCCCGTGCCCAACTGCCGGGGCTCGACGTCATCCCGCCGGCGTGCGACTCCTTCGTCGCCTCGTGGAAGATCTGGAACGTCTCCACCGTCGGCGGCAACGTCGCCACCGCCCTGCCCGCCGGCCCCATGATCTCGCTGCTCACCGCGTGGGGCGCCACCGCCTTGATCCTGCGCCCCGACGGCCGCCGTCGCCGCGCCGCCGTCGCCGACCTCGTCGTCGGCCCCGCCAGGACCCGTCTCGGCTACGGCGAGCTCATCCGCAGCTTCCTCGTCCCCGCGGAGGCGCTGCGGCAGCGGCACGCGTTCCGTCGCCTCTCGCTCACCGAGCGCGGCCGCTCGGCGGCGCTCCTGATCGGCCGCCGCACGTCCGATCGCTCGCTGCGGCTCTCGGTCACGGCATCCGTCTTCCGTCCCGTCCTGCTCGACCTCCACGCCGACGACGGGCAGGCGGGGCGTCGACGCGCCGACCGCCTCACTCCCGCGGATGCCGGCGCCTGGCGCGCCGCGATCGACACGGCCGCGGCGGGCACGGGCGGCTGGTACGACGACATCCACGGTGATCCGGCCTGGCGCCGCCTGATGACCCACCGGCTCGGCGACGAGATCCTCGCCGAACTGCTCCCCGACGCGACCGGGGTCGACGGGGCGAGAGGCCGCGTCACCGGGGATCTGCGCATGGAGAGGACATCGGCATGAGCATCATCGAGAACAGGGTCGGCGCGGATGCCGCGGTCGCCGCAGCCGCGCGCACCGCGACGCTCGACGGACGCGAGGTCGACGTCGCCCCCGAGCCCGGCCAGTGCCTGCGCACCTGGCTGCGCGACCAGGGCTCGTACGGAGTGAAGAAGGGGTGCGACGGCGGTGACTGCGGCGCGTGCACGGTGATCGTCGACGGCGACCCCGTGCACAGCTGCGTGTATCCGGCGCACCGCGCGGCGGGCCGCGACATCGTGACGGTGCAGGGACTCGGCACCCCCGAGCATCCGCACCCCGTGCAGGAGCGCTTCCGCAGGGCGGCCGGCTTCCAGTGCGGGTTCTGCACGGCCGGGATGGTGTGCACGGTCGCCGGGATGCCGGAGGGCGCCGAGCACGACCTCGACCGCACCCTCAAGGGCAACATCTGCCGCTGCACCGGATACCGCAGCATCGAGGACGCGGTGCACGGCGTCGAGAACATCGACGACCGTGCGGGCGGCGTCGGTCACGCGACGGGCACCCCCGCGGCGCTCGGCGTCGTGACCGGCACGGTCCGCTACACGATGGACGTCGACCCCGACGAGCTGCCGGGGGCGCTGCTGTACGGGGCCGTGGTCCGCAGTCCGCACGCGCACGCCCGCGTCGTCCGCATCGACGCGGCGCGCGCCCTCTCCTCCCCCGGTGTCGTGCGGGTGCTGACGGCCGCCGACGCGCCCCGCGCGCTGTTCTCCACCGCCCAGCACGAGCTCGTCGAAGACGACCCCGACGACACGATGGTGTTCGACGACGTCATGCGCTTCGTCGGCCAGCGCGTGGCGCTCGTGGTCGCCGAGACCCAGCGGGCCGCCGACCGTGCGGCGCGCCTCGTCGAGGTCGAGTACGAGGTGCTGCCCTTCAACCTCGACCCCGAGGTCGCCGATCACCCCGACACGCCTGTCCTGCACGGAGACAGCAACATCGTGATGCGGATGGACTCCGAGGTCGGCGACCTGGAGGCGGCGCTCGCGGCATCCGCCATCGTCGAGGACCGCACCTTCCACACGCACCGCGTCTCGCACACGGCCTTGGAGACCCACGGATCGATCGCCTGGCAGGATGCCGACGGCCGCTACGTCGTGCGCAGCAGCACGCAGGTGCCGTTCCTCGTGCGGCGGGCGCTCGCGCGCGTGTTCGGACTGTCGAAGGACGAGGTGCGCGTGTACACGGGCCGCGTCGGCGGCGGCTTCGGCGGCAAGCAGGAGATGCTCACCGAAGACCTCGCGCTGCTCGCGACGAGGGCCACGGGCCGCCCCGTCCGCATCGAGTTCTCGCGCAAGGAGGTGCTCACGGCGACGACCGTGCGGCATCCGTTCCGCATGCGCGTGCGCATGGGCGCCGACTCCTCCGGCACGATCACCGGCATCGCCGTCGATGTGCGCTCGAACACCGGCGCCTACGGCAACCACGGCCCGGGGGTCATGTTCCACGGCGTGGGCGAGTCGATCGCCGTCTACCGGGCCGCGGCGAAGAAGATCGACGCCTCCGTCGTCTACACGAACTCCATCCCGTCCGGCGCGTTCCGCGGCTACGGGCTGAGCCAGATGATCTTCGCGATCGAGTCGACGGTCGATGAGCTCGCCCGCAGGCTCGGCCTCGATCCGCTCGAGATGCGCACCCGCAACCTCATCGGCGCCGACGACGCGATGATCGCCGCGCACGAGGAGCCCGACCTCATCATCGGCAGCTACGGTCTCGACGAGTGCGTGCGAGACGTGCAGGCGGGTCTCGCGAGGAACAGGGAGGCGGATGCGGCGGCCCTCGCGCCCGGCTGGACGATCGGCGAGGGCGCCGCCGTCGCCATGATCGCGACGGTGCCTCCGCGCGGACACCACTCGCACGTCACGATCCGCCTGGAAGCGGACGGGGCTTTCGGGCTCGACGTCGGCACCGCGGAGTTCGGCAACGGCACCTCGACCGTGCACCAGCAGATCGCGGCCACGGTGCTGCAGACCACGACGAGGAGGGTGCGGCTGCGTCAGGCCGACTCCGACCTCGTCGAGCACGACACCGGCGCGTTCGGCTCGACCGGCACCGTGGTCGCCGGCCGCGCCACGCACGCCGCGGCGACCTCGCTCGCCGAGAAGCTCCGCGCCCGCGCCGCCGCCCTGCTCGGCGCCCCCGTCGACGAGTGCCTGCTCGCGGGCGACCGCGTCATGCGCGGAGGCGACTCGGTCTCGCTCATCGACCTCGCCGCCGACGGCCCCCTCGAGGCAGCCGGCTACTGGGGCGGGACCCCGCGGTCGGTGGCGTTCAACGTGCAGGGGTTCCGCGTCGCGATCGACGAGGCCACGGGTGAGCTGCGCATCCTCCGCTCGATCCACGCGGCCGATGCCGGGGTGGTCGTGAATCCGGAGCAGTGCCGCGGGCAGATCGAGGGCGGCATCGCCCAGGCGATCGGCGCCGCGCTGCACGAGATCGTGCGCGTCGACGAGAACGGCCGCGTGACCAGCGACATCCTGCGGATGTATCACGTGCCCGCGTTCGCCGATGTGCCACGGTCGGAGATCTCCTTCGCGACGACGAGCGACGTGCTGGGCCCCCTGGGGGCGAAGTCGATGAGCGAGTCGCCGTTCAACCCCGTCGCCCCCGCGCTGGCGGCCGCGATCCGCGATGCCACCGGCATCCGCCTGACGACGACGCCCTTCACTCGGGACGTGATCCACGCCGCGATCCTCGAGCGCGATGCGACGAGGGGGACGGACGGATGACGCTGCACCACCGCCACGCGATCGTGCTGGCCGCTGGACGCGGATCGCGTCTCGGCCTCGGCCCCAAGGCGCTGCTGCCCTGGAACGACGAGGTGCTGGCGACCAGGGCCGCCAGGGCTGCGGCCCTCGCCGGCTGCAGCGTCTCGATCGCGATCGGCCCCGAGGCGGCGACGGTGCGGCGCTGGCTGCGTCGGCGCTCGTCCTCGGCGGTCACCGTGTACGTGCACGATGCCGAGCTCGGCATGAGCGCCTCGCTGCGCGCCGCCGCCCGGCATCTCCGATCGGCGGGCGAGAGGCCCCACGTGGTGATCGTGCTCCTCGTCGATCAGCCAGGGGTCGGCGAGCCGGTCATCCGCCGGCTCCTCGACGCGCACAGGCCTGGTCGGGCGACCAGAGCGGCGTGGGACGGCGTGCCGGGCACCCCCGTCGTGTTCGACATCGACGATCTGTTCGACGCGGCCGACACCGCGCTCGGCGACTCCGGGGCGAGGGTGTGGATGGCGATGCATCCGCAGCTCGTCGACGACATCGAGTGCGGGGACCTCGGCTCGGGAGCCGACATCGACGTCCCCGCCGACCTCGCGGGCTGGCCCGAGCTCAGCTGAGCCGTCCCGTCTCCCGCGCTCCGGAGCCCGTTCCGCTGCGGCTCCTCTTCCGGCAGGCGACGCCCTCCTAGCGCGACGCCCTCGTGAGCGCGACGCCCCTCCCGCACGCCGACGCCCCACCTGGGCGACGTCCGCCCGGTGGGGCGGGACGACCAGACGGGGCGTCGGGGGAGAAAGTCAGCAGAGAAAGAGGAGGCTCAGCCTGCGAGCGCCGCCTCGATCGGACCGCGCACGAAGTAGAGCGCGAAGCCCGCCGCGACGATCCACATGAGCCAGTGCACCTTGCGGGCACGACCCGAGAGCGCGTTGATGAGCGCCCAGGAGATGAAGCCGACGCCGATGCCGTTGGCGATCGAGTAGGTCAGCGGCATCGTGACGATCGTGAGGAACACCGGCAGGGCGACGGCGAAGTTCGTGAACTTGATCTCCTTGATCTGCCCCATCATCATCGCGCCGACCACGACGAGCGCGGCGGATCCGACCTCGATCGGCACCACGAGGGTGAGCGGGGTGAAGAACATCGAGAGCAGGAACAGGATGCCGACGACGACCGCGGCCAGACCCGTGCGCGCCCCCTCACCGATGCCGGAGGCGCTGTCGACGTAGACCGTGTTCGAGGAGGTCGAGGTCGCGCCACCGGCGACGGCGCCGAGGCCCTCGACGACGAACGCCGAGCGCAGCCGCGGGAACGTGCCGTCCTTGTAGGCGAGACCGGCGTTCTTCGCGAGCCCCGTCATGGTGCCCATGGCGTCGAAGAAGTTGGAGAACACGAGGGTGAAGACGAGCATCGTGGCCGACAAGGCGCCGATGCGGCCGAAGGATCCGAGGAGGTCGAACTGGCCGATGAGGCCGAAGTCGGGGATCGTGACGAGCGCCGTCGGGATCTCCGGGATCGTCATGTGCCAGCCGCCGGGGTTCTCGAAGCTCGGACCGAGCTTGAAGATCGCCTGCGCGATGATCGCGAGGACGGTCGAGGCGACGATGCCGATCAGGATGCCGCCGGGCACCTTGCGCGCGACGAGCACGCCGATGAGCACGAGCCCGATGAGGAAGATGAGCGTCGGGATCGAGGTGATCGATCCGCCGTCGCCGAGCTGCACGGGCGGGCCGCCGGCCGTGCGGTTCACGAAGCCCGAGTCGACGAAGCCGATGAAGGCGATGAACAGGCCGATGCCGACCGTGATCGCCGCCTTGAGCTGGGCGGGAACCGCGTTGAAGATGGCGGTCCGGATGCCGGTGGCTCCGAACAGCACGATCAGGATGCCGTTGATGACGACGAGCCCCATGGCCTCGGGCCAGGTGACCTGTCCGACGACGGACACGGCGAGGAAGGAGTTGATGCCGAGCCCCGCGGCGAGCGCGAACGGGAGTCGTGCGATGAGTCCGAACAGGATCGTCATGACGCCGGCGGTGAGGCCGGTGGCCGCCCCGATCTGCGCGCCGTTCAGGGCGTTGCCCGCGACGTCCTCGACGCCGCCGAGGATGAGCGGGTTGAGGATGACGATGTACGCCATCGTCACGAAGGTGACGATGCCGCCGCGGATCTCGCGGGCCACCGTCGACCCGCGACGGGTGATCTCGAAGAATCGGTCGAACGCGTTCTTGGGCTCGGCGTCGACCGTGGCGGTCGCTCCGGTGGCCAGGGGCGGGAGCTCCGGCGCGGGGATCGCGCCGGTCTCGGGGTCGTTGAAGACATGTGAAGACATCATCGGCTCCAGTGTTGTTGTGCGGAGGTGGTGCTCGGGTTCGCCGAAGGAGCGGCTCCCCGGTGGTCGCCGCGGGCGCAGGGGCCCGTCAGCGGTCGGTGCGCGTCGGCCTTCGGCGCGCGTCAGCGGTGCGCGTCAGTAGTCGATGCGCGAGACGTTGGCGTTCCACTCGGTGAACGGGGCGACGCGTTCGGCGGGGGCCAGGGCCTCCTGGCCGACGGGCATGATGGCCCGGTCCTCGGGGCCGCCCTCGAAGTAGCGGTAGAACACCGCGTCGTCGAAGCCGGCGTCGGCCGCGTCGTGTCGGTCGGCGGCGAAGTAGACCCGGTCGATGCGGGCCCAGAGCGAGGTGGCGAGGCACATCGGGCAGGGCTCGCAGCTCGTGTAGAGCGTGGCCCCGGTGAGATCGAACGTGCCGAGCCCCTGGCAGGCGTTGCGGATCGCCGTGACCTCGGCGTGCGCCGAGGGGTCGAGGTTCGCCGTGACCCGGTTGACGCCCTCGAAGACCTGCCCGTCCGCCGAGACGACGATCGCCCCGAACGGACCGCCCGCGTCGCGGACGTTCTCGGTGGCGAGGGCGACGGCCCGGGAGAGGTACTCGGCCGGAGTCGGCTGGGAGTCGATGGCGGGCGCGCTGATGCTGCTCATGAAGGCTTCCTTGCTGTCGTCGCAGTGATACGGCTTCCGGCAGGCCCTGTGGGGGTCGGCCTCGAGATATACGTCGAACCGCTAGGTTGTGCTTTCGTGACGGGCGACCATCATCGGTCGTCCAGCCAGCACCGACTGTACCCCCGTGAGAGCCGAACGTCCAGAAGTTTGTGAAATTCACATTCCGCGATGCGAAATCGTGTCTTGTGATTCCGCAGATGCGGAACTATGGTCATCGCCATGACGCATTTCCGGATCAGTGAAGCAGCCCATCTTCTGGGCGTCAGCGACGACACCGTGCGCCGCTGGGTGGGCGACGGCATCCTGCCCGCCGTTCCCGACGCCTCGGGGCGCCAGGTGGTGGCGGGGGCCGACCTCGCCGCGCAGGCTCAGCGACTCGCCGGAGAAGCGGCCGACGACGACCCCGTCCGCCGCAGCGCCCGCAACCGCTTCACCGGACTCGTGACGTCCGTCCAGATCGACGGCCTCATGGCGCAGGTCGAGCTGCAGAGCGGTCCGCACCGCGTCGTGTCCCTGATGTCCGCCGAGGCCGCCCGCGAGCTCGCACTCGAGGTCGGCAGCAAGGCGACAGCCGTCATCAAGGCGACCATGGTGGTCGTCGAGACCGAGAGAGAGAACACTCCGTGACCCGCACCATCCGCGCCTCCGCGCTCGTCGCGCTTACCGCCGTGGGCCTCGCCGCCCTGGTCGGCTGCAGCGCCCCCGCGCCCGACGCCGCTCCGGCCTCCCCCGCGGCCACCACCGAAGCCGACGCCCTCAGCGGCGAGCTGACGATCTTCGCGGCCGCCTCGCTCACCGCGGCCTTCGACGAGCTCGCCGCCGAGTTCGAGGCGCAGCATCCCGACGTCGACGTGCTCCCGATCAGCTACGACGGCTCCTCGGTGCTCGCCACCCAGCTGATCGAGGGCGCCACGGCCGACGTCTTCGCCTCGGCCGATGAGAAGAACCTCGCCAAGGTCACCGACGCGGGGCTCGCCGGGTCCGGTGAGGCGTTCGCGACGAACGTGCTGCAGATCGCCGTCGCCCCTGGCGACCCGAAGCGCGTCGAGACCCTCGCGGATCTCGCCGACCCCGCCCTCACCGTGGTCGTGTGCGCGGCCGAGGTGCCGTGCGGCAGCGCCTCGCGCACTCTGCTCGACGCCGCGGGCGTGACGCTGACCCCGGCCAGCGAGGAGCAGAACGTGACAGCCGTGCTGTCCAAGGTGAAGTCGGGCGAGGCCGACGCCGGGCTCGTGTACGCGACCGATGTGAAGGCCGCGGGCGACGCGGTGACCGGCATCGAGATCGACGGCGCGGATGCCGCGACCAACATCTACCCGATCGCCGCTCTGAAGGGCACGAAGAATCCGGAGGCCGCGAAGGCGTTCGTCGCCTTCGTGCTGTCGGATGCCGGACAGAAGGTGCTCACGACCCTCGGCTTCGGCGCTCCGTGAGCGGCGGCGACGAAGGGCGGCGCGGCGGCATCCATCGACGGGTGCCGCCCTGGCTCTGGGTGCCGGCCGCGCTCGGCGCCCTCGTGCTGACGCTGCCCTTCGTCGCCCTCCTGATCCGCCTGGACTGGACGGCCGTGCCCGCGGCGATCACCGCACCGGCGGCCCTGCAGGCCCTCGGCCTGTCGCTGTCCACCGCGGCGGTCGCGACCGCCGTGTGCGTGCTGCTCGGCGTGCCGCTCGCCCTCGTGATCGCACGCAGCTCGGGCGCCCTCGCCGCGGTCCTGCGCACCCTGACCACGCTGCCGCTGGTGCTGCCGCCCCTCGTCGGCGGCATCGCGCTGCTGTCGCTCCTCGGCCGCAACGGTCTTCTCGGCGGTGCTCTCGCGGTGCTCGGCATCCGCATCCCGTTCACGACCGCCGCGGTCGTGATCGCCCAGGTCTTCGTGGCCCTGCCGTTCCTCGTGATCTCGGTCGAGGGGGCGCTGCGCGCCGTCGGCACCGGACACGAGGCGGTCGCCGCGAGCCTGGGCGCTCGCCCGCTGACCGTCTTCTGCCGGGTGACCCTGCCGCTCGCCGCACCGGGTCTCATCGCGGGCGCCGTGCTCTGCTTCGCGCGGGCGATGGGCGAGTTCGGGGCCACCGCCCTGTTCGCCGGCAACGCGCCCGGTGTGACCAGGACCATGCCGCTCGCGATCTACACGGCGTTCAACGGAGCGGGCGTGCAGGAGGACACCGCGATCGCGCTGTCGCTGCTGCTGATCCTCGTGGCGGTGGCCGTGCTCCTGCTGATGCGCGGCTGGCGAGCGGATGCCGTGCGATGACCCTCGACGTCGACATCACGGCTCGGGCCGGAGCCTTCCGCGTGGCTGCGGCGTTCGCCGTCGCGCCGGGCGAGGCGCTGGCGCTGCTCGGACCCAACGGCGCGGGCAAGTCCACGCTGCTCGCGGCCATCGCCGGTCACGCTCCGCACGCCGAGGGCACGATCGCGTTGAACGGCTCGCCGATCGCCGCGTCGACTCCCCCGGAGCGGCGACGGATCGGCCTGCTGGGTCAGCGCGCGCTGCTGTTCCCCCACCTCACGGCCCTGGAGAACGTCGCCTTCGGCCCGCGCGCCCAGGGCGTGGCCGCCCCCGAGGCACGGCGCCGAGCGCTCGTGCACCTCGACGAGGTCGGTCTGCACGACGTCGCGGGGCGCCGCCCTGCGGAGCTCTCCGGGGGCCAGCAGCAGCGCGTGGCCCTCGCGCGCGCCCTCGCAGCCGACCCGCTCGCGCTGCTGCTCGACGAGCCCTTCGCCTCCCTCGACGCCGAGACGGGTACGCAGGCCCGCCGACTGGTCACGCAGTTGCGCGACCGCCTCGGCATCCCGATCGTGATCGTGACGCACGATCCGCTCGACGCGGTGATGCTGGCCTCGCGCACCGTCGTGATCGACGACGGGCGCGTCGTGCAGCACGGGCCGACCGCCGAGGTGCTCGGTCATCCGCGTTCGCGCTTCGCCGCGGCCATCGCCGGGGTGAACCTCGTCGCGGGATCCGGCGCGACCGGGAACGCCCTGCAGGCCGAGAGCGGCCTCCGCCTCATCGGCCACGGCGACGCCCTCGCGGTCGGCGAGGCGGGATCGGCGGTGTTCGCCCCCTCGTCGGTGCGGATCTCGGCGGATGCCGGCACGGCCCCGCCCCCGGGAGAGAACTCCTGGCACGGGACGGTCGCGGTCATGGAGGCCGTCGCCGGCGGCGTGCGCCTGTTCACCGCCGAGCATCCGGAGCTGGCGGTGGACTGCCCGTCAGGGACCGCCGCGGCCCTCGGCATCCGCCCCGGTGCGGCCCTCGCTTTCCGCGTCGATGCCGCCGATGTCTCCCTGCGGCGCGACGCGGATGCTCCCGCCTGAGCATCCGTCTCCGCCCCGCCGTTCGGGCGGCGGGGAACGCCACCGGAACGACCGGGGGCGGGAGAGGCACTCCCGGCATCCGGTGCTACCGTAGCCACTCGAAAGGGTGGACGATGAGGATCACGCCGTCTCACGGAACCGGTGCAGGCACCGCCGGAGCGCTGCGCCTGCCCTCCGTCGGCCTCCTCGACGCCCGTGATCGTCCGCTGCGCGATCTGCGCATCTCGGTGACCGATCGCTGCAACTTCCGCTGCGTGTACTGCATGCCGCGTGCCGTGTTCGGGCGGGACTACGCCTTCCTCGACCGCGACGAGCTGCTGAGCTTCGACGAGATCGAACGCCTCTCGCGGATCGCCGTCGACCACGGCGTCCGCAAGCTGCGGCTGACCGGCGGTGAGCCCCTGCTGCGCCGCGGCATCGAGGATCTCATCTCCCGCCTCTCGGCGCTGCGGACGCCGGACGGCGACAGGGTCGAGATCGCGCTGACCACGAACGGCTCCGCCCTCGCCGTGAAGGCGCAGGCGCTCAAGGACGCGGGGCTCGACCGGCTCACCGTCTCGGTCGACACCCTCGACGACGAGCTGTTCCAGCGCATGAACGACGTCCGCTTCCCCGTGTCACGGGTGCTGGAGGGCATCGAGGCCGCGCGGGCGGCGGGCATCGGCCCCATCAAGATCAACATGGTCGTCAAGCGAGGGCTCAACGACGGCGAGATCGAGGCGATGGCCGCCCGCTTCAAGGACACCCCGTACACGCTGCGGTTCATCGAGTACATGGATGTCGGGACCTCGAACGGCTGGGAGCTGGACGAGGTGGTCTCGGCGGCCGAGATCGTGGAGCGCATCGGCGCGCTGTTCCCGCTCGAGCCGGTGGGGGCCAGGGCCACGGGCGAGACCGCGAAGCGCTGGCGATACGCCGACGGCTCGGGTGAGATCGGGATCATCTCCTCCGTCACCAACACGTTCTGCGGCACCTGCAACCGCGCGCGGATCTCGACCGAGGGACGGCTCTTCACCTGCCTGTTCGCGACCGAGGGGCACGACCTGCGCGCACTGCTCCGCGGCGGCGCGTCGGACCACGAGCTGTCCGCGGCGATGGCGGGCATCTGGGCCGCGCGCGACGACCGCTACTCCGAGATCCGCGCCGACCTCACCCCCGAGCTGCGCGCCGCACGCCAGCGCATCGAGATGAGCTACATCGGCGGCTGAGCGCGGCGGGCGCGCAGCGTGGATCAGAAACGCCTCCCCGCGCCGTCGCGCAGCCGCATTTCTGATCCATATCGAACGACCACGGGGAACCGCCGGCAGTCAGAGGCCGACCCACTCGGAGACGCCGTCGTCGTAGTGCTGGCGCTTCCAGATGGGCACGCCGCGCTTGATCTCCTCGACCAGGCGCTCGCACGCCTCGAACGCGGCGGCCCTGTGGCCGGCGGATGCCGCCGCGAACAGCGCGATGTCTCCGATGTGCAGATCGCCGATGCGGTGCGCCGCCGCCACCCTCATCCCGGTCTCGGCTGCCGTGCGCTCGACGATCTCGCGCAGGAACCGCTCGGCGTCGGGGTGCGCCCGATAGTCCAGCGCGCGCACCGCCCGTCCGCCGTCATGGTCGCGCACCACGCCGCAGAACATCACGACCGCGCCGTCGGCGTCTCCGCCCACGGCGCCGCGGACGGTCGCCTCGTCGATCGGCTCGTCGGTGATCAGGGCGAAGGTCATGCGGGAACTCCTTCTCCGCGCGCGGCGGACGTGTCTGTCTGGCGGTCGGCGTCGCCGACGACCTCTCCGCCGATCTCGACGTACGAGCGGATGCCGCCCACGACGTGGACCGCGTCGAATCCGCGTTCGCGCAGCGCCGCGGCGGCCCGGCGGGAGCGCGGATCCTTCTCGCAGTAGACCACGACGGGCAGGGCGGTCTCCGGGCCCTCCCCCGCGTCGATCCGTCCGACCGGGAGGAGGCTCCCTCCGGGGATCCGACGCAGCGCGGCCTCCTCGGCCTCGCGGACGTCGAGCAGCAGCATCCGCTCCCCCGCCCGCCGCCTGCGCAGGAGCTCGGCCGCGGAGATCGAGGCGCCGGGGTCGGGCGCCGTGCCGCACAGGACCTCGTAGTCGTCGAGCCCCGTGAGCTCCTCGCGCGTCTCGTCGACCGCGTAGGCGATCTCCCGGGTGCGGGCGGTGAGCGCGTCGTAGAACAGCACGCGGCCGAGCAGCGGCTCTCCGACGCCGGTGATCAGCTTGACGACCTCGGTCGCCATGAGCGATCCGATGGCCGTGCACAGGCTGGGCAGCACTCCGCCGAGCTCGCACGAGAGCGCCTCGTCGGCCGGGGGCGGCGCGGGGAACAGATCGCGGAACGTCGGGCCGTGCCCCTTCCACGCGATGCCCACCTGACCGTGGAAGCGCAGGATCGACCCCCACACCAGGGGCTTACCCGCGAGCTCCGCGGTGTCGTTCGCGAGGTAGCGGGTGGCGAAGTTGTCGCTCCCGTCGACGAGCAGGTCGTAGTCGGCGAGGAGTCCGGGGAGGTTCGCCGCCACCGCCCGCTCGCGGTGCCGGTGCACGGTGCAGGCGGGGTCGATCGCCCGCACGGTCTCGGCCAGCGAGTCGACCTTCGCCCGACCGATGTCGGCCACGCCGTGGCTGAGTTGGCGGTGCAGGTTGGAGAGCTCCACGAGGTCGTCGTCGACGATGCCGATCGTGCCGACGCCGGCTCCGGCGAGCGCGGGGACGAGGGCACTCCCCAAACCGCCCGCGCCGATCACCAGGACGCGGGATGCGGCAAGCCGTCGCTGCGCCGTCTCGCCGAAGCCGGGCAGCATGAGCTGACGGCTGTACCGGGTGATGCGGTCGGGCTCCAGCGCCGGCCCCGGTTCGATGAGCCCAGGAGTCATGCGCGCCAGTCTACGTCCGGCGCAGGTCGGGGCGGCGGGCCCGGTGTCGGCCGCTCGTCATAGGATGAGCGGCATGGCGATCGTGATGCTGCGGTACTTCGCCGCGGCCGCCGAGGCCGCGGGGCGCGAGGCGGAAGAGCTCGACCTCGGAGCCGACCACACCCTCGGGGCGCTTCGCGATGCGCTCATCGGCCGCTACGGCGACCCCATGTCGCGCGTGTTGAAGAGCGGGTCGTTCCTCGTCGACGGCGTCGTGCGCCGCGACCCGGCGCTGCCCGCCGGCGAGCGCGTCGACATCCTCCCCCCGTTCGCGGGCGGGTGACGCGATGGCCGTGACCCTCGACGAGCACGCCGCCGCCGTCGCCGCTCTGCTCTCTCCCGTCCTCTCCGCGCTCGCCGATCCGGCGCACGCCGAGACCGTGCCGCTCGCTCCCGCAGGTCCGGCCAGGGGCCGCGTGCTGGCCGCCGACATCGCCAGCCCGATCCCGGTTCCTCCGTTCACCAACTCGCAGATGGACGGCTACGCCGTGCGCTCCGCCGACCTCGCCGCGGCGACCGAGGCGCGGCCGGTGCGGCTCCCGATCGGACGCGTGCGCGCGGCGGGCGATGCCGCGGGCGTGCACGAGCCCGGCACGGCGACCCCGGTCATGACGGGAGCCGCCATCCCCGAGGGCGCCGATGCGGTCGTGCAGATCGAGGCGGTGGATCCCCCGCGCTTCCTCGGCATCGGCGGCGCGCAGGGCGATCCGAGCGACGGGGTGGCGTTCTCGGCCCCCGCGACGCCGGGAGCGTTCGTGCGCGAGGTCGGCAGCGATGTCACCGCGGGGCAGTCGCTGCTCGCCGCAGGCACGCGCCTCGGCCCCGCGCAGCTCGCCGCTCTCGCCGCGGTCGGGCTCACGTCCGCACCGGTGCGTCCGCGCCCCAAGGTGCTCCTGGTCTCGACGGGGCACGAGCTGCGCGCCCCGGGCGAACCTCTCGACTCCGGTCAGATCCACGACGCGAACACGGCCTCGCTCGCGGCATCCCTCATCGATGTCGGCGCCGAGGTCACCTGTGCGGCGGCCCCCGACGACGCGTCCGCCCTGCTGGCGGTCGTCGCCGCGCACCCCGAGGCCGACCTGCTTGTCACGACCGGCGGCGTGAGCGCCGGCGCCTTCGAGGTCGTGCGCGACGCCCTCGAACCCCGCGGCGTGAGCTTCGGGCACGTCGCCATGCAGCCGGGCGGGCCGCAAGGCGCGGGCCTCCTCCGACGCGAGGGGCTCCCGGATCTTCCGGTCATCGCGTTCCCCGGCAACCCGGTGTCGGCGCTGCTGTCCTTCGAGATGTTCCTGCGCCCGCTGCTGCGGCGGGCTGCGGGCCTGCGCGAACGGCGCGAGGTGTCGTGGCTGCCGCTCGCGCACGCGATCGAGTCCCCGCAGGGCAAGCACCAGATCCGCCGAGGGATGCTGCGCGACGACGGCAGTGTCGCGGTGGGGGCGCCGGGGTCGCATCTGCTGCACGACTACGCGCGCGCCACGGTTCTGGTTCATGTGCCGACGGGCATCGCCGCGCTTCCCGCCGGCGCCGAGGTCGAGGTCTGGAGGATCGATGAGTGAGCTCTCGCACCTGCGAGCGGACGGGTCGGCGCACATGGTCGACGTCACCGAGAAGCAGGTGACCCGCCGAGAGGCGTCCGCGCAGGCCGTGCTCGTGACGACGCCGGAGGTCGTGGCGATGATCGCCGACGGCTCGCTGCCCAAGGGCGAGGCGCTGGGCACGGCGCGGCTCGCCGGCATCATGGGCGCCAAGCAGACGTCGACGCTGATCCCGCTGTGCCATCCGCTGCCGCTGACGAAGCTGTCGGTCGACCTGGAGCCCCAGGGCGATCGAGTGCGCATCGTCGCGACCGCCGTGACGAACGGCGTCACCGGGGTCGAGATGGAGGCCCTCACGGCGGCGAGCGTGTCGGCGCTGACGCTATACGACATGATCAAGGCCGTCGACAAGCACGCCGTCATCACCGACGTGCTCGTGCTCGCGAAGTCGGGCGGCAAGAGCGGCGACTGGTCGCGCCCGTGACCCGCACGGCTCACGTGCTCGTGGTGTCGACCAGGGCCGCGAGCGGCGTGTACGACGACCGCACCGGCCCGGTGATCGCGCAGTGGCTGCGTGATCGCGGCTTCGACGTGCGGGTCGAGGTGACGGCGGATGCCGGGGTCGCCGATGCCCTCGCAGCGCTGCTGTCGCAGCATCCGTCCGTCCTGCTCACGACCGGCGGCACGGGGATCTCGCCCGACGACCGCACTCCGGAGGCGACCCGCGCTCTGCTCGATGCGGAGCTGCCGGGCATCGTCGAGGAGGTCCGGCGCCGCGGTGCCGCCGTGACGCCGACCGCCGTGCTCAGCAGGGCCGTGGCTGGCATCGCCGGCGGATGCCTCGTGATGAACCTGCCCGGGTCCTCGGGGGGCGTCCGCGACGGTCTCGCCGTGCTCGACGGCGTGCTCGACCACGTGCTCGATCAGCTCTCCGGAGGGGATCACTGATGTGCACCGTCATCGTCGATGCGGCAGACGCGGCATCCGTCCGTCTGCTCGCTGTGCGCGATGAAGACCCGCAGCGCGACTGGGACGAGCCCGGCGCCTGGTGGCCGGAGAGCCATCCTGGCGTGATCGGCATCCGCGACCGCCGCGCCGGAGGGGCCTGGCTCGCCGCGAATCCGGCGGAGCGCCGTCTCGCGGTGCTGCTGAACCGTGCCGACGTGCTCGATCTGCCGGCGGATCAGGCGCTGTCTCGGGGGTCGCTCGCCCTGGAGTCGGTCATGGGGCGTTCGCCCGTCGCCCCCGAGAGGATGCACGGCTTCAACCTCCTGGAGGTCCGTCCGGAGGGCGCCCGCGTGCTCAGCTGGGACGGCGCGACACTGCGGGAGACGCCCATCGAGCCCGGCACGCACATGATCGCGCACGACGATCTCGATGACGAAGAGACGCCGCGCATCGCGGCGTGGCTGCCGGAGTTCCGCTCTCTCGGACCGACCTCCGCGAGCGCCGACTGGCGAGCGGAGTGGGTGGGGATGCTGGCGGCATCCGCCCGCCTCTCCCCCGAAGACGACAGGGCCATCATCCGCGACAACCGGCCCCACGGGTATCCGACGCAGTCGCTGCTGTACTGCACGGCATCCGTCTCGGACCGGGGCATCGACCTCGACTATCACGCGCTGCCGACGCCGGCGCGCTGGGCGGCGCCGGCGTCCTGACGCGTCGCGCCTTCTCGCCTCGACCCATTGCTCCGGGCGGGTTCCTCGGGTATAACTCTTCGTAAAGAACGTTTCCTAAATGTTCTACCCCCCACCCCACCGGAGGAACAATGCGTCACCGTCGACCCCTGCTGGCCCTGCTGGCAGCCGCAGTCGCACTACCGCTCACCGGCCTGATCGCCACCTCGGCCCAGGCGACGACGACCATCACCCTGCGCGATCCCGTGAAGCGGGAGATCGCCCAGGAGATCATCACCTCGGCTGAGAACTCCTCGCTGAACTGGTACGACCAGTACAGCTACATCGAGCCCTACCCCGACGGCCGCGGCCTCACCGCCGGCATCGTGGGCTTCACGTCCGGCACCCACGACATGCTCGTGCTCGTGCAGAACTACACCCAGAAGTACCCGAACAACCGCCTCGCGAAGTGGATCGACGAGTTGGAGCAGGTCGACGGCACCGACAACACGGCGCCGCTCGGCGAGGCGTACATGGCCGACTGGCGCGCCGAGGGTGCGGTGCCCGCGTTCCAGCAGGCGCAGCGCGACGAGGTCACCGTGCAGTACTTCGACCCCGCCGTCGACCTCGCGATCGCCGACGGCGTCGGTCCGCTCGGGCAGTTCGCGTACTACGACGCCGCCGTCGTGCACGGTTACTCCGGGCTCGAGGACGTGCGCACCCAGGCGAAGAAGAAGGCGAAGACGCCGGCCGCCGGCGGCACCGAGACCGCCTACCTCAAGGCCTTCCTCGACGCGCGCGTGGTCGAGATGAAGAAGGAGGAGGCGCACGAGGACGTCAGCCGCATCGAGAACGCGCAGCGCGTCTGGCTCAACGCCGGCAACCTCAACCTCAACACGCCGCTGAACTGGTCGGTCTACGGCGACCCGTACTCGATCCCCACCAACCCCACCCCGCACTGG
>NZ_PCOT01000024.1 GCF_002979415.1 Microbacterium sp. MYb72 | reverse complement strand
GTACTGCATGTCGCCACCGGGGGCGAACTCGTTCCAGTCGGGGAAGCGCAGCTGCGTGACGTACGAGGCGACGAGGAAGATCGCACCGCCGAGCAGCACGGTGAGCAGGATCGCCTTCGGCATGATCTTGGGATCCTTCGCCTCCTCCGCGTACATCGTCACCGCGTCGAAGCCGATGAACGAGAAGCACACGATCGTGGCGCCCATGAGGACCGCACCCATCGTGACGCCGTCGTGGATGAACGGTGCGGCCGAGGCGAGGGTGGCAGCGCCCTCACCGCGCATCAGCTGTGCGACGACCATCACGACGAACACGGCCATCACGATGATCGAGAACACCAGCAGGATCATGTTCGCGTTCGAGGTGCCGCGCATCGTCATGTAGATGACCGAGGTGACCAGGATGCAGTAGAGCACGACCCAGATCCAGCCCGGGATGTCGGGGAAGAGCGCCTCGAGATAGCTGCGGAGGATGAGGCAGTTCACCATCGGCAGCAGGACGTAGTCGATCAGCGAGGTCCAGCCGACCATGAAGCCGAGGTTCGGGTGGATCGATTCGCGCACGTAGGTGTACGCCGACCCGGCGCTCGGGATCGCACTGGAGATCTTGCCGTAGCTGATCGCCGTGAAGACCATCACCACGAGGGCGACGAGGTACGCCGCGGGCACCACGTCGTTCGTGTCGCGGGCGACCATTCCGAACGTGTCGAAGACGACGGTGGGCGTCATGTAGCCGAGTCCGAGTCCGACGATCGCCCACAGGCCGAGGTTCCGCTTCAGGGTGCCACCGCCCTGGGCGAGCGGCTTGGTCTTTGTCGCCATATGTTCACTCCTTAGGGAACAACGCAAGGGGTCGGAGTCCGGGTCGTCCGACGTTGAGGATCAGTATGTACCCATCCATTCCTCAGCGCGACCCCCAGAACTGATTCGAAACACGCAGTTAACATGACGGAACGGCACGGGATTCGAAGGGGTGGGTCAGCGACTACCAGCCTTCGCGCAGCACCCTGTCCAGCATCCGGACCACATGGTCGGCACTCGCGGCGGTCAGGCACAGGGGCGGCTTGATCTTGAGGACGTTCGAGCGCTCCGAGGTCGTGAGCACGATCACGCCCAGCTCGCGGAGCCGCTCGCAGATCGCGGCGGCCTCCGCGGCGGCGGGCTCCATCGTCTCCCGGTCGCGGACCAGCTCGACCCCGAGATAGAGCCCCTCCCCGTGCACCGGTCCGACGAGCGGATGCCGGTCGCCGAGGTCGCTGAGCGCCGAGGCGAGCCGCTCCCCGATCTCCAGGGCGTTGCGCTGCAGATCGTCCTCGACCATCGCGTCGAGCACGGCGATGCCGACCCGACAGCTCAGCGTGCTGCCGCCGGCGGAGGAGAAGAACTGCCCCTGCGCGGCCAGGGCGTCGGCGATCGCGGCGGAGGTGATCACCCCGCCGATCGGGAACCCGTTGCCCATGGGCTTGGCGATCGTGACGATGTCGGGGAGCGCTCCTGAGCGTTCGAACCCCCAGAAATGGCGACCCGTGCGGCCGAATCCGACCTGCACCTCATCGGCGATGCACAGACCGCCGGCGGCGCGGACGAGCTCGTAGGCGCCGGCCAGATACCCGTCCGGCAGGAGCACCCCTCCCGCGTTTCCGAGGATCGACTCGCACAGGAATCCCGCGACGTCTCTCCCCTCGGCGGCGAGCATCTCGATGTCGGCGGCGAGATCCGCGAGGTAGCGTTCGGTCGTGCCGTCGCCGCGGTAGGTGCCGCGGAAGACGTTCGGCACGTCGGCGACGTGCACCCACTCCGGGCGGGTGCCGACGGCATCCGGGTTGTCGTACGCGCTCGTCGTCACGGCGTCGCTGGCCATGGTCCAGCCGTGATACGCCTCGCGCAGCGCCACGATCGACCGCCGACCCGTGGCGGCCTGAGCCAGGCGCAAGGCGAGGTCGACCGCTTCCGACCCGCTGTTCACCAGCAGGACCGTGTCGAGCTCGCTCCCCTGCGGCATGAGCGCGAGCAGTCTCTCGCTGTACTCGGCGAGCTCGCGGAACAGGAAGCGCGAGTTCGTGCCGAGCGTGCGCAGCTGCCTGTTCGCCGCCTCGGCGACGCGCGGATGACCGTGCCCGAGGCCCGCCACGTTGTTCACCATGTCGATGTAGGCGCGGCCCGTGGTGTCGACCAGGTGGTGCCGCCATCCGCGTTCGATCTGCGGAGGATGCTCGTAATAGCGTTCCTGCGCGCTGGCGAACAGTCGTTCCCTGCGGCGCAGCTCGGCGGCGGACTCGTCGTGCTGCACGAGAGACGCGAGGCCGAGCAACGGGGCGGGGTCGGCGGTGAGACGGCTCCACGCCGCGACGCGGTCGGGAGCGACGAGCGCGGCTCCCGCCGAGGCGTCGGCTGGAGGCTCCGGCGCGTCCTCGCGCCGCGCGCCGATCACGATCGTTCGCGCATCATCGGAGGCCGCGAGCGCGCCGATGCGCTCCCCCGCCCGCACCTCCCGAGGGGCGAGCCCGTCGATCCGCACGCCTCGGATGCCGAGCACCCATCCGCCATCGAGGACGATCCACGCCCCGCCCTCGTGCACACTCAGTTCGCCGCCGAGCGGCGCGGCGAGGGCGAGCTCCGCGCCGGCCGCGACGTGGACCTCGGTCTCGACCGGCCAGGTCGCGGCGGCATCCGCCGTGTCGATCTCGGTGCGGGTCAGGCGGAACACTCCGTACGGGAGCACCGCGGCCGACGCCCCCGATGCGAACGCCGCGGCGGCGAGAGCGGCCTCGGCATCCGGATCGAGCCAGAGTCCGGACTCCAGCTCCGCCGACTCCACTCCGGGGTCGAGCACGGCCACAGGGCCGGAGAGCTCGGGGAGCAGCGCCGCGAGCGGAGCCGCATCCGTCACCACCTCGAACCGCGGCGCATCGAACCCCAGACGCGCCCGCACGTGCTCCACGACCTCCCGCAGCGGGATGAGGGTCGCGGCGTCGAAGATCGCCTGTTCACCCGCGATGCGCTCCCTCGCGTAGTCGTTGTCTCCGTCGATCTCGAGCTGACGCCACCCGCTGGCGACGAGCAGGCACGCACGGAGCACGACGAGCGGCCACACGGCACGCGCCTCTTCGTCTGTGAGCGGAGCACGGTCGTGGAACGCCGCGATCGTGTCGAGCACCCGCAGCGGACGGTCCGGCTCGTGATGCAGCATCGACGACGCGCACACGGCGAGCTCCGCGACCCTCCAGCCGAGAGCGAGGTCGCCGAGATCGAGGACGGTGCCCGGGTGCAGGCGCGAATCCGTGCCGCGGGTCCCCGTGACGTTGTCGTCGGTGAGGTCGCCGTGGATCGGCTGCACAGGGAGCGCGGGCCCGAGCTCGGCGACGACGGCCTGCGCCTCGTCGGCGGCCGTACGGACCCGGGCGCGGAGCTCCGTGTCGGTGATCGACGACTCCAGCGCGACGGTCTCCGCATAGGCGACGCGCATGTCCCACATGTGCGCCCTGTCGAGGCCGGGATGCCGGAGAGCGGAGAGCGCCGTCACGGAGGCCGCGGCCAGCGCCCCGAATTCGGCCAGCACGACCGGAGCGAAATACCCCGCATCGACCATCGGCTCGCCCGCGGCGAACTCGCTGCGGCGCACCGCGAAGCCCCGCCAGCGCTGCGTGAGCTCGCCGTCGAGCCCTGGCAGCACGGCGGGCACCGAGACGCCGACGCGACGGTAGGCGTCCAGCGCCGCGTGCTGCGCGTCCCGCGCCTCGTCGCCGAAGACCGGGTTGTCGACGCGGAGCACGCTGCGCGCCCCTCCGGCCTCGGTCAGCACGAAGTTGCGGTCCTGATTGCTGCCGAGCTCGCTCGCCGTCGCGTCGAGGCCGTAGCACTCGCGCGCGATCGTGGCGGCATCCTGCTCTGTGACGGCGGGCCTGACCAGGCCTCCGCCCTGTTCCGCGCTCATGCGTCGCGGACCTCGGTGTCGTCGGCGTGCCGCGCGAGGGAGCTGCCGTAGCGCTCCGTGAGCTGCACCATGAGATCGGGGGTGTCGCGGTCGACCCCGAACACGTGGCCGGGGAAGTCCAGCTCGGGCTGGGCGGCGGCGATCTCCGCCTCGCGGTCGGGCGAGAGCAGCTGGACCGGATCGCCCACCGCGACCCAGCCGATCGGGACGACGGCGCCCGCGGGGAGGACCGCCCTGCGGTGCACGATCGCGTTGACGCGCACCTCGCAGCGGTCGCCGATCAGCGCGCCGTTGAAGATGCGGGCCCCCGAGGCGAGGAAGACCTCCTCGCCGACCGTGGCGCCGGCGATGCTCGCGAGCGTGCCGACGAGGGTGTGCGCCCCGATGTGCACCGCGTTCGCGGCGGTCGCCCTGATGAGCGCGTTCTCCATCACGATCACGTGCTCGCCGAGCGTGATCGGGCCGCCCTCCGCGGTGATCACGGCGCCGTGCAGCACTTGGCAGTTCGGGCCGATCTCGACGTCTCCGGAGATCACGGCTGTGGGAGCGACGACGGCGGTGTCATGGATCCGGGGCCGAGCCCCGAGGTGCTCGTACAACATGCCGCCAGACTAGTGCGACGGACGGACGGGCGTGCACGATTCCCCCGCAACCGGGGTGCGGCAGGTGGGTTTCACCTCGCTCCCCCGAGCACGGCTTCGGAGCGGCGGATCGACACCCCGTCGGCATCCCGCTCGTCCTCGGCGTGTCGCGCCCCTGCTCCGAAGTTGTGCTCCGCCGGTCCCGGACGGGGGTGTCGGTGAGAGAGGGGTTCGCGGTCGAGGTCGACAGCCACGGGCAGACGGGAGCCTTCCGGTCAGCGTCACATCGGCGGGCTGACGGCTACTCCCGCGACGCCCCCACGCGAGGCCGCATCATCGCCGCGACGACGGCGGCGACGACCGCGGGCAGGAAGGCGAACCCCACGGTGGGTGCGCCGAGGAAGGCGACACCGAGGAGCAGCCCCGCCGAGACGAGACTCACGACCGGCCACCACCTCCCGCGGACCAGGGCGGGGATCAGCGCGATGACGACGGGGATCGCCACGACGAGCAGCATGATCGGACCGTTGTACTGCCAGATGCTCAGGGTGCTGGTGCTCTCGTCCCCCGCGGAGTCCGTGCGAACCACGGTGTAGCTGGGCAGGAAGAGCACGAGCGCCCCGGCGACGGCCGCCAGCACCGTCGACAGCACCTGCAGCGCGCGCTTGACGCTCAGCCGCCCCACGTCAGTCCCGCTGACCGGCCGCGACCGGCTCGGGGAAGAGCGCGGTGAACAGCTGCGCCACCCACTCCAGCAGGGCCTTGTCGGCGAGCGGCTCCAGGCCGACGCCGACGGCGGCGGGCACGGTCGGCATGGGCACGACCAGCGCCTCTCCCCCGCCGACGAGCTTCGCCTTCGGGTAGAGCCGCTGCATCCGCACCTTGATCGAGTCCTCGAAGCGCGCGGGGGCGATCCGCAGGTTCGACCCCATCGTGACGACATCCGTCAACCCAGCCCTCGCGGCACGACGGCGCAGGCGGGCGATGGCGATCAGCCCCTCGACCTCCTCGGGCAGAGTTCCGTAGCGGTCGGTGAGCTCGGCGATGACGAGGTCGATCGCCTCGTCCTTCGCCGTCGCGGCCGAAGCCGCCGAGAGCTTCTGATACGCCTCCAGGCGCAGTCGCTCGCTGTCGATGTAGAACTCGGGGATCCGCGCGTCGAGCGGGAGCTCGAGCCGCAGCTCCTGCCCGCTCTCGACCTCCTCGCCGCGGAACGTGGACACGGCCTCGCCGATCATGCGCAGATACAGGTCGAAGCCGACGCCCGCGATGTGCCCGGCCTGCTCCGCGCCGAGCATGTTGCCCGCGCCCCGTAGCTCCAGGTCCTTGAGGGCGACCTGCATGCCGGAGCCGAGGTCGTTGTTCACGGCGATGGTCTGCAGCCGGTCTGCCGCCGTCTCGGACAGCGGCTTCATGTCGTCGTAGAGGAAGTACGCGTAGGCGCGCTCGCGGCCGCGGCCGACCCGTCCGCGGAGCTGGTGCAGCTGGCTCAGACCGTACTTGTCGGCACGGTCGATGATGATCGTGTTGGCGTTGGAGATGTCGAGCCCGGTCTCGATGATCGTCGTCGAGACGAGCACGTCGAACTTGCGCTCCCAGAAGTCGTCGACGACCTGCTCCAGCTGGTGCTCCCCCATCTGGCCGTGCGCCACGGCGATGCGGGCCTCCGGCACGAGCTCGGCGAGCTCCGCCGCGACGCGCTGGATCGACTGCACCCGGTTGTGCACGAAGAACACCTGGCCCTCACGGAGGATCTCCCTGCGGATCGCGGCCGCCATCTGCTTGTCGCTGCGGGGTCCGACGAAGGAGAGGATCGGATGCCGGTCCTCGGGCGGCGTCGCGAGAGTGGACATCTCGCGGATGCCGGTGACGGCCATCTCGAGCGTGCGCGGGATCGGCGTGGCGCTCATCGCGAGGATGTCGACGTTCGTCTTCATCTTCTTCAGCGCGTCCTTGTGCTCGACGCCGAAGCGCTGCTCCTCGTCGATGATCATCAGGCCGAGGTCCTTGAACATCACCTGGTCGGTGAGGATGCGGTGCGTGCCGATGACCATGTCGACGGTGCCGTCGAGGAGGCCGTCGAGCGTGAGCCGGGCCTCCTTGTCGGTCTGGAAGCGCGACAGCGGACGCACCTTGACCGGGAATCCGGCGAAGCGCTCGGTGAACGTCTCCAGGTGCTGCTTGACCAGCAGGGTCGTCGGCACGAGCATGGCGACCTGCTTGCCGTCCTGGATCGCCTTGAACGCCGCACGCACCGCGACCTCGGTCTTGCCGAAGCCGACGTCGCCCGACAGCAGCCGGTCCATCGGGATGGGCCGCTCCATGTCGGCCTTGATCTCGTCGATCGTCTGCAGCTGGTCAGGAGTCTCCGCGAACGGGAACGCCTCCTCCAGCTCACGCTGCCAGGGCGTGTCGGGGCCGAACGCGTGCCCCTTGGCTCCCATACGCGCCGAGTACAGCTTGACGAGCTCGACCGCGATGTCGCGCACGGCCTTGCGCGCCTTGCCCTTCGCCGCAGCCCAGTCGCTGCCGCCCATCTTCGACAGCGTCGGGGCCTCGCCGCCGACGTACTTCGAGAGCGAGTCGAGCTGGTCGGTCGGGACGAAGAGCTTGTCGCCAGGGTAGCCGCGCTTGGACGGCGAGTACTCCAGCACGAGGTAGTCGCGCACCGACTTCGTGGCGTTGCGGCCTCCGGTGGAGACCTCCCGCTGCGTCATCTCCACGAAGCGGCCGATGCCGTGGGTCGAGTGCACGACGAAGTCGCCCGGCTTGAGCTGCAGCGGATCGACGACGTTCTTGCGCCGCGAGGCGAGCTTCTTGACGACGCGCTGGTCGCCGCCGATGGTGCGGCCGTAGAACTCGTTGTCCGTGAGGACGGCGAGTTTCGCCTCCGGCACCTGGAACCCGGCCTCCACCGACCCCGTGACGAGGGTCGCGACCCCTCCGTCAGGCAGGCCGGTGAGGGAGTCGACGACGCGGGCGGCGATGCCGCGGTCGGAGAGCACGTCGCGCGCGCGGTCGACGAGACCGGCGCCGGTCGCGATGACGACCACGCGCCACCCCTCCGAGACCCGGGCGTCGACGAAGGAGATCGCGCCGTCGACGTTGCCGTGGAAGGACGGGATCACCACGGCATCCGCGGTGTCGACGTCGGCGTCGCCGATCGAGAACGGGCTCAGCCGCCACAGGACGCCGCCGCGGTCGCGCACGACCTCGCGGAGCTCGGCGATGGTGAGGAAGTCGCCCGCGCCCAGGTCGATGGGGGCGGAGGCGCCCGAGGTCGCCGCGCTCCACGCGGCATCGAGGAACTCGCGGTTGGTGTCGCCGAGCGTGATCGCGCGTGCGGTCGAGCGCTCCGGGTCGATGATCGCCGTCACACTGCCCTCCGGCAGGTACTCGACCAGCGACTTGAGCGGACCCGCGACAGCCGGCAGCAGCGACTCCATGCCCTCGACAGGGATGCCCTCGGCCATCTTCTCGAGCATGCCCGCGATGGCGGGGAACGCATCCTTGAGCGCACGCGCGTTGTCGCGCACGTCCTGCGTGAGGAGGAGCTCTCGGCTCGGCTGCAGGTCGACGAGATCGACGTCTCCCGGCAGCGAGCGCTGGTCGGCGACGGAGAACGCGCGGATCTGGTCGATCTCGTCGCCGAAGAACTCGACGCGGTACGGATGCTCGGAGATCGGCGGGAACACGTCGAGGATGCCGCCGCGCACGGCGAACTCGCCTCGGCGCGACACCATGTCGACGCGCGAGTAGGCGCGCTCGACGAGCTGCTCGGCGACCGTGTCGAGCTCGTTGCCCCTGCTGCCGATCCTGAGCTCGAGGGGGGCGATCTCGCCGAGGTTGCCGGCGATCGGCTGGAGTGCCGCGCGCACGGAGGCGACGACGATCAGCGGGTGATCCCCCGTCCACTCGGCGATGCGGCGAAGGGCCTGGAGGCGCTGGCCCACCGTGTCGGGGCTGGGGCTCAGCCGCTCATGCGGCAGGGTCTCCCACGCGGGGAAGGTGAGCACCTCGGCGTCCGGCAGGTAGGCGCCGAGAGCGGCGGCCAGGCTCTCCGCACGACGCCCCGTGGGCACCACGGCGAGCGCCGCCGCCGTCTGGCCCGCCGCACGACGCTTCTCGAGCAGCCCGGCGAGCACCGGGGCGTCGAGTCCGTCGACGAGGCCGAGATCGGCGTCGGTCTGCGCCCAGCTGAGGGCGTCACGATACAGAGACGCCTCTTCCAAGGCGCGCAGAATCCCCGGAACAGTCACCGGACAAGCTTAGACCGGGGCCTCCGACATCGGGCCGACCCCGATGCGCCGCGAACGCCGTGAGTACTGTGTGACCATGACCGCGCCGCACACAGATCGCCCCCAGGTCAGGCGATCCACTCCGCCTGCGCTCAGATCGACGGCACTGGGGTTCGTCTCGTTGGGCCTCGGCGTCCTCGCGCTCCTCCTCGGCGCCGCATGCGTGGTACTCGACTTCACTGTGTCGGGAATCGGCACCGCCTACGGTTCCGCCTTCGCGATCGGCGCGGTGGCAGGCGTCGCCGCGCTGGCCACCGGGATCATCGCCATGTCCACGCATCGCGGCCAGCTACCGGGCACCGCGGGGGTCGTACTCGCCGTGCTGGCAGCGCTCCTCCCCCTCACACCCGTCGTACTCGGCTGGTCCTGGCTCGTCGGCCTGTCGTTCCTCATCGGTGTGTGAGCGCCAGCTGAGTGGCATCGTCACTACTCTTGCGTGATGGAACCCGTGACTCTCACGACCGAACGCCTGATGTTGCGTGCCCCTTCACCGTCGGATGCCGAGGCGATCGACCGCGCCTGCCAGGACCCGGAGATCCCGCGGTGGACGACCGTGCCGAGCCCGTACACGCGCGAGCACGCGGACGGGTTCATCCGGATGATCGCCGACGGCTGGGCGGAGGAGACGGGCGCCGTGTGGGGCATCCGGGCGGACGACACGTTCCTCGGCGTCATCAGCCTCGACGGATTCACGCCGCAGGTCGGCGGCGCGCACGCCGAGCTCGGCTATTGGATGGCGCCGGAGGCCCGCGGTCGCGGATATCTGGTCGAGGCGGGTCGCGCCGTGGTCGAGTGGGGTTTCGCCGAGCTCGGACTCGCCCGCATCCAGTGGCAGGCGGTCGTCGGCAACATCCCCTCCGCACGTGCGGCGAGGGCGCTCGGGTTCCGCTACGAGGGCCTGCGTCGCCAGGCCCTGACCAGCCCGCGCGGGCGAGATGACGGCTGGACCGCCGGCCTCCTCCCCTCCGACGACCGCACGCCCGTGCCCTGGCCGATCCTCTGACCCTGCCCGCCGTGAGGGGTCGCTGAATGCCGCATCACCGCCCCCGCATCCGGCAGATGCTGACCCCTCACGCGGTCAGACCCGCTCGTACAGCGTGACGACGCACGCGCTGCCGAGGCCGAGGTTGTGCTGGAGCGCGAGAGTGACGTCGTCGACCTGACGGTCACCGGCCATGCCCCGGAGCTGCCACACCAGCTCTGCGCACTGCGCGAGCCCGGTCGCCCCGAGAGGATGACCCTTCGAGAGCAGCCCACCCGAGGGGTTTGTCACGACCTGTCCGCCGTACGTGTTCTGCCCGTCGAGGATGAAGCGCTCGCTCGTGCCCTCGGGCGTGAGGCGCAGCGCCTCGTAGGCGAGCACTTCGTTCGTCGTGAAGCAGTCGTGCAGCTCCACGACCCGCAGGTCGCGTGGATCGACGCCGGCCTCCTCGTAGACGGCATCCGCGGCGCGCTGCGCGATCGATGCACCGACGAGCGCCATCGCGTCTCCGCCGAACGTGTCGGCTCTGTCGCTCGTCATCGCCTGGGCTCGGATGCGCACCGAGGCGTCGAGTCCGTGCGCCCGCGCGAACTCCTCGGTGCAGAGCACCGCTGCGGCCGCACCACAGGTCGGCGGGCAGCACTGCAGCCGCGTGAGAGGCCCGTACACGTGCGGTGAGGCGAGCACCTCCTCCACCGTGATCGGATCGCGGAACACGGCGTAGGGGTTCGCGGCGGCGTGCCGACGGGACTTGACCGTGACGTGCGCGAAGACGGCGGGATCCATCGCGTACCTCTCCGCGTACGCCGCCCCGGCGTCGCCGAAGAACTGCGCGGCAGGTGGCGCATCGGAGGCGCCGCGATGCGCCACCCGCGACTCGGTGAACCGCCACAGCGAGTCCGGGCGGTCGTCGTACATGCTGCCGATCGCGCCCCGGGCCATCTGCTCGAACCCCACGACGAGCACGCAGTCGGCCGTGCCGGAGAGGATCGCCTGGCGTCCCAGCCACAGCGCGCTCGATCCGCTCGCGCAGTAGTTGTTGACGTTGAACACGGGGACCCCCGTCGTCCCCACCCCGTAGACGGCCGTCTGTCCGGCCGCCGTGTCGGCGTAGACGTACCCCGCGTACACCGCGTCGACAGCATCGAGGCCGATGCCGGCATCCGCCAGCGCCTCCCGGATCGCCCGCTCCCCCATCACGTCGTACGACGCGGTGCGCGAGGGCGTGACGAACGGGATCATCCCGACGCCGGCGACGACGATGCTCACGACGCGACCCGCAGTCCGCGGCGGAGCGCCGGCTTGTCGATCTTGCCGACCGGGTTCTTGGGGAGCTCGTCGAGGACGATGATGCGAGCGGGGCACTTGAACGACGCCAGGATGCTGCGCGCATGCGCGTCGAGCTCGTCGGGTGCGGCCGCGGCGTCCGCGCTGAGCGACACGAAGGCGACGGGGATCTCGCCCAGCACGGGATCCGGGGCGCCGACGACGGCGGCCTCCCGCACGTCCGGATGCGTGTAGAGCGCGTTCTCGATCTCCTTGGGATAGAGGTTCTCTCCCCCGCGGATGATCATGTCCTTGATGCGGTCGACGATCTGCAGGTAGCCGTCCTCATCGAACCGGCCGAGGTCGCCGGTGCGCAGCCATCCGTCCACCACGGTCCGCTCGGTCTCCTCGGGACGCCCCAGGTACCCGGCCATGACGACGGGGCCGGAGATCACCACCTCGCCGACCTCGCCCGACGCCAGGTGCCGGCCGTCCTCTCCGATCACGGCGACGCGCTGGCCGGGCAGCGGGAGACCGACGGTTCCGGGCTTGCGGGTTCCGTGCAGCGGATTGATGGTCGAGGCGCAGGTCGTCTCGGAGAGCCCGTAGCCCTCCACGATCGTGACGTCGAACCGCTTCTCGAAGCGCTCGATCGATTCGGCCGGCATCGGCGCCGCACCGCACACGGCGAAGCGCAGCGACGAGGTGTCCGGCCGCACGTCGTCGGGCAGAGAGGAGAGCAGCGCGTAGATCGCCGGCACCGCGGAGAAGTAGGTGGGGCGCAGCCGCTCGACATCGGCGAAGAACCTGTCGCGTGAGAAGCGCCCGGTGATGCTGACCTGGCCCCCTGCGCGCAGCGGGGTCAGCGTGCCGAGCACGATGCCGTTCGCGTGGAACAGCGGGAGCACGAGGAGGCTGTGATCAGCGGCTCCGAGCTCGAACCACTCCACGAACGACGCGGTCATCGCGTCGAGGTTGGCGTGGGTGAGCATGACGCCCTTCGGGCTCCCGGTCGTTCCGCTCGTGTAGATGAGGAGCGCGAGATCGTCGATCGTCGTCAGAGGATCCCCGAGGACGCGGTCCCCCGCTGCGAGCTCGTCGAGGAGGACGGAGGGTGCGCCGAGATCGCGCGTGCCCTCTTCCGCGACGACCAGCACCGCGCCGGCATCCGCGACCTGATACGCCGCCTCCGTCTGCCCGAGGACCGGATTGATCGGCGTGACCGCCGCTCCCAGTCGCCACGCGGCGAACAGCGCGACGATCAGCTCGACCCGGTTGGGCAGCGCCAGGGCGATGACGCTGCCGGCGCGAACACCGCGCGCGTGCAGCGCTCCGGCCGCGGCCTCGACCCTGGCGAGGAGGTCGGCGTTGCTGAGCTCGACGGCGTCGTCGCGCAGGCTGGGCGCCGCCGGGGCCTCGGCGGCGCGGACGGCGGGCAGTGCGGCGAAGTGCATGAGTGCTCCAGAGGGATCGAGGTGCCTGCGGCGGGGCGCCGCGCCGGGGAGGCGCGGCGCCCCTGTGGGGTGGTCACACCCGGGTGACCACGGGTTCGGCGACGAGGCCGAAGGCGCGGAGCTGCCCCAGCAGCTCGTGGTGCCCGAACGCCTGGCACGCCGAGGCGAATCCCACCCGGCGGGGCGCCTCCTGGATCAGCGAGAACGCGGCGAAGGCCTGCAGCAGTCCGGTCTGCTTGTAGTTGCTGTTGCCGTGGATCACCACGTGCGACCGACCGAGCGGACCGGACGCGTGCACCGAGTCGACCGACCTGTTGTAACGCGGGTTCTCACGCGGCGGCATGCTCGCCTGGAGGCCCGCGGCGATGTCGGCCAGCGCCTTCTCCTGCGCCTCCGGCTCGAGCGGCTTGATCTGCTCCTCGAACATCTGCACCGTCAGTCCGACGTTCTCCATCACGGCGCGGTTGAGCACGCCGCCGAAGGAGCGGACGCTGGACACCCGCGGGTCGTGCTGGAACCAGATCGGATGCGACATCCCGCCCCACGGCACCGCGACGGCCTGCTCGTGGTAGCCGGGCACCGTCACGTCGAACTTCGAGAGGTGGTCCCACGCGACGAGCTGGTTCTGCTCGAGGTAGTACCAGTCGGCCTTGAGGATCGTGAAGATGGTCTGCGTCGACGCGAAGGTCGGCAGCCCCTTCCAGAACACGAGGATGTCGAGGGTGTCGTATCCCCCGGGCTCGAGGGCGATGTTGGCCGCGATCTCGCTCGTCGTGTACATGTGCGCGATGCCGGGAGACAGCAGCAGCCCCTCCGCGGCGAACTGCGCACCCCATCTGTCGCGCGCGGCCATCACCCAGTCCTGTTCGCCGGTGGTGTCGGTGTAGTGCGCCCCGATCTGCAGGGCGGCCTCGACGACCTCCGGGCCGAACTTGATGAACGGTCCCACCGTGTTGCAGATCACCGTGGCGCCGTCGAATGCCTCCGCCAGCGCTGCGGCGTCGTTCTCGACGCCGACGATCTCGTAGTCGGCCGTCTCGATCCCCGGGATCTTCTCCACGACCTCGCGGACGCGTTCTGCGTCACGCCCCGCGGCCACGAAGGGCACCCCGAGTTCGCGCAGGTACTCGCAGATCAACCGGCCTGTGTATCCGCTGACGCCGTAGACGACGACGGGCTTGTCCGTGCTCATGGTGTTCTCCTCACATCCCCATCGCGCCGTCGATCGACAGCGTCGTCCCGTTGACGAATGCCGAGTCCGAGGAGAGCAGGAACGCGATCCCCGCGGCGATGTCGTCCTCCGTCGCGAGGCGCCCCGATGGCGTCAGGCCGACCACGGCGGTCACGGCGTCCTGCGCCGAGGGGAACAGCCCCAGCCGTTCCATGTCCCCGGCCAGCTGCGCGCCCATCGCGTTGGGGACGAGCCCTGGGCAGACGGTGTTCACGCGCACGCCGTAGCCGAGACGGCCCGACTCCGCGGCGGCGACCTTGGTGAGCCGCTCGACGGCGGACTTGGATGCCGAGTACGCCGCGATGCCGGGGAAGGCGATGGTCGCCGCCACCGAGGCGATGTTCACGATCGCGCCGCCCGCTCCCGAGCCGTCGTCCTGGCGCATGCTGCGGAAGGCGTGCTTGATGCCGAGCGCCGTGCCCAGGACGTTCACGTCGAGGATCCTGCGCATGTTGGCGGGGTCGAGATCGACGAAGAGGTCGGAGATCTCGATGCCCGCGTTGTTCACGAGGGCATCGAGTCCGCCGAGGGCGTCCAGCGCCTGCGCCGTGGCGGCGCTCCAGGAGGCGTCATCGGTCACGTCGAGGGCCACGAACGTCGCCTGACGTCCGTCTGCCGTGAGCGCCGCGGCGGCTGCCGTGCCGGCCGACTCGTCGACGTCGGCGAGGACGACGGCTGCTCCCCTCTCGGCGAGGACCTGCGCCGTGCGCAGTCCCAGCCCTCTCGCGCCGCCGGTGATCAGGGCACGCGTCCCCGTGAGATCAGTGGTCATGTCGATCCGTTCCTTTCGTCGTTGAAAGCGATGGGGACAGCAGATCAGAGATTTGGACACTTGACAAGGAAAATCTGGACATCTGCCCAAAACTGCCGATCGGCGCCCTCCGCAGGGCGTATGATCGCTTCACCGAGACCGGAGGAGGCGTGATGGGCGATGCGGCTGTGCGCGCGGAGCGGGCGGGTACCGACAAGTTCGCCGCGCGTCGACGCGAGCTGGCGGATGCCGCACTGACGGCCATCGCCGAGCGCGGATTCGCCCGCACCGGCCTGCGCGACGTGGCCGCCCAGAGCGAGCTGTCGCACGGGCTGCTGCACTACTACTTCGAGGACAAGGACGATCTGATCGGCCAGGCGATCTGGCAGTACAAGTCGGAGTGCGCACGGCGCTACGACCCCATCGTCGAGTCGTCGAGGAGCGGAGCCGAACTCGCCGAGCGTTTCGGCGCAGAGATGGCCTCCACGCTGCGCGACGAAGCCGACATGCACCGGCTCTGGTACGACCTGCGCAATCAGGCCCTGTTCGACGCCGGCTTCCGCGACACCATCATCGCGATCGACGCGCTGCTCAGCGACATGGTGTGGGCCGTCGTCCAGCGCTTCTCCGAACTCGAGGGACGCGCGCCCGTCGTCGATCCGTCGTCGGCCTACGCGCTGTTCGACGGGATCTTCCTCAACGCGCTCATCGCCTACCTGCGCGGAGACCTGGATGCCGTCGAGCACCTCCGCGCCGCCAGCATCCGCCTGCTGCTGAGCGCCGTCTGAGCGTCGCCCCTAGCCGGATGTCAGATGCCGGTGTCAGGATGAGTCCATGCCGGAGATGCCCGAGGTCCAGGGACTGACGACGTTCCTCGCCGAGCGCGCCGTCGGGCGCACCATCACCCGCGCCACGGTGGCGGCGATCTCGGCGCTGAAGACCTACGATCCGCCCATCCACGCACTCCAGGGCGCGGAGATCACGGCGGCGTCCCGCCACGGCAAGTTCGTCGTGCTGACGTGCCGCGACGACCTGCACCTCGCATTCCACCTCGCCAAGGCCGGGTGGCTGCGCTGGTACGACACCCTCCCCACCACGCTGATCAAGCCGGGCAAGTCGCCCATCGCGCTGCGCATCGCCCTCGACGACGGCAGCGGGTTCGATCTCACCGAGGCCGGCACCAAGAAGTCGCTCGCGGTCTACGTCGTGCGGGATCCGCAGGACGTCCCCGGCATCGCCCGGCTCGGCCCAGATCCACTGGACCCGTCGTTCACCCGCGAGGTCTTCGCCGGCCTGCTCGCGGGGAAGCGGATGCAGATCAAGGGCCTCCTGCGCGATCAGGCCGTGATCGCCGGCATCGGCAACGCCTACTCCGACGAGATCCTGCACGCCGCGCGCATGTCTCCGTACGCGATCTCCGCGAAGCTCGACGACGACGAGATCGACCGGCTGTTTGCCGCGACGCACGCGACGCTGACGGATGCGGTGACCGCGGCCTCCGGCAAGCCCCCCGCCGATCTGAAGGATGCCAAGCGCCGCGGCATGCAGGTGCACGCCCGCCGCGGGGAGGCCTGCCCCGTGTGCGGCGACATCGTGCGGAGCGTGTTCTTCGCCGATCGCTCGATGGAGTACTGCCCGAGGTGTCAGACGGGCGGCAAGCCGCTCGCCGATCGCCGCCTGTCGAGGCTGCTCAAGTAGCACCGCGTTCCCTTTCATGTCGCGGAATGAATCTCTGTCAGACGCGTTGAGTACACTCAGAGCATCAACGTGCTCCGGGGTCGGTGTGAATCCGAACCGGCGGTGACAGTCCGCGAGCGTCTCGGTTCCACCGGGATGCCGATCCGGTGGAAATCCGGAACCGACGGTGATGCGAGAGTCATCTCGCTAGTCCGGAAGGGAGGCAGCACGGCGCGCTCGCGCGCGCGTTCTGCATCCCCCGGAGCCTCAGAGGAGGACGACGGATGGCAGTGACCGAGGCTGAGCGCCGCGCGATGGGTCGCGCGCTCGAACTCGCAGCGCAGGGGCCG
The DNA here is from genome assembly GCF_002979415.1 of Microbacterium sp. MYb72. Lineage (GTDB taxonomy): Bacteria > Actinomycetota > Actinomycetes > Actinomycetales > Microbacteriaceae > Microbacterium > Microbacterium natoriense. The sequence continues at coordinate 46,341 of NZ_PCOT01000024.1, read as the reverse complement.
CGGGGCGTGAACCCGCAGGTGGGCGCCGTCATCCTCTCCCCCGACGGCGACGTCCTCGCCGAGGGCTGGCACCATGGCGCCGGCACCCCGCACGCGGAGGTCGATGCGCTCTCGAAGCTCGCGCCGGGCGCCGCCCGTGGAGCGACGGCCGTGGTCACCCTCGAGCCGTGCAATCACACCGGCCGCACCGGCCCGTGTGCCCTCGCCCTGATCGACGCCGGCGTCGCCCGCGTGGTGTACGCCCTCGACGACCCCGGCGCGGTCTCGGGCGGAGGCGCAGAACGACTGCGGAACGCCGGCGTCCACGTCGAGTCCGGCGAGCAGGCGGATGCCGCGCACGCCCTGATCGACGGCTGGCTCACCGCGCAGCGCCTCGGGCGACCGCACATCACCGTGAAGTGGGCGCAGAGCCTCGACGGACGCGCCGCAGCGGACGACGGCTCCAGCCAGTGGATCACGGGGCCCGCGGCGCGCGCCGACGTGCATCGACGGCGCGCGGCGGCCGACGCCATCGTCGTCGGCACCGGCACCGTGCTCGCTGACGACCCCGCGCTCACCGCCCGTGACGGCGATGCACTGCATCCGCACCAGCCTGTCCCCGTCGTGATCGGCTCGAGGCCGACCCCTGACGACGCCGCGGTGCGCCGGCATCCGCACTCCCCCGTCTTCTACGACACCCGAGACCTGCGGGCCGTCGTCGCCGATCTGCACGCACGCGGAGTCCAGAGCGTGTTCGTCGAGGGCGGCCCGACTCTCGCGAGCGCTTTCATCGCCGCGGGTCTCGCCGACCGGGTGCTCGCGTACGTGGCCCCGGTGCTGCTCGGCGGCCGGCGCCTCGCCCTCACCGACATCGGCGTGCCGTCGATCGACGCGGCCGTGCGCCTCGACATCGACGAGTGGCTGCCGCTCGGAACCGACCTGCTCGCGATCGCTCACCCGGCGACCGCGACCGACGCTCACGACGAAGGAGCTGCCTGATGTTCACCGGAATCATCGAGGAGATCGGCGAGATCACCGCCATCGCGCCAGCGGGCGACGGCTGGCGGCTCACGGTGCGCGCTCCGAAGGCCGCAGCGGATGCGGTGCACGGCGAGTCGATCGCGGTGTCCGGCGTCTGCCTGACCGTGGTGGGCTCGACCGCCGACACCTTCGACACCGACGTGATGAAGCAGACCCTCGATGTGGCGGCCATCGGCGGCGCGACCGTGGGCACCCGCGTCAACATCGAGAAGGCGATGCCCGTGGGTGCCCGCCTCGGCGGCCACATCGTGCAGGGCCACGTCGACGGCACGGGAGCCGTGCTGCAGGTGCGCCCCGGCGCGCAGTGGAGCGTGCTGCGGATCAGCCTCCCCGCCGACCTCGCCCCGCTGGTCGTGGACAAGGGCTCCATCTCGGTCGACGGCACGTCGCTGACGGTGAGCGCCGTGAGCGCCCCGTCCGAGACCGACGCGTGGTTCGAGGTCTCCCTCATCCCGGAGACCCTCGCCGCCACCACGCTGGGCGCGCGCGCGGTCGGCGACCGCGTCAACCTCGAGACCGACGTCCTCGCCCGACACGTCGAACGTCTGCTCGCCTTCCGCGAGCTCGGCGTCGCACAGGAAGGAGGCTCGCGATGAGCCTGTCCACCATCCCCGAAGCGCTCGACGCGCTCCGCGCCGGCCGGCCGGTGCTGGTCGCCGACGACGAGAACCGCGAGAACGAGGGCGACGTCATCCTCTCCGCCGAGCTCGCGACACCCGAGTGGGTCGCCTGGACCGTGCGCTGGTCGTCGGGGTTCATCTGCGCGCCCATGCCCACCGATCTCGCCGACAGCCTGAACCTGCAGCCCATGGTCGCCACCAGCGAGGACGCGCGCTCGACCGCGTACACGGTCAGCGTGGATGCCGCGTCCGGCGTCACCACCGGCATCAGCGCGCACGACCGCGCGCACACCCTGAACGTGCTGGCGAACCCCTCGTCGACCGCGGGCGATCTGATCCGCCCCGGTCACGTGCTGCCGCTCCGCGCGGTCGACGGCGGCGTGCGCGAACGCAGCGGCCACACCGAGGCGGCCGTCGAGCTCATGAAGCTGGCGGGGCTGCGTCCGGTCGGCGCGATCGCCGAGGTCGTCGCCGAAGACGGCAGCATGATGCGGATGCCCGGCCTCCTCGAGCTCGGCGAGCGCGACGGCGTCCCCGTCATCACGATCGAGCAGCTGATCGCGCACCTCAACGAGATCGACCCCGACGGCGCCGTCGCCTCCCCCGGCAGGAGGGTGAGCCTGAGGGCCGATGCGACGGTTCCGACCTCGCACGGCACGTTCCGCTTCCTCGCGTACAAGGACAGGGTCAGCGGCACCGACCACATCGCGGTCGTCTCGGGAGAGCCGACCGAGACCGCGCTGGTGCGCGTGCATTCCGAGTGCCTCACGGGCGAGGCGTTCGGCTCGCTGAAGTGCGAGTGCGGGCCTCAGCTGGACGCGGCGCTCGACGCGATCGAGCAGGAGGGCGGCATCGTCATCTACATGCGCGGTCACGAGGGACGGGGCATCGGGCTCATCAACAAGCTCCGGGCGTACAGCCTGCAGGAGGAGGGGCTCGACACGGTCGACGCGAACCTCGCCCTCGGCCTCCCCGCAGACGCCCGCGAATACGCGGCGGCGGCCGGCATCCTCGCCGATCTCGGAGTGTCGAAGGTGCGCCTGCTCACGAACAACACCGACAAGGTCAACCAGCTGCGCGAGCTCGGGCTCGACGTCGTGGAGCAGGTGCCGCTGATCGTCGGCGTCGGGCCGAACAACCACCAGTACCTCGAGACCAAGCGTGACCGGATGGGTCACATCATCGGAGAGGCGGAGCTCGCAGAGGCTCTCGCCGACGGAAAGGACGACGAATGAGCGGCGCAGGCGCACCCCAGGCCGGGAGCATCGACGGGCGGGGACTCGACGTCGTCATCATCGCCGGCACCTGGCACGACACCATCACGAACGGCCTGATCGCCGGAGCGGAGCGCGTCCTGAACGAGGCGCAGGCGACGCATCGCCTGGTGCGCGTGCCCGGTTCGTTCGAGCTCGCGGTGGCCGCGCAGGCGGCGTTCGCCGGCGGGGCGGATGCGGTGGTCGCGCTCGGCGTGATCATCCGCGGCGGCACCCCGCACTTCGAGTACGTCTCGGCGGCCACGACCGACGGCCTCACCCGGGTGTCGCTCGACGCGGGCAAGCCGGTCGGCTTCGGCGTGCTGACCCTCGACGACGAGCAGCAGGGTCTCGACCGTGCCGGCCTCGAGGGCTCCAAGGAGGACAAGGGCGCAGAGGCCGCGGATGCCGCGCTGCGCACCGCGCTCCTCATCAGGGAGCTGCGGGGCTGACGGGCGACGGGTCGCGCGATCGGACCGAGCGCGCGACCTCGTCGCACAACGGACGACCCCGCAGTCGCGCTCGAAGGCGTGAGCACTGAGGGTCGCCTATCTGGCGCGGAATACCGGTTCCGGCGTACGGTGAGCGCATGGAGATCCTGCGCCACATCGTCCTGTTCGTCCACCTCATCGGATTCGCCGTGCTCTTCGGCTCCTGGGCTGTGCAGGCGTTCGGCGGCACGCGCGAGTTCACACGGCTGATGAGCGTCGGAATGACGATCGCCGCGATCGCCGGTCTCGCACTCGCGGCGCCGTGGGGTCTGCCGGAGGGCGCCGAGATGAACTACGTGAAGATCGGCACCAAGCTGGTCATCCTGCTGATCATCGGAGCCCTGCTCGGCATCGGCACGGCCCGCCAGAAGCGCGGCGACGCCATCGCCCCCGCCGCGTTCTGGCTCGTCGGCATCCTGACCGCCGTCAACGCCGGCATCGCGGCCATCTGGCGCTGACCCCCGACGGCGTAACCCGCGGCATCCGGAGCGGGCGCTCCGCCCCGCCCGCCAGAACTCCGGAGATCGGGCCCGAGCTCCAGGCGTGAACGGGCGCTGTGCTCCGGATAGCCGAGACTTTTCCGGAGTTCTGCACGGCAAGTCCGCGCGGCTCGACGCAGGGGCCTAGTGCCTCCGCGGGGGCGCCGTGCTGCCCCGAACCACGAGCTCGGTGCCGACGAGCGGAGTGTGCCGTCGCTCTCCGCTGTCGAGCTCCGCGAGGAGGGCGTCGACGGCGAGCGCCCCGACGCGCTCCGGATGCTGCTGCACGGTCGTCAGCGGAGGCCACAGCTGCGCGGCGTCCGGCAGCCCGTCGAACCCGACGATGCTGACGTCGCCCGGCACGTCGCGGCCGATCTCGCGGAAAGCCCGCAGCACGCCGATCGCCATCTGGTCGTTCGCCGCGAAGACCGCGGTGACTCCGTCGACCTCTCGGAGGCGGAGACCCGCCGCGTAGCCGGACTGCGCGCTCCAGTCGCCGACCAGGGCGCCGGGGACGTGGAGTCCGCGCGATTCGAGGGTCGCCTGCCAGGCCTCCCGTCGGCGCTCTGCGGAGTAGGACCTCTCCGGACCCGCGACATGCCAGACCGTGTCGTGCCCGAGGTCGAGGAGATGCTCGGTGGCCAGGCGTGCGCCCTGAGCCTGATCGGTGTCGACGAAGGGATGCTCGACCGTGCGGTTCGAGTCGACGAACACGACGGGCAGCGCATCGGGGATCTCCACGTCGGCCTCGTCGAGCTGGTGGGCCTCGATGACGATGATGATGCCGTCGACGGCGTGCTCCTCCAGGCGACGGAAGGCGCCGGCGACGGTGTCGCGCGCGCTGGACTCGACCGGGATGAGGGTGAGCGCGTATCCGAGCTGGGCGGCGCGCACCGCGATCGCGTCGAGCGTGCGCTGGTTGCCGTACGAGCTGAACGAGAACATCACGACGCCGATGGTGCGGAATCTGCCCGACCGCAGTGCGCGCGCTGCGCTGTTCGGCCGGTATCCGAGGCGCTGCATTGCCGCCTCCACGCGCTCTCTGGTCGCCGCGCCGACGTAGCCGCGCGCGTTGACGACGCGCGAGACGGTCTGACCGGACACTCCGGCCTCGCGGGCGACGTCCTCCATGGAAGGTTCACGGCGCCGATGCGGCGACTCTGCCGTTTCTGCTGAGGACACGATCACATCCATTCATGTGTTGACGTTGACACACTAACAGTCCATCGCATATGTTGACGTTGACACATGGCGCACCCGACGCCCGAATCAGAGAAGGTCTCGTCGATGACGACAGAAATCACCGCGGCACGAGGTGCGCTGAGCATCCCCCGCCGCGAGAAGCGCAATTGGAACGGCTGGGCGTTCGTCGGCCCCTTCATGGTCGTCTTCGCCCTGGTGTTCCTCACGCCGCTCGCCTACGCGCTCTACCTGAGCTTCTTCCAGGAGAAGCTCATCGGCGGCACGGCCTTCGTCGGCCTGGACAACTACGTGCGAGCGCTCACTGACCCGCAGTTCTGGGAGGCGTTCGGCCGTGTCCTGCTGTTCCTCGTTGTGCAGGTGCCGATCATGCTCGCGCTGGCGCTCGGCGCGGCGCTCGCCCTCGACAGCGCGCGACTGCGGGGAGCATCCTTCTTCCGCATCCTGATCTTCCTGCCTTACGCCGTGCCCGCCGTCGTCGCCGTCCTCATGTGGGGCTACATCTACGGCGACCAGTTCGGCCTCGCCGGCAACGTCAACGACCTCCTCGGATTCGATGCGCTCACGCCGTTCGCGAAGGAGTGGATGCTGGCCTCGATCGGCAACATCGTGACCTGGGAGTTCGTGGGCTACAACATGCTGATCTTCTACTCCTCGCTGAAGACCATCCCCACCGACATGTACGAGGCCGCCTCCCTCGACGGGGCCGGCGCCTGGCGCACGATCTTCTCCATCAAGATCCCCTCCGTGCGCGGGGCGGTCGTCATCGCGACGATCTTCTCGATCATCGGCAGCTTCCAGCTCTTCAATGAGCCCAACATCCTGCGGCCGCTCGCGCCGAACGTGATCACCACGTACTACACGCCCAACATGTACGCGTACAACCTGTCCTTCGCCGGGCAGCAGTTCAACTACGCGGCGACGATCGCCATCATCATGGGCGTCATCACCGCCGTCATCGCCTACGTCGTGCAACTGCGCGGCTCGAAGTCGGAGGTGCGCTGACATGGCTCTCCCCCTCGCCCGCCCGCGGACTCGTCGGAACGACCCCCTGAACCCGCGCAAGTCCAACACGCTCCTCATCGTGATGATCGTGTACGGCCTGTACACGATCATCCCCCTGGTCTGGCTGCTCTTCAGCTCCACCAAGACCCAGTCGGGCCTCTTCAGCTCCTTCGGGCTGTGGTTCGCCGACGACTTCGCCTTCTTCGACAACCTGGCGGCGACCTTCACGTACCGCGACGGCATCTTCCTGCGCTGGCTCGGCAACACGCTGCTGTACGTCGTGGTGGGGGCGGGCGGCGCGACGCTGCTCGCGACGATGGCGGGATACGGTCTCGCCAAGTACCGCTTCCCCGGCCGCCGTGCCGTGTTCGCCGTCGTGCTCGGCGCGGTCGCCGTTCCCGGCACGGCCCTCGCGGTGCCGACCTTCCTGCTGTTCAGCGAGCTCGGGCTCACGAACACGCCGTGGGCCGTGATCATCCCCTCCCTGATCAGCCCGTTCGGCCTCTACCTCATCTGGGTCTTCGCCTCGGAGTCGGTGCCGACCGAACTGCTGGAGGCGGCGCGCATCGACGGCGCCGGGGAGTTCCGCACCTTCTTCACGATCTCGCTGCGCCTGCTGGCGCCGGGCATCGTGACGGTCGCGCTGTTCACGGTCGTCGCGACCTGGAACAACTACTTCCTGCCCCTGATCATGCTCTCCGACCCCGCCTGGTATCCGCTCACCGTCGGCCTCAACCAGTGGAGCTCCCAGGCGATCGGCGCGGGCTCCCAGCCCATCTACAACCTCGTGATCATGGGCTCCCTGCTCACGATCGTCCCGATCGTCATCGCCTTCCTGCTGCTGCAGCGTTTCTGGCAGTCAGGTCTCACCGCGGGAAGCGTCAAGCAGTAGCCTCCCGTCCCCCTCCCTGCAACACCCGGTCCAGAGCTGGACCACCTCCCGAAAGGACACAGCAATGAAGCACCTTCCCTCACCCGCGGTGCGGCGCGCCCTCGCCGTGCTCGCGGCCGGCACCGTCGCCGCCATCGCCCTCGCCGGCTGCTCCGCCGGCGGCGCCTCCGACGGCGGCGGCAGCGCCGCAGGCGACGGCACGTTCGACTCCGTCAAGGCCGCACTCGAGAAGGGCGGCGAGATCACCTACTGGTCGTGGACGCCCTCCGCCGAGGCCCAGGTCGAGGCGTTCGAGAAGGCCTACCCCAACGTCAAGGTCAACCTGGTCAACGCCGGAACGAACAACGACGAGTACACCAAGCTGCAGAACGCCATCAAGGCCGGATCCGGCGCCCCCGACGTCGTGCAGATCGAGTACCAGGCGTTCCCGCAGTTCTCGCTGACGGACTCGTTCGTCGACCTCGCGCAGTACGGCTTCGCCGACTTCGAGGACGACTACACGGCATCCACCTGGGGCTCCGTGACCAGCGACAAGGCGATCTACGGCCTCCCGCAGGACTCCGGCCCCATGGCCCTGTTCTACAACAAGTCCGTCTTCGACGCCGCCGGCATCGCCGTCCCCACCACGTGGGACGAGTACTACGAGGCCGCCAAGGCGATCCACGCGGCGAACCCGAACGCGTACATCACCAACGACACCGGCGACGCCGGCTTCGCGACCTCGATGATCTGGCAGGCCGGCGGCACGCCGTTCCAGACAGAGGGCACCGATGTCACGATCGACCTCCAGGACGCCGGGTCGAAGAAGTGGACCGAGAACTGGAACCGCCTCGTCTCCGAGGGCCTCGTCGCCCCCACCTCCAGCTGGAGCGACGAGTGGTTCCGCGGCCTGGGCGACGGCAGCATCGCGACCCTCATCATCGGCGCCTGGATGCCGGGCAACCTCATCTCCGGCGCCCCTGACGGCTCGGGAGACTGGCGCGTCGCCCCGATGCCGACCTACGACGGCTCCGCCGCCAGCGCGGAGAACGGCGGCGGCGGTCAGGCCGTCACCACCCAGAGCAAGAACCCGGCCCTCGCCGCGGGCTTCCTGTGGTGGCTGAACAACTCCGAGGACAGCATCAAGATCTTCCTCGAGTCCGGCGGGTTCCCGTCGACCAACGCCGAGCTCTCCAGCGACGAGTTCCTCAGCGAGGCGCCGGAGTACTTCGGCGGCCAGAAGATCAACGAGGTGCTCGCGGATGCCGCGAAGAGCGTCGTCAAGGGATGGCACTACCTGCCCTACCAGGTCTACGCGAACAGCATCTTCGGCGACACCGTCGGCCAGTCGTACCAGAACGGCACCGACCTGAACGAGGGCCTCACCGCCTGGCAGGACGCGCTGGTCGAGTACGGCAACGCCCAGGGCTTCTCCGTCAACAAGTAACACCCGGGGCGGGCGCGCCGCACGGCGCGCCCGCCCTCTCATCGAAAGCACTTCATCGTGACCAGCTTCTCCATCGGCGACGACCACTTCCTCCGCGACGGCCGCCCGCACCAGGTGATCTCCGGCGCCATCCACTACTTCCGCGTGCACCCGGACCAGTGGCAGGACCGCATCCGCAAGGCGCGGCTGATGGGGCTGAACACGATCGAGACCTACGTCGCCTGGAACGCCCACGAGCCGCGGCGCGGCGACTGGGACGCGACGGGCTGGAACGATCTCGGCGGATTCCTCGACCTCGTGCACGCTGAGGGCCTGGACGCCATCGTCCGCCCCGGCCCCTACATCTGCGCCGAGTGGCACAACGGCGGACTCCCCGTCTGGCTCACCGCCGACGGCACCGCGCTGCGGTCGTCCGACCCGGCCTACCTCGCCGATGTGAGCGCGTACCTGCGCCGCGTGTACGAGATCGTCTCTCCCCGGCAGATCGACCGCGGCGGACCCGTCGTGCTCGTCCAGATCGAGAACGAGTACGGCGCCTACGGCTCGGACAAGGAGTACCTCCGCGCTCTCGTCGAGGTCACGAGGGATGCCGGGATCACCGTCCCGCTGACGACCGTCGATCAGCCCACGGCCCAGATGCTGGAGGACGGCAGCCTGCCCGGGCTGCACAAGACCGCGTCGTTCGGCTCGCGCAGCGTCGAGCGGCTCGCCACCCTCCGTCGGCATCAGCCGACCGGACCGCTCATGTGCTCCGAGTTCTGGGACGGCTGGTTCGACTGGTGGGGCGGCGTGCACCACGTGACGAGCACGGAGGCCGCCGCATCCGACCTCGATGCGCTCCTCGCGGCCGGGGCGTCCGTGAACATCTACATGTTCCACGGCGGCACGAACTTCGGCCTCACGAACGGGGCCAACGACAAGGGGCGCTACCTTCCCCTCGTCACCTCCTACGACTACGACGCGCCGCTCGACGAGGCCGGACAGCCCACCGCGAAGTTCTTCGCCTTCCGTGACGTCATCGCGAAGCACGCGCCGGTGCCCGACGAGCTGCCCGCGGCGCGCCGCGACGCTCCGACGTTCTCCGTCGCCCTCGACCCCGCCGGCTCCTGGACGGATGCTCCGGCATCCGCCGTCCGCACCGACGCCCCCGCGTCCTTCGAGGAGCTCTCGCACCTCAGCGCGCTCGTCCGGTACGACGTCGACCTCCCCGAGGGGCGCGGCGGCGTGCTCCGCCTCGACGACGTGCGCGACCTCGCCTGGGTGAACGTCGACGGCGTGCCCGTCGGAACGCTCGCCCGCACCCGTCACGACCAGACCATCGCGATCCCCGACGGACGCGTGCTCAGCATCCTCGTCGAGGATCAGGGTCGGGTGAACTACGACCACCGCCTCGGCGAGCGGAAGGGCCTCATCGGCGCCGTGACGCTGGAGGGGTCGCCCCTCGTCGGCTGGGCGTCCACGCCGCTGGACGTGGCGCAGATCGCCGCGCACCTGCCCCTGACCACGAGCACGAGCACGGCCGGACCTTCGGCGTGGACCGCGGCGTTCGACCTCGATGAGCCGGCCGACCTCTTCGTCGACACTGCGGCGTGGAGCAAGGGATACGCGTTCCTCAACGGATTCTTCCTCGGGCGGTACTGGCGCAACGGCCCGCAGCGGACGCTCTATGCGCCGTCGCCCGCGACACGCTCCGGGGAGAACCGACTCGTCGTGCTCGAGCTGGAGCAGCTGCTCTCCCCCACCGCCGACTTCCTGCCCGGCCTCTCGCTCGGCGTCACCGAGGAGTGAGCGGCCGGTCACCCAGCCGACGCTCAGGAAAGCGTATACTCCGACGTGCTCCGCATGGGGCGATGATCGGAGGAACATCTTGAGCACATCCACCGCGCCGGCGAACCCGCGCTCACGGGTCATCACCGCGAGCCTCGTCGGAACGACCATCGAGTTCTACGACTTCTACGCCTATGCGACGGCCGCCGTGCTCGTGTTCCCCGTGCTGTTCTTCCCGACCGGGAACGACACGACCTCCCTGCTGTCCTCCTTCGCGGTATTCGGCGCGGCCATGGTCGCCCGCCCCATCGGCGCGGTCGTGTTCGGTCATTTCGGCGACAAGTTCGGCCGCAAGGCGACGCTCGTGGCCTCGCTCCTCACGATGGGCATCGCGACGTTCGTGATCGGGCTGCTCCCCACGTTCCAGCAGATCGGCTGGTGGGCGGCGCTCCTGCTGCTCCTCCTGCGTCTCGCGCAGGGCTTCGCACTCGGCGGCGAGTGGTCGGGAGCCGCACTGGTCGCGACCGAGAACGCCCCGGCGGGCAAGCGCGCCTGGTACGGCACGTTCCCGCAGCTGGGCGCCCCGCTGGGCTTCATCATCGCCAACTTCCTGTTCCTCGGCATCAACTGGATGCTGCCGCACTCCGAGAACCCGGCGCTGAAATCCGAGGCGTTCCTCTCCTGGGGCTGGCGCATCCCGTTCCTGTTCTCGGCCGTCATGGTCATCATCGGCCTGTGGGTGCGCCTGAAGCTCGTCGAGTCGGACACCTTCAAGAAGGCCGAGAAGAAGGGCGCGATCCGCAAGCTCCCGCTCGCGACCGTATTCCGCCACCACTGGAAGCAGCTCATCCTCGGCACGTTCATCATGCTGGCGACGTACGTGCTGTTCTACCTGATGACGAACTTCACCCTCGCCTACGGCACCAAGGCGGCTGATCTGGAGACGGCATCCGCGGCCGCGCAGGCCGCAGCGGAGGCGACGGGCAAGCCGTTCGACGCCACCGCGTTCGCCGCGCAGTTCTACCCCGGCCTGGGCTTCGGATACACGGACTTCGTGCTGATGCAGATCATCGGCGTCGTGTTCTTCGGCATCTTCACGCTGCTGTCGGGGCCGATCGCCGATGCCGTCGGGCGCCGCAAGCTGCTGCTCTGGGTCACCGGTGTCATCATCGTCTTCGGCCTCACGTTCAACGCCTTCCTGCTGCCCGCTCTCGATCCGAAGTTCACCGGCGCGCTGACCCAGGCCTTCCTCGTGTTCGGCTTCATGCTCATGGGGGCGACCTTCGGCCCGATGGGCGCTCTCCTTCCCGAGCTGTTCCCCACGAACGTCCGCTACACGGGTTCCGCGATCTCGTACAACGTGTCGTCGATCCTGGGCGCCGCGGTGGCGCCGCTGATCGCGCTCAAACTCTGGGAGTGGGCGGGCGGCGCGCCGTGGCTCGTCGGCCTGTACCTCTCCGCAATGGGCGTGCTGACGTTCATCGCCCTGATCCTCTCCCCCGAGACCAAGGATCACGACTACGACGCCGATCTGGGCGTCGTCGCCCAGCCCTGAGCAGGGGGGCGAAGAGAGGGCGGCGCACCGCACGGGTGCGCCGCCCTCCGTCGTCCGTCTCAGTAGTCCGCAGTGATCGTCCGCGCGGCGCCGTCGAGCACCATCGTCCCGCCGTAGGGCAGGATCCACTGCGGACGGGTGTGGCCGAACGGGACGCCGACGCAGACGACGGCATCGGGGTTGTATCGTCCGACAACGTCGATCACGACGTCGCGCTGAGCGTCGCGCAGCGCCTTCGCCTCACCGGGCGTCGGCCGGAACTCGAAGTCGCTCACGGGAGGGCGCGCCATGACCACGCCCGCGGCGGTGCCGAGGATGCCGAGCTCGCCGAGGTAGCGCAGCCAGCGCGCCACCCAGCCGGCCGGCGGGCGCTCCTCGCTCGTCTCCAGCAGCAGGATCGCGCCCTCGAGCTCGTGCGGCTGCGGCAGACGCCCGAGGAACGCCAGACCGTCGATCGACTCCAGGCAGCCGCCCCAGGTCCGCCCCACCACCCGCGCGGCGGGGCCCGCCCAGGTCCACGGTTCGGTGGGCACGCGATCTCCGTACTCGGTGAGCGCGCGCGGATCGGCCCAGCGCCGCCCCACGTCCTCCGACTCCCCCGGCTCGGTGATCTCGAGCGTCCCGCCGTCGAGGAGCAGGGCGCGCAGCGCACGCAGGTGCACGTCGTCGACGGCGGGACCGGGGCCGAGGTGCACCGCGGTCGAGCCGCCGTAGAATCCGCGGACGCCGTGGGTCCACAGCCAGTTCAGGATGTTCGTGTTGTCGCTGTATCCGACGAACGGCTTCGGATCCGCCGTCGCGAGCGCGGCGTCGAGGTGCGGCACCACCAGAATCTGATCGTCTCCGCCGATCGTCGCGAGGATCGCGCGGATGCTCGGGTCGGCGAACGCCGCGTTGACGTCGGCGGCCCTCGCCTCGGGCGTCGCGTCGAGGAGCCTCGTCGTCGGATACTCCACCGGGACGAGCCCGGTGAGGGTCGCGAGACGGCTCATCGCCTGCTCGTGCAGGGCGGGCGCGACCGCGGGCGCGGCGAAGGCCGGGGACAGCACGGCGACCCTGTCGCCGGACGTGAGCTTCGGAGCGGACAGCATCCGCCCAGTCTGTCTCAGCACGGCCGCCTCCGCACTCCGGCGGGCTTCTTCTGGCCAAGAACGGCCTGATCGACTATTCTTGGACCCGAGCCACGTCGCACTGTCCGTGCCCGCCTCGAGTCATCTCGGCGAACGCCTGCGATCGTTAAGTTCTTCTTACAGATCACGTGCAGAACTGCTCGATGGACGCCGTCGCAGACGCGCCGACAGACTGCATTCCTGAGAGACCACTCTCGCCCCCGACCCGATGGGGGACCGCCTCACAGGAAGCGCGATCAATGGTGAATCGATCTCGGAAAGTGCTGTTCGGAGGGCTCGCGCTCGTCGTCGCCCTCGTGGTGACCGGGTGCAATGCGAACTCCGGACCCACGGAGTCCACGTCCGACGGCACGGCGACGGCGATGGAGTCCGTCCCCACCGGCGGCACCCTGCACTACCTCTCCCGTCGTGCGAACGAGTCGTGGGAGACCGCGAACGCGCAGATGGTGCCCACGAGCCGCCTGCGCTGGGTCCACCGCGGACTCACCTCGTGGCAGACGTTCCCCGACAAGGAGACGATCCTCACCCCCGACCTGGCGACGGACACCGGCACCACCGACGACGGCGGGAAGACCTGGACCTTCACGCTCAAGGACGATCTCCTCTTCTCCGACGGCACCCCGATCACCGCCGCGGACGTCAAGTACGGCGTCGAGCGGTCGTTCGCCCCGATGTTCCAGGGCGGCCTCGGCTACCACAAGACCCTGCTCGTCGGCGCCGAGGACTACGAGGGCCCCTACGACGGCGAGGAGCTGGACTCGATCGAGGTCGTCGACGACCAGACGATCGTGTTCCACCTCAACCGCCCGTTCGGCAACTGGCCGTGGATCGTGAGCATGCCCGCGTTCGCGCCGGTGCCGGCCGCCGCCGACACGGAGCCGGAGACCTACGGCGAGCACCCCGTCGCCAGCGGCCCGTACATGATCACCGAGTACTCGAAGGGCTCGCAGGCCGTGCTGGAGCGCAACCCGCACTGGGACGAGAAGACCGACGACGTGCGCTTCGCGGGCCCCGACAAGATCGTCGTCGACATGGGTCTGAACAACGACACGATCGTGCAGCGCCTCATCGACGACAAGGGCGATGACAAGGACGCGATCAGCAACGCCCTGATCTCGCCGTCCCAGTTCCAGCGCATCGAGTCCGACCCCTCGATCTCTGACCGCCTCGCCAACGGCCCCTCCGGGTACTTCCGCTACCTCGCACTGAACATGAAGAGCCCCGAGCTGGCGGATGTGCGCGTCCGCCAGGCGATCAACTTCGCCCTCAACAAGGCCGAGGTGCAGAGCGTCTACGGAGGACCGAAGTTCGGCGGGCAGATCAGCTCCACGATCATGACGCCCGGCATGCCGGGTTACGAGGAGTTCGACCTCTACGACGGCGGCGACAAGGGCGACGTCGACAAGGCCAAGAAGCTCCTGGCGGATGCCGGCGTCACCGATCTCACGCTGAGCCTCACCTACCCGACCGATGTGAGCGCGATCGAGGAGAAGGAGGCCCTCAGCATCAAGAACTCCCTCGAGAAGGCCGGGATCACGGTCGAGCTGAACGGCCTCGACTCCGACACCTGGTACGAGCTCGTCTCCTCCGGGGGCGGCGACTACGACATGACGACGAGCGGATGGGGAGCCGACTTCCCGAGCGGCATGAGCACGATCCAGCCGCTGTTCGCATCCAGCGAGATCGGGAACGGCGGCGGGAACGCCTCGAACTACTCGAACCCCGATGTCGACGCCGCGATCGACGCCGCGATCTCCGAGCCCGACCTCGACAAGGCCGGAGAGATGTGGGCCGCGATCGACAGGCAGATCATGGAGGACGCTCCGATCGTCCCGATCCTGGTGCAGCGCACCCAGGCTCTCGCCGGATCGAACATCGTGAACTACTTCATCCCCGCCTACCCGCCGTTCGCGAACGAGCTGGTCGTCGGCATCTCCGAGTGAGCACCATGACCCTGGTCGACACGAAGCGCGCGGAGGGCCGACGCCCGTCGGTCCTCCGCCGCTTCACCCGGAAGCGCTCGGCGGTGATCGGACTCGTGATGCTCGCGATCCCGCTCCTCGCCGGGCTGCTCGCGCCGGTTCTCGTCGCGCTCGAGGGGCAGGACCCGTACTCGTTCCACACGGATCTCCTCGACCCGAACGGCGGTCGGCCGCTCGGCCCCCTCGGCGGCGTGAGCGCCGAGCACTGGCTCGGCGTCGCCCCGGTGACCGGCATCGACCTGTTCGCGCAGATCGTCTACGGCATCCGCTCCTCGCTGTTCATCGCCTTCGCGGCCAGCATCATCTCGATCGTCTTCGCGGCCGCACTCGGCACCGCGATGGGCTACTTCGGCGGCTGGCTCAACGCGGTCGCCGGACGGGTGATCGACTTCATGTTCGGCTTCCCCGGGCTGATGTTCGTGATCGCCGTGATGGTGATCGTCCCCCCGGAGTTCCCCCGGGAGCTGGTGCTCGTGTTCGTGCTCGCGTTCTTCGGCTGGACGGTGCCGGCCCGGATCATCGGGGCCCAGGCCGGAGCCGTGAACGCGCGCGCGTTCGTCGAGGCCGCACGCTCCACCGGTGCGCCGCCCTGGCAGATCATCCGCCGGGAGATGCTCCCCCACCTCCTCGGACTCGTCGTCGTGCTGTTCGCGATGTCCCTCCCGGCGAACGTCAGCATGGTCGCCGGTCTCTCCTTCCTCGGCGTCGGCCTGCGCGGCGACGTCCCCGACCTCGGCAAGCTGCTGTCCGACTCCCTCCCCTGGATCTACAGCGGCGCCGACGTCTGGTACATGGTCTTCCCCGGCGCTGTGGTGTTCTGCATCGTGTTCGGGGCCACTCTCGCCGGAGACGCGCTCCGCGACGTCCTCGATGTGCGCACGGAGGACGCATCATGATCGGCTACATCTCCCGCCGCCTGTTCACCGCGGTGTTCATGCTCCTCGCGATCGCCTTCGTGACGATCGCCCTCTTCTTCGGCGCCTCGCGCGACCCCGCTCGCGCCATGTGCGGCAAGCCCTGCCCCGCCGACACCCTCGCCAAGGTCAGCGCCTACATGCAGACCGACAAGGGAGTCCTCTGGCAGTACGTCGAGTTCGTGAAGGGGCTGTTCGTCGGCCGCACCTACGGCTCCGGTTCGCAGCAGGTGCACTGCGCCGCCCCCTGCTTCGGGTACTCGTTCCCCAACCAGAGCGACGTGACGACGCTCATCGTCGAGCGCCTTCCCGTGACGCTGTCGCTGACGTTCGGCGCCGCGGTGCTCTGCCTCCTCGTCGGCGTCGGCCTCGGCGCGGCATCCGCCATCCGCAAGGGCGGCCTCATCGACAGGTTCTCCGCCGGCTTCGCGATGTTCGGCCTCGCCGTGCCGACGTTCCTCGTGGGCCTGCTCGTGGTGCAGGTGTTCGGGTTCATGCTGAACGCGCTCCCCTACTCGGGGTTCGTCCCGATCTCGGAGTCGCCGTGGGAGTGGGCCTGGCATCTGATCGGCCCGTGGATGGTGCTGTCGATCATCCTGGCGGCCGGCTACATCAGGGTGACGCGCACCCAGCTGCTCGGCGAGCTGTCCTCCGACCACCTGGTCGCGATGACCGCGCGGGGCGCATCGCCCCGCCGTGTGAACGCGCACGCCGTCCGCGGCGTGATGATCCCGATCGTGGCGATGTTCGCCCTCGACGTCGCCGCGCTGCTGGGCGGCTCGGTGATCGCCGAGAAGGTGTTCAGCCTGCACGGCCTCGGCGACCTCCTGCTCGCGGGGGTGAACGAGTCGGATCTCAGCCTGGTGGTCGGGGTCACCCTGTTCTCCGCCTTCCTCATCATCATCGGCAACCTCCTCGCCGACATGCTCATGCCGCTTCTCGACCCGAGGATCCGCCGTGCCTGAACCCGTGCTCCAGATCGACGACCTCTCCATCTCCTTCGCCCTGGGCGGCGCCGACGTCGACGTCGTCCGCGGCCTCTCTGTCTCGGTCGAGAAGGGCCGCACGCTCGCCGTGGTGGGCGAGTCCGGCTCGGGCAAGACCATCACGGGCCGCTCGATCATGCGGCTCCTGCCTCCGGCGGCGAGCGCGCGCGGCAGCATCCGCGTCGCGGGTCGCGAGATGCTCACCGCCGATGAGAGGGCGCTGCGCCGGATCCGCGGAGCCGACGTCGCGATGGTCTTCCAGGACTCGCTCTCGGCGCTGAGCCCCTACCTCAGTATCGGGGCGCAGATCGTGCAGGCGGTGCGGCTCCACGACTCCTCCGTCTCCCGCCGCGCCGCGCTCGCTCGCGCCGTGGAGATGCTGGACCGCGTCGGCATCCCGAACCCCGCCGACAGCGCCCGACGCTATCCGCACGAGTTCTCCGGCGGCATGCGCCAGCGCGCGGTGATCGCGATGGCGCTGGTGAACCGCCCCGCCCTGCTGATCGCCGACGAGCCGACCACGGCCCTCGACGTCACCGTGCAGGCGCAGATCCTCGCGCTGCTGCGCGGCCTGCAGGACGAGTACGGCATGGCGATGCTGCTGATCAGCCACGACTTCGGGGTCGTCGCGAGCGCCGCCGACGATGTGCTCGTGCTCTACGCAGGGCGCGAGGCCGAGTACGGGACCCTGCGCGACATCTTCGAACGGCCGGCCCATCCGTACACCGCGGGGCTCAGGGCCGCGACCCCGCGTCTCGACGCCGAGGGCGAGCGGGCGCGGCTCCGCGCGATCCCCGGGGTCCCCACGTCGCTGCGGGACGCAGGGGCCGGGTGCGCCTTCGCTCCCCGTTGCGCCTTCGCCGCGCGGCTCGACGGACGCTGCGAGACCGAACTGCCGGCGCCGACCGTGCGGGGCGCGCGCACCGACGGCCTGCACCGCGCCGCGTGCCACCTCGATCGTCTCCCCGACCTGCAGGAGGCCGCCCGATGAGCGAACCGATCCTCGTGATGACGGACGTCACCAAGCGCTACCGCACGGGCGGCGTGTTCGCCAGGAACCGCAAGACCGTGCTCGCGGTCGACGGCGTCACCCTGCACGTCGGCCGCGGCGAGGCGCTGGGGCTGGTGGGCGAGTCGGGGTCGGGCAAGTCGACCCTGGCGCGGATGGCGAACGGACTGATCGCTCCGACTTCCGGCTCCGTCGTCACCGACGGGCAGGACATCGCGCAGCTCAGCGCGAAGGGCCTCCGCGGCCTGCGGCGCAACGTCGCGATGGTGTTCCAGGATCCGCTGGCCTCGTTGAATCCGCGGCAGACCGTGCGGCAGACGCTCGAGAACGTGTTCCGCGCGCACGGCGAGACGACCTCGACGGCGGAGCTGATCGACCTGCTCGCCTCGGTGGGGCTGGGCTCCGACTACCTCGAGCGCTACCCGCACGAGGCCTCGGGCGGACAGCTGCAGCGCGTCGCGGTCGCCAGGGCGCTCGCGCTCAAGCCCGCCCTGATCATCGCGGACGAGCCGACCTCGGCGCTCGACGTCTCGGTGCGCGCGCAGATCCTCAACCTGCTCGCCGACCTGCAGCGCGATCAGGGGATCTCGTTCCTGCACGTCAGCCACGACCTCGCCGTGATCCGCCTCTACAGCGATCGCGTCGCGGTCATGAACCGCGGGCGGATCGTCGAGACGGGGCCGTCGGACGAGATCTTCCGCTCGCCGCAGCATCCGTACACGCAGTCCCTCGTCGACGCGACGCCGGAGGCGGAGCTCCCGACTCATGACGACGCCCCCGTGCGCACGATCGGGCGCACGTGCGACGATCGTGACCATGACTCACCGAATGACCACGACGCCGTGGTTCGGCCAGAAGCCGGCCCGGCACGAGACAGAAAGAGGACACGTGGGTACTGACCTGTTCGTCCGAGAGTTCGGACGGGATGCCGAAGAGGCTCCCGTCATCCTGATCCTGCACGGCGCCGTCGAGTCCGGCGCCTGCTACGGGGATGCGGTGCACCGTTGGGGGGACGACTTCCACATCGTCGCCCCCGATGCGCGGGGTCACGGCCGCTCGCCCGGACGCCTCCCCGAGCACGAGGGCGTGCCGTCGACCGACGTGATGGTGCAGGACGCGATCGACATCCTGGAGGACATCCTCGAGGAGACGGGACGGCGGACGCTGATCGTCGGGCACTCGATGGGCGCGCGCATCGCCGCCTTCGTCGCGGCCGACGCGCCTCATCTGGTGGCCGGGGTGGTGCTGGAGGATCCGCCGTGGTGGGTGCCGGAGGCCGGCCCCAACCCGTGGCTCAGCGTGGAGCAGACCGAGAAGGACCCGTTCGACTTCGCCGACACCGCGACCGTCGACGAGCTCGTCGAGATGCAGCGCGCCCAGAAGCCGCACTGGCCCGAGGAGGAGCTGCGGCCCCTCGCCGAGGCCATGAAGGCGGTCGACATCGCCTACATGGAGCAGCGCGTGCACGAGAAGCGCCGGATCTGGACCCCCACGGCCCGCCAGATCACCGTCGGACCGACCGGGGTGCCCGCGCTGCTGGTCACCGGGACCGGCGACGTGATCGTCGACAAGCACTCCCGTGAGCGCCTCACCGCGGTCGCTCCCGGATTCGACATCGTCGTGATCGACGGGGCGCACCACTGCGTGCGCCGCGACAAGCCGGTCGAGTACCACCGGCACGTCGACGCGTTCCTCCGCGAGAACGCTCCGTCGACGGGGTCGGTCACTCCACGCTGAACGTGTCGGAACGCGCGAGCGGACCGTGGATCTCCGAGTCGGGCTCGGCGAGCACGGTCCGCATCGCGTCGAGGCCCGCGCGCACCACCGGGTGCCCCTGGTTGTCGCGACGTGTGGTCATGATGACCTTGCGCAGCGGGGCGATCCCCTGCGTGGGAAGGATCGTCACCCACTCTGCGTCCCGCGCGGACAGTGCGGACTCCGGCACCAGGCACACCCCCGCCTCGGCGGCGACGAGCGAGACCGCGGCGCGGTAGTCGTCAGACACGTGCGTGATCGTGGGGTGGAACCCCAGCTCCGCGCACGCCTGCAGCACCATGGTGCGCGAGGGGTTTCCGGGAGAGGGCATGATCCAGCCGTCCTCGATGAGCTGCGTCAGCTCCACGCCGTCGGATGAGGCGAGCGGGTGGCTGTGCGGGACCGCCGCCTTGAACCGCTCGATGTAGAGCGGGAACTTCACGATGTCGGGGGAATCGCGCTCGGGGTCGGACTCGTACTCCAGGCTGACGGTGGCGTCGATGTCTCCGCGCATGAGCATGCGGTGGCTCATGTGCGCCTCGGCGTCGACGACCTTGACGTCGATGCCAGGGGCGTTGCGGCGCAGCTCCACGATCGCGGGGGCGACGACCCAGCTGATCGCGGTCGGGAACGCGCCGATGCGCAGCTGCCCGAGGAGGCCGCCGGAGTGCGCGGCGAGCTCCGCCTCGGCGATCTTGAGGCGGGAGTTGATCTCCTCCGCGTGCTCGGCGAGGATGCGTCCGGCGGGCGTCAGCGCGAGCTTGCGTCCCGTGCGCACCATGAGCTGCTGACCGACCTCCCGTTCGAGCGCGGCGAGCTGCTGGGAGACGGCGGATGCCGTGAGGTGCAGTGCGGCCGCCGTGGCGGTGACGGAGTCCGAGAGCACGAAGGCGCGCAGGACGAGCAGACGTCGGGGGTCGATCGTGGCCACGGGGACTCCATCGGCGGGTGGTGGCCGGTCGCCGTTCCGTGCGGGTTCACGCGGCTTCCGGATGCCTCATCCTATCGAGGCGAAGGCTCGGCGCCCGGTGCCCGGCCGCTCTGTCGGAGGGGACGGACCTGTCGTCAATTCATGTTGACATTCTTCGTCTCTTCGATCAGGATGAACGTCAATGATCGTTGACGGAAAGGTCGTGGATCATGGTGAAGGCATCCACCGTCTCCGAAGACGGGGCAGAACCTCTGGCCGAGCTGCACCGCCTGGCGGGGCTCCGCCTCGACATCGCGCGCACCGAGGAGGCGCAGGTGCGCAAGGCCCGCAATCTCGGCTACTCCTGGCAGGCGATCGCGAGCGCGCTGGGCGTCACGAAGCAGGCCGCGCACCGCCGCTTCGGCCGCAGCTGAACCGGCCACACAGCCCATCCACAGAAACCGCATCGACACGAAGTACGGTCGAAGTACCCACCCCTCTCAGATCGAGGTTCCGCATGTCCAGCACGGCGACGACACGCCGACGCGGACGCGGCGCGCCGCACGACGGTCCCCGCGCCACGTTCCGCCAGCTCCTCCCCTTCCTCTTCGAGCACAAGCGCACGCTGATCGTCGTCGCCGTGCTCAGCGTCTTCGGCGCCGCGACCTCGCTCGTCCAGCCGCTCCTCGTCGGCCAGGTCATCGAGGCCGTGCAGTCGAACAGGGGCCTCGGCATCCTGATCTGGCTGCTCATCGGATTCGTCGTCGTCTCCTCGATCATCTCGGGCTACCAGCACTACCTCCTCCAGCGCACGGGCACCGCGGTCGTCCACTCGAGCCGCCGCAAGCTCATCGCCCGCATCCTGCACCTGCCGATCAGCGAGTTCGACGCCCGCCGCACCGGCGATCTCGTCTCGCGCGTCGGCACCGACACCACGCTCCTCTACGCCGTGCTGACGCAGGGACTCGCGGATGCCGTCGGGAGCGCGATCCTGTTCGTCGGCGCCCTGATCGCGATGCTGCTGATCGACCCCCTGCTCCTGCTGCTCATCGTGATCGTGATCGGCGTGTCCGTCATCGTCGTCGTGGCCCTGAGCGGACGGATCCGCACCGCGTCCACCGCGCAGCAGGTCAAGGTGGGCGAGCTCGCCTCCGGCGTCGAGCGTGCGGTGGGGTCGATCCGCACCGTGCGCGCCTCCGGCGCCACCGAGCGCGAGACCGAGAACGTGTCCGCACTCGCCGCCGACGCGTACGGCATCGGCGTGCGGATCGCGAAGATCTCCTCGCTCGTCGTGCCGATCGCCGGCATCGCCCTGCAGCTTTCGCTGCTCGTGGTCCTGGGAGTCGGCGGCTTCCGTGTCGCGGCGGGCACGATCACGATCGCCTCGCTGATCACCTTCATCATGTTCCTCTTCATGCTGGTCATGCCTCTCGCCACCACGTTCGGCGCGATCACGTCGGTGAACCAGGCGCTGGGCGCGCTCGGACGCATCCAGGAGGTCCTCGACCTGCCGACCGAGACGCAGGACGACGAGGCCATCGCGGCATCCGTCCCCCGCGAAGAGACGGATGCCGCCGCGCCCGCCGTCGAGTTCCGCGACGTGCGCTTTCGCTACCCGGAGAACGTCGTCGCCGCTCGGGAGAAGGCCGCGCGCGAGGCGCGGACCCTGCTCGCCGACGCGCACCTGGAGTCGGCGGACGACCCGGCGCCCTCACCTTCCCGCGAGGTCCTCCGCGGCGTGTCCTTCACGGTGCCCCGCGGCGCCCGCGTGGCTCTCGTGGGCCCGAGCGGCGCCGGCAAGAGCACAATCCTCTCGCTGCTGGAGCGCTTCTACGACCCCACCGGAGGGTCGATCCGACTCCACGGACACGACGCCCGCACCTATCCGCGCGACGAGCTGCGCGCGCAGTTCGGCTACGTCGAGCAGGACGCCCCGACCCTCGCCGGAACGCTGGCTGACAACCTGCGCCTCGCGGCCCCGACGGCATCCGACGCCGACTGCGAGCGTGTGCTGCGCGCGGTCAACCTCGGCGAAGTGCTGGAGCGCGATCCCCTCGGTCTCGACGCCCCCGTCGGCGAGGACGGCGTGATGCTCTCCGGCGGCGAGCGCCAGCGTCTCGCCATCGCGCGGGCGCTGCTCACCGACGCGCCGATCCTGCTCCTCGACGAGTCGACCTCGTCGCTCGATGGCGTGAACGAGCAGCGCATGCGCGAGGCCATCGACGCGGTCTCGACGGACCGCACCCTGGTCGTGATCGCGCACCGACTGTCGACCGTCGTCGACAGCGACCAGATCATCGTGCTGCAGGACGGCGTGGTCGCCGGCACCGGCACGCACGCCGAGCTGGTCGAGTCGACTCCCCTGTACCGCGACCTCGCCCGTCACCAGCTGCTGGCCTGAGTCCGGCCGGCGCACGCCGCCGAACGCGGACTGCCGCGTCGGTCGGTGCCCAGCCGGACAGCTCGGCCGGTCGGCTCAGCTCCCGGAAGGAGCGGCGATCTGCCAGGCCGTCACGTGCACGGTCGCACCGGGGATGATGTCGAGTGAGATGTCCGTGGCGGACCGCAGCTCCCCCGGACGCACGGCGATCCACACGCTGCGGGCGGCGAGCTGACCGTTCACCGAGTTCGCGTCCCAGCCGATGACGGCGGAGGCCGCCTCGCCGGGCTGGAGGGTGACGGGTGCGGGTCCAGGGTCCTGCGCCATGAACGCGCCCCCGTGCTCGACGATCACGTCGAGCAGATGCCCGTTCTGGTCGCCGTACGCGACATCGGGATAGCCCTCGACGACGCACGGCTCCTCGG
Source organism: Microbacterium sp. MYb72 (assembly GCF_002979415.1). GTDB lineage: Bacteria > Actinomycetota > Actinomycetes > Actinomycetales > Microbacteriaceae > Microbacterium > Microbacterium natoriense. The sequence goes on along the minus strand of NZ_PCOT01000024.1, from coordinate 23,142 downwards.
AGACGTTCACGAGCTGGATCCACTGACCGCGATGCCCGGTCGCGGCGTCGGTCCCCGGGGCGGTCAAGAACGTGTCCTCCGCTGTGCACGCGCCGTCGGGGGCCGCCCCCTCGGCCGGGGCTGCTGCCGGCACCGGCTCGCCCGGCGCATCGGGGTCTCGCGGAGCGGCGCCGTCGGGATCGGCCAGCTCCTGAGCCTCGACCTCGGCCGCGGCCTGGTCCTGTCTCAGCTGCTCCTGCGCCGCGTTGCTCCCGGCCTCGGCCGCGACGGGCAGCGCGACCAGCGCGACCGCGACGACGGCCGCCAGCACCACGCTCCGCGACCGGAGACGTTCGGCAGGGGTGGCATCCGCCTCCCGCCCCCGCCCTGCCTTGAGGAAGATCAGAGCGGGGAGCCAGCCGACCAGCGCCGCCCACCAGGTGGTCGACATCGTGAACCCCGTGCTCCCCGCGGCGCCCCTGATACCCGACCAGCTGATCGCCGACGCGACGCTGCCCAGATCCAGGGCGGCGCCGATCGCGAAGGCCGTCAGCACCGCGGCGAGCCAGGCGGCCGCGAAAGCGGTGCGTCCCGTCGCCGTCGACTCCCTGCTCGTCGAGAACCAGGACGCGAGCAGCGCGAACCCGCCGACGAGCACGACGAGCGTGAGCACGTGCTCGACGATCGCCCAGCCCACGGGGCTCCCGAACATGCCCCATCGCATCGGCGACGGGAGCAGCTGCCCGAGCGTCGCCAGGCTCCCGCCCGCCCCGGACAAGACGTACGGCAGCCAGCCGCAGAAGAACCACAGGACGGCGAGGACGCCGCCCCCGATCAGACCTCGACGCATCGCACTTCCCCCGGCAGCACCGCGCGGACCGCGGATATCACGACCCTATCGCCGTGAACTCCCCGGTCCGGGGATTCCGCATGCGCGAAGGCGGGATGCCGGAGACCACTCAGCCATGGGTTCGTCTCGAGCATCCCGCCTTGGCGCAAAGGAGGGCGCCGTATCCCCCGATGGCGGCGCCCCGTCTGTGTCAGGCGTTCGACAGCCTGTAGCGCAGCGATGCCAGCTCGGCGCGCAGCGCAGCGGGCAGCTTGTCGCCGAAGGTGTCGTAGAACGCCTCCGTGAGGTCGGCCTCGGTCTTCCACGCCTCGGCGTCGACCGAGAACAGCTCCTCGAGGTCGGCCTCGGGGACGTCGAGTCCGTCGAGGTTGAGGTCCTCCGTGCGGGGCAGGCGGCCGATGGGGCTGTCCACCGCGGTGACCTCACCGGAGATGCGGCGGATGATCCAGTCGATGACGCGCGAGTTGTCGCCGAATCCGGGCCACAGGAACCGGCCGTCGGAGCCGCGGCGGAACCAGTTGACCTGGAAGATCCGCGGCGCGCGGTCGAAGCGGAGCGTGCGTCCGACCTTCAGCCAGTGCCCGAAGTAGTCGGCCATGTTGTATCCGCAGAACGGGAGCATCGCGAACGGGTCGCGGCGCAGCTCGCCCACCGTGCCCTCGGCGGCGGCCGTGCGCTCGGACGAGATGTTCGATCCGAGGAACACGCCGTGCGTCCAGTCGGTCGCCTCGACGACGAGCGGGACGTTGCTCGCGCGGCGTCCGCCGAAGAGGATGACGTCGAGCGGCACCGCCGCCTCCCAGTCCTCCGAGATCTGCGGGCACTGCGCGGCCGACACCGTGAAGCGCGAGTTCGGGTGCGCGGCGGGGCGTCCGGAGTCGGGCGTCCACTCGTTGCCCTCCCAGTCGATGAGGTTCGCCGGCGCCTCGTCGGTCAGACCCTCCCACCAGACGTCGCCGTCGGGGCGGAGCGCCACGTTCGTGAAGATCGTGTTGCCCCAGAGGGTCTCGACCGCGGTGACGTTGGTCGACTCGCCGGTTCCGGGTGCGACGCCGAAGAAGCCGGCCTCGGGGTTGATGGCCCACATGCGGCCGTCCTCACCCGGGCGGATCCACGCGATGTCGTCGCCGAGGGTCTCCACCTTCCAGCCGGGGATCGTCGGGCGGAGCATCGCGAGGTTCGTCTTGCCGCAGGCGGAGGGGAACGCCGCGGCCACGTGGTACGCCGTGCCCGCGGGGTCGATCACGCGGATGAGCAGCATGTGCTCGGCGAGCCAGCCCTCGTCGCGGGCGATCACCGAGGCGATGCGCAGGGCGAAGCACTTCTTCGCGAGGATCGCGTTGCCGCCGTAGCCCGAGCCGAACGAGTAGACCTCGAGTGTGTCGGGGAAGTGCACGATGTACTTCTCCTCGTTGCACGGCCACTCGACGTCGGCCTGTCCAGGCTCGAGCGGGGCTCCGACGGAGTGGACCGTCTTGACCCACGGCGCGCCCTCGGCGATCTGGCGGGTGACGGCGTCGCCGACGCGCGTCATGATGCCGATCGAGGCGACGGCGTAGGCGCTGTCGGTGACCTGGACGCCGATGTGCGACAGCGGGCCGCCGACCGGGCCCATCGAGAACGGCACGACGTACATGGTGCGACCGCGCATCGATCCCTCGAAGATCTCGGTCATCTTCTCGCGCATCTCGGCGGGGGCGGCCCAGTTGTTCGTGGGGCCGGCATCCTCTTCGCGCTCGGAGGAGATGAACGTGCGGCCCTCGGTGCGGGCGACGTCGCTGGGGTGCGAGCGGGCGAGGTAGGAGCCGGGGCGCCACTCGGGGTTGAGCTTGATGATCTTGCCCTCGTCGACCAGTCCGCGCAGCAGCCGGTCGTTCTCGGCGCGCGAGCCGTCGACCCAGTGGATGCTGTCGGGCTGCGTGAGAGCGGCGATCTCGTCGACCCAGGCGGTCAGCTCCGCCATCGCGGGGGTGTCGTAGGTCGGCGCCGTCCCGAACGTGCGCGCGGGGGCGACGGATGCTGCTCGAGGGGTGAAGACTTCGGCGATGGCCATGACTGCTGCTCCTTTGAGTGGGGGGCGTTGCATCCATCTTCTTCTGGGTTGAGGGCGATTTTCTGACGAATCGGGCGATAAGAATCTCAATTCTTTCGATAGGATCAAGGAATGGCGACCTCCGGCATCCACCTCACGACCCTCGGCCACCGCATCCGTCACCACCGGCTGGAGAACGGCTACACCCTCGATGAGCTCGGCGCCCTGGTCGGCGTCGCCGGCTCCCAGCTGAGCCTCATCGAGAACGGCAAGCGCGAGCCGAAGCTCTCCCTGCTGCAGGCGATCGCGCAGGCCACCCGCACCGAGGTCACCGACCTCATCTCGGGAGAGCCGCCGAACCGCCGCGCCGCCCTGGAGATCGAGCTCGAGCGCGCGCAGGAGAGCCCGGTGTTCCGCCAGCTGGGCATCGCACCCGTCCGCGTCACGAAGGGCATGAGCGACGAGACGATCGAGTCACTGCTGGGGCTGCACCGCGAGCTGCAGCGCCGCGAGCGCGAGGCCATCGCGACCCCCGAGGAGGCGCGCAGGGCGAACACCGAGCTGCGCCTGCGCATGCGCGCCCAGCACAACTACCTCGCCGACATCGAGAAGCTCGCCGAGAAGCATCTGCGGGCCGCAGGGCACGTGCAGGGCGCGCTCACCCACCGCACGGTGAGCATCATGGCCGAGAAGCTCGGGTTCGAGCTCATCTACGTGACCGATCTCCCCCACTCGACGAGGTCGGTCACCGACCTCGAGAACGGACGGATCTACCTGCCCCCTGCGTCCATCCCCGGCGGTCACGGCCTGCGGTCGATGGCCCTGCAGGCGATGGCCCACCGACTGCTCGGCCACACGCCCCCCACGGACTACGCGGACTTCCTGCAGCAGCGCCTGGAGATCAACTACTTCGCGGCATGCTGCCTCATGCCGGAGACGGCATCCGTCGCCTTCCTGCAGCAGGCGAAGAAGGACCGCAACCTCGCGGTCGAGGACTTCCGCGACGCGTTCGGCGTCACGCACGAGGCGGCGGGCATGCGGATGACGAACCTGCTCACGCAGCACCTGGGGATGCCGCTGCACTTCCTGCGCGTCGCGGCGAACGGCGCGATCACCCGCGTCTACGAGAACGACGACCTGCCGCTGCCCATGGACGTCACCGGCGCCGTCGAGGGGCAGCGCGTGTGCCGCAAGTTCCAGGCGCGCGGTGCGTTCACGCAGCAGAACCGCACCACGGAGCACCACCAGTACACCGACACCCCCTCCGGGACGTTCTGGTGCTCCACGCAGACCGGCTCAGCGACCGACGGCGAGTTCTCGGTGACGGTCGGCGTGCCTTTCGACGACGCGCGCTGGTGGCGCGGGCGGGAGACCGCAGACCGCGCCGTCTCGACCTGCCCCGACGAGGCGTGCTGCCGCCGGCCCCCGTCCGACCTCGCTGAGCGCTGGAGCGGCAAGGCGTGGCCGAGCGCCCGCGTGCACACGCACATGTTCTCGCCGCTCCCCCGCGGCGCCTTCCCCGGTGTCGACGACAACGAGGTCTACAACTTCCTCGGGCGGCACGCCGACGAGTGAGCCCTGACGACGCGTCGACGCGAAGAGGTCAGCGGGCGACGAAGTCGCCGTACCGGGTGAGCGCCGCGGCGACGGCATCCGGATCGAGCGCGGCGTCGAAGGGCTCGGCGATCGGCGCATCGCGGTGCCGCCCCACGGCGGCGGAGTGGGTCCATGCTCCGGCGATGCGCCCGCCCGCGAGCAGGCTCGCCCTCACCATCCCGTTCTTGCCTGGGCCGATGCGGGCCATGGCGTCGGCATCGGCGACAGGGGTGCGGTCTGCGTAGGAGATGTAGTACTCGTCGAACATCGGCAGTGCACGCAGCTCGGCGTCATCGACCCCGCGACCACGGCGCGGCCGCACGGCGGAGACGAAGAGCCCCTCCTCGACCTCGGTGACACGATGCCGGGCGCGCTCGACCGCCTCGCGAGCCGCGCCGAGGGTCAGCCCCGACCACCACGCGAAGTCCGCGGCGCCCGCGGGGCCGTGGCCGTCGATGTACCGCACGAAGAACTCCGCCAGCGGGTCGTCCGGCGCGGCGGCATCTGGCAGGTGCTCGTCGGCCAGCACGAACAGCTGCTCACGTCCGACCGCTCCGTCGCGCGCGACGACCGGCCCCTGCACGAGGACGCCGTCGACGCACAGCGCGCCGATGAGGTGCACTCCGCGCTGCGCCGACGGGTCGATGCCCAGCGCCGCGATGTCGTCGAGCAGCTGCGCCCGCGTTCTGCCGCCGTCGGCGAGGCGCTCTCGAAGCGCCCCTCCGACGCGGGTGAGCATCTCCCCGTCGATGCCGAGCTCCCGGTGCCTGCCCGCGACCTGCTTGCGCTGCCGCTCGCCGGTGACCGAGAGCACCCAGCGCAGGTCGGCGGCGGGGATGATGTGCAGCGTCCCCCGCATCGTCCACGACCGCACGAGCTCGCCGCGCGCGAAGGCCCTGTCGACCGCGGAGAGCGCGGGCGCCCCGCTCGTGCGGATGCCGAGGGCCCACCGACCGGCGAGGAACTCCTGACCCTGCACCGCGAGCATGTGCGAGGCGGCATCCGTCACGGTGCGCGCGGGCGCAGTGAGCCTGTGGGAGCGGAGCCGTTCGGACAGCAGGGCGCTGGGCGTCATGCCCCCATACTGCCGTGCGGCGCCGACATCCGCCCGCTCAGCCCTCGAGCGTCACCGTGCGGCGCGCCGGCAGCACGACGGGGTGCGACCCCGCCATCGTCTCCAGCACGCGGATCACCTGGCAGGAGTATCCGAACTCGTTGTCGTACCAGACGTAGAGGATCAGCGTGTCCTCGTCGGCGATCGTGGCGAGGCCGTCGACGATCCCGGCGCGGTGCGAGCCCACGAAGTCGGTCGAGACCACCTCTGGCGACTCCACGTAGTCGATCTGCTGGCGCAGGCGCGAGTGCAGGGAGACGCGTCGGAGGTAGTCGTTGACCTGGTCCTTCGTGGCGGGGCGCGCGATCGTGAGGTGGAGCACCGCGAGCGACACGTCGGGGGTGGGAACGCGGATGGAGCTGCCCGTGAGCTTGCCCTCCAGCTGCGGCAGCGCCTTGGCGACGGCCTTCGCGGCCCCGGTCTCCGTGATGACCATGTTGAGCACGGCGGAGCGACCTCGACGGTCGCCCTTGTGGAAGTTGTCGATGAGGTTCTGATCGTTCGTGAACGAGTGGACCGTCTCGACGTGCCCCTTGACCACGCCGTAGGCCTCGTCGATCGCGGCGAGCACCGGCGTGATCGCGTTGGTGGTGCAGGATGCGGCGGACAGGATGCGGTCCGCGTCGTCGATGACGCCGTCGTTGATGCCGTGCACGATGTTCTTGAGCGGGCTCTTCCCCGGTGCGGTGAGCAGCACGCGTGCCACGCCCGTGGAGTTCAGGTGCTGCGAGAGACCGGCCTCGTCGCGCCAGCGTCCGGTGTTGTCGACGACGATCGCGTCGTGGATGCCGTACGCCGTGTAGTCGATGGCGCCGGGGTCGTCGGAGTAGATCACCTGGATGCGGGTGCCGTTGGCGATGATCTGCTCGGCCTCCTCGTCCACCGTGACGGAGCCCGCGAACCGTCCGTGCACCGAGTCGTGCAGGAGCAGCGAGGCGCGCTTGACGAGGTCGTTCTCCGAACCGCGGCGCACGACGATGGCGCGCAGGCGGAGCCCGCTGCCGCCGCCGGTGTGGGCGATGAGGATGCGCGCGAGCAGGCGTCCGATGCGGCCGAAGCCGTACAGCACGACATCGGTGGGCTCTGCGGCGACGGCGCCGACCGCGGGGGCGAGCACCTCTTCGAGGTAGGCGCTGAGCTCCTGGCCGCTGTCCGCGTGCCCCTCGGCGAGACGGGCGACGTCGAGGGAGGAAGCGCCGGGGGTCAGCGCGTGCACGGCCTCCAGCACGGCGAGCGTGTCGTCGAGGGCGAGCGGGGCGTGGCCGAGCCGCTCGACGCGGTCGTGCACCTCGACGATGCCCGTGGCCGAGAGCCCGAGCAGGCGGTGCCCGTGCAGAGACGTGATCACGTCGTGCTCGCGCTTGAGCGCGCCGATGAGGGGGATCATCCGCTCGGCGAGTTCTTCTCGGGCGGTCCAGTCGTCGCGCTGTGCGTCGGTCATCTGCATCCTTGCATCTGTGTGGGCGCGCCGAGGGGTCGCCGGCGCGCGGAATTGCCGGGTGAGCTTCGGGGGTGATACCAGGGTACGCGCCGCCGACACACCCTCGCGAATCCTCTCGCGCTGCGGAATCTTTTCGTCTACGCTGGTGGAATAATGAGTACGACAGTCGCCGGCGACGACGCCGATCTGATCATCCGCGGTGGACGCATCCGCACCTTCGACGCCGCGGGCACGACGGCATCCGCCCTGGCCGTCCGCGGGGGACGCATCGTCGCGCTCGACGCGGATGCCGAGGCCCTGCGAGCCCCCTCGACCGTCGAGCTCGACGGCCGCACCGTCGTCCCCGGCATCAACGACGCCCACCTGCACGCCGCCTGGCTCGGAGCCCGCTGGCCGCACCTCTTCTTCTCCGACACGCCGCCGGAGCATCAGCCGTCCGGCGCCCTCGTGTCGACCGCCGCCGAGCGCCGCGCCGCGCTGCGGCACGCGTGGAGCCTCCTCGCCGAACTCGGCATCACCAGCTACACCGAACCGGGCATCGGCCCCGGCGAGGACGACGGCGAGACCGGATGCTTCGGCACCGACATGCTCGACGCCTACGTCGCCCTGCACCGCGAGGGCGCGCAGACCTCACGGGTCACCCTGCTGCGGCTCTTCGGCACGATCGACGGCGAGAGCACGCTCGCGGACTTCGAACGCGGCATCCGCTCCCCCGCGCCGGAGACCGACGCGCGATGGCTCTCGATCCCCGGAGTCAAGATCTTCGCCGACGGCATCCCCCCGATGGCCACCGCGTGGGTGTGCGAACCCTACGCCGACGGATCGACGGGCCACCTCCTCACCCGCGGCGACGATCCGCTCGCGGCCTTCCGACGCATGATCGAGCTCGCGGCTGGCGACGGCCTGCAGGTCGCCGTGCACGCCACGGGCGACCGGTCGATCGAGGAGTTCCTGCGCGTCCTCGAGGAGCTGCCCGCCCCGCCGAGGGCGCCGCACTACGTCGTGCACGGCGACCTCGCGACGCACGATCAGATCGCGCGGCTGCGCGCCGTGGGCGCTGGCTTCGCCGTGCAGCCGATGATCGCCGCGCACACGCGCTCCTGGGCGGGAGCGCAGCTGGGCCCCGAGCGCCTCGCCGCGGCGTGGCCGCTCGCCGAGATGCTGTCGTCGGGCGTGCTCACGACGATCACCAGCGACGCGCCCATCGCCTCCCCCGACTGGCGCCTCGGCCTCGACGCCGCACTCGATCTGCTCGGCTCGGACGACATCGCGACCCGCACGGCGCTGCTGCGCCGGATGACGACGGATGCCGCGCGACAGGACGGCGCCGCCGAGTGGAAGGGCTCACTCGAACCGGGAATGGTCGCCGACCTCACCGTCCTCGACGAGGATCCCCTCGAGCCCGGCCGCGCCTTCGCATCGATCGGAGTCGCCAGGACCATCGTCGAAGGACGCACGGTCTTCGTCCGCGACTGAGGCCGCGCACCCTTCACCGCGTTTCGACTCGCTCCGCTCGCTCAACGACCCCGGAAGGAGACCCGGCCGTTGAGCGAGGAGCGCAGCGACGAGACGACGCGCCAGCGACGACGACACCCGCCCCAGGAAAACGGCGGGCGACACGCTCTCGCGTGCCGCCCGCCTCTCTGATCCCCCTCGGACCAGCTCAGCTCCCCTCTCGGGGAAGACTCACACCGCGGTGGCGACGAGCACGCGCGGGCTGGCGGGGAGCGCGATCTTCTCGCGCACCTGCCATCCGGCATCCGTCAGCCATCCGCGCACCTCGGACTCGGGGTAGACGACCGTGCCGTCGATCACGAGGTACTCGCCCGCGTGCAGCGCGTCGATGCCCCGCTGCTCGGCGTCGTCGTCGAGGAAGAAGTCCAGCACCGTCAACGTCGCCCCCGTCCGCGCGGCGGCACGCAGGTTGCGGAAGATCTGCGCGTTCTCCTCGGCGCTGAAGCGGTGGATCACGTGGTTCGCGAACACCGCGTCGTACTCGCCCTGCGGCGTCGAGGTCGCCGTGTCGCCGACCTCGACCACGGCCCGGTCGGCGACCCCTGCCTCTTCGATCGCCTCGGCGATGCCGCCCTCGAATCCGGGAGCGTAGACGAACGTCGTGTGGAGCTCAGGGTTCTGCGCCATGACCGCGAGCGCGAAGCCGGCGGAGAGGCCGCCGAAGTCGAGGGCCTTCGCGGCTCCCGCGAGGTCGACCAGGCGGCCGAACTCCTGCGCGTGCAGGGCGTTGTAGGTCATCACGCCGGCCATGAACGTCGCCCAGCGCGCATCGTCCATCTGCAGGTCGCCCGGCTCGGTCGTGTCGACCGTGTGCGAGAACTGCAGCCAGTGCGGGTAGCTGATCTCGCCGAGGAACGTGAGGAAGGGCGCCAGGTCGATCGCCGAGTCCGCCCCGGTGAGGTAGGCCGCGGCATCCGGCGCCACGCCGTAGACCCCGTCGGCGCGCGTGAGCAGCCCCTTCGCAGCCATCGCGTCCGCGAGGATGCGGGCGATGCGCTCGCTCACGCCGCAGCGCTCTGCGATCGCGGAGACCGTGTCGGCGCCGTCAGCGACGGCGGCGAAGAGTCCGATGCGGCTCGCCTCGAAGAGCTGCTTCGAGGCCATGTAGCCCGTCGCGATGTCCAGGATCCGTGCGGCGTCGGGGGTGTTCGTCATGGTGAGTGCCTTTCGTGAGGATGCGCAGGATGCGCTCAGGTGCAAGGAGTGTCTACAGTTGTAGGAATTTGAGGATGGGGAGAGCCCCGAACGCGATCCGCACGCGTCAGTCCGCGAGGAAATCGCGCACGGCGGCGCGGAACTCCGGCGCGTGCAGTGCGGCGAGATGGTCGCCGGGCACCCGGACCGCACCGGCATCCGGCAGCAGCGCGGCGAGGTCGTCGATGCCCGCGGCCATGCCGTCCTCGGCGCCGCCGATCAGCAGGACGGGCTGCGTCGGGCCCCCGCTCGCGGGGGTGAACGGCTCGGCGGCCAGCCCCTCGATCAGATCGAGCAGTTCGCCGGCGCGATTGCCGGGCAGGGAGACCATGTGCAGGATCATCCCGGTCAGCGGATCCGCCGGAGACGCTCCCCCGTCGAGGGCCGAGCGCGCGGCCGCGAGATCCACCAGCGCGAAGGGCTCGCCAGCGGCGAGTCCGCCGAGCACGAGCCGTCGGACCCGCACGGACGGATGCCGCGCGAGATCCCACGCCAGCCGTGCCCCGAGCGAGTAACCGACGAGATCGACCTCCTCCTCGCCCACCGCGGACGCGATGGCGTCGAGCACCCGTGACGTCGATGCCGTCCCCGACGCCGGGCTGGAGCCGTGCGCCGGCAGATCGACGACGAGGGCCGATCGGTCGCCGAGCACGCCCTGCCACTCGGCATCCGGCCAGTCCAGGGCTCCGGACGACGCGAGTCCGTGCAGGAACACCACAGGGCGCCCAGAGCCGGTGCGGCGGTGAACGGAAAGGGAAGGAGTCACGGCGCGCCGTCCTCTCGGATCAGGCGCGTCGCCGCCGTCGGAACGGCGTGCGCTCCGACTAGCGCAACCGCGCCAGGAACTGGTCGATGTAGGCCTGGTAGTCGGCGACCCGGTCGCCGTCGGGGTACATGAGGTTGATGACGGTCGCGCCGACGGCGACGGAGATGTACTCGTTCGCCGCGGCCGTGTAGTCCTGCTCCCGGATCGCCCCCTCGTCGCGCGCCGCCTCCATGCGGGCGATCAACGAGGTGCGCCAGTTCGCGAGGTGGCTGCGGTACAGCTCCGCCAGCGACTCGTTCGACATCGCGTACTCCCACAGCGCGAGCAGCACCCGACCGGCCGCGATCTGCTCCGCATCCCGAGGGATCGTCGCCTCCAGCCACCCGCGCAGCGCGTCCTCCGCCGACGCCGACTCCGCGGTGTCTGCGGCCACTCCCTCGGCCATCTGCTGCAGGATCGTCTCGAACGTCGCCGCGACGATGCTCTCCTTGCCGGGGAAGTAGTGCTTCAGCGCCCCATTCGCGAAGCCCGCCTCCGCGGCGATGCTGCGCATGGTGGCAGCCTCGAAGCCCCCCTTGAGAATGATGCTCTTCGCCACCTCGACGATGTCCCGCCGACGCTGGTCGTGATCGATGATCTTCGGCATGGCGTCCTTTCAGCCTGGTGCTACCGTACAGCCGCATCGCGCACCTCCCGGAGAGCCAGCCATCGGGCACGCCGTTCGCGCTGCGCGGCGGGGTCGGCGACCGGCGACGCCAGCCGCAGACGCTCGGAGTACGGATGCTGCGGGTGACGCGTGACCTGCTCGCCCTCGCCGATCTCCACGAGCTCGCCGCGGTACATCACGGCGACGCGGTGACAGACGCGACGCACCACGCCGAGGTCGTGCGACACGAAGAGGTAGGCGACGCCCGTGTCGCGCTGCAGTTCGATGAACAGGTCGAGGATCGTCGCCTGGGTGGTGAGGTCGAGCGCGCTCACCGGCTCATCGCACACGATCAGCCGCGGGCCGCGCACGAGCGCCCTGGCGATCGCGACGCGCTGCCGCTGCCCGCCGGAGAACTCGCTCGGGTAGCGTTCCATCGCCGTGCTCGGCAGCCGCACGCGGTCGAGCATCTCGCGCACCTTCGCCGCCGCCCCGCTCGCGCCGATCCCGGTCGTGAGCAGGGGCTCGGCGAGGATGTCGCCGATCGTCATCGCCGGGTTGAGCGAGCCGTACGGGTCCTGGAAGACGACCTGGATGTCGTCGGCCAGCGCGCGGCGACCGCGCCCTCCGAGTCCGCCGATCTCGCGGCCGTCGAAGCGGATGCTCCCCGAGGTCACCGGGGCGAGCCCCAGGATCGCCTTGCCGAGCGTGGACTTGCCCGATCCGGACTCCCCCACGAGCCCCAGGCACTCCCCCGGAGCGATGTCGAGGGATACGCCGTGCAGGGCGCGGAAGGCGCTGCGCCCTCGGCCGTACTCGACGACGAGATCGTTCACTTCGAGCAGAGCGCTCATGCGGACACCTCCGGGGATCCGAATTTCGGACGCATGCGGGAATCTCGGACGATCCCGGCCGAACTCTCCGAGAAACGCGCGAGCGTCCGAATTCCGGAGGACGGATGCTGCGGAGTCATGCGGACACCTCCGTGATGCGTGCGGCGTCGAGCGCCGCGCGCCCCTCCGCGTCGTCGAGGGATGCGGCGATCAGCTCCCGCGTGTACTCCTCGGCCGGATGCGCGAACAGATCGTCGACCTGACCGGACTCGACGATGTCACCCCCGCGCATCACGATCACCCGATCGCAGATGTCGGCGACGACACCGAAGTTGTGGGTCACGATCAGCAGCGCCATGCCGTACTCGGCCTGCAGTTCGCGCAGCAGCTCGAGCACCTCTGCCTGCACCGTCACGTCGAGCGCGGTGGTCGGCTCGTCGGCCACGAGGAGCGAGGGCTTGCCTGCGATCGCGCCGGCGATGAGCACGCGCTGCGCCATGCCACCGGAGACCTGATGCGGATAGCTGCGCATGACCCGGTCGGGATCGGTGAGGCCGACCCTGATGAGCATGGCCGTGGCCCGCTCCTTCGCCGCCGCCCTGCTCAGGCCGTGGGTGCGGCGCAGCGGCTCGACGAGCTGGTGGCCGATCGTGTACGAGGGGTCGAGGTTGCTCATCGGCTCCTGCGGCACGTAGCCGATCTCGCGGCCGAGCAGCGCCTGACGCTGTGTCGCCGTCGCATGGCTGACGTCCTCGCCGCCGATCCAGATCGCATCGGCCTCCGCCCGACCGGTCGACGGCAGCAGGTCCAGCACGGAGAACACCGTCTGCGACTTGCCCGAGCCGGACTCGCCGACGATCCCGACGACCTCGCCGGGGGCGACGTCGAGCGTCACGCCGTGCACGACCTCGGTCTCGCCGGTCGGCGTCGCGTGCACGACGCGCAGGTTCTCGACGCGCAGCGCGGATTCGGCCGCCTGGTGACGTGCGGTTCCGGTGGCCGGCGTGGAGGGGCGCGCCGCGGCATCCGCTCTGCGCCTCGCCACCCGGGGGGTGCGGACCTGCACGAGCTCGGCGAGCGTCGATCCCATGATCGCGAGCACCGCGATCGTCACGCCGAGCGCCGTCGACGGCCACAGCAGCATGAGCGGATAGGTGAGCATGAGACGGAAGCCCTCGAGCATCATGGCTCCCCAGCTGGGGACGTTCGAGTCGCCGATGCCGAGGAACTGCAGGCCGGCCTGCATGCCCATCGCGATGCCCGCGGTCAGGGCGGTCTGGATGATGACGGGCGGGTACACGGCCTTGATCACGTGGCGGAAGATGATGCGCCCGTCGGAGAGGCCGGAGACTCTGGCCGCGTCGATGTAGGTCTCCCCGCGCACGGCGAGGGTCTGCGACCGCGAGATGCGGAAGTAGCCGGGCACCATGAAGACGCCGACCGTCGCCATCAGGACCTCGAAGTTGTTGCGGCTGCCCGCGGCCACGACGAGGAGGATGATCATGCCCGGGATCGACTGCAGAGCATCGCTGATCCACGTCGCCACCCGGTCGAGCACGCCGCCGAAGTAGCCGGCGGCGACGCCCGACGGCACGCCGATCACGAGGGCGACGACGATCGTGATGAGCGCACCCCAGATCGTGGTGCGGGTTCCGTAGATCAACCGGCTCAGGATGTCGCGTCCGGTGGAGTCCCCGCCGAGCAGGTGCTCCGGCCCGGGGGGCGCCTTGGCCGCGGCGAGGTCGACGAGGTTCGGGTCCATCGGCGCGAGCAGCGGCGCGAACACGCCGACGAGCACGATGAGGAGGAAGATCGCGAGCGGGATGTAGCCGCCCGGATGCCTCAGGAAGCGGCGGAACAGACTCGACCGGCGCTTCTGGGCGGCGCGGTCGAACGCTACGCGGATGTCGGTCGTTGTCATGCGACGCGCACCTTCGGGTTGATCCAGCCGAGCACGAGGTCGAGCAGGAGGTTGATCAGGATGACGAAGACGATCGAGATGACCGTGATGCCGAGGAGCATCGGGATGTCGCCGTTCTGCGAGGACTGGTTGGTGAGCTGACCGAGTCCGGGAAGGCTGAAGATCTGCTCGACGACGATCGCCCCCGAGAGCAGGCCGACGAACATGAGCGCGATGACGGTGAGCGCCGACGGAGAGGCGTTGCGCAGGATGTGCAGGTTCACCCGCGCCGGCGAGAGTCCGCGGCTGCGGAGCGTGCGCACCCAGTCCTGGCGGGTCTGGGCGATCACCGCGTTGCGCAGCTGCTCGGACACCGCGACGATGCCGCCCAGGGCGAGCGAGATCGCGGGGAGCGTGATGGACCGCAGCCACCCGTCGACCGACTGGGTCGGCGTCACGTAGCCCACGGCAGGGAACCACTTCAGCTGCACGGCGAACCACATCACCAGCACGAGGCTGATCCAGAATCCGGGGAGGGCGAAGAGGACGACCGAGACGCCCTTGATGACCCGGTCGAACCAGGTGCCAGGGCGGAGACCCGTGATCATGCCGAACACGACGCCGACGACCGCGGTGATCAGGGTCGCGAAGGTCACGACCGACAGGGTCACCGGGACCTTGATGGCCAGCTGCGCGCCGACCGGCTGGAAGTTGCGCCAGGAGGTGCCGAAGTCGAGCAGCACCGCGTGCGACAGCCAGTCCCAGAACTGCACGAGCAGGGGCCGGTCCAGGCCGATCTTCTGCGCCAGCGCCTCCTGCTGCGCCGGGCTCGCCGTGGTGCCGAGCAGGGCGGCGGTGGGATCGCTGATCGCCAGGTGGGCGAGGAAGAACGTGCCGATCGACACCGCGACCAGCAGCAGGATGCCTGACAGCACGCGCTTCGCCGTGAACAGGAGCATGGGGACCTCTCGGGGGTCGGAGGGGGATCGATCGGCATCCGGTCGTTGAGCGACGAGCGCAGCGAGGAGACGAAACGCTGCTCGCCCTCGATCGCTCAACGACCGGGCATGAGGGCGTCAGCCCTTGGTGATGTACCGCAGCGTCGGGAACATCATCCCGACGACCGGCTGGAGCGTGATGCCGGGGGCGCTGTAGTACGTGTTGTTCGCCTGGTACCAGACCGACCACCACGCCTGGTCGACCAGGCCCTTGTTCAGCTCCTTGACCGCGGCGGTCTGGGCGTCGCCGCGCTCCGTCTGCACCTTCTCCACGAGGGGCGCGAGCACCTCGTTGTCGGCGTAGTCCGGTGCGGGGTTGAACCACTGCACGCTGGTCACCTGGCGGGCCACGGTGGCGAGCTGGTTGCCGTCCATCGCGAGGAACGAGATGAACATCGGGTAGTTCGGGGCGTTCAGCTGGTAATCCGGCATCTGCATGTTGTCCCACGTGACCTTCACGCCGAGCTCGGTGAGAGCCTGCTCCGCCGCAGGCTTCCACTGCTCGAAGATCGGCGACATCGGCATCGAGATCGAGAAGCCGTCGGGGTAGCCCGCGTCGGCGAGGAGGGCCTTCGCCTTGTCCATGTTGTACTCGTAGGTGTCGTTGAGCGCGGGGTCGTTGATGTCTCCGCCGTCGGGGAACACCTGGTTCGTCGCGACCCCGGCACCGCTGCCGACGGCTCCGAGGATCGCAGCGCCGTCGAACGCGTAGTTGAGCGCCTGGCGGACCTCGAGCTTGCCGAGGGGCTCGCTCTTGGCGCCGGTGTGATCGGTGATCACGAGGCCGGCCCAGCCGGACACGCGGGATGCCGTGTTCCAGCCCTGCTCGTCGGCCTGCGCCTGGTTCGCGACGTCGCCGTACTGCACGTTGATCTGACCGCTCAGCATCGCGTTGTGACGAGCGGTGGCGTCCATGATCGGGAAGATCGCGAGCTCGGAGAACGGGTAGGTCTTGGCGTCCCAGTGGTCGGCCACCTTCGTGAAGTGGTACTCGGCCCCGGCGACGCTCGTCGTGCTGTCGAGCGTGTACGGTCCCGATCCGACGGGCTCCTTGCCCAGCGTGCCGGCGTCGATCGCGGCCGGCGATGCCACGTAGCTCCGCCCGAGCCCCATGAAGTAGAGGATCGTGTCGTCGCGCTGGGTGAGGTTGATGGTGAGGGTGTCGTCGTCGACCTTCTCGAAGGAGGCGACGTTGACGTAGGCCTCCCCCGATCTCGCGCCCGCCTTGAGGTAGTCGAGGCTCTTGATGACGGCTTCCACGTCCACCGGGGTGCCGTCGCTGAACGTCGCGTCCGTGCGGATGTCGAGGTCGATGCTCATGTCGTCGTCGGCGACGGTCCAGTCGGTGGCGAGCGACGGGATCGGGTTCCCGTCGGCGTCGAGGGCGATGAGGGCGTCGTAGACGGCGGACAGGTAGGGGCCGTCGAAGCCGATGTCGGCCAGCGACGGATCCCACGAGGTGACATCGAGGAAGTTCCCGATGTTCAGCGCGTCTGGTCCGGCGGCGCCGCTGTCGCCGGACGGTGCGGGTGAGGTTCCGCCGCTGCAGCTGGTGAGCGCGAGGGTCGCGGCCACGGCCGCGGCGAGCGCGAGGGGCAGTCGTTTCATGGTTCCTTCTCTCGGGTGCAGGGAGTGGTGAAGAAGGTACGAAGGGCCTCTAGCCGGGGAGCCGGATCCGACGCCACTTCGATGTGTCGTGCTGGTTAGTCTACATGCGTGGAAAAAGAGCGCAAGGGGCGATTTCGCGACGCGGGCGCCCTGACATGTCGCCGGGCGCGCCAGGCTTGCCCAGGAGCGCAGGAGTTCATCTGCCGGACAGGGAATCGTGCGAGCATCCCCCGCGTTCCTCCCCACGAACCCTCCACGAAAGGCACTCGATGACAGACCGCCCCCGACCGTCGGCCTGGCCGCCGCTCCTCCTCGCGATCGCCCTCGAGGTGACGGCGACGCTCTCGCTGCGCGCCGCCGAGGGGTTCGCGCACCCTCTGTGGCTGATCCTGGTCGTCATCGGATACTCCGGGTCGCTCTGGCTGCTGTCGGTCGTCCTCGACCGAGGGATGCCGGTCGGCGTCGCCTACGGCATCTGGTCGGCGATCGGCGTCGTGCTGACCGCCATCCTGGGCGCCGTTCTGTTCGGCGAACTGCTCGGCCCCGTGCAGATCGTCGGCGTCGGCGTGATCGTGGCCGGGGTGCTGCTCGTGGAGCTCGGCTCTCGCGCCGGTCACACCGCGGAGGTCTCGTCGTGACCTGGGTGCTGCTCGCGCTCGCGATCGCCAGCGAGGTCACCGCGACCCTGAGCCTCCGCGCCTCGGAGGGCCTGCGGCGCAAGCGCTGGATCCCCGTGATCGTCGTCGGATACCTCGCCGCGTTCAGCCTCCTCGGCGCGATCCTCGCGATGGGCATGCCCGTCGGCGTCGCCTACGGCGTATGGGCCGCTGCGGGGGTCGCCGTCACCGCCGTCCTCGGCCGCGTGATCTTCAAGGACCACTTCTCGCTCCTGATGGGAATCGGCGTCGCCCTGATCGCGATCGGCGTGGGGCTGATCGAGTTCGGCGGAGGACACTGACGTCTCGGAGGGCGATTCCTGCGGTCTCCTGATTGAATGAACCTGATCGCAACCGGCAGGAGAGGAGCCACGACGTGGGCACGTGGGGACCAGGGAACTTCGAAGACGACACGGCCGCCGATGGACTGGGCGAGATCACCGACGACCTCATCGCGAAGATCTCGGAGCAGTTCGCTGATGAGGACGATGACACCGCACTGGAGCCGGACGAGTGGGGAGGGAGCATGGTGCCCGCCTGGCTCGAGCTCCTGACGGACCTGGGCTCCGCCGGACGCGTGGGGGCCACGTTCCCCGCCAGCACAACGATCGAGACCTGGCGCGACCGCTACCTGCGCGTCTGGGACGAGTACATCGACGAACTGGATCCCGACGAGGACTACCGGGTCGACAGGCTGCGCGTCCTCACCTCCACCTTCGAGCGCGCACTCGCCCTCGCCCACAAGCGCGAGGCGTAGCCCCCTCTCACCAGGCCCCGTCTGCGCGCACCTCGCGATCGACCCAGCAGTCCGCGAGCGCCGCACGCACCTCGGGTCCGTGGTCGCGCGCGAGGGCGAGAGCCGCGTGGTTCTGCTCGAGCTGCTCGACGCGCGAGGCGCCGAAGAGCACGTTCGCGGTCGCGGGGTTCGACAGGCAGAACGCGATGCCGAGGGAGGCCGGGGTGACCCCGAAGTCCGCCGCGACCCGCGCGACCTCGGGATAGACGGCGGCGATCCGCTCACGGATGCCGCCGACGTCGGCGCCGATCTTGCGCTGCGGAGTGCGACCGGTGGCGAGGATCCCGCCCTCGAACACGTCGGACGCCTGCAGCGTGAGCGTGCCGTCGGCGAAGAGCGGCCCGTAGGCGCCGCCCTCGGCCATCGCCCGACGCGCGATGCCGTACTTGAGCTGTGCGAACACGGGCCCGGCGAGCCCCCGGGCCGCGGCGTCGGCGAGGGCCTGGCGCGTGTGCTCGATGCGCCAGTTGTTGATGCCCCATGAGCCGACGAGCCCCTGATCGATGAGCTCGTTCACGTCGGCGACGAGGCGCGGGACGTCGGGGGCGTCCAGGTAATCCCCCACCACGAGGGTGTCGAAGCGGTCGAGACCCGCCCTGTCGAGCGACTCGGCGAGCTGCGCGCGGAAGCCCTGGTGCGGCCAGTCCCACAGCCACAGCTTTCCGCACAGCACGATGTCGGAGCGATCCACGCCGCTCTCCCGCAGCGCCCGCCCGAAGAGGACGTCGGTCGTCGAGTTCTCCGCGTGCGGACCCATGTTGTAGTACGCGACGTCGAAGAGGCCAGCGTCGAGCTCGACGGCTCGGCCGATCAGCTCGACCGCCTCGGCCTGCGGCATCCTGTCCCAGGTGTTCCACGATCCGAGGGCGAGCGGGGGCACCGGCGCCCCCCCGCGCTGCAGCGGCATGCGGGGATATGTCGGAATGGGCATGAAGGCTCCTTCGGCGTGCACGACTCGGGGTTGTGTTTTTCTATGTTTGTAGAATATAACGGAGACACCCCCGTCAGAGAAGCGTCAGTGAGGACGAGCATGACCGAATCCACCGCCCGCAGAGTCCTGGTCACCGGAGGCGCCTCCGGTCTCGGCCGCGGCATCGCCGCCGCCTTCCGCGCGGAGGGCGCCGACGTCTTCATCGGCGATGTGAACGCGGAGGCCGCCTCCGCCGTCGCCGCGGAGATCGGAGCGACCGCGCTCGCCCTCGACATCGGCGACGAGGCGTCCGTGCGCGCCGCTGCCGAGAGGATCGGCACGACCGGGGGCCTCGACGTGCTCGTGAACAACGCCGGGATCGTGGCGGGAGGGGGCACGCTGCAGGAGGTTCCCGTCGACGTGGTCGACGCCGCCCTGCGCGTGAACGTCCGCGGGACGTTCCTCATGCTCCGGGTCTTCGGAGCGCTGCTCGCCGAGGCCGGCCACGGCACGATCGTGAACATCTCGTCGATCGGGGCACGCCAGCCCACCCCCGGTCTCGGACACTACGAGGCGACCAAGGCCGCGGTCGACGCCCTCACCCGCACGGCCGCGATCGAGCTGGCCCCGTCCGGGGTGCGCGTCAACGCGGTCGCCCCGGGCCCCGTGCTCACGCCGCTCACGGCCGCCTTCGCCTCCGACCCGCAGGCCCGTGAGGCCTGGGAGTCGCGCATCCCGCTCGGCACGATCGCCGAGGTCGACCAGATCACGCCGCTCGTGCTGTTCCTCGCGAGCGACGCCGCCAGCCACATCACCGGGGTCTCCGTCGCCGTCGACGGCGGACAGCTCCTGGTCTGAGAGGACACTCCATGACGCTCCCCACCACGACCCGCGCCGCCGTGCTCACCGCACACGGCGAGCCGCTCACGCTGCAGGACCTGCCCCTCCCCCAGGACGTCGAGCCGGGGGCCGCCCTCGTGCGCATCTCCTGCACGACCCTGTGCGGCACCGACATCGAGATCTGGGAGGGCCGGATGACGTTCCCCGGCATGCTCCCGATGGTGCTCGGGCACGAGATGGTGGGCGAGGTCGTCGCCACCGGCCCAGACACGAAGGACGCTCTCGGGCGCCCCCTCTCCCCCGGCGACCGCATCGGCTGGTCGGAGTCGACGTGCGGCGAGTGCTACGGCTGCGTCGTGCTGCGCGAACCCGTCGCCTGCTCGCGCCGCGGCTACGGCTTCCTCCAACGCGCCGACGTGCACCCGTTCGCCACGGCCGGCCTCTCCGAGTACGCCTACGTCACCCCGGGGGCTGCGAAACTGCTGCTCCCGGCATCCGTGAAGGACACCTGGGCGTCGATGGCCGGCTGCGCGGCGAAGACCGTGCTGCGGGCGTTCGAGCGCGCAGGGCGGATCCGCCCCGGCTCGACGGTCGTCGTGCAGGGCTCTGGTGCGCTGGGCATCTTCGCCACGGCGGTCGCGAAGATCGCCGGAGCGGGTCGCGTGATCACGGTGGGCGCCCCGGCGTCGCGCCTCGAGCTCGCGGCACGGTTCGGAGCGGATGCGGTGGTCGACTTCCGCGACGGCCCCGTGGTCGAACAGGTCCTCGAGCTCACCGATGGCCGCGGGGCCGACGTCGTCTTCGACGTCGCCGGGGCGCCGAGCGTCGGGCCGGACGCCGTCGGGATGGCCGCCCAGCGCGGCACCGTCGTGATCGTCGGATCCACCGGCCCCGCCGGCGACGGCTTCGCGCTCAGCACCGTCATGGGCAAGGAGCTCACCCTGGTCGGCTCGCTCAACGGCGACATCTCCGACTACTCCCGTGCGATCGGCTTCTTCGAGTCCTTCGCCGACCGCTACCCGTGGGACGACCTGTTCAGCCCACCGGTCGGCCTCGCCAAGGCCTCGGACAAGATCGCGCACATGCACCAGCTCGATGAGGTCAAGGCCGTCATCGATCCGAGACGGTGAGGACCCCATGACCACGACGCTCCCCCTCCGCGAGATCGGACGCAGCGGCATCCGCTCCTCCCTGTTCTCGCTCGGCTCCTGGCACACCTACGACCGCATGGACTTCGCGGATGCCGTCGGCATGCTGCGCGAAGCGGTGGATCGCGGCGTGAACCTGTTCGACGTTGGCGTGTACTCCGCACCCGGCTCGCCCCCGGTGTTCACCGACGTGATCTTCGCCGGCATGGTGCGCGCGGCCGGCCTCCGCCGCGACGAGTGGCTGCTGTCGTCGAAGCTGTGGCTCGAGGCCTTCGGCGCCGACGGGTTCCGTCCGCAGCTCGAGAACGCGCTCATGCGGGTCGGGGTGGAGCACGCCGACCTCGTGATCCTCGGCGACCTCCGCCGCGACGACCTGGAGCTGCGCGACCTCGTGCTCGACCTGGCGCGGCTGACGGATGCCGGGCTCATCCGGGCCTGGGGTGTGAACAACTGGTCGGCGACGAGCATCCAGACCCTGATCGACATCGCGGCCGCCGAGGGGGTCGCCGGCCCCCGGATCGCGCAGCTGAAGTACAGCGTGTCACGGCGCTCGATCCCCGACGGCGAACCGTTCGCACGCCTGTGGGAGCAGGGTCTGACCCTGCAGGCGTCGGACTGCCTGGAGGGCGGCGTGCTCGCCGGGAAGGTCGACGGCGGTCGCCAGATCGGCCGCGACCCCGGCGACATCCGGGCGCGCATCATCGCCGACGTGCCCGCGTTCACCGAGGTCGCCTCGTCGCTCGGCGTCACGCCGGCGCAGCTGGGCATCGGGTTCACGCTCACCCACCCGGCGCTCACCACGACCCTGTTCGGCGCGTCGAGCGTCGAGCAGCTGCGCGCCAACCTCGACGCCGCCGATCTCGTCGAGCGCGTGGGCGCTGCCGAGCTGCGTCGCCTGGTCGAGCCGTTCTGGGCCGATCGCGGCGTCGTCGACCCCGAGGGCCCGTAGCCGATGCCGTGCGCGCCGCATCGTTTCGTCTCGCTGCGCTCGCTCGACGACCGGGGCAGGAGCTCTCGGTCGTTGAGCGAGGAGCGCTAGCGACGAGACGAAACGCCCATCCCCAACGACCCCAGGAGAGAGAATGACCGCCACCGCCGCCGGACGCCCGACCGTCGCCCCCGTGCCCTTCGACCCCGAGGTGCAGGCCGTGCTCGACGAGCTCGCGAAGAACCCTCAGCCTCCGCTGACCCGCGACACCCTGCCCCGGACGGACACCGATCGGATGTTCCCCGGCCCCGACGCGGTGATCGCCGGACGTGCGATCGTCTGGGAGGACAGGATCATCCCCGGCCCCGCCGGCGCCCCCGACATCGAGATCACCGTCTTCCGCCCACGGGGCAGCGAGGGCGAGGTGCTGCCCGGATTCGTGAACATCCACGGCGGCGGCATGATCGTGGGGCATCGCTCGTGGGAGACCGCGCGCGTCGTCGACATCGTCGAGGGGCACAGGGTCGTCGCCGTCAACGTCGAGTACCGCCTGGCTCCGGAGGATCCGTTCCCCGCGGGCGTCGAGGACTGCTACGCCGCGTTCGTGTGGACGCACGCCAGAGCCGAGGAGCTCGGCATCGACCCCGCGCGCATCATCGTCGGCGGCGGCAGCGCCGGCGGCGGACTCACGGCCGCCGTGGCGCTCATGGCCCGCGACCGCGGTGGCCCCGTCATGGCGGGGCAGCTGCTGCTGTGCCCCATGATCGACAACACGAACACCACGGTGGCGAGCCGGCAGTACGACG
The DNA here is from genome assembly GCF_002979415.1 of Microbacterium sp. MYb72. Lineage (GTDB taxonomy): Bacteria > Actinomycetota > Actinomycetes > Actinomycetales > Microbacteriaceae > Microbacterium > Microbacterium natoriense. The sequence continues at coordinate 586 of NZ_PCOT01000024.1, read as the reverse complement.
GCATCGGCACGTGGCAGCGCGAGATGAACCTGCTCGCGTGGTCGTGCGTGCTGGGCGACGAGCTCGCCTTCAGCGCGGACGCCCCCGCCTACGCCGCTCCGTCCCGCGCCGCCGATCTCACAGGCCTCCCTCCCGCGTTCATCGAGGTCGGCGAGGCCGAGGCCTTCCGCGACGAGGACACCGAGTACGCGCTGCGCATCTGGGCGACCGGCGGCCAGGCCGAGCTGCACGTGTGGGGCGGCGGAGCGCACGGCTTCGACATGTACATGCCGGATGCCGAGATCACCAGGGCGGCTCTGTCGGCCCGGTCGTCGTGGCTCCGCCGCACGTGGGGGGCCGCCCGATGAGCATCCCCGTCCCCTACGACCCCGAGCTCGTCGCCGGACTCGACGCGTTCGTCGACCTCGTCGAGATCATCCCGCTGCGCGCGGACACCATCCACGCGAACCGCGACCACTTCGCCACGATCATCCCGCCCATGAGCGTGCAGGCCGCCGGCCGCGCCGTCTCCTGGGAAGACCGCATCATCCCCGGCCCCGCCGGGGCCCCCGACGTCGAGATCACGGTCGTCCGGCCCGCTCGCCCC